>WSLY01000028.1 GCA_013316825.1 Lachnospiraceae bacterium | reverse complement strand
CTGCACAAAAGCAACGCCGCCCTGCCTTTTTAACACCTCGTTCATGGCGATACAGATATCCGCCCTGTCACTTCCAAAGGAGAAAGATTGAGAATTTTTTCAATCACGAGATTTGTGCCTGCGCGCTGCTTGCCACAAACTCGTAGCCTGTATATGGTTTCGCCATGTATGGCTTTCTGCAACAAAGCAGCGCAGAAATGAGGAAAACCATGACTTTAGATTCTTACAAAAATTTCGTCGCCATTGTAGAAAGCGGAAGTATTCTCTCCGCCGCCAACAAGCTTTTGATTGCGCAGCCTTCCCTCAGCAATCAGCTCAAAAATATTGAAAAAAATTATGGCGCACAGCTTGTCATCCGCGGCAGCCGTTCTTTGGAGCTGACGGAGGCAGGACGCATGTTTTACCGCAAGGCAAAAGAAATGTGCCGTATAGAAGAAAGCCTGCGCAACGATATCAATAACAGCAAGACCGGCTTCGCCGAGATGTTAAAAATCTCCATACCTGCCGGCAACTCTCCTTACTTTCTCCATAAGTTTTTTGACCCCTTCATGGAAAAGCATCCGAAGGTCAACTACGATTTGTATGAAGTTCCCAGCGAATACGTCATCCCCAATGTGTTAAACGGCATCACGGAAATCGGTCTGATACGCTCCGGTATCCCCAGCTATGGTCCCCTTTCCGTGTACCCTTACGAGCATGAAGATATTGTTGCCGTATTTCCCAAGGAACATCCTCTTTCTGAGGGAAAAGGAAAGCTGAAAATAAGCCAGCTTCAGGCATACAACCTCTCTGTTCCCTTTGACTGCCTGAGCATTGTGAATACGGCGTTCGGACACCAGCTTCTCTCCCCCAATATTGCCATTATTACCTCGCCCAAGACAACAGCCATCGAGTGGGCGCGCTCCTTCGGCAGCGTTGCACTGATTTCCATGACGGACGACGACAAGGCCCTTGCAGGCGATATGGTTATCAAAAAAATTGACGACCCGTACATGTATGTCACAAGCGCTTTTGTCACCAACAAGGAATACAGGCTTTCCGACATCGCAGTTGAATTCCTGAAAGTGCACGGCGTTAATTTGAAAAGCAGATAATCAGGAAGAATTACAGAATGTAGTTATTAAAACCACGAAAGGTATGGACACTTTTAATCTGATGTATTATAATACTCTACGAGAAACACAAATGCGGCAATATATTATTGTACAGATTGTTTTAGAAAGGGTTTTTTATGAAATATCAGATTATTACCGACGGCTCCTGTGATTTATCCCCTGAACTGGCAAGAGAAAAAAATCTTTTAGTGGTTCCTTTTTATGTTTCTTTTGACAATCAAACTTATTTCAAAGAAATTGAGGAAATCGGCATAAGAGATTTTTACGAGAAAATGGTGAAAAATCCCAAGGTTTTTCCCAAGTCTTCCATGCCCTCCGTGCAGGATTATGCAGACGTGTTCGAGCCTTTGGCAAAGGACGGGATTCCGATTATCTGTATCTGCATCACCACCAAATTCAGTGGTTCCATGCAGTCTGCCCTGACCGCCAAAGACATGATTCTGGAATCTTACCCTTCTGCCAAAATCACGGTTATCGACTCTACCATCAACACGGTGCTGCAAGGCATTTACGTGCTGGAGGCTGCCAAGCTGCAGGAAGCAGGCTGGGATTATGAAGCAACGGTAAAGCGTCTGGAAGCCATCAAGTCAACCGGCAGAATCTTTTTTACGGTCGGCAATATGGAATACTTAAAACATGGCGGACGTATCGGAAAGCTGACCGGTCTTGCCGGCTCCATCCTTGGCATCAAGCCGCTCATCACCTTGAAGGAAGGTGAGATTTTTCCCTCCGGCATCACCAGAAGCCGCAGCAAATCCATGGAAAAAGTGATTGATCTCCTGTTAGATTATCTGAAAGAGACCGGAAAGGATATCCACTCCTACAGCCTCGACATCGGATTCGGCTACGACAGGGCGGAGGCAGAAGAATTTAAGGCGCTGGCACTGTCCGTTATCAACAGCAGGCTAAAAAGCAGCTCCCCCCTTACGCCGCAGGAGCTGCCCATATACCAGATTGGCGCTACCATAAGCGTGCACACGGGGCCTTATCCTTTGGGCTTCGGCATTGTGGAACGCGCTCTTTAAGCCATCACAAATACATTTGGCGGACTTATTATAAGGCAAAACGCCGGCTGCAGTAATCTGCAGCCGGCATTATTATGGCAATAGACACCTTGCGAAGTGTGGATTCTATTGTTTTTTCTTAAAAGCTCCTCAGCTTGTCGGAGCCGTCATCCACCGTATTGTCTATCCTTGTGATTCGTACATCATACGAAACCGTATCGTTTACCTGCACATGTACGGTATCCCCTTCCTTGTGCCCGAGCAGCGCCTTTCCCAACGGTGATTCATTGCTGATAAGCCCTTCCAGCGAATTGCCGCGCACAGTTGTCACAATTTTAAAAACTTCGATGCTGCCGTCTTCTACAAACTCTACCGTCACCGTATTGTTGATACCTGCTTCATCCTCCGCAGAAGCATCGGAAATCACTTCGGCGGTGCGTATCATACGTTCCAGAAAACGGATGCGGCTCTCGTTTTTGTTCTTTTCCCGCTTTGCGGCGTGGTATTCAAAATTTTCGCTGAGGTCGCCATGCGCCCTTGCCTCTTTCACATGCTCCAAAAGCTGCGGACGCAGGACCAGCTTCCTGTGCTCGATTTCTTCTTCCATGCGCGCAATATCGCTCTGTGTCAGCTTATCATGCATTGTGTGGCTCCTTTCCTCTTTTTGTGGTTCTCAGGATTCGGGATTTTGCAATTATTTTGCAAGCAGCATCATAATATCGTTGCTTCGCGCTACAAACTTTGTCATATCTTCGGGGCTTAGGGGCGCGTGCTGCAGTTTTGCCAAATCATAAAGCTGCTCGCATATCATCTGCACGTTCTTGTCGTCCTGATGCGCCGTCACATACTGCACCAGCGGATGATTTGCATTTAGGATAAGAGTTTCTCCCTCGGATCCAAAATCACCCAAGCCTGCGCCGTTCATAGAATACATTTTCATCATATCCTGCATACGGCGGCTTTCCTCTGACAAGGTAATCATAGAGGAAATCTTCTTGTTTTTCAGCTTCTCAACCTTTACCTCCAGCTTTTCCTTTTTCAGCGCTTTCTTCATGATTTTGCTGATGCTCTCCGCCTGTGTCTTCATCTCCTCCTCTGCTTTCTTGGAGGTCTTTGCCTTGAAGGTATCCGTCAGGTCCGCATCGATTCTCTGGAACTTAATGCCTTCATTTTTTGCCTCAAGCTGAGAAACAAAAGGCTGGTCGATGTTATGGGTCAGTATCACGGCATCCATCTTTGCCGCCTTAAACATATTGATGTACTGGCTCTGCTGCTGCTCGTCCGTCACATAATAGATGGTCTTTTCTTTCTTTGCCGCTTCCTCATCCTCTGCCGCTTCACTGTCCGCGCCGCTGCCGTCGTCTACGATTTCAGCCTCCACTTTGTTGCCTTCCTCGTCCGTTGCAGTCTCTGTCTTGCTGCCTTCTTCCGCACCCTCTTCCTTTTCGTCAGGGTCCGTCTTATTCACCTCAAGGCATTCCGGCAGCGTCATATAATTGCCCTCTAAATTCTTAAAGAGAATGTAGTCTGTCATCTTCTCGCAGAACTTATCATCCTTTAAGCAGCCAAATTTGATAAAGGGACTGATATCATCCCAGTATTTTTCATACTCTTCCTTTTCCGTCTTGCACATGCCCGCCAGCTTATCCGCTACCCGTTTGCTGATATAATCGGAAATCTTTTTCACAAAGCCATCGTTCTGCAGCGCGCTTCTGGAAACATTCAGCGGCAAATCCGGACAGTCTATCACACCCTTTAACAGCATCAAAAATTCGGGGATGACTTCTTTGATATTGTCCGCAATAAACACCTGATTGTTGTAGAGCTTGATTGTCCCTTCAATGGATTCATACTCCATATTGATTTTGGGGAAATAGAGTATACCCTTTAAATTGAAAGGATAATCCATATTCAGATGAATCCAGAACAGCGGCTCCTTATAATCCTGAAATACCTTACGGTAAAACGCCAGATAATCTTCTTTCGTACACTCGCTTGGATTTTTCGTCCACAGAGGCGTGGTATCATTTAAAAGCTCCGGACGCTTTGCAATTTTCAGCTTTTCAGGCTCGCCTTCCTTCTCCGGCTGAATAGTCTCTATCACAGTATCCGTATCCAGCTTTTCTTCTGCATTGATGGTCTGGGTTTCCGTATTTCCCGCTTTGCTCAAATAGATTTCGGTAGGCATAAAAGAGCAATACTTCTTGATAACCTCCCTTGCCCTGTACTCATTACAGAACTCCAGACAATCCTCCATCAAAAACAGGGTAATCGTCGTACCCACCTCGGCTTTGTCCCCGTCTTCCATAGAAAATTCCGTACCGCCGTCGCACTCCCAATGAACCGGCGTCGCGCCCTCTTTGTAGGAAAGCGTGTCAATATGCACCTCGTCCGCTACCATAAACGCCGAATAAAAGCCCAGTCCAAAGTGTCCGATAATCTGTTCTGCACTACCCTTGTCCTTATATTTTTCAATAAAGTCCGTTGCGCCCGAAAACGCAATCTGATTGATGTACTCCTCTACCTCTTCTGCCGTCATGCCAAGACCATTGTCCGTAAAGGACAACGTTTTCTTTTCCGGGTCTGCTACCACATCAATTTTTGCCTTGTAGCCATCCGGCAGGGTATATTCTCCCATCATGTCAAGCCGCTGCAGCTTGGTGATGGCGTCACAGCCGTTAGAAATCATCTCTCTGTAGAAAATGTCATGGTCTGAATATAACCACTTCTTAATAATCGGAAAAATATTATCGCTGTTGATTGACAAACTGCCTTTTTTTACTGCCATAAATTCCACTCCCTTTTCTTCGTTTTGTTTTACCAGCCGCCATATGACTTTCCGGCTTTTACTTAAAATACAGTGTAAGACCACGGAAAAGAAAAGTCAATACAAAATTAGCACTCACCTTTGGCAAGTGCTAATAATACGTAAAAAACGTACATTTTACGGGCTTTTTTTAATTCTAAAATTTTTATAAACCACCGTTTTCCGTCACTCATCAGGAAAGTAGCTGTCATAAATATCAAAAAAATTGACGGTCTTTACATTTTCATCATGGATAAAGCTTATCTCCTCCCAAACCTTATCGTTCAGTTTTCGCGTCAGCGTTTCCACAAAGACGTCATATTCTTCCCCAAATACTTCCTTTTTCCTCTCCTCCACAATCAATAGCTTATTCTGGTCGGTTTCTTCCTGATTAAAGGTATTGAGACATTTGATAATATGATAACCGCAGGCGTCCTCCACAATACCGCTGATTTCATTGGTGCCAAGGTTAAACGCCGCGTTCTCAAACTCTGCCTCCTTCTCCCCCTTCCGAAAGGAATAGGTGGCAACAGGGTCCTCGCTATACTGCGCAATCAGGCTCTCAAAATCGTGCTCTCCGTCCGTGGCAAGTGCAAGCACCTCGCAGGCCCTTGCATAAGCCGCCTCCTTCGCCTGTTCCGTATACGTGATTCGCTCTCCCCTGCCGTCCAGCATATAGGTCTTAATCAAAATATGGGCAACCGTAATCGTCCTTGCCTCGTCATCACTGATCTCCAGATTGATATCCTGTATAATATGGCGGTACACCTTTTCTGCAAGCGCATACTCCGCATAGAGCTGCTCTATCACCTCCGGCGTCACACCCATCTTTTCTATTTCCGTCTCATTCAATGAGCCATAATACTCCTCTGCCGCAAGCCGTACCCGCCTCTGCTCTTCCTCGTCAAGCGTCACGCCCTTTTCTTCCGCCATCAAATTTAAAGTCTTAATCTGGGCAATTCTGGCAAGCGCCATCTCCTTGACATTCTCCTCCAAGGTCACTCCTTCCAGATTTACCTGCCATATCTCTTCCCCGTATACTTCCTCATACTGATTCTGGGTAGTCGTCAGATACACCATGATTTCCGGCAGCCTGCAGGATTTGTTTTCTATCCTGAAAATCTCGTCGCCTGCAAGCCCCGTAGTCAGAACTACGGTCGTACCAGAGCCTTTTTTGCCGCAGGCGCTAAAGAAAAGCACCGCCAAAAGCAGCGCCACCAAAAACCGTTTGCCAGCAACTTGTAACTTATGGTTTTTCTTCATTTTTTTCCTCACACAACCGTCTCAGTAATAACCTTCATATGCATAATCAGAAGGGCGCGCCTGCACAATCAGCTTTGCAAGGGCATCGGCGGCATCCCTGCTGTCTTTATCCTGTTTTCCTCCAATTGCAGGTCCGGTTGAACCGCAGTAAACTTGAAGATATATTTCTTTTCCCTCTCTGTCAGTGCCAGAATGCAGTACGCAAACCGGCCTTCCAAATCATTATAACCTTCTTTCCGCCAAAGCGCAATTTGATTTCACTGTTAAATGCGGCGCTTTCAAGCAAAAATCCCCGCGGCATTTTCCAAAACGCCGCAGGGTAATCTAATGCTTACATAATCACATGAATCCAGCCCTTAGGCGCTTCTATGCGTCCCATCTGGATGCCTGTCAGCGTATCGTAGAGCTTCTTCGTGACAGGTCCCATCTCGCTCATGCCGCTCTCCATACAGATTTCTCTGCCGTGGTCCACAATTTTGCCGACGGGAGAGATAACGGCTGCCGTACCGCACAAGCCGCATTCCGCCATATCCGTAAGCTCGTCCTTGTAAACCTCTCTCTCCTCCACCGTAAGTCCTAAGTACTCTTTGGCAACATGCACCAGAGAGCGTCTTGTAATAGAGGGCAGGATGCTGTCGGACTTGGGCGTTACCACCTTGCCGTCCTTGGTTACAAAAAGGAAATTGGCGCCGCCGGTTTCCTCCACCTTAGTGCGGGTACCGGGGTCAAGATACATATTTTCATCATAGCCTTCCTCATGCGCCGTCACTATCGCATGGAGGCTCATGGCATAATTCAGGCCGGCCTTGATATTGCCTGTGCCGTGAGGCGCCGCGCGGTCAAAGTCGCTGATTTTGATAGTGAGAGGCTTTACCCCGCCTTTAAAATACGGTCCTACGGGCGTACAGAACACCCTGAACTGATATTCCTCCGCGGGTTTTACGCCGATAACCGGACTAATTCCAAACATATACGGTCTGATATAAAGCGTCGCACCTGAGCCATAAGGCGGCACGTAAGCTGCATTGGCGCTGACTACCTGCTCCACTGCCTCTACAAATCTGCCCTTGTCAAACACCGGCATCTCAAGCCGTTTTGCAGACTGCTCCATTCTTTCTGCGTTCAAATCAGGACGGAACGTTACGATATGCCCGCCGTCCGTGGTATATGCCTTCAGCCCTTCAAATATCGTCTGGGCATACTGCAGCACGCCCGCGCATTCGCTCATCACAATATTGGAATCATCGACCAGCGCGCCCGCGTCCCATGCCCCACCCTTAAAGTTGGAAACATATCTCTTGTCGGTCTGCATGTATCCAAATCCTAAATTCGCCCAATCAATGTTTTTCTTATCCATGCTTTGCACTTCCTCTCACTGTTATTTTTGTCCATTATTATACTTTTTCCCAAAAAAGTCAACTCTTTTACGCAAGGGACTTTCCCCTGCCTAAGACGCGCATACATATAACCGGCATTTATTTTTTCAGACATTCCAGAATCGGTCCTATGTATTTCCTGTCCGCAATATCATAGGAGGCAGAAATCATTTTTACCATTTCCTGCTCTTCTTGGGTTTTATCCTTTTTCGCCTGAAGCGTTTTCACAAACAGCTTCATCATAATCCGCGACGGTGCCGACATTTTTTCATAGTTCAGTCCGCCCGGGCAGTAGAATGCATTTACGCTTTGTAATTCGGACGCTCCAAAATTCTGTTTTAACGCTTTTTCCACTTCCGGACTTTCCATGGGACTTGCGCCCACACAAAAAGCAATCAGCTTCTTGTCCGCCCACTTAGCCGCATTGCTTTTCAACCAGCCAAGCTTGCTGATACCGCCCGCACACGCCCAGCTTCCAAAAACAACTGCTTCGTAAACATCCAGATTTTTCTTTTTTGCCTCCGCCAAATCAAAGCAGTCGGCACCCGCCGCTTCCGCGATCCACTCCGCATACCGCTTGGTAAAACCTGTCTGTGAATGATATATTATCGCTGTTTTCATCCGTTCAAACTCCTTATCCCTTTTTGTGTTGATAACTGCCTATGCCCTTCTTTCTTCGTCAAAATGACCCAACGGGCAGTAAAGGACCTTGGATTACTGCCTGATAAACCGGAATTATCCTTTTCCCTCGTGTTACGAACCCTCATAAGGGAAAAAACTATTCGCATACAAATTATGCTCTATTGAAATAATAGTGTTTTATTTTTTGAGTCTAAAACCGCCCCTCTGCCAATAGGAAAAATTGCATGATTGGAGCCATGACCAAAATCGTCACAATAAGCCACAGGAATGCTATATTTTTTACCAAACCGCTCCAGTACTTCAAACAACAGCGGCGAAATATCATCTGCTGACATCCTGAACAGATTGAAATTTATCCGATTCTTCAATAAATAATATATAATTCTTATCTACTTGATAGGGAAAGAATCTGTTTCCTAAAGTCAAAACAAAATTAAGTAAATATCCGCCAACAAGTCTTCCTTCGCAACAGCCCCCTGTTATAGTATACCAATCGCTATATAAAGGGCAGTCCTAAGACCGCCACTCTCTACACATATATCAACTCATTCAACATCCATTGTTTCCAACTTTATTAAGGTATTTTAATATCAAATATACCACTTTTTCTCGCTCCTCGGTTCTTGCCCTTAAGCGTCTTTTGCTGTTGGTAATCTATGGTTCTCTTTGGCGGATTCTTTAACCGTCCAAGCACGCTTTCCTTATTCTGCTTTTGATTGTCCTCTCCATAAGTTTTCTCCCATTCAGCCGCTTGTTCCTTATACGCAATATAGGCGCTGTAGGATTTATGGTAAATCCGGTAAAATTCCTGCACATTCCGATAACCATATTTTTTGACAATGCCGGGCAAATCAATTTTCAGAATATCAATCTCCTCATTCTTGCGGTCTATCCTACTTTGCAGTTCGCCTTTCTTGGTAAATCTTGCAAATCCTTTCTCTTGGTGCTTCCATGTAGAATATCCGAATCCGCTTTAAAAAAATTTGAAGAAGCAGTTTTCATGCGTTTATTTTCTACCCCTTCATAGGCTCTAATGCTTCCTCGCCGGTAAGCTTCCACTCCCCGTCTGTCAAATCATAGGTTTTCTTTATCAGTGCGTGATAATCTTCATACTCACATCGGATTTTCTGCAATTCTCCCTTTTCATCATACGCATAATAGTCCGTAATATAAGCATTTGCCCCGTCCCGCGTACGAGAAGTTATCTGCCGGCGTTCTGTGTCTATTTCCGCATTGCACAGGCAGAAAGCATAAGAAAACTGCTCTGTCTCTTTGTCCCACAGCCAGTAATAGCAGGGAACATTAGCATTTGCCACCCAGCCCTGCAGACAGATATCCCCTGCCCCGTCAAAATTCATATCCGCAACGCCTATGCCGCCGTCCTCCCTCACAGACTCCGCATAATAGCTGCCGCCCTCTCCCCATTCCGCAATTACGGCTTCCTCCACCAGTCCCGACTGAATCAGCTTTTCTCCGTCATATACCTCTATCTTGTCTATCAAATAAAAATATTCGCTCCATACGCCATAAAGCACAAGCCCGAGCTCCCTGCCGTCATCTACGACAATTTCGGTTTCATAAGTATAATTTTCTGTCTTTTCCGCAAGGTATGACGCTGCAGGCTCCTCCCAAAGCACGGCAAATTCATCACCTAAAAAGTCTGCTGCCGCCGTATCACCGCCGTATCCGCTTATACTTCCTAAAATAATAAGTAATATCGAAACAAGTCTGCTCATCGCTCTCCTCCGTCATGTTCCACGCTTCGCTCCTGTCCAGATTTTCAAAATATCTGTCCGCCTCATAGCTTTTTTCCACCATGGTAACATAGGCGGTGTCGCAATAAGGGAGAAGCTGTTTGTATACGCTCTCCCCGCCGCACACGTAAATCTCTTCCGAAGAAACGCCGTCCAGCTTTTTCAAAAGCGCCGAAAGCGAATCCGCCGTCTCAGCGCCGCGCACTGCGTAAGCAGGACTCCCCGACAGAATCATATTTCTGCAGCGAAGCAGCGGCTGTCCCTGAGGCATAAGCGCAAGTGTCTTTCTCCCCATAATCACAACGCCGCCCGCCGTCTGCTCCTGCAGGGCGCGCCAGTCCGCCGGAATCCTTACAAGCTGCCTGTCCCTGTTCCCAATCGCCCAGTTTTCGTCCACCGTTACAATCACGTTCATAATAGTCTCCATTCCAAAGAACCTGCAGCGCATTCACCTAGATAGATTCGGGTGTCAAAAGCCTAAATAGCGATGGGAATATTTTCCACCTGCGGTCCAAATTCATAGCCTTCAAGCGCCACATCATTGCGGGTAAACTGATAAAAGTCGTGTACGTCGGGATTCAGCCAGAACTTTGGCGCCGGCTTCGGCTTTCTTGTTATCAATTCCTGTATAATCGGAATATGCCTGTCATAAATATGGGCATCTGCAATGACATGCACCAGCTCGCCCGCCTGCATACCGCACACCTGCGCCAGCATGTGTACAAGTACCGCATACTGCGCCACATTCCAGTTGTTAGCGGCGAGTACGTCATTGGAGCGTTGGTTCAGCACCGCATTCAGCGTAAGCCTTTCCTCCCCTTTTTTCTGGGTTACATTGAAGGTCATGCTATAAGCGCAGGGATACAGGTTCATCTCGCTCAAATCCTGATGCACATAGAGGTTCGTCATAATACGCCGTGAAAAAGGATTGTGCTGCAAATCGTAAATCACCCTGTCCACCTGATCCATCATGCCCTCTTTATATTTGTGCTTTACGCCAAGCTGATAGCCGTACGCCTTGCCGATAGAGCCGTCCTCGTCCGCCCACTCATCCCAGATATGACTGTGCAAATCATGAATATTATTGGATTTTTGCTGCCATATCCACAAAATCTCGTCCGTTGCGCTCTTAAGAGCCGTGCGCCTGAGCGTCAGTATCGGAAATTCCTTTGCCAAATCATATCGGTTTACCACGCCAAACTTCTTGATTGTATAAGCAGGCGTCCCGTCCTCCCAGCGGGGGCGCACCTTTTCTCCCTCCGTACTGGTCCCGTTCTCCAGAATATCTTTACACATGTCAATAAAAATAGTATCCGCCAGACTCATTTTCAGCCTCCTTAAAGCCACAATTTTGCCGCAATCCTGCTTTATACGCAGCATCTATTTCTCAGACCGCACCGGTCAATCCAAAACCAGACTTTTGCTTTTCCCCTTTTTGTTTCTGGGAAACTCCCGAATTCTCGTCACATACTCCAGATTGACCGCCTGCTGCTGTCCCTGCGCATCCTCGATTAACATACCGCCTTCACTGACCTCTTTGATAGTGCCCTGCAGGTCTCCCCCGTTTGATGTCAGCGTATATATAATACATTCCTTATCAAGAAATCTCTTTGCAAGCTCCTTCATGGATAACGTCTCCTTTTTCCTTTTTTGCATATGATGTACAGCCGCCAGCGCCTTCCGCTTTCTTCCTAAAAGAAAAAGGAATAGAAGCAGAAGCACGAAAACGCCATAATATGAATTCAAATATGTCCCCCCTTTATTCCCATTTGTCGCACAACGACGTAACCTGACCTGCAAATTTTGCCAAATCCTTGTTGCTCGTGCCTTCGCTCTTTTTGATAATGGCGAGCAGACGCTGTCCTGCCGCCAGAAGCCTTGCATAGACCCCCGCAGCCGGTCTGTCTTTCTTCTTGACGGGTATCGGCATTGCCTCGTATTCCAGCTTGCCGCTTGCCAGATTGAAGACCGTGCCGCTGTAAGGCGCATACGCCTTCAACCCGTGCTCCACCGTCAGACATTCCACAAAGGAAGCGCAGACGCTGTCCTCCCCGTGCACCACAAAGACTTTGCGCGGTTTTTCTTTAAAGGCGGTAACCCACTCAATCAGCCCGTTCTTATCCGCATGTCCGCTTAAGCCTGCAAGCTTGCACACTTTGGCACGCACCTGAATCGGCTCCCCAAAAAGCTTCACCTCATGCGCCCCTTCCACAATGGCGCGCCCTAAAGTGCCGACTGCCTGATATCCCACGAAAAGAATCGTACTCTCCGGACGCCACAAATTATGCTTCAAATGGTGGCGGATACGCCCCGCCTCGCACATGCCGGAAGCGGATATAATCACCTTGGGCGTATCCTCAAAGTTAATCGCCTTGGATTCTTCACTGGTAATCGAAAGCTTCAGCCCCGGAAAAGAAATCGGATTGATGCCCTTATCGATAAGCGCTATCGCCTCCTCGTCAAAGCACTCCATCTCATTGTCCTGAAAAATGGAAGTCGCCCGCACCGCCATGGGACTGTCCACATAAACAGGAAAATTGCCATAGCCCGTCACCATCTTATCTTCTTTTATTTTTCTGATAAAATACAAAATCTCCTGTGTCCTGCCTACTGCAAAAGAAGGAATTACCACATTGCCGCCTCTGTCAAAGGTCTCCTGAATCACCCTTGCCAGCTCTCCCGCATAGTCGATTCTATGGTCGCTGTGCAGCCTGTCTCCGTATGTACTCTCCATAATCACATAATCCGCTTCTTCGGTATAGGCAGGATCCTTCAATAGCGGTTTCTGCTTGTTGCCGATATCACCGGAAAATACCAGCTTTCTCGTCACATCCCCCTCCGTAAGCCACACTTCAATGCTGGCGGAGCCGAGCAGATGCCCTACATCGGTAAAGCGGATCTGCACACCTTCACATAAATCAATTATATTATTGTAATGGCATGGCACAATACGGCGAATCAGTCCCTCCGCATCTTCCATGGTATATACCGGCTCGGTCAATGGCATATCAGCACTCCGCCTTGCCTTTCGGTTTTTCCATTCTGCCTCCATTGCCTGAATATGGGCGCAGTCGCGAAGCATAATTTCACAAAGCTCTGCTGAAGCAGCCGTCGTAAAAACCTGCCCCCTGAATCCCTTCGCATACAAAAGCGGAAGCAGACCGGAGTGGTCAACATGCGCATGTGTCAAAAGCACATAGTCAATGCATGCCTCCTCCACCGGCAGTTTCGCGTTTTCAAACACATTGACTCCCTGCTCCATCCCATAATCCACCAGAATATACTTGCCGCACGCCTCGATACAATGACAGCTTCCGGTAACCTCGTGGTCCGCTCCAATAAATGTTAGTTTCATAAGCATTACCCTTCCCTTTTGTTTTTGGGGCACGCCCCAGCCGTTTACCTGTAACCCAAAACATTTCTTATTACCATTGTATAATGATATGCCTTTTGTTTCAAGTATTTTCAGTCTTTTCCGCGGATAAACCACTGGTCGGTTGTAAAGAAAAGCTATATTGTGTACAATATAACCAAAATTTAGCGCAAAGGAGTTTTTTCCATGAATGAAAATACAATCGGGCAGTTCATTGCCCAGATGAGAAAAGAAAAAAACATAACGCAAAAGGAATTGGCAAGACAGCTCCATATTACGGATAAAGCTGTCTCCAAATGGGAGCGCGGGCTGAGCTGCCCCGACATTACGCTTTTGACCTCCATCGCCGATATTCTCGGCGTGACAACGAGCGAACTGTTAAACGGCGCCAGAGCAGAAGCCGTTTCCCCCGCCAACCAAAATACAGACAGCCCCATCGACAAAGCGCTGTTTTACGCAGAAAGGACCTCTAAGAAGAAAATGGCGGACTTCTTAAATATAACAGCGGCGGCTTTTTCCGCCTCTCTTCTTTTGGCTATCGCCGTATGCATTATCTGTGATATGGCGATAACAGGGCATCTCACGTGGTCGCTCTATGTAATAAGCTCCTGTATTTTCACATGGCTGGTATTTTTTCCTCTGGTAAAAAAAGGCATCAAGGGAATCCGCCTCTGTCTGGTTTCTCTCAGTGTCCTTATCATTCCGTTCCTGTTTGTCCTCAGCCGGATCATCGGGGAAAACCCTTTTATGATGCCCATAAGTATACGTGCCTCCCTGTTTTCCATCGTCTGGCTCTGGTTTGTTTACCTGCTTTTTATAAAGCTTCGCGACAAAAAACTATATGCGGCGGCATATGCCCTCCTTTCCTCAATCCCCCTGTCCCTTGCCATCAATATCAGCGTTTCCCTTATCCTTGGCGAACCTGTCCTCGACGCAGGGGATCTTTTGTCCTGCATCCTTACCCTTCTGCTCGCCGGCGCCCTGCTCTTTTTTGCCAAAAGAAAAAGCAGCGCCGTCTAACCGGTAAGAAGCAGCAGCCATCCCATGCAAAGCGGATATACCAGCAGCATACAGACCACATACAAAAAATTCCATACCGTAACCGTTCCGCCGTCCAAAGCCGTCATGGCACATTGTATGATACAGCCTGCCAGCGCCAGCTTCCAAAGATAGCGGAACAGATAGCCTTCCCTGACCCTGCGGTATGCACCTTTGCTGACAGGAAGAAACTTCAGTCTGCTCCAGGTTCCGCTTTTTTTCTGCCGCTGCATCAGGGAATCCGTCACATTGATATAGGGCTGCAGCACAAAATATGTCACCCATGTCACCATGATGACGCATGTGGCTGCCATTCCCCTGTCCGTTATTACCGCCTGCAGCGGTATCCCTGTCATAACCAGCACGATAAAGGAAAATAACCCCGGCAGAAACCACGCAACCTGTCCCGTATAACGAAAAAGCTCTTTGTCAAATTCTCTTATTTTTTCGCGCTCCCTGCGCGCCCTTTCCTTATTGTCCATAGCAATCTCCCTTCCGCCGCCTTTTTGCGGCCTCCATTCAGCAACAGCATCCCATGGGGCGCAATGGCGGCGCCATTCGTCACGCGGGCAGATTCTCCCCAAAGGATATAAATCTTCCCTCTTCCAAAACCCCCACATAGTCAAGCTGCCTTTCTATTTCTTCCTCAATATGTGTCGATAAAATCACAGAACAGCTTTCGTTTTGAATCAAGTCGCGCAAAATACCGTAAAAATCCTGCCTGAAGACCGGGTCCATCCCCGCCGTCGCTTCATCCAGCAAAAACAGCTTCGGCTTGTGCGCCGCTGCAAATGCAATCTGGAACTTAAAAAACTCCCCGCGGGACATTTTCCCCACCGTTTTGCTTTTGGAGACACAAAAGCGTTCCATCATATTCTCAAACAACTCCCCGTCAAAATCGGAATAAAACCCGCCAAGCATTTGCGCATTCTGCGCCGCCGTCCGCAAGTCCATAAATTCATTTTTTTCCGATACAAAGCCTATCCTGTCCAATGTCCACAGATGGTCCTCAAAAATCTCCCTTCCCTCTAACAGAAATTCTCCCTTGTACTTTTTCTTTTCCCCGCAGATGTAATCAAAAAAGGTAGTTTTACCTGCGCCGTTTTTTCCCACAATTCCCATAATATAACCATTTGGCAGTATAAAGTTTATCCCCTGCAGCCGAAACGCTTTCTTTCCAAAGCCCCGCGGCTTTATACTGCTGACTTCTTTCGCTTGCAATAAAATATTCGTCATAACAATCCCTCCACCATATCCCGTACCTCTGAATCGGACAGCCCTGCCTGTCTTGCCAGCGCAATCGCATCCGCAAAATGCTTTTCCAAAAGCATAAGCTGTTTCTCGTGCAGATAGTCCGTATTGTACTCGCAGACATAAAATCCCTTATTTGCCACAGAACGGATAAGTCCTTCTTTTTCCAACTCCTCATAGGCGCGCTTCGTGGTAATGACGCTGACGCCTATCTCCGCCGCCAGCCCTCTGATAGAAGGCAGCGCCTCACCCGGCGACAACGCCCCCGATACAACGGCATTTTTCATCTGATTTACAATCTGCTCGTATATGGCATAAGTACCATGGGGCTCAATGATAATCTGCATTTTTATCAAACCCTCCGTCCATCAGTTCATATTCTGCAAAGTTATG
This sequence comes from Lachnospiraceae bacterium, assembly GCA_013316825.1. Lineage (GTDB taxonomy): Bacteria > Bacillota > Clostridia > Lachnospirales > Lachnospiraceae > Acetatifactor. Next base: position 9,888 of record WSLY01000028.1, on the reverse strand, counting down.
CCGGATTTGCTTCCACCGCTTCCCTACAACAACCAAAAAAGGAAGCATAACCATCATCTCTATCAGGAATGTCACCCAAAACGCAGCTGCGCTCACAGGATACAGACATATCGCAAACATTGCCGAGCCGCCAACCTGACAGAGCATCATCCCTATTCCCACCGAGTCCCGAAGCCCTCCATATGCATTTCCTTTCTCTAGCCTTCTGTCATCGCTTAACATGCCGCAGAGACAGGTAATGCAGAAGACCGTTGCAAGTTGCAGTATCAGTGCATATATGGATACTTCCGTCAAAAACACCGCCGCAATGTCGCACAATCCCGCAAAAAACAGGGGGATTACAATTTTGACATACAGAAGCTTTCCGATAACTGCCTCCCGCTGCCGCTTTGTATACGGCACCAGATACATCATAAAGGGCAGAGATACATTATGAAAGGCTCCGCTTACTACGGCAAAAACCACCGGTATTGCAAGCAGCCAGTTATACCGAATCCCCTGCTGCTGCGGCAGCCAGAAAAACATCAATCCAATAGAGATATAGGAGAAAAACAAGGCTTTCCTCTCGGAATTGATATTCCTGAAAAACCCCCGAAAATATTCCGCAAAAACCTGTCTGTACATACCTGTCACCCCTCCCCTTTTTCCATAAAATACATCAATTCTTCCATGGACGGCTCCCATACCTTAAGCGCTGCATCAAAAGGTCTTCCTGTATTGCGCACCAACGCCCTTGCACCAAACGCTCCGCTCTCCATATGAATGATTCTGTCCTTCATAAGCTTCAGTTTGTATTCCTCTCCGGCAGCCATCCGAAAGCCCTCCCTGATGCTCTCAATATCACCGTATAAAAGCTGCCTGCCGCCCTTGATAAAAAGAAGATAGTCCGCCAGCATATCAAGATCAGAGGTCAGATGTGTTGAGAGAATCACGGTATTTTCTCCCCCCGCCACATACTCCCGCAGCACCTTCCCGAAAATCTGCCGAAAGTCCTTGTCAAAATTTGCCGCCGGCTCATCCAAAAGCAGCAGCTTCGGCTGGTGCGACAATGCAAACGCCAGCGCAAATTTCAGCTTTTCCCCTTTAGAAAGACGCCCATACCGCTTTTTGCCGTCTAATCCAAAAAGCGCCGCGTACTTCTGCCAGATACCTTCCTCATAATTTTGATAAAACCTTCCGTACCGCCTTACATTCCGCAAAAGCGTATCATGTATATCAAACATATCGCCGTGAAATACAACGCCAATCTCCTGCTTTACCGCCGCTTCCTCCTCCGCCAAAGAAAGCCCCTCCACCAAAATCCTGCCCTTATCCGCAGAAAGCAGTCCGGCTATCAGCTCTAAAAGCGTCGTCTTTCCCGCGCCGTTTTCCCCGATAAGCCCCATAATATAGCCTCCCTGCAATTCTACGGAAATATCATCCAAAAGAAAGCGGTTCCGCCTTTTTGACACATTTAGAAGCTTGAGCATATCTTTCTCCTTTCGTGTATAATCTGTATATATCTATATATACACTACATGCACACATTTGTCAACCGCCATTTTTCTTTTCGGAAAATGAAATGGCAATATAGGGGGACTTATGGTATAATACGCTTAAGAATCCAGCCGCCGTGCATCTGCCGAGCGAAGCGAGTGTACACCGCAAATCGCATGACATGTGCGGAGCACAGAAAAGAGGGCAACATGGCAAATCCATACCTTCCAAACTGGGAATATATCCCTGACGGAGAGCCGAGAGTATTTGGCAGCCGCATCTATGTTTACGGCTCCCATGACAGGTCCGGCTCCGACAAATTTTGCGACTATGTATTAAAATGCTGGAGCGCCCCCCTGGACGACCTTGAAAACTGGGTCTGCCATGGGGATATTTTTCATACCCGTGCAGATTACGACCATCCGGCGGATACGGACTGGACCGGTGAAAACAACGAGCTTTTTGCACCGGATGTGGTGGAAAAAGACGGAAAATACTATCTCTACGCCTATATTGTAAATGCAAAAGGATGCGTGGCTGTAAGCGAGCGTCCGGAAGGACCCTTTACCCTCCTCTCCCAATACCAATATACGATTTCCGACGAAATCTGCTGTAACGGCTGGTTTATAGACCCCGGGGTACTGGTGGATGAAGACGGACAGGTATACATTTACTGCGGCTTTGAACGCTCCTTTATGGCGCAGATAAATCCGGAAAATATGTATGAGGTCCTTGACAATACCTGCATCGAACATTTTATTCCCTGCAAGCCCTCTTCCCAAAACGGCTTTGACAAAGAAGAATCGCTGTTTTACGAAGCAGCATCGCCCCGCAGAATCGGCGATACCTATTATATGATTTATTCTCCCAAAAGGGGCAGCCGGCTTGCCTACGCCACCTCGGACAAGCCGACGGGTCCCTTTGTCTACCGCGGCTATATCGTGGACAACGGCATCGATTACCCGGGCGGCAACAATCACGGCTCCATCGTTTGTATCAACAATCAGTGGTATATTTTTTACCACCGCATGACAAACGGCACCATTATGTCCCGCCGCGGCTGTGTTGAAAAAATCAATATACTGCCGGACGGAACCATTCCTCCGGCAGAGATGACCTCTCTGGGCTTTTCCGATGCCCTTTCTCCCTACAAGGAAATCCCCGCTGACATTGCCTGTGTGCTAAAGGGGGGCGCTTTTGTCACAGAAAAAAACCGATTCGAGCGCGTCGTGACCCATATCACGGACGGCGCTGTCATCGGTTATAAATACTTTGATTTCGGAGAAGATTTTTCCAGCAAAACCTTTGGCTTTGCTGCCAGAATCGGTGGCTGCGGCTGCAACTGCACCCTGCATATTCTGATAGACAAAGAAGACGGCACGGAAATCGGCTGCTGCCCCATCGGACATGACGATGCCCTGATAGAGACAAGAGTCCACATCATCACCGGACGCCATGCCGTATTCTTTAAAATTACCGCCGGCTATACCGGCTGGACCGCCGACTATTTTAAAGGACGCTGTCTGTTTGAACTAAAATCATTCCTGTTTTTTAAGTGATGCTTTCTGCCTCTTTATTTCTCTTTTGTTGGCATACATCATGCGATCTGCGGTATCAAGGAAATTTTCCTGACTGCATCTGCAATATCCAATGGCATAGCTGACCGGAATGTTGCTTGACTGGTTATATACCCTGCAGCGTTCCGCCAGCTCACGGATATAAGGCTCTGCCTCCTCCTCGTACAAAACAGCAAATTCGTCCCCGCCCTGACGGTATACCCTTCCGCGCTCCCCCGCCGTGTTGACAAGCATACCGGCAAACGCCTGTAACACCCTGTCTCCGGCCGAGTGTCCGATTGCGTCATTTACTGCTTTAAGGTCATTCAAATCTGCAATTATGTAATAACTGTCATTGTCTCTTGAAAGCTTTCTTAAGTCCCGCTCCAACGCATTGCGGTTATATACATGCGTCATATAATCCACATACGCAAAATGACTGCCCGTCTCCGTACAGAAAGCAATACTGTTCTGCATACAGCTATGTTTTGTGACGGTTTCTTCTTTTGAAAGGACCTTTATGCCAATGCTGACGCTGTCTGTTCCATATTTCCTTTCCACATCATTCTTTACCTTCTCCAGTACAATATGCGCTTTTTCTTTTGAGCTGCTGATAAACGCAACGCCGTTTTCACAAATATGATACCCCTGCAGGCGGTATAATTTAATTTCTTTACAAATGTCCTGCAGAATCAGGATATCCTGCCTCCAGTCAAAATTGTTTTCCATCTTACAAAAGCACAAGACCGCCAGCACTATTTTCTGCTTTTCAAAATCATGTTCCTCCAAGACCAGTTCCAAAGAATATTGGTTGAATAATGCCGTTTTATTGTCCACATACTTCTCCATATTTTCATTGCTCAGTATCAGTCCAAGCATAATGAGCGAAGAACCGACAACCTCCAAAAGCACTTCCGGCATCAGCATTTGAATGGAAGATATCACCACATAAATCGGAACGGCAAGTATAATCTTCGTTCTTTTATCCTCGTCTAAAAGCTTCCAATAACGAAGACAGTAGTATAAAATAAAAATCAGGTATATCACTATGCTCCCATATAAAGCATACGCTTTGGGCCCCAGTGAATAATCCGTCGTTTTGCCGTGCACATAGGTAATCGGCAGCACCAAAATCCCTATTGCGGACAGCAGAAACGGCAGGCTGTGCAGACCCCTTACTATCCTGTTAAATTTCAAATCTGCCTCCAGATAACTTCTCATATATAGAAACAGCACATAAATAAAGCCCAGTATGGACAACAAATAAATAATATGCGCTATTAGACCGTAATGAAATCAAACAATACATTCAGAAGCGCCACTTTCGTAAGTATTTGAAATATCTTCGTTGACTTCACCGGAATATGAGGCTTCCGATAGTAAAATCCAATCATGTATATCATAAATAAAAGGCATACGATTGGTGTTTTTAACAGCATGATAATGACCTCTCTTCGTAGTCTTTGCACAGTATATAAAACTTTTCACATACCTATCCATGCATTTAAAACAAGCATATTATTTTCCTATTACGCAGCATCGTTCTTTTCATTTTATGCAGTCCCTATTGTCCTCGTTTTTCCAGAACCCATGCATAACTTCTGCATCCAGAAGCAAAACCATAAATAAGTGCCCCCCCAATATGACAGAAATCATGTTAAACATTTCCGTGATACTATCTTGCCATGTTATTATTCTCGAAAAAGCAGCAAGTGTTATCGGTATAGCAAGTGTTTGTACCCACTTATCAAAACGCGCATTATTATCTTTTCGCTGCTGATGCAAATCCTTGCTTGTTTAGCCATATCTCTAATTCATAGCAATCCTTCTCGTACTCTTCTCATTTTTCGTCACTACTTTTAATTTGAAAATTTTCCACAAGAAAACATAGAATAAAAGACAAAATTACTTCTATAACGGCTATCACCATCATATACTTTTGAAGCAATGGAATAATCTTTTATCCATACTATCCCCCATAAGTCCATAACATACCATAATAGTAGTTATTTCCCCTTTTACAAATCAAAATATAAAACAAGAAAATAAGTTGGAAGCTTGAATAAAGCGAGATATATTCGCAGAATAATATTTTATTGCTAAAATTATTAACATATTGCAATACAAAAAAGCGCGAGACGGGAATCGAACCCGCGACCCCCTCCTTGGCAAGGAGGTGCTCCACCGCTGAGCCACTCGCGCTTATCATGCATCCATATTTAACGGACAAGTAATAATATACTACACCAACTTGTTTTTGTCAACCGTTGAATGAAAGATTTTCCCCCCATCAGCCAACACCCCTATAAAAAAAGTCTGCAGCCCCTGCTTGGGATTGCAGACCCTTTCTTTATTCCACCAGTTTATCCGCGTATTTAATCCGGTAAATACGGCGCAGGGCATCGTTGATGCGCTCTTCGGAAATTGTGCCGTCCCTGACCGCCTGCAGAACCCCCTCATATGCCTTTTCAAAATCCTCCGGCATCAATATCATGTCGCAGCCGGCGCGCAAGGCCAAAATTGCCGCTTCATCTGCCTCGTAATACTCCGTGATTGCTCCCATATTCATGGCATCCGTGATGATAACACCGTCAAATCCAAGCTCTTCCCGCAGAATATCCGTCACCACCTCATGCGACATGCTGCAAGGCGTATTGTCACCGGTAAAAGCAGGCGCCGCCATATGGCTCACCATGACAAAATCCGCACCCGCTTCTATGCCTGCCTGAAATGCGACAAATTCTTCCGCCCGAAACTGCTCTGCCGTCCTGTCCGTGCCGGCAAGACCCACATGTGTATCGTCAACACTGCTGCCAATGCCCGGAAAATGCTTCAGGCACGAGCTGACACCGTTTTCCTCCAGTCCCTGCACCATGGATGCCACCATGGAGGACACGATAGCGCTGTCACTGCCGTAAGAACGTTCTCCAATCACACTGTCGTCTACATTGTTGACATCTGCAACCGGAGCAAAATCAAGATTAAAACCATATTCACTCAAATATCCCGCAATATTCTGTCCCGCCGCATATGCCTGCGCAGGGTCAGCCGTCGCACCAATCTCATGTGCTCCGCCTGCATTTTCTACAAGTCCGGCTTCTGCAAGGCGGCTTACCTGCCCGCCTTCTTCATCTATTGCAATAAAAAGCGGATATTTGCTGTAAAGCAGCGTATTGGAAATCATCTCCTTTAATTGTTCCGCCGATTTTATATTTTTTTTGAAATAAACCAGCCCGCCCACTGCCCATTTGTTCAGTGCATCCTTTGTACCGTCTCCTGCCTGTATCGCCGTACCTGCTCCGGTAATTGATTCCGGTGTTACAATAAACAGCCCCGCCACTCTATCCTCAAGAGGCATAACCTCTATTGCCGCATCGATAATTTTATCCAGATTTTCTTCCGGCGTCGGCTCCGGAACGGTATCCGAAACCTCCGGTTTTTGCAGACTCTCTTCCGGTCCGACCAAATCCTCAATCTCACTTGACAAGGAAGAATTATCCTCCTGCTTTGCAGGCTGCTTTCTGCCAATCAAGATAACCGCCGTCACAACGCCTGCAACAATCAAAATAACAAGCAGCGCCAGTGTCAGATAAGCAAGCACCTGATTGCGCTTTCTTCGTCTGCGCCTCTCTTCGCGTCGGACAAGCTCTACGGCACTGGTATCTATTTTTTTTGCCTGATTGTTTTTTGTACTTTCTGCCATTTACTCATTTTCCTCCACAATATATGGTATATCATACCTTATTTTAGGACAATTTTCTACAGAAAATACGCTACTTTTTTTATTTTTTTCTTAAATTTATAGCGAATTTTTAAAACCTTTGACTTATCTTTGCAAAGTCAAGTCAAATCATTATGGTTCCACTTACTTAAATTTCCATTTATGAAGAAAAACCTACACTACCCATGGATGCTGCTTTGCGCTTGCGCAGTATCCCTGACTGCGGCGGCAACTCCGGTCACACCGGATCAGGCGCTGCAAAGAGCAATCGGACAAGCCTCATCTTCGAAAATGAAGAAGAAACCTGCAAAAGGCACTGCGAGGCTTGCCCATACATTCCGGGCAACAACGGAACAGGAACCCACACTTTACGTATTCAACAAGGGAACAGGAGACGGATATATGATCACACCTGCCGACGACCGCTTTCCGGCACTACTCGGATATGGTGACAACGGAGATTTCAACATTGATGAAATCTCACCTGCCATGAAAAGCTTCATCGAGGATTATTCACGCGAAATCGATTATGCGATCAAAAACGAGACAGAAGATTCCCGCACCTCCGCCATCGCATCTCCGGGATGGGAACCTATAGCTCCTCTCCTTAAATCCAAATGGGATCAAGGCAACCCCTACAATCTTTGCTCCCCCCCGCTTGAAGTCATCGACGCAACCGGTTCTCCTACAGGACAGCAAATACCTACCGTTACCGGATGCGTCGCCACATCGATGGCACAGGTGATGTATTATCACAAATGGCCGGATGTTGGAGTGGGATCAAATTCTTATGAATGGAAAACATATTCCGATGTCCTTGCCAAGCAGCTTAAATGCGATTTCTCGCAGATGCGCTTCGACTGGGACAACATGCTCGACACCTATTCCTATGACCAGAATGGAAATCCGACATGGTCGGAAGCTCAGGCTAAAGCCGTTGCAGACCTGATGTATGCATGCGGAATATCGGTCAACATGTCATATAACATGGAACAGGCAGGAGGCAGCGGCGCGGTTTCTCGCCAGCAGTCTTTCGCTCTCGTGGATTATTTCAAATACAGCAAGTCGATTCGGTATAAATATCGCGACTACTGCCCGTCATGGGAATTTGAGGAAATTATCTACAACAACCTCAAGGAGGGTTTGCCGGTACTATATAACGGACGCGGTTCAGCAGGTGGACACTCGTTCGTATGCGACGGATACGGCGGCGACCATTATTTCCATTTCAACTGGGGATGGAGCGGAGTGAGCGACGGTTATTTCTACCTTGCCCGACTTTCACCTCAGACGCTCGGCATCGGAGGTGCAGCGGGTGGCTTCAACTCCGGACAGGGTATCAGCTACAATATCCGTCCGGTAAAGGACGGTGTGGACACCGGAACTCCGGAACTTCCCTATTTCAACTGCGTGGGCAACTTCGATTTCGATTCAAGAGCCGAATTGACAGCCGCCAACGGCTCCAAACTGATGTACACCAACTTCAAAGTCACAGCCCCCGTCTCGGGATACAACGCAGGATTCTGGAACATGTCAAGCACTCCGTTCACGGGTTATATAGGCGTAGCTGTGCAAGACAAGGACGGGAAAATAAACTTTGTTCCCGGACTTGAATGCAAAGCATTGCAATCCAACAGCGGAACGCAGAAAATCCCCGCATATCTTGAAAAATTCAAGGAAGGGACATACACGGTTTATCCGGCATTCATCAACACTGTTGACGAAGAAAGCGATTTCATACATGTGGTCAACGGGTATCGCGACCATGTCACCATGACCGTAGACGCGGAAGGAAACCGCACTTTCACTGACGCCACCATAGAAGATGAACTCGCCACGGCTCCGGAACTTGCCGTGACATGCTTCAGCTATGCAGGCAAGATATACTCGAACAATTCGCACGACTTCTTGATGTCGGTTGCGAACCATACTTCCGACAAGGATTATTACGGCGACCTGACAATGGTGATAAAAGACTCAAGAGGGCGAGAACTGACGAAAATGCCTATCGGCAAATATGACATTCCCGCAGGACTCACGATTCCGTATTCATTCAGTCTGACTCTTGAGGTTCTCAAGAAAGACTATATCGTATCTTTCCGCGATTCCTACGGACGTGACCTTCCGGGAGAATATCCCCTTTCTGTCTCAGAGACAGGAAAGGCTCTCACGACACAGCTCCGGATAATGTCATTCTCGCCGACCGAGATATTGCCGAAGTCTACAATCGACAACATTACCTTCCAGGTTGGAAACTACGGGACAACCGCAATCACAGCGCCTCAATTCGGAATCGCCTACTACAAGCTTGGCGAGACCACCGGCAAGGGTTGGAATTTCCAGTATCCGAACCTCTCCATAGAATCCAACCGCATATATAACCTTACCCTCACAGGACTTCCTGTAGATCTTGATGAAGGAGACTACGAAGTAAGGATGTATTATTACGAGCCTGCGGCGGCAGCCGAAGGCGAGGAACCTACAACTAAAAGAGTGACAATCAGCGGGCCTATAGCCGTCAGGGTGGGATACCCTGTAGAGACGGTGACAATGAACGAACACGCCATCCAACTCAAACCGGGCGAAACCCGGAAACTTGCGACATCGCTCACTCCCGACAACGCCACGTTCCGCATTCTGACATGGATAAGCAGCAATCCGGCTGTAGCCACCGTAGACAACGAAGGAAATGTGACAGCAGCTGACGAAGGACACGCCTACATTTCGGCAACAGCATACAACGGAGCCAACGATGTGTGCGAGATAACAGTGAGCGGTTCTTCAGAAATCAGCGAGATTGAGGCAAGCGGTGCCCGCATCATCGCGGTTTATTCTGCAAGCGGCATCAAAGTGCTTGATTCGCCTACAGCAGAGGCTCTTCTTGGACTTCCCGCAGGATTATATATGGTGCAGACCGACAAGGGAACATACAAGACTGTAAGATAAGAAACACACCTAAATACCCATAAACATTGATTCAACAGGACGCGAACCGTGCGATACGGTTCGCGTCCCTATTTTAACTCTATCCGGTTTTAACTCTACTGATTTCACAAAACGGACGCCGCCGCAGCAAGAGAAGCTGCGGCGGCGTCTGATTGTATCCCCGTAGGGAGTCGAACCCTCATCGTATGG
>WSLY01000043.1 GCA_013316825.1 Lachnospiraceae bacterium | reverse complement strand
AGCAGCACGTTTCCCGCCGGTGAGATTGAAATTTTAGCAGATGGTTCAATCGTCAGACAGGAAACGCCCTCGGCAGTAACGGGAGAAATATAGGAAAAGCTTTGTCTGATGAACTGGGAATCCACTGCTATGACAAGGATTTGATACAGATTGCAAGTAATGAACAGGGACTTCCTTACGAGGAACTTCTTAAAGTGGATGAGAAATGTGCCGCCAGGCAGCGCCATCCGTTGAATGAGCCGCCGCAGACGGAGTCTCAGTACCTTTTCTATCCGATGAACGATATACTCTTTCAGACCCAGCGGGACATTATTCGTTTTATCGCCAAGCGGGAGGAATGCATCTTCATCGGCCGTTGTGCAGGACAGATTCTGGGAGAAGACTGTTTAAAGGTTTTTATCCATGCACCTTTTGAATATCGGGTACAGGTAACTGCCAACCGTATGGGGATCTCGGAAGAGGAGGCGTGTACACACGTAAAGACGACGGATAAGGAGCGGCGCAGTTATTACGAATATTTTACGGAGAAAAATTGGATGGATATGAGCACCTATGATGTATGCATTGACAGCAGCCGGTTTACGCAGGAGCAGATTATTATGATGCTGAAAGCGGCGTATGAGAATAAGGAGGCATAGGCTTCAAGATGTATGCATTGACAGCAGCAATTCCCCCATAAGTAATGTAATTTGCTTATGGGGGAATATAAATTATTCAACTGTTTCAATGGAATCCACAATGCTCATCCTTGCAATAGAACGCAGCGGAATTGCCGTTGCCAGCAGGCAGGCTAAAATGGAAATAATCGCAGCCTCAGCAATCGCTATGACAGGAACGTCAACGAGCCGTAGTGTATCTGTCCGCGCCGCTTCAACAAAAACACAGCAGATATAGCCCGCCACTGCTCCGATCAACGTTGCGAAAATACCGTAGTAAGCGCCCTCCCACAGAAATGTCTTGTAAAGACATCCTGCGCTCATACCGATCGCACGCTGCATACCAATCTCACCGATGCGTGTATGGATGTTACTGTAGACAGTGTTTATGATATTCAGTATGCCGATGATGCCGATAAAGATAATCAGTACCCAGCACAGCATTTTGATCTGTTCAAAACTCTCCTCCATCTCATTGCTGCTTTGAAGATAGGAAAGCCAATGCGTTCCCGGATATTCGCTGCACCAGTTATCAAGCCAGCTTTCAAAAGTATTCGTATCAGCATCATCCAGTAACGTCGGATAAATCTCTGAATAACTGTCATTTCTAAGCAGTGAGCAATATATCTCATCATTCACTATGAGCTGGACACCGTTTGTAAAGCCGTCATTGTTGATTGTGATTGCCGCATCAATCACTCCCACTACGCGAAGCGTTCTGTCTCCTAACTGGATTGTATCGCCCACTGCAAGCTCCGTACGCTCTACCGGTGTATCACCGTAGGAAAAGGCAATGGGATTTTTGGCAAGGCAGCCTGTTCCATCGTTTAACGCCTGCCTGTCCTGATCGGACAGCTTGGGAGCATAACGCTGCAATTGTGCATCATCAATATTAACAAGCTGCAAGGTTTCGTGGCTCTTCACAGACAGGTCTGTTTCAAATGGCAGCACATCCCCGGCTCCCGGCATGAACACGGAAAGCCGGGTGGCAGAGATGCTTTCTACCGCATCGTTTGCTATCAGTGTATCCACACTTTCTGGCGGAATACCGGAAGTCTCATTTGTAATGGAATAATCACTGAAATACATATCCTGAACTTCGCTGCTGGCGTCAAGCAACCCGGTAAAACTCTGTAAGGCAACAAAAACGGTAATACTCATAACAAGGGACAGAATCGTAACGATCGTTCTGCCGCGCCCGCGTTTCAGATTAAGCCCTGCATAGTAGGCTTCAAAAATATGAATTTTACGATTCCTTTTTCCCCGACGTTTGATCTTTACAGCCTGCCCCGACATAGCGGCAATCGGAGATAAACGGGATGCGTACCAGGCGGCGGGAAATGCGGCCAGCAGTGCAAATAAGAGCGTAACTGCAACACTGGCAAGGAGCATCGGCAGCTTCACCGTACCGGCTGCGCTGATTGCAGTGTTTAATTCGGAAACGCTGTTTACCATGAACAGATCGGGATTAAGGATACCCGTCGCCGCGATCAACACACCTTTTACTGATAATGTGCCGAACAATAGCCCAATAGGAATACCTGCTCCACAGAGAATCAGGAGCTGTAAAGAAACCAGGCGGTAAATTTGCCCTCTCTCTGCGCCGATTGCACGAAGCGTTCCATATTCTTTCATGCGCTTTGTGATCGAAATTTTCAGAATGTTGTAGATCACCAGCCCAGCCGCAAGCAAAACCAGTGCGCCTACTAAAACGCACGCTGCAGCCATGAATGAAAATCCTGTACCGGTATCGCTGTCCGCCGCCTTATCATAGGAAATACCGAGAGCGTCAAGCAGAATCCAGTTATATTGGATAAATCGTTCATTTACATTTAAATCCGCCGCAAGATCATAAATAATACTCTGAAAATTTCGCTTATCATAAGTTTTAAAATCAGTGGAATAAAGCAGATATTCTTCCGGTAATAATTTCTCTGCGGTTCCGTCTCCTACAATCCCCCCGACCATACCTGATGCATATCCGATATAACTGCTTTCCAGAATACCCGTCAACACAAAGTCAGCAGAATATTCTATATCTGGCAGTGAATTGTCCATGACGGACGTGCGTAAATCCAACGAAATTGTACTTCCAATCGCGGCATTAAGCTCAAGATATTGAATGGCATCTTCTGACAAAGCAATTTCGTTTGCTTTCTCCGGCAGCCGTCCCTCTTCTATCCTTCCGAATGACGGGTACATGGATAATGCGTTATCGTGATATTCCCGGAGATATAAATCCAAACTGCTGCTGCCTAATGGCGTGCTGCCAACAAAGATTATATCGCCTGCATCATACAGGCGGTCATCTTCATGCAGTTTTTGCGCCTGTTCCTTATTGAGCTGATGAAAAGTTGCATAGCGGTTTCCATTCAGCCCCGCCGCCTGATCAATACGCATGGATTGTAATATTCCGATAGATTGTCCGGTCACTGCCGTCATAATCGTGGATATGATAACCGCAGTAAAAATAAGAACTGCCATGATTTTTTGTGCTTTCAGTTCTTTCCACGCAAGGGTTAAATAAGATCTCATCTTGCTGTCACCTCCGAAAGAACGCCGTCTACTATTACAAATTGCCGCTCTGCCATTCTCGCAATGCGGCTGTCATGGGTAATGATAACAAGCGTTTTAGCCGTCTTCTTCCATATGTTTTCCAGCATCTCCATAACCTCGCCGCCGCTCTTACTGTCCAGATTCCCGGTCGGCTCGTCAGCGAAAATAATATCAGGCTTGGCGATCAAGGCGCGGGCAATCGCCACACGCTGCTGCTGGCCGCCGGAAAGCTCATGGGGCAGATGGGTCAGGCGTTCACGAATCCCCAACAGATCCGTAAGCTGCTTTAGATATGCTTCATCCGGCCTTTTTTTATCTAACAGCAAGGGCATGATGATGTTTTCCTTTGCGGTCAGAACAGGGAGCAGGTTGAATTGCTGAAAGATAAAGCCGATTCTTTGACGGCGAAAAGCAGACAGTTCTTTATCGCTAAGACTGTATATATCTTTTTCTTCGTATGTCAGGCTGCCGGATGTCGGCCTGTCCAGCCCGGATAACAGATGCAGCAGGGTGCTTTTTCCGCTGCCAGACGGGCCCATGATGGAGATAAAGTCGCCGGACGCAATTTCAAGATTGACTTTATCTAACGCAATGACACGGCTCTCACCGCTTCCGTAGATTTTTGATAATTCCTTTGCTTCAATGTTCATAAAAAACACTCTCCTTATTTGTGATGTAAGGAGAGTGTAAATCAAAAATCTCAAAAATCTCTCAAGATTTCTGAATTTATCCGGAAAGAAGCAGTGGCCGCTGCACCACACTCTTTTCTATTTGCCAGCGTCAGCGTTCCCCCATGCTTTCGGCATAACGTCTGGCTGCTGTATAGCCCCATACCAAAGTGCGCAGAATCTTCTTTCATCTTTCCGAAGGGTTTCGGACCATTCTGCACCAATTCCGCAGGATAACCGGGGCCATCGTCTGTAACGGACAGAAGCAAATAATTTTCCTGCTGTTCCAGACAAATCGTAATCTTACTTTTTGCAAACCGAACCGCATTTCCAATCAGATTTTCCGCAACGTTCAGAAACAGTCCATGATCTAATTGCATTGTCCCATTATCAGGGGTGGACACGGACAGCTTTAGTGCACCGGCAAGAAGTTTGCCCGTATCTTCTAATTCGGAGCGCAGCAGGGAATAAGTACACCTGCTTATCTGTATCGGCATTTGCTCTAATCTTTGTATGCTGCTCATAGCCTCCACATACTGTTCAATGCGCAGAGTATAGCTTTCCAGCCTGTCAATAGTCTTTTCATCCGATGTACCTTGCCGCAGTAATTTTATTGTCCCTTTTAAGACCGTAATCGGGTTGCGTAAATCATGGGAGAAAGCGGCATTTAGCCTTTTGCGTTCTTCCGCCTGCAGCCATAGTTCCTGATTTGATTTCAAAAGTTCCTCCCGCATGGTATCAAAAGCAGCGCAGAGCCGACCTAATTCATCATCAGAGCAAATCTGCATGGAAAAGTCAAGGCTGTGGTTCTGAATACTTGTGATGCCACTTTGCAATGCAGTAATCGGCTGCTTCAATTTGATATGGTAGTATAAGACACCGGATAATGCCAGCCCGCCCATAGGAAGAATAATGCAGGACACAATTTGAATGATCCCCAACACTGATAATATATTTCTCTGAGATGCCGAGGGCGTTTCCTGTCTGACGATTGAACCATCTGATAAAATTTCAATCTCACCGGCGGGAAACGTGCTGCTTATCGAATTACATATCAGAAAAACCAGTCCTAACAGCAGGAGAGACGTCAAAATACAGAAGACAGACAAAACGAGAAAGGATTTCTTTAACTCCATATTTTTCAAACCTTCCACCGATAACCACACCCCCAAACCGTATCGATATAGCTATGAAGCGTATAACCAGCCAGCTTCGCCCGGATTTTTCTGATATGTTCCATGACGGTATCGCTGCTGCCTCCGCCGTCAATCCCCCACACCGCTTCATAAATACGCTCCCGGTCAAATACCTGCCCTGCATTCAGCGAAAGCAATTCCACGATATCAAATTCCCTTTTTGATAAAGCAACAGGTTCACCCGCCACTGTGACGGTTCGGGCTGAATAATCAATCGTCAGTTCACCAAAGAAGCGAATTGTCGCTTTATTCCTGTGTCGCTGCTCCCTCCTCAGATGTGCGGCAACTCTCGCCCCTAATTCGTCCAGATCAAAAGGCTTAATGATATAATCGTCGGCACCTGCCTGAAAGCCGATGATTTTATCGGCAGATTCGCCCCTTGCTGTCAAAAAAAGAATGGGGCAAGTAATAAGCCCCCGAATTTTCTGACAAAGGGTCAATCCGTCTATGTCCGGCATATTGATGTCGAGCAGGATTAAATCGGGCTGTCTTGCTAATTTTTGAAGTGCTTCATTTACGCAATAAGCGGTCAACACCTCATAT
>WSLY01000001.1:99883-240564 GCA_013316825.1 Lachnospiraceae bacterium | reverse complement strand
TTTTTATTCCATTTTTTAGGGAAAGCAGTTATAATACACTATATGTAATGCCGACGCTTTTGGCACCGGCAGGCAAGAAGGAGGTTTTACATGAAAAGTTCTTCTATGAATACTCACATGGGTAACGTTACAATTGACAGTGAGGTGATTGCACAGTACGCGGGCAGCGTTGCCATGGAATGCTTTGGTATCGTGGGCATGGCAGGGTATTCCGCAAGAGACGGGCTGGCGAAGCTGCTCAAAAGGGACAACCTCACAAGAGGGATTGCCGTTTCCATCAGAAACAATAAGCTGACATTGGATTTTCATGTTATCGTAGCATATGGAATCAGCATTCTGGCTGTTTCCGACAACCTGATTGACAACGTGAAGTACAAGGTGGAAGAGTTTACCGGCATACGGATTGAAAAAATAAACATCTTTGTTGAAGGTGTTAGAGTGATTGATTAAGGAGGATTTATTGTGGCTTTAAATACAATCGACGCTAAGATGCTTGCAAAGATGTTCTTAGCCGGCGCAAAAAGTTTGGAAGCAAAAAAAGAGTGGATAAACGAGCTGAATGTATTTCCGGTTCCTGACGGGGATACCGGCACCAACATGACGCTCACCATTATGTCTGCGGCAAAAGAAGTTGCCGCCCTTGGTGAAAATCCTAACATGAAGGATTTGTGTAAGGCAATTTCAGGGGGCTCCTTAAGAGGTGCAAGGGGCAATTCCGGCGTTATCCTGTCACAGTTGTTACGTGGATTTACCAGAAGCATCAAGGAGCTTTCGTCAATAGACCTTCCGGCACTGACAGATGCCTTTGATAAGGCGGTGGAAACAGCATACAAAGCCGTTATGAAGCCCAAAGAGGGTACGATTTTAACGGTTGCGAGAGGCGGAGCGGAAAAGGCGCGTTCCCTTTATGAGGATGGCGTGGAAGATATGGGTGAGTTTTTGGCTGCGGTCATCGAACATGCCCGCTATGTTTTAAGCCAGACGCCGGAGCTTTTACCGGTGCTGAAGCAGGCAGGCGTTGTGGATTCCGGCGGACAGGGGCTTGTAGAAGCGCTTGCCGGCGCTTACGATGCCTTTTTGGGAAAAGAAATCGACTATACCATTTCGGATGCGCCTGCGGCAGCAGCTTCCGGTGCGAGGACGGAAGCGCAGGCGGATATTAAATTCGGTTATTGCACGGAATTTATCATTCTGCTGAACAGGAACTTTAATATCAAACAGGAGCTGGATTTTAAAGCTTTCTTAGAGTCCATCGGAGATTCCATTGTATGTGTCACGGATGACGACGTAGTCAAGGTACATGTACATACCAATGACCCGGGGCTTGCCATTCAAAGGGCATTGAAGTATGGTGCATTGTCCAATATGAAGATTGACAATATGCGGCTGGAGCATCAGGAAAAGCTGTTTAAAGAAGCAGAAAAGCAAAAGGCAGAAGGAGGGCCGGCGCCGGAAGCGGTACCTGCGGAGAGAAAACCTGCCGGTTTTGTTGCCGTATCCATTGGGGATGGCATGAACGAAATTTTCAAAGGACTTGGTGTAGATTATATTATTGAAGGCGGGCAGACCATGAATCCCGCAACGGCAGATATGCTTGATGCCATTGAAAAAGTCAATGCTGATACGGTCTATATCCTGCCCAACAACAAGAATGTGATTCTGGCTGCAGAGCAGGCTGCAAAAATGACAAAGGATAAGAACATTATTGTAATTCCGACCAAGACGGTTCCGCAGGGTATCACGGCAGTTATCAATTATGTGCCTGATTTGTCTGCGGAAGAAAATGCTTCCGTTATGACTGAGGAAATCAAAAATGTCAAAACCGGTGAGGTCACTTATGCGGTGCGTGACACACAGATTGACGACAAGACCATCAAACAGGGCGATTATATGGGCATTGGCGATGCCGGAATCCTTGCCGTGGGAACGGATTTGCCCGAAATCACGCTTGGCATGGTAGACGCCATGATGGATGCGGATTTAGAGCTTATCAGTATTTACTATGGAAGCGATGTGAAAGAAGAAGATGCGGAGCAAATAAGGGCAGCCGTTGCGGAGAAGTATAGTGGCTGCGATGTAGAGCTGCAATATGGCGGACAGCCGATTTACTATTATATTATTTCTGCCGAATAGGGAAATTTTGTATGAATCTGCAATCAGATATTACCACATTAAAAGGAGTGGGGGAGAAATCCGCCGCTCTTTTTCGTAAGCTGCATATTGAAACGCTGAGGGATTTGTTGTTTTATTTTCCGCGGGATTATGAGACGTTTGAAGAGCCGGTCCCTATCGGTGACGCACATGCCGGAGCGGTATGCGCAATACGGGGGCTGGTAATGGGAACGCCCCTTGTAAAACAGGTCAGAAGCTTAAAGATTCTGACCGTGTCCGTGGGGGATGCCACAGGAACCATGCAGCTTACTTTCTTTAATATGCCTTTTTTAAAAAATGCATTAAAAAGCGGGCAGGTATACCTGTTCCGCGGTATGGTGCAGGAAAAATACCATCGGATGCAAAAAAACGATGGAGAAACGGCGGCGTCAGGAAGCCCTGTGCTTGTGATGGAACAGCCCAGATTATACAAGGAAGAGGAATATCGTGGTCTTATGTCTTTTATTCAGCCGCGCTATTCTCTGACAAAAGGGATTACCAATCAGGCGGTGGCAAAAGCCGTAAAGCAGGTGCTCAGCCTTTGTCCCATGCCAAAAGACCTGCTTCCCGATACGCTTTTAAAGGAAGAGGCGCTGATGGGGTATGCGGATGCTTTATGTGCCATTCATTTTCCGGAGAACAGGGAGCAGCTTATTGCAGCGCGAAAACGTCTGGTGTTTCAAGAGTTCTTCTTTTTTATCCTTATGCTCAGGGACAGTAAGGCGGCAGCGGAGCAGGAAAGGAACCATGCGCCCATGATAGAAACAGCCCAGACAGGGCGTTTTTTAGAGGCACTTCCATACCGGCTGACAAAGGCACAGTCAAAAGTAATAGCGGAAATTACGGCAGACATGACAGGAGAGTATGTGATGAGCCGCCTGGTACAGGGAGATGTGGGTTCCGGAAAGACCATTGTCGCTATTTTTGCATTACTTTTGTGCGTGTCCAACGGTTATCAGGGCGCCATGATGGCGCCGACGGAGGTGCTTGCAAGGCAGCACTACGAGAATATAAAAGAGCTTACCGAAAAATACCATCTTCCCTTTAGGCCCGTACTGCTGACCGGCTCGCAGACAGCCTCTGCCAAAAGGGAAGCCTATGCGGCGCTGGCAGACGGCAGCGCCAATCTGGTGCTGGGAACCCATGCGGTTATTCAGGATAAGGTTGTCTTCAAAAAGCTTGCGCTTGTCATTACGGACGAGCAGCACAGGTTCGGCGTAAGGCAGAGGGAAAATCTAAAGGACAAGGGAAACCATCCCCATGTGCTCGTAATGAGCGCAACGCCTATTCCCCGCACCCTTGCCATTATTTTATATGGAGATCTGCATATATCTGTGATTGATGAGCTGCCAAGCGGCAGAAGTCCCATCAAAAACTGTGTTGTGGGACCCGGCTGGCGTCCTAAGGCATATGATTTTATTGCAAAAGAAGTACATGCCAAAAGACAGGTATATTGTATCTGCCCTATGGTAGAGGAAGGCGAATCCGAAGGACTTGAAAATGTAACGGATTACACGGAAAAGCTTAGAGCCGCTTTGCCTGCCTCTGTTCAAGTTGCCTGTCTGCATGGGAAGATGCGTCCTGCGGACAAAAACCGCATTATGGAAACTTTTGCGGCGGGACAAATTGACGTGCTGGTTTCCACCACCGTAATTGAAGTAGGCATCAACGTGCCAAATGCAACGGTGATGCTGGTGGAAAATGCGGAGCGTTTCGGACTGGCACAGCTTCATCAGCTCAGAGGGCGCGTAGGGCGCGGTACACATCAAAGCTACTGCATTTTTATCAGTACCAATGACAGCAAAGATACAAGGGAAAGACTGGAAATATTAAACCGCTCCAACGACGGTTTTTATATTGCAAGTGAAGATTTACGGCTCAGGGGTCCGGGAGATTTGTTTGGCATCCGTCAAAGCGGAGAAATGCAGTTTAGGCTTGGGGATATCTATCAGGATGCGGCGCTTTTAAAACGGGCTGCCGATTGTGTGGAGGCCGGTGCCGCAGCGTTTAGGGAGAGCGGGCTGATTTGCAGGTATTTGGAACAGGTAAAAGAAGGAACGCTGAATTGTATTGACTTTACGACTATCTGAATGTAAAATAACACTTATGTTTTATACTTAAATTTACGATTATCTTATGGAGGGGAATTATGCCCAGAATAGCAGTTGTAACAGATTCAAACAGTGGTATCACCCAAAAACAGGCTGCGGAGATGTCTATAGCCGTTCTGCCCATGCCTTTTATGATTAACGGCGATACATATTTTGAAGATATCAGCCTTACGCAGGAGGCATTTTACGAAAAGCTTGCGGAAGGCGCGGATATTGGAACCAGCCAGCCTTCTCCGGAATCCGTTATGAATCTTTGGAAAAAGCTGCTTACCCAGAACGACGAGATTGTCCATATTCCCATGAGCAGCGGCTTATCCGGCTCCTGCCAGAGTGCAATTATGCTGTCAAATGAGCCGGAATTTGAGGGCAGGGTACATGTAGTAAACAACCAGAGAATATCCGTTACCCAGAGACAGTCTGTGCTGGATGCGATGCAGCTTGCCCAAAAAGGGCTTAGCGGTGCCAAAATCAAGGAATTTCTTGAAAATGACAAATTTAACAGCAGTATTTATATTATGCTGGATACCTTGTATTATCTGAAAAAAGGCGGAAGAATTACGCCGGCTGCGGCTGCGTTAGGCACTATTTTAAGACTGAAGCCTGTGCTGCAGATACAAGGAGAAAAGCTGGATGCCTTTGCCAAGGCAAGGACAAGCACACAGGGAAAGTCCATTATGATTAATGCAATCAAAAACGATATCATCAATCGTTTTGGCGGACTGACAAAAGAAAAGGGGATCTGGCTGGAAATAGCCTATACTTACAACAGAGAAGCGGCAGAGCAGCTTAAGGAAGAGGTTTTGGCAGTCTTTCCCGGCTACGATATCCATATCGACCCTCTTTCCCTTAGCGTGGCGTGTCATATTGGTCCCGGGGCGCTTGCCGTGGCATGTTGCAAAAAGATTGATTTGCAGTGATAAAAAAGCGGAATATCTACCATAAATTGTATATTTTTCTTTGCATACATACCAAATCTATGATATACTCGTACTGTATGCAAAGATTTTTTTTGCAGTGATAAGAAAGGCATGGTTGTATAAAATGGCAAAGGCAAACGATTATGGCGCCTCAAGTATTACCGTATTAGAGGGACTTGAAGCTGTCAGAAAACGTCCCGGCATGTATATTGGCAGCGTGTCCACCAAAGGACTGAATCATCTGATTTATGAGATAGTGGACAACGCGGTGGACGAGCATCTTGCAGGCTTCTGCGATACCATCAAGGTGATTTTGGAAAAAGACGGTTCTGCAACCGTTGAAGATAATGGGCGAGGGATTCCCGTCGGAATGCATGAAAAAGGAATCAGCGCAGAGAGATTGGTGTTCACAACGCTTCATGCGGGAGGCAAATTTGATAACAGCGCCTATAAGACTAGCGGCGGTCTGCACGGAGTAGGTTCTTCAGTAGTCAATGCCCTTTCCAACAGATTGACCGTGAGGGTCAAGCATGATGGACAGATATATGAAGACAAATATGAAAAAGGAATTCCCGTCATAGATTTGGTGGACGGGCTTCTGCCCGTTGTCGGCAGGACAAAGGAAACGGGAACCATTGTAAATTTTCTGCCTGACGATACCATTTTTGACAAAACACGTTTCAGGGAGGACGAGGTCAAAAGCCGCCTTCATGAAACCGCATATTTAAACCCAAGCCTGACAATTCTTTATGAGGACAGGCGCAGGGAGGAGCCGGAGCAGGTTACTTTCCACGAGCCGGAAGGCATCAACGGTTTTATCAAGGACTTAAACAAGTCAAGGGAAACCATTCATGAGGTGATTTACTTTGCCGGCGAGAGCGATGGCATCACGGTAGAGGTGGCATTTCAGTATATCAATGAATTCCACGAAAACGTGCTTGGGTTCTGCAACAATATATACAATGCTGAGGGCGGTACGCATCTGACGGGATTTAAGAGTGCGTTTACAAATATTATCAATTCTTATGCGCGTGAGCTGGGAATATTAAAGGAAAAGGATGTAAACTTTACGGGCGCCGACGTGCGCAACGGCATGACGGCCGTGGTGTCCATTAAGCATCCAGATCCGCGTTTTGAAGGGCAGACGAAAACAAAGCTGGACAATCAGGATGCGGCAAAGGTAGTGAGCAAGATAACGGGCGATGAGGTGGTGCGCTTTTTCGACCGCAATCTGGAAACCTTGAAAAACGTCATTTCTTGTGCGGAGAAGGCGGCAAAAATCCGTAAAACGGAGGAGAAAGCAAAGACAAACCTGCTTACAAAGCAGAAGTTTTCTTTTGACTCCAACGGCAAGCTTGCCAACTGCGAATCCAGAGACCCTTCTAAATGTGAAATTTTCATTGTGGAGGGAGACAGTGCGGGCGGCAGCGCGAAAATGGCGAGAAACCGTATGTTTCAGGCAATACTTCCCATCAGGGGCAAGATACTGAACGTGGAAAAGGCGAGTATTGACAAGGTGCTTGCCAATGCGGAAATCAAGACGATGATAAATGCCTTCGGCTGCGGCTTTTCCGAAGGATATGGCAATGATTTTGATATTACAAAGCTTCGCTATGATAAGATTATTATTATGTCGGATGCCGACGTGGACGGCGCGCATATCAGCAATTTGCTGCTTACGCTGTTCTACCGTTTCATGCCGGAGCTGATTTATGAGGGACATGTCTATCAGGCGATGCCGCCGCTCTACAAGGCAATGCCGAGCAAAGGGGTGGAGGAATACCTCTATGACGATAAGGCGCTGGAAAAGTACCGAAAGAAGCATAAGACGCCTTTTACCCTGCAGCGCTACAAAGGTCTTGGTGAAATGGACGCATCGCAGTTATGGGAGACCACGTTGGACCCTGAGACACGCCTGCTAAAGCGGATTGAAATAGAGGACGCCCGCATGGCTTCCGAAATTACCGGTATGCTGATGGGAACGGACGTAGCGCCCAGACGGGCGTTTATTCATGAACATGCACATGATGCAGAGCTTGATATTTAAAACGGCTTCAGAAAGGTTTGGTTAGGAAATGGACGATAGCAGAATTATCCGAACGGAATATTCTGATTTGATGCAGAAATCCTTTATTGATTATGCCATGAGCGTGATTGTGGCAAGGGCGCTTCCTGATGTGAGGGACGGTTTGAAGCCGGTTCAGCGGCGCACGCTCTATGATATGTACGAGCTTGGCATCCGGTATGACAGACCCTACAGGAAAAGCGCGCGTATTGTCGGAGACACCATGGGTAAGTACCATCCCCACGGGGACAGCTCCATCTACGATGCGCTTGTGGTAATGGCGCAGGAATTCAAAAAAGGCCTGCCTCTTATCGACGGTCACGGCAACTTCGGCAATATCGAAGGGGACGGCGCGGCGGCAATGCGTTATACGGAGGCAAGGCTGGAAAAAATTACACAGGAAGCGTTTTTGGCAGATTTGGACAAGGACGTGGTGGATTTTGTACCCAACTTTGACGAGACGGAAAAAGAGCCTTCCGTGCTGCCTGTAAAAATACCCAATCTGCTGGTGAACGGTTCGGAAGGCATTGCAGTGGGAATGGCCACCAATATTCCGCCTCACAATCTGTCTGAAGTGATAGATGCTATGAAGGCGTACATGAAGGATGATACCATTTCTACCCGCGGGCTGATGAAATACTTGAAGGGTCCCGATTTTCCCACAGGCGGTATCGTCATCAACAAGGACGAGCTTTTGGATATTTATGAAACCGGAACCGGAAAAATCAAGGTACGGGGAAGGGTGGAGGTGGAAAAGGCAAAGGGCGGCAAGGTAAATCTTGTGATAACCGAGATTCCGTATCCCATGATAGGCGCTAATATCGCCAAGTTTCTCTCCGATGTGGCGGCGCTCTCAGAGACGAAGAAAACCGCAGATATTGTAGATATTTCCAACCAGTCTTCCAAAGAAGGTATCCGTATTGTCATCGAACTTAAGAAGGATACGGATGTAGAGAATTTTACCAATATGCTCTACAAAAAAACCCGCCTTGAGGATACTTTTGGCGTGAATATGCTTGCCATTGCCGACGGGCGTCCCGAGACCATGGGCTTAAAGCAGATTCTCAAGGCTAATGTTGATTTTCAATATGAAGTGGCTACCAGAAAATACACCACGCTCCTGCAGAAAGAACTGGAACGCAAAGAAGTGCAGGAAGGCCTGATAAAAGCATGTAATGTAATTGATTTGATTATCGAGATACTGCGCGGCTCTAAAGACCGCGCCATGGCAAAGGCGTGTCTGGTGGAAGGAAAAACAGACGGTATCCGCTTCAAATCAAAGGAATCCAAAATTATGGCAGCGCAGCTTATGTTTACGGAAAAGCAGTCGAACGCCATACTGGACATGCGGCTCTATAAGCTGATTGGGCTGGAAATCGAGGCGCTGATAAACGAACATGAGGAAACGCTTGCCAATATCTACCGCTATGAGGATATTCTTTCAAGAAGAGATGCCATGGCGCAGGTGATTATCAATGAGTTGGATGCCATAAAGCGGGAATATGCCAAACCAAGGAAAACGGTGATTGAAAATGCGGAGGAAGCCGTTTACGAGGAAAAGAAAATGGAAGAGATGGAAGTTATCTTCCTGATGGACCGCTTCGGCTACGCCAAAACCGTGGATACGATAACCTATGAGAGAAACAAGGAAGCAGCGGACGCAGAAAACAAATATATTGTAAAATGTAAAAATACCGGCAGAATCTGCTTGTTTACCAACACGGGGCAGCTTCACACCATCAAGGTGGCGGATATTCCGTTCGGAAGGTTCAGGGATAAGGGAATTCCTGTCGATAATATCAGTAATTACAGCTCAGACAAAGAGCATATTCTCTGTGTGGCAAGTCAGACAGAATTAAATCTCTATCGTCTGCTTTTCGTCACAAAGCAGGCAATGATGAAAGTGGTGGACGGCGGTGAGTTTGACGTGAGTAAGCGTCTTGTGGCGGCGACAAAGCTAGCCGACGGGGACGAGGTTTTAGACGTTTCTATTTTGAAAGAGCAGCGAAATATTGTACTGCAGTCCGCAGAAGGCTTTTTCCTTCGCTTTCCCATTGAAGAGATTCCGGAAAAGAAAAAGGGCGCTATCGGCGTCAGGGGAATGAAGCTGGGAGAAAAGGATTTTCTGGAAGCGGTATATTATATCCAGAACGCCGTGGAATCAGCCATCAAATATAAAAACAAAAAACTGATATTAAACAACCTGAAGCCGGGCAAACGCGACGGCAAAGGAACAAAGGTAAGGGGTTAATATGAGAGTCATTGCAGGAACAGCACGCAGCCTTCCGCTGAAATGTCCTAAGGGTCAGGATACCAGACCGACGACTGACCGCATTAAGGAAACATTGTTTAACATATTGCAGCCGTACACGCAGGGAAGCGTGTTTGTAGACTGCTTCAGCGGCAGCGGGGCAATCGGAATTGAAGCTATCAGCAGAGGAGCAAAGAAAGCATACTTTATTGAAAATGCACAGGCGGCGATAAGCTGCATTGAGGCAAATCTTTCCTTCACAAAGTTTACGGACAGGGCGGTAGTGCTAAAACAGGATGCCGTCAGCGCATTAAACAGCATCTTTGAGAAGGAAACGGATATTATTTTTATGGACCCGCCCTACGGTCTGGATCTGGAAAAACAGATGCTTTCCCTCTTAAAAAGCCACCGCTATGTGACAGAGGAAACGCTTATCATTGTAGAAGCGGGGGTAAGGACTGATTTTTCCTATGCGGAAGAAATGGGCTACAAAATTATCAGAGAGAAAAAGTATAAGACGAACAAGCATGTATTCCTGCGTCTGCAGGCTGGGGGAGGGAATTTATGAAACGCGCTGTTTATCCCGGAAGCTTTGACCCTGTCACTTTCGGGCATCTTGACGTAATTCGGCGTGCCGCGTCGGTTTTTGATGAATTAACCGTCAGTGTACTCAACAATAAAGAAAAGAAGCCGTTGTTTTCTGTGGAAGAACGTGTTAAGATATTAGAAAAAGCAACTGCGGACATACCCAATGTAAAGGTAGATTTCTTTAGCGGCCTTCTGATTGATTATGCAAACGACAATGATATCCATGTGGCAATCCGCGGGCTTCGGGCAATCACTGATTTTGAATACGAGCTGCAGATAGCGCAGACAAACAGGGTATTGTCCAAAGAGCGGCTGGATACCATGTTCTTTACAACGAGTCTGGAATATGCATATTTAAGTTCCTCCAGTGTAAAAGAAATTGCAAGCTTTGGCGGGGATATTTCTCTTTGTGTGCCGGATTTTGTGGCGGATATGGTATATGAAAGGTATGAAATCAAACCGCATACAAGGGCGCAAATATTGGCTGACAGAGGAGATTTAAAATGAGCAGCAGAATTGAGCAGTTAATCGACGAAATTGAAGAGTACATTGATAATTGTAAGCCGCAGGCATTTTCCAGCACAAAGATTATTGTCAATAAGGATGAAATTGACGAGCTCCTTCGGGAGCTTCGGATGAAAACGCCTGATGAGATAAAGCGTTACCAGAAAATTATCAGCAACAAAGAAGCTATTTTAAATGATGCGCGGGCAAAAGCGGAAACGCTGGTGAAGGAAGCCACAATACAGACAAATCAGCTTATCAATGAACATGAAATTATGCAGCAGGCTTATGCGCAGGCAAATGAAGTGGTGACTATGGCAACCAGACAGGCGCAGGAGATTTTGGATAATGCAACTTTGGAAGCAAACAATGTCCGCATGTCTGCCATGCAGTATATGGATGATATGCTGGCAAACCTTGAAAATATCATTGCAGCTTCTTCACAGACGGCGGCTGCTGATTATGAGACGCTTTTGGGCAACCTGAATCATTATCATGAAATTATCCAGTCAAACCGCTCGGAACTGCATCCGGTGGAGGAACTGGTAGAAGTGGATTATGACGGGCAGGATAACCATATAGACGTGATTTAAGTTTACATAGAAAACAATGGAATCCACGCTTTGTGAGGCTTCTATTGTCATGAATAACAGCCGGTTTCCGGAAAACTTCATGTTGCCGGAAGCCGGTTTTCTTGATTGTATTCGGAGAATGATGTTTATGAAAAAAATAAAATTATTTGCCGCAGCGGTTCTTTTCCTATGCGTATTTATGGGTGCCTCCGAAGATTCTTTTGCCGGAAGCTTCCGCTATCCGTTAGATGAGGACGGAGAGCTTGTCATTGTGATTGACCCTGGACACGGCGGGAAAAATCTGGGAGCCGATTACAATGGATTTCTGGAAAAGGAAATGAACATGACGGTTGCCAATGCCATGTATGAGGAACTGGCAAAATATGATGGCATTACCGTCTATATGACGCATACTTCGGTGGATGCGGATATGAGCATACAGGAAAGGGCAGATTTTGCAGCTTCCGTAAATGCCGATTTCTTGTTTTGCCTGCACTTTAATATGTCTCCTGACAACAAACTGTTTGGTTCTGAGGTGTGGGTTTCCGCTTTTGGAGACCAGAACAGGGAGGGATACCGTTTTGGATGTGTGCAGATGGAGACCATGAAGGAAATGGGGTTGTTTCTTAGGGGCGTCAAAACCCGTTTTAACGATAAGGGAAGCGATTACTATGGAATTCTGCGTTTTTGCGAGGAATATGGAATTCCGGCTGCCCTGATAGAGCACTGTCACATTGACCACGATACGGATGTGGGATTTTGTGATTCCGAGGAGGATTTGATTGCATTCGGCGTTGCAGATGCAACCTCCGTGGCAAAATACTTTGGACTTCGAAGCGAAAGTCTTGGCGTGGATTACAGCGGCTATGACGGTATGCCTGCCGTAAATGCCGGCGAGGTCTATGTGCAGGCGGATACGACGGATCCTGATATCTGCATGATAGAAGAAGCCTATCTGGATTTGGAACGCCAGATTGTAGGCATTACGGTGACAGCACAGGATTATGATTCTCCTATGCTGTATTATTCTTACAGCTATGATGGCGGCGTAACGTATACGCCCTATCTGGCGTGGCCGGAAACGGATATTATGGCGGGATTTAGTCCCGATACCTTTACCTTTGAGATTCAGGTGCCCGACAATATCAGTCCTGCCATTGTCGTCAGGGCAGTCAATCAGTACGACCGGTACAGGGAAAGTAATCTCTTGACCGGATTTCCTGTCTTTGTCAGCACACCGGAAGAAATATTTTCTCCCGAGCCGGATATTTTTGATGATGTGAGCGGACAGGATGTTTCGGATGGCAGTCCGGCGGCGGGATTTAAAAGACCGGAGCAGAAAGAGACGCCAGAAAGGGATACCTCTTTTTTTGCATTTTTAAAATTATGTCTCTTTGCTGCCACCCTCTTGTTTATTGCCTTGTTAATCACCAATCTGCTTACGGCAAAAAAACGCCGTCAGAAAAGAAAACCACCGAGGAGAAGGTAGTAGGCAGCGGTCATGCCGGTTTGTACGATTTTGTGAAGCAAGTGCCGGCACATGGAAAGGTCCGTGTTCTGAATCATGCTTTTCGTCTGCGCCAGACAGGAAAGCCCGCCTATAGGGAGCAGAATCAGGGCGGCAAGGGGGAAGCTGTCTTTCAGGCGCATGATACCGCCTGTGATTTCCAGCAAACAGTTTAGCAGTGCAAGCGCCGGTTCTTTTTGTGAAATAGAAAGAACGGCAAAAAATGCGTGCGGCAGGAGATTCAGCAAATTAAAGAGAATCATATAGCCGCCCAGCGTGGTGATTCCTGCAATGGCACTCTGCATGGCATAGTCAAGGCTTTTCTGAAAGCTTTCCGGCTGTCCTTTGGCGAATCGGTCATTTCCCGACAGGAATTGTCCCTTGGGAAGCAAAAAGCCTGTGTAACGGACAAAAATGCCATATACAAGAGGAATCCCATACATACCAATCAGAAAAAACGGCAGTTTTTTTAGTGGAAGTCCGGTGACGGGCAGAAAAAAGCTGATATAATATACGGGTCCAATGTTGTTACAGAAGGCGAGAAGAAATTCCGCCTCCCGTTTGGAAAGCTGTTTTCTTTCATACATCTCGGCAATGGTTCTTGCCCCCATGGGAAAACCGCAGAGAAAACCAAGAAGCAGACAGTAAACACAGTTACGGCTCATGCCGTACAGCCTGCCGGCGATCGGATAGAGGAAGCTGGCAAAGCCCTCCGTAAGGTTCTGCCGTATCATGACGGTGGAGAGGAGCATAAAGGGAAAGAGCGTAGGTACCATGCGGTCAAACCAAAGCTTTAAACCGTTTGCGGCATAGGAAAGGCTCAAGGCAGGGTATGAGAGTATGAGGACAAAAAGCATCAGAAAAAAAGCGGGTTTTATCATTTTATGAAAGAAAGTTTTCAAAACAGTATCCTTAGGACAGCTTCTTAACAATATTGTATGTTAGGATAAGAGAAGAAATGAGCAGCATAAAAGGCAGTCAGGGTTCTTTTCCTGTCTGCAGAACGGGGACAAGAATGAGGCTTGATAAGTTTTTGTGCGAAGCGGGCGCAGGTACGAGAAGTGAAGTAAAGCAGCTTTTAAAAAAAGGTGTTGTAACCGTAAACGGCATGGTAGAGAAAGCTGCTGACAAAAAAGTAGAAGAAACCGACTGCATTGCGCTTCGGGGCAGGGAGTTGTCCTATACAAAATTCCGCTATTATCTGCTACACAAGCCGTCCGGTGTGATAACTGCCACGGAGGATAAGCATACGCCTACTGTGATGGGGCTTTTGCAGGGCATAGATACCCGCGGCCTGTTTCCGGTGGGACGTTTGGATAAAGATACGGAGGGACTGCTTCTGCTTACCAATGACGGTGCGCTTGCACACAGGCTGCTTTCCCCAAGAAAGCATGTAGATAAAAGATATCTGGTCAGGACAAGGCAGCCGTTGTCCGAAGAAGCAATCGGGCAGCTTACCAAGGGCGTTGATATTGGGGATGAGAAGGAGACGATGCCTGCAAAAGTAAAGCGGCTTGCGGACGCGGAAATAGAACTCACCATCAGAGAAGGCAGGTTTCATCAAGTCAAGAGAATGCTGTCTGCCGTGGGCAACGAGGTGGTCTATTTAAAACGCCTTTCCATCGGATCCCTGCAGCTTCCTGAAGACCTGGAGGCAGGCGGTTTCAGAGAACTTACAAAAGATGAACTGAGCAGGCTGCAGAAATGCGGACGGCTTAATACGCGGGAAGGGAAAGGAACAGACGATATGCAGAAAGCAGAAAATTCTTTGAAAGCAGAAAATCCTTTAAAAAAAAGAATTCCCGCGTTTGAAGCAATTATTTTCGACTTGGACGGCACACTGGTGGATTCCATGTGGATGTGGGAGAAAATAGATATCGAGTATTTGGAACGGTTTGGCATTGCGCTGCCCTGCGGACTGCAGAATGCCATTGAGGGGATGAGTTTTTCGGAGACGGCTGCTTACTTTAAAGAACGTTTTCAGCTTACAGATTCTCTTGAGACGATTAAGGCTGACTGGAATGAAATGGCAGGCGATAAATATAGAAACGAGGTGCCGTTTAAGGAGAAAGCGCCGGAATTTTTAGAATATTGCAAAGAACTGGGGATAAAACTCGGCATCGCCACCAGCAATTCCAAAACACTTGTAGAAAGTGCTGCCGAGGCGCTTTCCCTGCGCCGGTATTTTTCCTGTGTGATGACGGCATGTGAAGTAAACAAAGGAAAGCCTGCGCCGGATATTTATCTGGCCGTGGCGAAAGCCCTTGGGGTAAACCCTGAAAAATGTCTGGTGTTTGAAGACATTCTGCCCGGCATACAGGCAGGAAAAAATGCAGGAATGCAGGTCTGTGCCGTGGAAGATGTCTATTCCGCCGACATACGAGAGGAAAAACGCCGGCTTGCCGATTTCTTTATAGAAAGCTATGAAGAATTGCTATAAAATAGGAGCGACTGACAGGAGGTGAAATGATTGTACGACGGTTTTTTGCCCGTATGCCGGCAGGATATGGAAGAAAGAAATATAGAACAGCTTGATTTTGTCTACGTTATCGGAGACGCTTACGTAGACCATCCTTCTTTTGGGCACGCTGTTATCAGCAGGGTTTTAGAAGCGCACGGATATCGTGTCGGTATTATTTCACAGCCGGATTGGAAGAACGATGCAAGCATCACTGTACTGGGAAAGCCCAGACTTGCTTTTTTGATAAGCGCCGGCAATATGGACAGTATGGTCAATCATTATTCTGTTTCCAAAAAGAGAAGAAGCCAGGATGCGTATACCCCGGGCGGAAAAGCCGGAATGCGCCCCGATTATGCGACGGTTGTATATGGAAACCTGATTCGAAAAACCTACAAAGATGTTCCTATTATCATTGGCGGCATTGAAGCAAGTCTTAGAAGAATGGCGCATTACGATTACT
Organism: Lachnospiraceae bacterium; assembly: GCA_013316825.1. Classification (GTDB taxonomy): domain Bacteria; phylum Bacillota; class Clostridia; order Lachnospirales; family Lachnospiraceae; genus Acetatifactor. The sequence goes on along the minus strand of WSLY01000001.1, from coordinate 224,977 downwards.
GGTCCAACAAATTCAAACGTTCTGTTCTTTTGGATTCACAGGCAGATGTGATTTCCTACGGGATGGGCGAGAAGAGCATCGTGGAGCTTGCGGAAGCCTTGGACAGCGGGATTGCCGTATCCGATATTACTTTTATCAAGGGGACTGTTTACAAGACGAAAAAACCGGAAAATATCTATGATGGGATATGGCTTCCCGACTACGACACAATGAAAGAAAATCCGGCAAAATACGCGGAAAGCTTTGCCGTACAATATGAAAACACAGACCCTTTTACCGGCAAAGCGCTGGTGGAGGCATATGCAGGCGGCACCTATGTAGTACAGAATCCGCCGCAGCCGCCCTTGTGTACGGAGGAAATGGACGCTGTTTACGAGCTTCCTTATATGCGCGCGTATCATCCCTCTTATGAGGAAAGAGGGGGCGTTCCTGCTATTTCGGAGATAAAATTTTCTTTAATCAGCAACAGAGGATGTTTTGGCGGCTGCAGCTTTTGTGCCCTGACCTTTCATCAGGGGCGCATCGTACAGACAAGAAGCCATGAATCCATTCTCGCAGAAGCAAAGCTTCTGACAGAGGACAAGGATTTTAAAGGATATATTCATGATGTTGGCGGACCAACTGCCAATTTTAGGCATCCCTCCTGTGAAAAACAGTTGAAAAGCGGGGTTTGCAAGAACAAGCAGTGTCTTTTTCCTTCCCCTTGCAAAAACCTAAGAGCAGAACATTCGGATTATCTTGCCCTTCTTCGGAAGCTGAGGGCGCTGCCTAGAGTAAAAAAAGTATTTATCCGTTCCGGCATCCGGTTTGACTATTTGCTTGCCGACGCCGACGACAGTTTTTTTCGGGAACTGGTGCAGTTCCACGTAAGCGGTCAGCTTAAGGTGGCGCCGGAGCATATTTCCGACAAAGTTCTTCGGCGCATGGGAAAGCCGGAAAACGCCGTTTACAAGAGGTTTATGGAAAAGTATAAGCGCCTGAATGAACAGCTTGGATTAAAGCAGTATCTGGTGCCGTATTTGATGTCTTCCCACCCGGGATCTACCTTAAAGGAGGCCGTAGAACTTGCCGAGTACTTGCGGGATTTGGGTTATATGCCTGAGCAGGTGCAGGATTTTTACCCAACGTCGTCAACCGTTTCTACCGTTATGTACTATACGGGGATAGACCCGCGGGATATGAGTCCGGTATATGTATGCAAAAACCCCCACGAAAAGGCGATGCAGCGCGCCCTGATTCAATACCGAAATCCGAAAAATTATGAATTGGTATGCGAAGCGCTTCGGGCAGCAAAAAGAGAGGATTTGATAGGTTACGGAAAACATTGTCTGGTGCCTTGCGCAAAAGGGGCACAAAAAGGAAGCGGGAAAAAACAAGAAAAACCGAACAGGGAAAAACGAAAAAAAACAATTAGAAATGTTCACAAAAAGAAAAGAAAGGCGGAATCATAATGAAAAATATTATTATTATTACAGGTGCATCCTCAGGAATCGGACAGGAATTTGCCCTGCAGATGGACACAGCGTTTTCCAACATCGACGAATTCTGGCTGATAGCCCGCAGAGAAGACAGGCTCTTAGAGGTTGCACAGGTGATGGAACATGCAACGAGACTGATTACCATGGATGTAACCGACGAATATGCGATGGACGATTTTGAAAAGCTTTTGGAGGAATCGGACGTGACGGTCCGCATGTTGATTAATGCCGCCGGCTTTGGACTTTTGGGCGCATTTGAGGATATTCCCTTAGAAGAGCAGACGGAAATGCTTTTCGTCAACTGTGAAGCCCTAACCAAAATGACGTATATTACGCTGCCGTACATGGCGCGGGGAAGCAGAATTATCCAAATGGCTTCCTCTGCCGCGTTTCTGCCGCAGCCTGATTTTGCGGTATACGCGGCGACAAAATCTTATGTACTCAGCCTGTCAAGGGCCTTACATGCAGAGCTGCACTACAGGGGGATTTATGTAACCGCTGTCTGTCCCGGGCCTGTTTACACGGAATTTTTTGATATTGCAGAACAATACGGCAGTAGGCTTGCCGTAAAAAAACTGGTTATGATTACTGCTGAAAAATGTGTATCCGCAGCGCTTCGTGCTTCCTACAACAAACAGGATATATCGGTTCCGGGAGTCCCTATGAAAGCTTTTCAGCTTGCGGTAAAGCTATTGCCGCAGGCATGTATTCTGCGCATACTGGCGCTGCTGCAATAGATGCCTCATTGCATTTTACAAATGGGTACAGTATAATGAATTAGGTGCTTATGAAGGCTGCGTTGACCGCCCGGATGTAAAAAGGCAATCATACTTTAGGAGAAAACATGTTCCGTAAAAAAAACAAACTACTCTTGATAAATATATTATCCATATTGGGGGCGCTGTTAATCGGGCTTACGCTTTTTTCCTTCTTACAGTACACAGAAAAACAGCCTTTTTATACCTTCTGTCCAAACCAAAGCGAAGAGGCTTTGAACAAGACGCCCAATACGGATAATGTGCTTTCCGCATCGAGCTATCAGGAAAAATATGCTTACGGACTTGTGCAGACAAGCGCTTCATTTCTGTCAAACTCCCAATGCCGTCTGGAAGCCGGTGTTGCAAAACAATGGACGGAAAGTGAGACAAATGGAATTATTGGTGCGCAGTATGATTTTACTGTTTACAATGATTCGGCAAAAGATTTGTTAAACTGGGTGATTCTGATAAGGGTGCCTATGGGAAGCCGTCTGGACAGCTACTGGAGTGGTGAATGCAGCTTAAGTAACGGTATTATCACGATAAAGCCGCTTGACTACAACCAGACAATCGTGGCTTCAGATAAAATTTCTTTTGGTTTTGTTTTGATTACGCAGAACAGTACTTTTCCCGTAGAAGATTGCGCCATTATTTTTTACAGGGAAAACAAGCTATGGCAGCATCCGCTTTTCTGGATTTTGCTTCTATTTCTGTTCGGGCTGTTTGTAGCGGATTTGGCATACGCCGTTTCCGGCATCAGAATCAGAAAATATAATCTGCGGCAGGAAGCGGACCGCCGCATTATTGAGCAGTCGCTTAAGACCTTTGCCAATATTATCGATGCAAAGGATGAGTATACAAGAGGACATTCTCAAAGAGTAGCCTACTATGCGAGGGAAATAGCCCGCCGGATGAATATGGAGGAGGAATCCTGCCGTCAGTTGTATTATATTGCGCTTCTGCATGATATCGGAAAAATTGGTATTACGGATTCGATTTTAACGAAGCCGGGGGCATTGACTGACGGAGAGCGTGAAGCCATTAAGCAGCATGTTGTCATTGGGGGCAGCATCCTAAAGGACTTTAATTCCATACCGGGGATTGCGGAAGGCGCTAAGTATCATCATGAACGATATGACGGAACCGGTTATGCCGCAGGTCTTGCAGGAGATGCCATTCCTTTATTTGCCCGCATCATCTGCGTTGCGGATGCGTTTGACGCCATGAGCAGCGCGAGATGCTACAGGGGCAGGCTGGAAATGGCGCATATCATACAAGAGCTGAAGGACCATGCCGGAACACAGTTTGATTCGAATATTGTCAAATATATGCTGGCAATGATTGAAGAAGGCATTGCGCCTGTTTGGGGCATGGAAGCTAAGATGTAAAGGATAAAACAGAATGGAATTAACACGTTTATTTACGACAGCAAAAGTAAAGGGGCAAAAAAATTATATCAACAGTCAGAAGAAATATGAGATAATACGGACTGTTATCTATTTTTTTATTTCTCTTTCGCTGTTTGCCGCAGGAATTGCCGCGACCGGCACGCGCAATAATCTTTTGACAATCGTCGCTGTTTTGGGTTGTCTGCCCGCCAGTAAAAGTCTGGTTTCCGCCGTTATGTACTGCAGGAATACCAGCCTTTCCGATGAGGATGCCCAAATCATAGAGGAATCTGCAGACGGGCTTACCTGCCTGTATGACATGATATTTACAACAAGGGAAAAAAACTATCCGGTCCTGCACATGGCAATATGTGACAATACCGTCATAGGATACATGCCCTATAAGAAGCTTTCTGAAGCCGACTGCGGGACGCACCTGATAACTTGCCTTAAGGTGGATTCCTATACAAATGTTACCGTTAAGATTTTTAAAGATATTCACAAGTATGCGGCAAGGCTAAGCCAGTTAAAGGAGCTTGCAGATGCGAACGATACGCAGGTAGAGGGAATTGCCTGTACCTTAAAGAGTATCGCCCTCTAGGAGGTCAACATGCAGTCTTTTCATATCAGGGAAAATCAGGCCGGACAGCGGCTTGATAAATTTCTCCGCAAATTTATGCCTGCGGCGGGAAGCGGTTTTCTTTATAAAATGCTGCGCAAGAAAAACATTGTGCTGAATGGAAAAAAAGCAGAAGGAAAGGAAATTCTGGCAGTAGGGGATACTGTCTCTTTCTTTTTTTCGGACGAAACTTTCCGCCTTTTTACGGGGGAAGGAAAAGAAGCTTCCGCCTGCGTGCCGGACAAAACAGAATGGTACCGCGAAGCATATACCGCACTTAAGGGGATTACCATTATTTACGAAGACAAAAATATTGTCATTGCAGACAAGCCCGCAGGCGTGCTCACGCAGCGGGATGGCAGCGGACAGTATTCCCTGAATGAATGGCTTTTGGGTTACCTGCTTGCCTGCGGCGGGCTCTCACAGGAAACCTTGAAAACTTTTCACCCGTCCGTGCAGAACAGACTGGACCGCAATACCAGCGGCATAGTGCTCTGCGGCGCCTCTCTGGCCGGCAGTCAAATGCTTTCCGAACTGATTCGCAAAAGAGAGATAGAGAAATATTATATTACCATTGTGAAAGGAAACCTGAAAGAAGCAGGCATATTATCCGGGCGGCTTTCCAAGGATGAGAGAACGAACAAAGTGCGGATAGGAGAAGAGGGCAGGGCAGTCAGAACCGCATACCATCCGCTTGCTTTTGGCGAAGACTGTACCTGTCTTGCGGTAAAGCTGATTACGGGAAGGCCTCATCAAATCAGGGCGCATATGGCTTCCATTGGGCATCCCATTATGGGTGACGTGAAATACGGGGACGCGGATTTTAATGATTTCTGCCGGAAAAAATATGGAGTCCGCCATCAGCTTTTACATGCGGCACGGATAGCATTTCCGGCACGAATACAAGGGTTTGCCGGATTGGAGGGCTCTATATTTACCGCGCCGCTTCCGGCTGCTTTTAAGGAGGTATGCAGTCATGGCAACATGGAACTCAAGAGGATTGAGAGGTTCTACGCTGGAGGAACTGATAAACCGGACCAATGAAAAGTATCTGGAAAACGGACTTGCCTTGATTCAAAAAATTCCGACGCCGATTACACCGATTAAGATAGATAAGGAACATCGCCACATTACGCTCGCCTTTTTTGAACAAAAAAGTACGGTAGATTACATTGGCGCTGTACAGGGGATTCCCATTTGCTTTGATGCGAAGGAATGTGCCGTGGATACCTTTGCGCTGCAGAATATTCATGCGCATCAGGTGTATTTTATGGAGCAGTTTGAAAAGCAGGGAGGCATTGCCTTCTTTTTGATATATTATACCAAACGGGACATTTTTTACTATCTGCCTTATGAGATGCTTCGTTATTTCTGGGACAGGGCACAGAATGGCGGCAGAAAGAGCTTTCGCTATGAAGAGTTGAATCCGGATTATGTGATTCCCAAAAAAAACGGGATAGAGGTGCCTTATCTGGAAGCGGTGAAGAAGGATTTGGAAGATAGAGAGTAGACTGTTTACGATGTGTGCAAACAGCAAAAGGATAGCTTGACAATTTTCAGAGGATTTAGTATACTGGCAATAGTTTTGTATGCTAATACGATATCAGAGTAGCACGTTAAAGTGATAAAGCTTCCTTAGAAAAGGCAGGAGAGGTTTGTATGAATAAAGTTTTGCTGCATACGCCGGAAGGCGTGCGGGATATTTATGGGAAAGAGTATTTGAAAAAGCTGGCAGTAGAAGAAAAGCTTCGGGAGAAGCTGCTTTCTTTTGGATATGAAGATATTCAGACGCCGACTTTTGAGTATTTTGATGTTTATTCCAATGAAATAGGTACGACGCCTTCAAAGGATTTATATAAGTTTTTTGACAAGGAGGGCGATACGCTGGTGCTCAGGCCGGATTTTACACCTTCCATTGCCAGATGTGCGGCAAAATATTTTATGGAGGAAAGCGTGCCGCTGCGGTTTTGCTATGTTGGCAATACCTTTACCAATACTTCTCACCTGCAGGGGAAGTTAAAAGAGGTAACACAGTTGGGCGCAGAGCTTATCGGAGACCCTTCGCCGGAAGCGGATGCGGAAATGGTAAATCTGGTGATAGAATCGCTCTTGTATGCAGGGCTTACCGACTTTCAGGTCAGCATCGGACAGGTGGAATATTTCAAGGGCTTGTGTGAAGAGGCGGGACTGTCTAAGGAGACAGAATTAAGGCTGCGGGAATGCATTTCTGCCAAAAACGATTATGCGGCGGCAGATATTTTGCAGGCTGCGGGCGTTTCGACGGCATACCGTAATCTTTTCATGAAAACCATAGATACTTACGGCAGTATTGAAGATTTGAGAACGGCGCAAAAACTGGCTTCCAATGCACGCTCGGTACAGGCGCTTGCACATTTGGAAAAGCTCTATGAAATCTTAAGTCTCTATGGTACGGAAGGATATGTTTCCTTTGACCTTGGGATGCTCAGCAAATACCAATATTACACCGGCATCATCTTTAAGGCTTATACCTATGGTATCGGAGAGCCGGTTGTAAAAGGCGGACGGTATGATTCCCTGCTTTGTCACTTTGGAAAAGAGGCGCCGGCAATCGGCTTTGCAGCGGTTGTGGATGATATTTTGGAAGCACTTTCCAGACAGGGAAAAGAGATTCCTGTTCCTGCACAAAAAAAGGAGCTTTTTTACACGGACGAAGACTATGCGCAGAAGCTGATGGAAGCGCAGGAATTAAGAAAAGGAGGGCTTATGGTGGTAATGCGGAAGCTTGACTTAGGGAGGCAGAAATGAGTACTGACGGATATTTGACATTTGCACTTGGAAAGGGCAGGCTTGCAAAGAAAACACTGGAATTGTTCGAAAAAATAGGCATCACCTGTGAGGAGATGAAGGATAAGGATTCCCGACGGCTGATTTTTGTAAATGAGGCGCAAAAGCTTCGATTTTTCCTCGCAAAAGGACCTGATGTCCCTACTTATGTAGAATACGGAGCGGCAGATATTGGCGTTGCAGGCAAGGACACCATTATGGAGGAGAACAGACGTGTTTATGAAGTCTTGGATTTTGGTTTCGGTAAATGCCGTATGTGCGTATGCGGACCGGAACATGCCAAAGAGCTGCTAAAACATCATGAAAGAATCCGTGTTGCCAGCAAATACCCCAATATCGCAAAGGACTATTTTTATAACCAGAAGCATCAGACAGTGGACATTATAAAATTAAACGGTTCTGTGGAGTTAGGACCGTTAGTCGGCCTTTCCGATGTGATTGTAGATATCGTGGAGACCGGCTCCACCCTTCATGAAAACGGACTTGCGGTATTGGAAGAAATCTGCCCGCTATCCGCCCGCATGATTGTCAATCAAGTGAGTATGCAGATGGAAAAGGAACGGATTACCGGCTTGATAATGAAACTGAAGGAGGCACTTTTTAGAGGAGATAAAACCATATGAGAACGATAAAACTGACGAACGAAACCAGAAAGGATATCCTGACAAATCTTCTGAAGCGAAGTCCTGCCAATTATGGCACTTATGAAGCAGCAGTAGCAGAAATTGTAGGTAATGTCAGGGAAAAAGGAGACGAGGCGGTATTTGCCTATACAAAGCAGTTTGACAAATTTGACTTAACAAAAGAAAATATGCAGGTGACGAAAGCGGAGATAGAAGAGGCTTACGGCATGATGGACAAAGGGCTGCTTGACGTTTACCGGCGTTCCGCGGAAAATATCCGCATCTTTCATGAAAAACAGCTTCGTACAAGCTGGTTTGATTCCAAGCCGGACGGCACGATTTTAGGGCAGCGCATGATTCCCATTACGCGTGCAGGCGTTTATGTGCCGGGCGGAAAAGCGGCATATCCAAGCAGTGTGCTGATGAATGTCATTCCCGCCAAGGTTGCGGGAGTGGAAGAAATCATTATGACAACGCCCTGTAACAGTGAAGGCAAGGTAAATGCAGGTACACTTTCTGCCGCCGATATTGCAGGCGTGGATAAGATTTTTAAGATTGGCGGCGCACAGGCGGTTGCCGCAATGGCTTTTGGCACAGAGCAGGTGCCAAAGGTAGACAAAATCACCGGTCCCGGCAATATCTTTGTGGCGCTTGCCAAAAAAGCGGTATATGGTCATGTCAGCATTGACTCCATTGCCGGTCCCAGCGAAATATTGATTTTGGCGGATGAGACGGCAAATCCGCGTTTTGTGGCGGCGGACCTTTTGTCACAGGCAGAGCATGACGAACTTGCTTCCGCCATCTTAATTACCACCTCCACAGAACTTGCAAGCGCTGTATCTAAGGAAGTAGAGCAATTTACCGAAAACTTGTCCCGAAAAGCGATTATTACGGAATCCCTTGCCAATTACGGCTATATTCTGCTGGCAGACAATATGGAAGAAGCCATATTTGCGGCAAATGAAATTGCCTCAGAGCATTTGGAAATTTTAACCCAGAACCCTTTTGAAGTGATGACAAAGATAAAAAATGCAGGCGCTATCTTTTTAGGAGAATATTCCTCAGAGCCTTTGGGAGACTATTTTGCAGGACCCAATCACATACTGCCTACCAATGGTACTGCAAAATTTTTCTCACCCTTGAATGTGGATGATTTTATGAAGAAAACCAGCATTATTTCTTATTCGAGAGAGGCGCTTTCAAAGGCACATGAAGCCATTGAAGCTTTTGCTGAAAGTGAAGGCTTGACGGCGCATGCCAATTCCATTAAAGTAAGATTTGAAAAGAGGTGCTTATGACGCGCAGCAGTAATATAAAACGGAAAACCAAAGAAACGGATATTGCCTTAAGCCTTTCACTGGATGGAGAAGGGACAAGTGAAATAGAAACGGGTATTGGATTTTTGAATCATATGCTGGAAGGCTTTTCCAGACATGGACTGTTTGATTTGCGGCTTCAGGTAAAAGGCGACCTGCATGTGGACGCGCACCATACAGTAGAAGATGTTGGCATTGTATTGGGAAGCGCAATCAAGGAAGCTGCAGGCGATAAAAAAGGAATCAAAAGGTACGGCTCCTGTATTCTGCCCATGGACGATGCGTTATGTCTCTGTGCCATAGATTTGAGCAACAGGCCTTATTTTGTCTATGAATGCAGCTTTACCGCAGAGCGCATAGGGGAAATGGACAGCGAGTTGTTCCGTGAGTTTTTTTATGCCGTGTCCTACAGTGCGGGTATGAATCTGCATATAAAGATGCTGTCGGGTCACAACAATCATCATATGGCAGAAGCCATGTTCAAGTCTTTTGCCAAGGCATTGGATGAGGCAGTCTGCTTTGACGGACGCATCAAAGACGTTTTAAGTACAAAAGGAAGCCTGTAGCCGGATTTCAGGTTAAGGCTTAGAGGGATAATATTTATGAACACAAAAAAATTTATAGCCTGCATCTATCTATATCATACACATGCTGTGACAAATTTGAAGGATATGACAATCGTGGATACGGACCCTGTACGTCTGGCAGCATATTACAGCGAACATAATGTGGACGCGATTATTATTTTTGATATGTCTGAAGAAGAGGCGGAGCATGAGGAGGCATTGGATATTATCAAAGAAATCTGCGGCAGCGTTGGAACGGACGTATACGGCGCAGGTCACGTGCAGCGGATGGAAGATATTAAGAAATTACTTTATGCCGGCTGCAAAAAGGCGGTGCTTGATTACGAAAGACCGGAAAATATTGCCATTACGGAAGAAATTTCCTTAAAATTCGGCAAGGATAAAATCATGGCGGCTTATGATGATTATCAAATCATAAAAGACAATAAGGCGCTTGTCGAACAGTATGTATCCAGCCTTCTTTTGATGAACGCGCATATGATACGGGAAACTGCGGCAGTGACAACGCTGCCTCTTATCGTACAGATTAACCAACTTGCATTAAACAAGCTGCTGGAATTTCTTTCCTATGATAATGTGGCGGGCATTACCGGAAATACCATAAATGATAATGTAAAGGAGCTTTTGGCGCTGAAGGATTTGTGCAAAGAAAATGGCATTCGGGTGGAACAGTTGGAAGCAGCTTACGCGTGGAAGGATTTTAAAGAGAATGAAGCAGGGCTTGTGCCTGTGGTCGTACAGGATTATATTACTTCTGAAGTCCTGATGGTAGCTTATATGAATGAAGAAGCTTATGAGAATACGCTTCGAACCGGAAAAATGACCTATTACAGCAGAAGCCGCAAGGAACTATGGTTAAAGGGCGCTACAAGCGGTCATTACCAGTATGTGAAATCCCTGACTGCAGACTGCGATATGGATACCATACTTGCCAAAGTTTCTCAGATAGGAGCGGCATGTCATACCGGCTCAAAATCCTGTTTTTTTCATGAAGTAGTTAAAAAAGATTGCGAGGAGAGCGCCAATCCACTTCAGGTTTTTGAGCAAGTCTTTGCTGTGATACAGGATAGGCGCGAGCACCCGAAGGAAGGCTCTTATACCAATTATCTTTTTGATAAAGGCATTGATAAAATATTGAAAAAGCTGGGAGAAGAAGCTTCTGAAATCATCATTGCGTCAAAAAATCCGAACGCCAATGAAATCAAGTATGAGATTGCCGACTTTTTGTATCATATGATGGTGCTTATGGCACAAAAGGATATTACTTGGGAGGAAATTACGAAGGAGCTTGCCAAACGCTGAGAAGCGCCTGCATATCTGTCGGGCTTGTATCATATAATAGAAAAACGAAATCCGAAAACGGGCAAGAAGTTGACATAACAAAATTATGTAAACCTCTTGCTTTTCCTCTTTTTTTTGAGGCAAAAAAGAAAGGGACGGGTCATAAAGAGAGGTACAGCCATGAGTGATATTACAGCCGAAAAGCGCTTAGAGCTAATTCGTAATATTAGGGAGGCAAATCATAAAAACAGAATGACTCTGCGGGGCAGAGAACATATTTTATACGGAAACGGATATGACGAGACGCCGGCACAGGAAGGGGAGGAGCGGACGGCACCACCTGCGCATTCTTCCACGCTGATACTGCGGACCATTATTGCTGCAATATTGCTTTCCCTGTTCATTATTATGGACTACTTAAAGGCAGAATGGCTTCCTATCGACATGGAACAGCTTAGCGATTGTCTTCAGAAGAATTATGCCGTAAATATAATAGACTTTATGGATAATATCACGGATACCTTAAGCAGTGAAAAGACCGCTGAAACAGAATAAGAAATAATGCAGAAAATTTTCATTGTGTATATCATAAAGGCTGAAATTCTGATATAATCTTACCATGAAAGAATAAGAAAACCAATATCTGAGAGGAGCATTATCATGACAGCACAGGATAAAAGCTGCCCTGAAGGTATGCAGGGCAGTCCCGATGCATATCAGCGGAAGCTGGCGTTAAGCGACGATATTTTAATGAAAATAGAAAAACCGGCACGCTATATTGGCGGGGAAGTCAATGCCGTAATGAAAAAGAAATCGGAAGTGGATATGCGGATTGCCATGTGTTTTCCGGATGTATACGAGATTGGTATGTCCCATCTTGGAATCCAGATTTTATATGATATGTTTAACCGGCTTGACGGCGTATGGTGCGAGAGAGTGTACTCCCCATGGGTGGATTTGGACGCCGTTATGAGAAAGGAAAAAATTCCTCTTTTTACACTGGAATCACAGGAGCCGGTAAAGAATTTTGACTGGCTGGGCATCACACTGCAGTATGAAATGTGTTACACCAATATTTTGCAGATACTGGATTTATCCGGTATTCCGCTTCTTGCAAAGGACAGAGGCGAAGCGTTTCCCATTGTGATAGGCGGAGGTCCCTGCGCTTACAATCCGGAACCGATTGCCGATTTTTTTGATTTGTTTTATATCGGAGAAGGAGAAACCCAGTATGAAGCATTGATTTCTCTTTACCGTAAGTGCAGGCGGGACAAGCTGGGTAAGAAGGAATTCTTGAGGCGTGCCGCCTGTATTTCAGGCATCTATGTGCCGGCATTTTATGAAGTTTCCTATCATGAAGACGGCACCATCGCTTCTTTTTCGCCTACGGAGGAAAAGATTCCCGCTGTTGTTGTAAAAGAGATAGAAAAGGAGGTTTCTGCCACCTATTATCCCAAAAAACCGCTGGTTCCCTTTATGCGGATTACACAGGACAGGGTGGTGCTGGAAATCATGCGGGGCTGTATCAGAGGATGCCGGTTTTGTCAAGCCGGACAGATTTATCGTCCGGTTCGTGAGCGCAGTCTGGAAATGCTGAAAGAATATGCTGTTGCCATGCTGCAGAACACGGGACAGGAAGAAATATCTTTAAGCTCTTTAAGCTCGAGCGACTATCAGAAGCTGCCGGAACTCATTGATTTTCTGATTGCGGACTGTAGTAAAAACCATGTCAATATTTCCCTGCCTTCTCTTAGAATCGACGCTTTTTCCTTAGACGTGATGCGTAAGGTGCAGGATATCAAAAAGACAAGCCTTACCTTTGCGCCTGAAGCTGGCAGCCAGCGCCTTAGAAATGTCATTAACAAAGGTTTGACGGAAGAGGATATTTTGCAGGGCGCGGCACTTGCCTTTGAAGGCGGCTGGACAAGGGTAAAGCTTTACTTTATGCTGGGGCTTCCCACAGAAACAGAGGAAGATATCAGGGGGATTGCCAAATTGTCCAATCAGATTGCAGCCGTCTTTTTTGAGACGGTTCCTAAGGATAAGCGCATCAATGGCAAGGTACAGATTGTGACAAGTACATCGTTTTTTGTTCCGAAGCCCTTTACCCCGTTCCAGTGGGCAACACAGTGTACCAAAGAAGAATATATCGAGAAAGCTTACCTGACGCGGAATGCCATCAAAGAGCAGTTGAACCAGAAAAGCATCAAGTACAACTGGCATGAAGCGGATACGTCCGTGCTAGAAGGTGTTCTTGCCCGAGGAGACAGGCGGATAGCGAAGGTGCTCTTAAAGGTGTATGAAAAGGGCGCCATCTATGATGCATGGAGCGAATATTTTGACAATGAGAAATGGCTTTCTGCTTTTTCTGAGTGTGGACTTGATATTGCTTTTTATACCACAAGAGAGAGGGGGCTTGATGAAATTTTCCCATGGGATTTCATTGACTGCGGTGTTTCAAAAGAATTCTTAAAGCGGGAGTGGCAGAAAGCACAGAAAGAGGAGATTAGCGACAATTGCCGCAAAGCGTGTCAAGGCTGCGGTATCAGCCGCTTTGACTGTGGTGTTTGCGTGGAAGAGCATTTTGATGAAGGGTAGTGTCTGGACTATGAAAATCAGGATTAAATTTAGAAAATATGGAAGCTTAAAGTATATTGGGCATTTGGATGTACAACGTTTTTTTCAGAAAGCTGTGCGGAGAGCCGGCATAGACGTCGCCTATACAACGGGATTTTCTCCCCATCAGATTATGTCCTTTGCTGCGCCTTTGGGCGTCGGTCTGGAGAGTAATGGGGAATATATGGATGTGGAAGTAAATTCTTTTACCAGTTGTGAAGACATCGTGAACAGGCTGAATCAGGCAAGCGTGGAGGGGATTGAGATTCTCTCAGCAGTTGTGTTGCCCAAAGAAGCGGGAAACGCCATGGCAAGCGTTGCCGCCGCCGGCTATTCGGTACGCTTCCGAGAAGGAAGGGAGCCCGCATTTGACTGGCGCGGACAGATGGCTGCTTTTTTTGCCAGAGAATCCATACCCTTTACAAAAGAAACCAAGCGCGGCACGGCAGAAATCAATTTGAAATCCGGCATTTTTGCCTTCGAACTGCAGGGAGATTCTATTTATATGCTTTTAAATGCAAGCAGCGCCGGCAACATTAAGCCGCAGATGGTAATAGAGGCATTTCTTGCCGCTTATCACGATACCTTGAAAGAAAATGCCCTTATGATAACCAGAGAGGAGACCTATACCAATATTGGCACACAGGAGGCGCCTGAGCTGGTGCCCCTTGCCGCCGTTGGACTGGAAAATGTGTATGCGTGACAAAAAATTGCTCCTGTACAGAGACCAGAATCAAAAGCTTTTAGCACTACGGCTTGCTCAAAACAGACTGCTCGCCGTTCATGTATATGATGAAGCGGATACGGTATCAAAAGGTGACATATATATTGGAAAAGTGTCTCATGTAATGCGCAATATCAATGCTGCCTTTGTAGAAGTGCAGAATGGATACAAGTGCTTTTTATCCCTTGAGAAACCACTCAAAGCAGTACATTTGCTGAATCGGGCGTATGACGGCAGACTGATAGCGGGAGATGAACTGATTGTACAAGTTTCCAGAGAAGCAGTTAAGACAAAACCGCCGGTAGTTTCCACAGAACTTACATCTTCCGGCAAATATCTTGCTATAGCGGACGGTAGCGGAAGACTGCGTTTTTCCGGCAAGCTTTCCGAAGACAAAAAGCAGGAGATAGCTGCATTTTTAAAAGAAATCCATTATATCGACATCAAACATCATATCCGATTTACAAAAAAAATGATACAAGAAGAATTGTCGCAGGATAATGATGAAGCGTTTCCCAAGTGGGACATTATCGTCAGAACCAACAGCCGGAGCCTGACCGATTTTTCACCCATACAGAAGGAATGGCTGCTGTTGTATGAGGAGATGCAGCAGCTACTCGCCGATTCCCTTCATAGAACCTGTTTTTCCTGCCTGCAAAAAACACAGCAGCCTTATCTGACAGATTTAAAAAACTATTATGAGGAAGATATAGATGAAATTGTCACCGACTGCGAGGATGTTTATCTGTCCATAAAGCAATATAGAGAAGAGCAAAGCCAACTGAGCGGCACGATTCTGCCGCCGGTCCGATTGTATGAAGATACGTATCCGCTGCAGAAGCTTTATCGGACCGAGAAACTGCTTTCAGACGCCTTAGACAGTCGTGTATGGCTGAAATCAGGCGCTTATCTTATCATCGAGCCTACGGAAGCAATGACCGTAATAGACGTGAATACAGGTAAATTTTTTAAAAAAGGGCAGAGTGAAGATACTTTCTTTTCCATCAATATGGAAGCGGCACAAGAGATTGCCCTGCAGTTAAAATTGCGAAACCTGTCGGGTATCATTATTGTGGATTTTATTAACATAGATTCTGCCGAAAAACAGGAAGAGCTGCTTGCAAAGCTTAGAGCGTTAACAGCATTAGATTCTGTCAAAACAGAAGTAGTCGATATTACGCCGCTTGGTCTTGTGGAGATTACCAGACAAAGGATAAATAAGCCAATCAGAGAACTGTTTCAGAGAAAAGGAGAAGGAGGCGTGCAAAGCAAATGAAGCTTTTAAAATTAGAGAAGGTAAAGGACGGAAGATATCTGAAAAATTATGAACTGACCTATCTTAACAAAGCAGGAAAAGAGAAGACCTATGAGATTGTCAGCAGAAGAGAACTCAAGAAAATTTCTGACCTTGGAAAGAACCCAAGTGGTATTTCCATTGTCGCCACCTGTGGAGACAAGCTGTTGCTGCTCAGAGAATTTCGTATGGGGATTAACCAAAATGTATTTAATCTCTGCGCCGGTATGCTAGAGGAAAATGAAACTTTAGAAGAATGTATTGCGCGTGAATTGTATGAGGAAACCGGTTTGAAATTGAAAAAGATAAAACGGATTTTACCTGCCTCCTATGCGGCAGTCGCCATTTCCGACCTGAAAACCTATATTGTATTTGCCGAAGTGGAAGGCACACTGGGCGACCACACGTCCTCAAACGAAGAAATCAAAGCGGCTCTTTACAGTCGTGAGGAAGTCGCAAAGCTTTTAGAAACCGAGGATTTCAGTTCAAGGGCACAAATTGCCGCCTATTTTTTCTCTATTGGGGTAACGCCCATATAAGCCCATATCTATTATGAAAGATGTTGAATGGACTTAACTGATGTTGATGTACGGATATTATATTTATATAATCATGAATAAAATGATACGGATGTAACTATGCGCAAAATGCGAGTTTAACGAATAGTTGCGTATAGTTACGGACAAGTACACCTACAATGTATGAAGACCTGCATTTACGCTAAAATCTCATCCGAATCCAATATAACCGTAAACGGTCCGTCATTGGTGAGACTTACTTTCATATCCGCACCGAAGACACCGCTTTCCACTATAGGGATTTCCTTTCTGCATAGCTGCAGAATATATTCATACAAGGCGTTTGCCTTATCAGGCGCTCCTGCATGGGTGAAGGAAGGACGGTTTCCCTTTTTGCAGTCCGCATACAGTGTAAACTGTGATACCACCAAAAGACTGCCGGCAACTGTTTTAATATCCAAATTGGTTTTGCCTTCTGCATCCTCAAAAATACGCAGACCAATCAGTTTTTTTACCATTTTATCTGCAATTTGTTCAGTATCGGTCTGGCTGATACCTACAAACACCAAAAATCCATGTTCAATATGTCCCACAACGCTTCCCGCTACAATTACCTCTGCTGGACGCACTCTTTGAATTAAAAAACGCATTTTTTACCTTTCTATCGTATTACGCTTCTGCTCTATTTGATAAAAAAATAACAATCCAATCACAATCCAAACCTAAATATGTGCCTAGCCTTTCTTTTCTTCTTTTTCCGGATTGGTATCGGAAATATTGTCTGTTGTGCTTGATGCCGATTTCTTAAAGCTTCTTTTGAAAGGAAAACCTTCCGGTATCCGTTTATGTTTTTCTTTACGGCTCTGTCGTGTATTGCTGCTCTCCTCTTCTGTTTTATGGACTTCTCCGTTTTCATCGATATATTCCATATCCAGATACACGCCGGATTGCAGCGGAAGCTTCTTTTTTTGCAGAGAGCGATTGACAAGCCCTTTTACTGCCGCAAAAAATACGGCAAAAATGGGAACGCCGACAATCATTCCGGGAACGCCGAACAAACCGCCGAAGAGCGTAATGGAAAAAATAACCCAAAAGCCGGATAAACCGGTTGAATCGCCTAAAATTCTAGGTCCAATCAGATTACCGTCAATTTGCTGCAGAATCAAAATAAAGATGACAAAGGTTACACAGTTCATGGGATGACTTAAATCTACAATTAATATCAGGAATGCACAAGGTATGGCACCAAGGTATGGACCAAAAAACGGAATAATGTTGGTTACACCGACAATTACACTGACTAAGGCGGCATACGGCGTGCCAAGCAAGGTAGTGCCAATAAAGCAAAGCAGACCAATAATAACTGAATCCAGTACCTTCCCGCTGATGAAGCCGATAAAAGTCCTGTGCACAAAACGCAGCGAGCTTAATACGGAATTGGCAGCATTCGTATCAAAGATGGCATATATGATTTTTTTGCCCTGCGCGGAAAAGGTCTCCTTACTCGCCAAAACATAAATAGAGATGATAAAGCCAATGATAAAGTTCCATGCAACTTTTAGAAAACTTAAGATGCTGAGTGAAACCGTCTTCAATACCTCGCCCGATTTTTCCAACAATGTTGCCGTATCGGCAAGCCAGGTTTCCAGACTTGAAAAAAACTTTGTGACTTGCGGCAGGACAAAATTTTTCAGCTCCTGATTATCTTCCATCAGGTTATTCAGCCAATTAGAAAGATCATCAACATAGCCGTCAAAATTATAAACAATAGCCTGTATACTGGGCACAATCTGTGAAATCAGCATGGCAATCAATGCATAAATCGCAAAAATCAGCAAAAGGGAGGTCAGAATAACGGCAATTCCCCTCACTAGTTTTTTCCTGCGTGCCGACTGTTTTATTTTCATGCGATCCAGTAACGGATTAAGCATTTTCATTTCAATAAAGTTTAAAATGGGAGTGAGTAAATAGGCGATAATTAAACCAAACATTACCGGCATAATCACGCTAAATAGCGACTTGATGTTTTGGATAAATTCAGAAATGTGAAATATTAAATAATAAAAACAGATGCCGCCTGCTATAACAGCAAAAGCAGTCAGCCCCCATTTAAAATATTTACTATTGATTTTCAGTTTCATTTCACTATGCTCCTATCCTGTTTCTGTCAGCCTTTGGCAAAGCTTCTCTTCTTATCCAAAAGGTTTTTCTTATTCAAAAGTATAACACGAATATCTTAAGAAAAACAGATGATTTTTATAAAAACAGATGAAATCGACGTCAAAAAAATGTATAATAGTATCAATTCTTATCGTAAGTTACTCTTGATAAACAGCCTTATATGATAACTGATAAATTTATGTAAAAACGGAAAGGCAAGATAAAATATTATGAAACTGCAACAAGTACTCAGCGTTGTGCGTAAGGCGCTGGAGGATTATCATATGATTGATGACGGCGACAAAATTGCGGTCGGTATCTCAGGCGGAAAAGACAGCCTGACACTTTTATATGCACTAAGCGGCTTAAGACGTTTTTATCCCCAAAAGTTTGAACTTATGGCGGTTACAGTGGATTTGGGCTTTCAAAATCTGGATTTGTCTAAAATAGATGCTCTTTGCGCAGAATTACATGTAAAATATGAAATTGTGAAGACTGACATTGCCCAGATTATCTTTGAAGACAGAAAGGAAAGCAATCCCTGTTCTCTATGCGCTAAAATGCGTAAGGGTGCACTTAACGAGGCGGTAAAGGCTGCTGGCTTCAATAAAATTGCATACGCGCACCACAAAGATGACGTGGTGGAGACCATGCTGATGTCGCTTATTTATGAAGGCAGGTTTCATACCTTCTCTCCGGTTACCTACCTTGACAGAACAGAATTGACCGTAATACGCCCTTTACTTTATATGCATGAAGCAGATGTCGTTGGATTTGTTAATAAATATAATCTACCTGTCGTAAAAAGTCCCTGTCCGGCAGACGGGCATACCAAAAGAGAATATGTCAAGCAGCTATTGCAGCAGTTAAATCGGGAAAATCCGGGTGTTAAGGAAAGAATGTTTACGGCAATACAGACAGGCAGCCTGAAAGGATGGAAATAATGAACACGGACAATTATCATGACGCACAAAACAAACAAAATATTTTAAAACTGCGCTCTGTGCTGGCTACGCTTCCGCCCTTCTGTCAGGAATTTTTCAGAGGGATTGCCGATACCACTTCCACACGAACAAGACTTGCCTACGCTTATGATATTCGTGTTTTTTTTGAATTTTTGCATGAGACAAATCCAGCTTGCGCCAAAATAGAGATAACAGATATTCCCATCAAGGTGTTGGACCAAGTTACCAGACAGGATATTGAAGAATATCTTTCCTACATCAGCTACTATGAAAAGGAAGGACGCGAAATCACCAACACGGAACGAGGCAAGGCGCGCAAGCTCTCGAGTCTGCGCAGCTTCTATAATTATTACTTTCAGAATGAACGCATTACCAAAAATACTGCAGAGCTTGTTCCGGTTCCCAAGCTGCATGAAAAAGCCATTATCCGGTTGGATCCAAACGAGGTGGCAACCTTATTGGACCAAGTGGAGGCAGGCGACAAATTAACCAAAAAGGAACTTGCCTACCATGAAAAGACAAAAGTGCGGGATGTAGCGCTGCTGACGCTCTTGCTGGGGACAGGGATTCGTGTATCGGAATGTGTGGGACTTGATTTGCAGGATGTTGATTTTGACAATGACGGAATTAAAATCCGCCGTAAGGGTGGTTATGAAGCCGTTGTATATTTTGGCGAAGAAGTAGAACATGCGCTGCAGGCGTATATGAAAGAGAGGAAGCATGTGATTCCTGCATCCGGACATGAAAATGCACTGTTTCTGTCCTTGCAGAACCGGCGTATCGCCGTCCGTTCCGTGGAAAATCTGGTAAAAAAATATGCTTCACGTGTCACAACATTGAAGAAAATCACGCCGCATAAGCTTAGAAGCACCTATGGCACCACCCTCTATCAGGAGACCGGTGATATTTATCTGGTAGCTGATGTGCTCGGTCATAAGGATGTCAATACTACCCGCAAACACTATGCAACCATGGAGGATGAGCGGCGCAGAATGGCTGCCAAAGTGGTAAAACTTCGTGAAGACAATAACATGGACTAAATAGGTATTGCAGATGGCTGTCCGAATCAAAACGGACAGTCTTTTTTTCTAAATGGAAAATTTATTCTGAAGGTCTTATTTAAATTCCGTGGAATAATAAGGTACAACCAGATACTGTCCTGCTATCAGAACTTCCTCCTGCAAGTGATTGATTTTCATAACTTCATGGACATAATCCTCTGCAGAAGCATATTCTTCTCCTGCATATTTGTCAGCAATAGACCAAAGAGACTCTCCATATGCAATTTCGATACTCGTATAGTATTTGTAAGAAACGTTCTCTCCCGTGGTCGCTTTGGAAAGAATTGCATGATAAGAGACCGTTAAAAACAATATAAGAAGAACTGTGAGGAGAACCAGAAAGCATTGTCTGCGGAAATGGCGAAGCCTTTTCATTTTATTCTTCTGTTTACGATATTCGCTGTTTAAAAATGCTTCATAAACTCTCTCATCCATATCAGTCACATACCCTCTCAAAAATCACCTTAATAAGCAGTCTGCAATTCACTATTTCTATTTTGTAGATTTGAATATATGTTCGTGAACGTTTGTTCATTTATATGTATTATACAGAACATGTTTTCGTATGTCAATAGATTTTCAAAAAATTCCGAACATATTTTCTGAACATGTATTTGCTTTTTTTTAAAAGGTATGTTATACTGTAAAAAATTGAAACCGTTCAGTCGAAGTACAAATGGAGGTATCTGTATGGAACAAACAAAAATATCAGCCAAACAAAAAGAGATTCTGGATTACATTAAAGAAGAAATTTTAAAAAAGGGGTATCCGCCTACTGTAAGGGAAATATGTGAGACAGTTCATTTAAAATCCACTTCTTCCGTTCACTCGCACTTAGAGACATTGGAAAAGAAAGGCTATATCAGAAAAGACCCGACAAAGCCCCGTGCGATTGAAATTTGTGATGACAGTTTTCAGATGGTAAGGACAGAAATGGCAAGTCTTCCCATAGTTGGAACTGTGGCGGCAGGACAGCCTATTTTGGCGCAGGAAAATATCGAAAGCTATTTCCCTATTCCCGCAGAGGTGGTACCGCCCGGAGAAGCTTTTATTTTAAAAGTAAAAGGCGATTCAATGATAAATGCAGGGATTTTTAACGGCGACCAGATATTTGTGCAAAGCTGCAGTACGGCTCACAATGGCGATACTGTTGTTGCACTTGTGGATGATTCCGCAACGGTAAAAACTTTTTATAAAGAAAACGGACATATCCGCCTGCAGCCTGAAAATGATACTATGGATCCCATTATTGTGGAGGACTGCCAGATTTTAGGTAAGGTATTTGGCGTATTCAGACTGTATCATTAAATTTTACCAAATTTAAGCAATACCTTTTCATACATATTTTGTACCTTTGTTACACAGAATATATTAGGTAAACACTGACCTTGCGATGAGTGCAGTTTTGCTTATGCAATATGTATGGAAAGGAGAAAGATATGAGAATAAAATGGCTTGATATTACAGCTTTAATTGTTACCATAATAGGTGCCATCAACTGGGGACTTATTGGTCTGTTTCGTTTTGACCTGGTAGCCTTTCTGTTGGGCGATATGACTTGGCCTTCACGGATTGTTTATGTAGTTGTCGGATTATGTGGATTGTATCTTTTCAGCTTCTTTGGTAAAATATGCAGAGATACTTCTGTCTGATAACATGAATACGGATTTCCATTCATTAGAAAAGGACCGGCTATATTTTAACCGGTCCTTTTTTAGAAATCTTATAATTCCGTTTGGTCTATCACTTTGCCATCCCGCCAAATACGCTCCAAATTATAGAACAGGCGATTTTCCTTATCAAAAATATGCACGATGACGTCTCCAAAATCCATTAATATCCAGTTAGCGGTATTGTAGCCTTCTACCTGCTTCATCATATAGCCTGACCTGCCGAGCACATCCTGCACATTATCTGCCATTGCCTGAATCTGGCTGCGGTTGCTGCCGTTTGCAATAATAAAATAATCTGCAACCACGGAGACTTCACTGATATCTATGACATGAATATCTTCTGCTTTCTTATCTTCCAGTGCACGGATTGCCTGTTTTGCCATATTTTTCGATTGGATTATATCCATTATCATACCTCACTTTTCTCTTTATCCATTTTTTCTTTGCGGTAATATTCTAAAGTCTTTTCCGTCATTGGGTCAATATCATCCGGAAAATCACGCAAATATAATATTGTATCTTCCAATATCTGCTGCAGGGCATTATCAAGATTTTGGAATGCGAGCCGGCGTATTTCGGCAAGATGAGGCGCCTGTTTTCTCCCCGGCTCAATATAATCCGCTACAAAGATAATTTTTTCCAAAAGAGACATCCCCGGTCTTCCTGTTGTGTGATTCAGAATGGCATTAATGACGTCTTTATCACGTACTTTATAGGTATTCATCGCCAGAAAGCTTCCTACTTTTGCATGGAGAAGCTGTGGTTTTCTACGTTCCACATCTGTAATACCAATATGGTGCTTTTCACAGAAGGATATACTTTTTTCCTCATCCATACCCTTTGCACAGTCATGCAGCAGTCCGGCAAGCTCTGCACTTTCCACAGAAGCGCCATGGCACATCGCAAGCGCGGCTGCAGTATAAGCAACACCAAGCGTATGTTCATACCGTTTTTCTTCCAAAGATTTTTCCATGGATTTTCTTATTTTTCTGATGTCCGTATTTTTCATACCGTCTGCCCTCTCTTTTTATTTATATAGTTTGTTATCCTGTATAAATAATCTGACTGCCTCAGGCACCATATACCGAATACTTCTACCTTCTTTTATATACTGTCTGATATCAGTTGAAGAAATTGCCGTTTCCGAAAAAGGAAGCAGTCTGATATCCGCATGATACGTATCTGCAAAATAATCACACTTTCTCTGCATCAGAGTAGTATCTGCCCCGTTTCTAACCGCCGCCAAAATCGTACAGGAAGCAAAAATTTTATCCGGATTTTTCCATGTTTCAAGAGAAAAAAGACAGTCCGCTCCCATCAGAAAAAAGAAATCTGTCTGTGGCTGTTCCCGTTTCAACTGCGCCATGGTATCGCAAGTATAAGTATTTCCGGGACGCCTTATTTCCATATCCGAAACAAAAAAATGGGGATTATCTGCAATTGCCAGCTTTACCATTTGCAGGCGCAAATCGGCGGGCTGAATCGTGTTTTGATGCTTCATATAGGACTGTCCACTGGGAATAAACATAATATTATCCAATTTTTCAACGGATAATGCGGCTTCCGCAAGCAATAGATGTCCTATATGCACCGGATTGAACGTTCCTCCCATGATACCTGTTTTTTGCTTTCCAATCACTTTTTGTAGACTCTTACTATCATCCATAATATCAGAATAACACCCTTCCTGCAATGTTGCTTTTTTCATCTGCACATGAAAAAATTGCTTCGTTTTAATCAGGAAGTATTATTTTTTTATTGTCCTTGTTTTCCTTATAGAGAACTATCTTCTTTCCAATCACCTGTACTACCTGCGATTGTGTTCTTTCTGCAAGCTTTTCTGCAAGTTCCTTTGGCGCCTCCATACAGTTTTTCAGAACAGATATTTTAATCAATTCCCTGTTATGAAAAGCCTCTGCAACTGCCTCTGTTACTTCCGGCGTCAAGGAAGATTTTCCTATCTGAAAAACAGGCTCCATTGTACTTGCCAGTCCCTTTAAATATGCGCGTTGTTTACTCGTCATCTTGTGTCTGTACCTTTCTGTTGAACATCCATTTTCAACTTAAAAATCATTATTTATAGTAATCAAAAACCAAGCCATACATTCTGACAGTGTCGCCTTCTTGTATGCCGAGCGTCTCGAGCTCTTCCAGAATGCCGGTCTGCTTTAAAAAATTCTGGAAAAAAGCAAATCCTTTTTCGCTGTCCAAATTGGTGTATCCCAGCATTTTTTCAATACGCGGACCTTCTACAATATATTCATCCGTCTTTTCATCATAAGATACTGTACAAGGTTCATTTTCAAACGTCATCTGCTCAGGGAAAAACTCTTGCGCAAAGATAACCGGCGCATCGTCAAAGGTATCCAGCATATCCTTGACATGATACAGAAGCCCCTTTACACCGTGTCCGCTTACGGCAGAAACAGGGTAAACCGCAATGCCCTTTGGTTCAAATTCTGCCTTAAGTTTTGCTATGACTTCATTTTCTCCCTCATAGATTAAATCTATTTTATTGGCAGCAATAACCTGCGGTTTTGCTGCAATCTGCGGGTTGTAGGCTGCAAGCTCCTTATCAATCGCATAAATATCGGCTATGGGGTCCCTGCCTTCAGAGCCGGCGGCATCTATCATATGAATCATAACCTTGGTCCTCTCAATATGCCTTAAAAATTCATGTCCAAGACCAATTCCCTCAGAAGCGCCTTCTATCAGCCCGGGAATATCGGCAATGACGAAACCGTTTCCGTCTTCCATATCTACTACGCCTAAATTGGGATTCAAAGTAGTAAAATGGTAATTTGCAATTTTAGGCTTTGCATTGGTCACCCTTGCCAAAAAAGTGGATTTTCCTACATTGGGAAACCCGACCAGACCGACGTCTGCAATCACCTTAAGCTCCAGTATCAGATTGAGCTCTTTTGCAGGCTGTCCCGGCTGGGCATATTTGGGTGCCTGCATGGTGGAAGTGGCGTAGTGCTGGTTGCCATTACCGCCGCGCCCGCCTTTTAGCAGCACAATTCTTCTGTTGTCTCCGGACATATCCGTAATGACTTTGCCGCTCTCTGCTTCTTTGATAACGGTTCCTGCCGGCACACGCAGTATAATGTCCTTACCGTCTTTTCCACGGCAATTTCTTTTGTCGCCATTTTCACCGTTTTGTGCCTGATATTTACGAATATGCCTAAAATCCGTGAGGGTATTTAAGCCCTCATCCACTTCAAATATCACATCTCCGCCATGACCGCCGTCGCCGCCGTCAGGTCCGCCGTTGGGAACATACTTTTCCCTTCTGAAGGAAACATGACCGTCGCCGCCCTTTCCGCTTTTTATATAAATGGCTGCTCTGTCTGCAAACATATTGAAATAACTCCTTAAATTTTAAAATGGGCTTCAAACAACCGTTTGAAGCCCGTGTCCGCATTACTTATTTTTCTACAGGATATACGGAAGCCTGCTTTTTGTCTCTGCCTTTTCTCTCAAATCGCAGGATACCATCTACTTTAGCAAACAAGGTATCATCTCCACCAATTCCAACATTGATGCCGGGATGAATTTTGGTTCCACGCTGCCTGTATAAAATATTACCAGCCTTTACAAACTGTCCGTCGGCTCTTTTGGCTCCAAGTCTTTTGGATTCGGAATCTCTGCCGTTCTTGGTAGAACCAACTCCCTTTTTATGAGCAAAAAATTGAAGGTTCATTTTTAACATCGGTCTACACCTCCTCGAATTTAACTTGTAAATACTTCTTACCATACTCCTTTTGGATGTTTTGCAGTCCAAAAACCAACGCATCCAGCAAAAATATGGAACGCTCCTGCAGCGAACCCGTGAAGTCACAACGAATAAAACCGTCTTCTTCATTGACAACAGTCTCAAAGACCTCTCCGGCAAGCTGCTCCAACGCATTGATGGTATTGATTACCAACACGGAAATGGAAGCACAAACCACATCTTTACCATGGTCTGCAAAACCGGCATGTCCGAAACAGGATAACTGTCTGTAAGCACCGCTGTGGTCCTTACGAATTACAATCCTTGTCATAATCACATTATCTCATGATGCAAATATTATGCATTAATCTTTTCGATTTTAACCTGAGTGTATGCTTGTCTATGACCATTTTTCTTGTGGTAGCCGGTTTTTCTCTTGTATTTATATACAATAACCTTCTTGCCACGACCCTGCTCTACAACGGTTGCAGTAACAGTTGCGTTTGCAACTTCGTCGCCAACCTTTAAAGAGCCGTCACTTACTGCGACTACCTGGTCAAAAGTTACAGTACTCCCCGCTTCCACATCCAGCTTTTCTACTTTAAGCATATCGCCTTCGGAAACTTTGTACTGCTTTCCACCTGTTGCAATAATTGCGTACATAAGGCACCTCCTTTTATGGACAAAAAGTCCACATTACTCGCTAACTTTGGTGGCTTTGCGCACTTATACCTCGTTATGCGGCATACTCAAACATCATACCATCAGGCATGTGCCTTGTCAAGATTTATTTTCCTCGTTTTTCAAAATCTTCAACATACTGGATAATCAGTTTGACAGTGCCTTCTACTCCCAAAACCGAACTGTTGATGCATAGGTCATAGCTGTCAGCACGCCCCCACTTTTTAGAGGAATAATAATTGTAATAGCTCTGCCGCTGTTTATCCTTTTTGGTTATCATGTCCCGCGCCTTGTTTTCGTTTAGCTGATAGCGCTCCATAATACGCTTAATCTTTGTGTCTTCATTGCCATAAATGAATAGGTGAATACAGTTTTTATAATCAGCTAGCGCATAGTCCGCACAACGCCCTACAATCACGCAGGGACCTTCATCCGCAATCTTTTTGATGGTGTCAAACTGTGCAAGAAACACCTTATGGCTGATGGGCATATCCACAAAGGAAGAGGCATTATAGCCAAAAGAATATGTGTCCATAACCAGGTTATACAAAAAAGAGTTGGTAGGACGCTCATCATGATTCTGAATCATTTCCTCACAAAAACCACTTTCCTTTGCCGCTCTTGATAACAATTCCTTGTCATAACAGCGAATACCAAAATATTCCGCAACTTTTTCTCCAATTTCACGACCAGCACTGCCAAACTGCCTTCCTATTGTTATTACCGTATTCATATTAAGCACCTGCCTCTCTGCTGAATTGACGTTGTGATTTCTTCGTCATACTATATATTATATATACTTTGTTTACATTTTTCCAGTATTTTATCTTACTTTTGGTAAATTTCACTATTTTCTTATAAGATTTCTAATAAATGCTGAAAATATTGCGGTAAGGGCGCATCCACTTCAATATATTCTTTTGTCCGCGGCTGAATAAACCCAAGCGTCTTTGCATGCAGGGTCTGCCCTTCCAGTTTGAAAGGTGAATTCATCTGCGAATATAGGGGGTCTCCCAAAATGGGATGTCCGATGCTTGCCATATGCACCCGAATCTGATGTGTTCGCCCTGTTTCCAGCGTACATTCAATATAGGTGTACTTTTCAAAACGCTGCAGCACTTTGTAGTGCGTAACTGCCCGCTTTCCCCCTTCTTCCACTACCGCCATTTTTTTCCTGTCCTTACCGGAGCGTCCGATGGGACGATCTATCGTTCCTTTGTCTTTTGCCAGAACACCGTGACAGATGGCTCTGTAACATCTGGTGACGGAATGTTTTTTTAACTGTCTGGCAATTACCTTATGTGCCGCATCTGTTTTGCATACAAGCAAAGAACCCGTTGTATCTTTATCGATTCTGTGCACAATGCCCGGACGCAGACAGCCATTAATACCGGATAGTGAGTCATGGCAGTGATACAGCAGTGCATTGACAAGTGTTCCGCTGTAATGTCCTGATGCCGGATGGACGACCATTCCCTTTGGCTTATTGATTACCACAACATCTGCGTCTTCATATAAAATATCCAGCGGTATATTTTCCGGACAAACATCAGGTTCAACGGCATCGGGAACAAAAAAAACTATCTCATCATACAATTTTACTTTATAACTGACCTTTACTGGGCTGCCGTTTACCGACACGGCGCCTTCCTTAATTATTTTTTGAATGTAGGAGCGGGACAAAGAATCGACAAGCTCACTGATACACTTATCAATCCGCAGCCCCTCCGTGCTCTCCTCGATGCTGAAATGAAATTCCTCCATGCCTCCTATTTGACCTCACGAAATTTTTTCTGTTTAAAATTCAGAAAAGACATGTCCTCTTCCTTGTACACAAATAGAAACAAATATCCCAATACAATAATGGATACGACAATACAGATATCAGCCACATTAAAAATGGGAAAGTTTATTAAGGAAAAAGAGATAAAATCAACCACATAGCCCAGCCTGAGACGGTCTACCATATTGCCAACCGCACCGCCGGTCAGAATACCGCCAAAAACATATAGAATATGAAACTTTTTTGCTTCTGGCAGCTTTAAAATGCAAAACAGCATGACGGCAAGAAAAATTACCCCAATGAACAGGATAAAAAAGCTCTGTCCTTCTAACAGGCTCCATGCCATACCGGTGTTAGAGAAAAACTGCAATTCCAACACGCCTTTTATCAGAGGAAATGCTTCCCTGCCCTGCAGCCATTTCACGGCAAGACTTTTCGTATACTGGTCAGCCAGAATGGCAAAAATCATAATGCAGAAAAACACAATCATCCACTTTATTTTTGATTTCTTCTTACTCATGAGCATCCCCTTCACTAAAGTAAATTTCATTGACAGCAGCTAACATTTCCTGCTCTGTCACTGTTTCATCAATTATGGCTTTTCCAATTTTCTTTAACAAAATAAATTTAATCCGTCCTGACTCCCTCTTTTTGTCCGAACGCGTCAACCGCACAACTTCTTCGGGATTGATATTATCCACGCTGATAGGAAGATTGAAAGGCACAAACATATCCCTGATTTCATAATACTCTTCCATAGCAAGCATCCCCCTTTGATAAGAAATATATGCAGCCGCTACAGCGCCTAACGCCACACATTCTCCATGATACAAGGAAAAATGCTTTGCTTTTTCAATGGCATGTCCAATGGTATGTCCAAAATTTAAAAGTGCACGCTCTCCTTTCTCTTCAGGGTCCTTTTCCACGACCTGTTTCTTTATCTGACAGCTTTTGTGTACCATTTCCTTCAGGGTATCCGGATTCCTTTCGCATATTTCATACATGTTTTGAAGAAGCCAGAGATAAAAAGCCTCATCCTTGATTAACCCATGCTTCATAATCTCAGCAAAGCCCGAATAAAACTGACGTTCCTCTAACGTCTGCAGAGTGGATACATTCATGTATACCAGCGAAGGCATCTTAAACGCACCAACCATATTTTTATAGGCGTCAAAATCCACACCCGTTTTCCCGCCGATGGAGCTGTCCGCCTGCGCCAAAAGTGTGGTTGGAATCTGTATATAGTCGACGCCGCGCAGATATGTGGCAGCCGCAAAGCCGGTCAAATCACCGGTCACACCGCCGCCCAGCGCAAGCAGCATATCCTTACGGTCAAATTCCTCCTGAATCAAAAAAGTGTATACTTTTTTGACCGTATCCAGTGTTTTGCTTTCTTCACCTTGCGGAAAAGAAAAAAGCACCGCTTTTTTGCAGATGCCGGAAAGCTTTTTGCACAAATCGCTGCCATAAAGCTTCTCAACCTTAGAATCCGTTATGATACAAAGCCTCTTCTGTTCAGCGCCCAGCTTTAAGAGCTCTTCTGTAAGCGCATCAAAGGATGTCTCATATACAATATCATAGCAAGGTTTCTTATTGTACAAAATCTGCAGTCTGTCCGCTTCTATATGTGTTTCCATCCATATCCTCCATGTATCAGGCTTTCGCCTTTTTATAATGATAAAAGGGCAGATACGGAATCTGCCCTTCCTGTAATCATCTTAATACCCGTTGTTAATGGGAACCTCAAAGGATCCTCCGTTTAAAATATCCTGAAAGTCGCCGGAAATATCCACACTGGCAGGTGTGATGATAAATATGTAATGGGATATTTTTTGAAGGTTTCCATTGATGGCAAAACAGGAACCGGATGTAAAGTCAATGATACGCTGTGCAATGTCAACATCAAGCCCCTCCAAATTCAGGACAACAGTCCGGTTAGCAAGAAGCGTTTCTGTAATTTCCCTTGCATCTTCTACGGAAGTAGGCTTTATCACACACACCTCCATGCCGTTTGCATTCTGCATTCTTCTCGTATTGCTTTTCGGCATAGGCGTTACCTTGGATGCAGGTCTTCTTGCAGCAGGCTTATCCTCCACATCCTGTTCTTTATAGGATTTTTTGACGGGCTCATCTACATAATCATCATCATCCAGATAATCATCATCCGTATCATATTCATCCTCGTCATTTAACTTCATATAGTTTAAAAACTTATCCATTACTCCCATGCGCTACCATGCCTTTCTTATAGCCTGCAGTTTAAAACTGCAGGTACAAATGCTATTTCCTATCGCCGAATATGCCTGTGCCAACTCTTACATAGGTGGCACCTTCTTCCAAAGCTACCATGTAGTCTCCGGTCATCCCCATAGACAATATTCCCATACTGACATTATCAATGTTTTTACTCATTATGTCAACAGATAATTGGCGTAGATTCACAAAATATTGTCTGTTTTCTTCTGCATTTTCTACATATGGTGCTATTGTCATAAGTCCTTTGACACAAATCCCCGGCAAAACAGCAATTTTTTCCACCAACTCAATCGCTTCGTCTTTGTATACCCCGAATTTGCTTTCTTCCTCCGCCACATTCACCTCTATTAAAATATTGACCTCAATCCCTCTTTTGACCGCTTCTTTGCTGATTTCACATGCCAGCCTGTAAGAATCTACGCTGTGAATCAGAAAGACCTTATCTATTATATATTTTACTTTATTTCGCTGTAAATGCCCAATCATATGCCATCGGATATCGGAAGGGAGCTGCTCATACTTATCCATGATTTCCTGCACTTTGTTTTCCCCAAAATCACGACAGCCCGCCTCGTAAGCTTCCCGCAGCATATCGACAGGCTTGGTTTTACTGACAGCAATCAATGCTGCTTCCTTGGGATTTCGCCCAGCCTTTTTGCAAGCTGACTCCATATTCTGTTTTACCAAGACAATCTTTTCTTTTATCATGGCAACACCTCCTTTATATGCAGATTTCTGACCGTCCGGACACTTACCGGTAGATAAACTGATCCGCAGTCACACTGGAAGCATCCTGCACAATCAGATCGTACACATTGAGCCCATATTCCGTGTTGGACTTTACAATAGCGTATTCATCATTCTTATAGAGAATTTCTATCTGTTTAAAATCGGCATATCCCTTGTTCATATTATATACGCCTATCAGGGTAGCTCTTTTGCTGACAGTATAGGTCTCTGTGGAATCCGGCATAAATAAATGATCCCCGCTCTCCAAAGCGCCTGCATCCACATAATATTCACCATCCACAAGGCTGTATATGCTGACTTCTACGTATGCAGTGGTTGGCGTTCCGTCCTCGGTCACGGTTTCACACAAAACACCATAGGAATCGGTAGAGCCGCTTCTGGTAATATAAGCCTCCGGTATCAGGAAGAATTCCCTTTCCACAATGGAAGAATTCGGAATTTTCAGGCCCGTTTCCTCATGCAGCAACAGCTCCACCTCCAAAAAACGGTCGTTTACAAAGCTTATCATCGAGTTAGTAAACGAAAGCTGCGCATAAATATTACCGTCCTCATTGTACAAAATATGAACGGTTGCCCATGATTCATTCTGGTTTTTCATAAACCGTACTTTTACCACTTTTTCCTTTGCGAGCTCAGCAGCTCTTGCTTCATCTACCTGAATGACAAGCGACCAGTTTTCGTTGCTGCAAATTTTATATGCGGCATCCTCCGTCGCAACCAGCTCATTGCTCAACAATTGATTTTTTTCATAATCGGAAGCTTTCAGCATATCGGCAGTCACTGCTTCCGGCGTCAAAGATTCATATCCGTCCGTCCAATACATCACAATGCCGGATACAGGCGCATTGGCAAGCGTCACCGTACTGCGCAAGTCACCGTTATGTAAGTCATTTATACTCTCCATCAGAGAAGTATTGGCAAATTTTAAGACAGTTCCTTTCACCGCATATTTGAAATTGTAAGTAGAAGCATAGTTTTCAGGTGTAAAACCATGTACAAAATTCACAATTTCGCTTTTTAACTGAAGCAAATCGGAATCGGAAAGAACATTTGTCCCCAGCTCCTCACTGTTAATATAATCGGAAAGCCTGCCTGTCTCGTCAACGGTATATACGAGATTGCCAACGGCAACCCGCTCCCCCTCCCTCGCGTAGTAATTGACGTAGCCTGAGCTTTCAGCCTTTATGATGCTTTCGTCTCTTATAATGATTCCCGTGTACAGGTTTTCCGCAGAAAGAGAGCCTTCCCTGACTTCATAAGGCCTGATATGGTTGTCCTTAAAGTACATGCTGATGCAAATGCATACGTAGAGGAATATAACCGCAAAAATAACCATACCGATATTAATATTCAGGGGTCTTCTGTATTTTCTGATTTTTGTTACCTTTGAAGAACCTTTTTTTGCCACGCAATCCTCCCTTTCCCTGCCAGAACGGATAACCTGCATAATAAAGCCCCGGACATTCCGAGGCTTCATCTGATGCATTTATGTATTATAATGAGACAATTATTTTTGATTTTACTGCTTCAGGAAGTTCATTTTCATCTACAGAAACACTGAGTATAAAATCCACGCCAAATTTACCGCTGATTTTTTCTAATTTGTCGATAGCCGGTAAAATATCACCGCCGTTTTCCAAATGGGCAATCTTCAAAAAGCTGTCAAAATACATTTGCTGCAAATCATGGTCCTGTGAAATAATACCGCTTACAAATCCTAAAAATTCATCTGTATCTTCCACCAGATAATCAGATACGTCGATAAGCCGCACTTTATTATTCAATTCGTACATATGCTTGGTGCTTTTGTCAAGATATACAATATTACCATTGATATTTTTAACTTCCTCATTTACTTTATCCAATAAGTGTTTTGTCTTGCCTTTGCCCTTTCTGCCTGCTATTAATTGAACCATCGGTAAACCCTCCTAAAGTAAATTGACATAACTTCTGTTTGTTACGTCTGCTTTTATTATAAAATAATCTGGCGCAAAAAACAACCACTATTTCCCTATTTCATTTAGCAAATCCGTCATTCCTTCATACAGAATATCATTGGTCGGTGCCCTGAGAATCACGGCAATATACGGCGCACCGGCCCTGTCTCTGGCAAGCAGAATCAGACAGTGTCCGGCAGCATTCGTCGTTCCCGTCTTTCCGCCGACTATCGTCATGTTTTCAGGCGGCTCGTAATTGCCCCTGAAATAAAGGTTTGTTGACGTTTTGGAAAATTCCTTGGCATTTCCGTCCTTGTCATAATATACCGTGCTGTATGTCGTCGTGTGAATAATCTCACGAAACGTCTCATATTTTATTGCTTCATTAAAAATCAAATACATGTCATATGCTGTTGTATAATGATTTTCTTCCGTCAGCCCATGCGGATTCATAAAATGCGTATTGGTTGCCCCCAGTGCCTTTGCTTCTTCGTTCATCAACGCTACAAAATCTTCCACATTGCCGCAGACCCCCTCTGCAATCAACATGCCGATGTCGTTGGCTGAATACACAAGAAGAATGTGGAGCGCCTGTGCCAGCGTCATGGTGTCGCCTTTTTTCAGCTCCCTTACCAGTACCGCGCCGCTTTCCGTGATATATGCGTCGCTGGAGACCGTCAAGACTTGCTCCATGGAGCCGTATTTTAAGGCGACAAGCGCCGTCATCACTTTTGTCAGGCTTGCCGGATTCATCTTTTCATGTGCATTTTTGGCGCATAGCACCATTGCCGCATCGACGTCACAGAGCAGCACGGCTCCCACTTCCGATATGTCGGCATTGCCGCTGCTGACATCCTGTCCCACAATGCACAGGTCATTGGCAAAGGGAACTGCCGAGGAAGCATTGACCGTCTGTACAAGCTGAAAACTGCTGACTCCGTACTCTGCATCATAAGGAAAACTGTATGATTTTCCTGCGCAGCCTGTCAAGCACAATATCATGGAACAGATAATGCAAATTTTTTTCCTATTTGTACATTTCACGCCACTCAAGGTCTCCTCTATCCAGTGATTTGATTAACAGCTCCGCAGAGGCTAAGTTGGTTGCCAAAGGAATGTTATGCATATCACAGAGCCGTAATACGTTATTGACATCCGGCTCATGGACCTTCGGCGTCAGCGGGTCCCTGAGAAAAATAACCAAATCTATCTGATTGTGCTCAATCTGCGCACCTATTTGCTGCTCTCCGCCCAAATGACCGGCAAGATATTTGTGTATGGAAAGATTGGTTACTTCCTCAATCAATCTTCCCGTTGTGCCCGTTGCATACAGCTCGTTTTTGCTCAGTATTCCCCTGTATGCAATGCAGAAATTCTGCATCAGTTTCTTTTTTGCATCATGTGCAATCAGTGCAATGTTCATACTCATAACCCTCTCTTATTTCGTCTCCCCTTACTGTCGTTTACATTGTAGTCTTACGTTCAATACAAACCCCATACCTATATACAAACTCACCAAGGAGGTAAGTCCATAACTGATAAACGGAAGCGGCAGACCTGTAGTAGGCAGAATGAAAGTTGCCACCCCCAGATTGATAAAGCTTTGGAACGCAACAAGGCCGCCTATCCCGCCGGCAATGATTGTCCCCGCCAAATCTTTTGCTTTTCCTGCTACCAGAAAACATTCCAGCGCAATCAGCATAAGCAGAATTACCACAACAAGGCTTCCTTTAAAACCAAATTCTTCCCCAATTACAGCAAAAATGAAGTCTGTCTGCGGCTCTGATATATAATTGCCATTGATAACGGAACTGATTTCATTGGTTTTATAGCCTTTTCCGTCGAGCTGACCCGAGCCAATTGCCGTAATGGAATTCAACTGCTGATATGCTTCCTTGGAGGCATACTGCTCCGGATTGATAAATGCCAGGATACGATTCATCTGATAAGGCTTAATAATTTTTTTCTCAACCAGAATGGAATCCGGCTGTAAGGCAAGGCTGAAAAAAATCAGCAGAGATGGCAGAATAATTGCCAGAATCCCGCAGATAACCTTGTAACTTAAACCTCCGACAAACATAATGGTACAAAATACCAGAAGAACGACAATACTCGTTGACATATCCGGCTGCCTGTAAATCAATACCCATGGTATGCCAACCAGAATCACACACAACATAATGTACTTAAACGTATTAAATCGTTCCTTATGTTTCATAATAAACTGTGCAAAGAATAAAATCAATATAATTTTCGCAGTTTCTGAAGGTTGAAAGCGAAAACTTCCTATTTCAAGCCATCTTTGGGAGCCGTTTGCCGAATCTCCTACCGAAGAAAAGAGAACGGCCCCCAAAAGCACCAGATTGCCGGCGTACATCAGCCAGTGCAGTTTTAAAAGCATACTGTAGTCGATGAAAGAAATGATAACCATCGCGACAAAACCCATAACTACACCGGCAATCTGTCTGTTTTGCAGAGACTCCTTTGCACTTCCTACTGCAAGAATGCCTATCACTGACGCCGCCAGTACCATTATTATAAGCTTAAAATCATAATCCCGTATCCGGTAATGCTTAAACATATGCAGCCTTTCTTTATCTTACTGATTCAGGTCAATAATGGGAATGTTGGCATACAGAGTCGGTGTTTTCATATTCCTGCCGCCTTTGATTCCCGTTTTGCTGATTTGTATTTCCATGCTCTTGGCATCTATTTTCATGTATTTTGAAATGACCTTGGCAATATCTGCTTTTATCATTTCCATCATCTCAGGCGAACAATTCACCCTGTCTGATATAAGCAATATCTTCAACCGGTCCTTTGCTATTTCTTTTGAACTTTTTCTTCGGAAAAATCGCTTCATTTACAACCGCCTCCTTATACTCTGTGAAAAATTCCAGTGACCTTTGTCCAGAATGAAATTCCTTTGGAAAAATCCATAAAAGGAACCTCCTTGCCTAAAACTCTCTGGCATATATTCTGGAAAGCGATGCCTGCCGGTGTACCGTTTCCCACCAGCGGTTCTCCCTGATTTGTGGAAATGACGATGTTTTCATCATCAGGAACAATACCAATCAGCGGAATGGCAAGAATATCCACCACATCAGAGGAAGACATCATATCTCCTCTTTTTACAAGGTCATACCTGAGACGGTTGATAACCAAATCAATTTTTTTGAATTCACTAGCTTCCAAAAGCCCGACGATTCTGTCGGCATCCCTGATGGCAGAGACTTCCGGCGTCGTCACCACAAGCGCCCTGTCCGCCCCCGCAATGGCATTTTTAAATCCTTGCTCAATGCCTGCCGGACAATCCAGAATTATGTAATCAAACTGCTCTTTCAGATGGCCTATCATTTTGACCATCTGCTCCGGCGTAACGGCCGATTTGTCCCGTGTCTGCGCAGACGGCATCAGATACAGGGTCGGATTGCGTTTGTCTTTAATCAAAGCCTGCTTTACCCTGCAGTTGCCCTCCACAACGTCAACGAGATTGTACACTATCCGGTTTTCCAGACCCATAACGACATCCAAATTTCTGAGCCCGATGTCCGTATCAATCAGACAAACCTTTTTTCCCATACGTGCCAGACCTGTACCTACGTTTGCTGATGTGGTGGTCTTACCCACACCGCCTTTTCCTGATGTGACGACGATTACTTCACTCATACTGCCTCCTTTTGCCGTATCCGGCGTAAAATAATTTCTTCGTCCACCAGTACTCAAGCCATTCCCTTAAAGGACCGGCTAAAAAGCACTCAGTAATTCTTTTGTAAGGGATTCCAGAACTAACCTGTCATTTTTGATATAGGCTATCTGCGGCTGTACCTTGGGTTTGATGCCCCATTTTGCCGGTTTAGAGCTTTTATATTTGAAATCGCCGATTTTTAATCTTTCCGGCGCCATTTCAAGCGCTACTACGTAGTGTCCTGCCTCACCGTTGCCGCCGGCGTAGGCTTCTCCATAAAGCCCGCCAAGCACGATGATATTATGAGCGGAAATCACAGCCGAGCCGGGATACACATCCCCCAGCACCACAATACTAGACTCGGTTTCCAGCACCTGATTATTTTTCAGTGTGCCCTTATAAAACTGTCCGGCATCTTCATGGGAAAAATGCCTGTCCACTTTTTCCAGCGCTTTAATAAAATGCTGTTCGGTCTGCTCGTCCTTTCCCACAATACAGATAATGTTTAAATTACTGCATTGCCGTATGGTTTCAATTATCTGAAGCTGTTCGGCATTGTTTAAGGTCCTGCCCTCTATCGAGAGCGCCATTCTGGCATCACCAAAAAATGCTTTGGATTCCGTAAATTTAAATGCCAGCTCAGAGAGCAGATCTTCAAACGAAATTTCCGAATTTAACAGCAGGGAGATACCGTTATGGTAGCTCTTGATTACGACCGCATCCTTCATGTATTCTCCTCTCCTCTTTACAAAATTGGGCGTGGCTAATCGCCATAAGTTACATGCTCTACGTCATCTGCCTCGCCTGTTATGATTTCTTCTTCA
Source organism: Lachnospiraceae bacterium (assembly GCA_013316825.1). Lineage (GTDB taxonomy): Bacteria > Bacillota > Clostridia > Lachnospirales > Lachnospiraceae > Acetatifactor. The sequence continues at coordinate 187,456 of WSLY01000001.1, read as the reverse complement.
TCTGCCAGATTATAATAATATTTGATAATGTCGCGGCTGGTCTGCGCTGAAAAACCGGAAGCGTAACCGAACGCAATACGGGTTGCAATGGCAATCTCCGGATTTTCATAGGGAGCATAGCCTACAAACAGTGCGTGATTTGCCCTGCTTGTATTTTCCTGCGCTGTACCTGTTTTGCCTGCAACCGCCATGCCGAGGTCCGTATAATAGGACATATTTTCCACCACGCCCCGCATGCCGGTGTGGATGGCATTCCAGTACTCCTCAGGCAAGTCTATGGTATTGCGGATGTCCGGTTCATACTCCACAATAACATCCCCGTCAGGACTCATTACCTTGTCTAACAGTGTAAGATTGTAACAGGTGCCGCTGTTTGCTACCGTTGTCACATAACGCGCCAGACCGACAGTGGTAAAACTGTTGCTGCCCTGTCCGATAGCCGACTGTATGGGCAATTCATCTGAGACATCGGGCGCATATTCTGAAATCTCCACGCCGGAGCGCTCTGTCAGTCCATACATATCCGCATACTGTGCCAGTATTTCCAGACCGTCCTCCGCATGATAAGCGCCATTGACACAGCTCATGTCATAGCCTAGCTGATAAAAGAAGACATTGCAGGAATTGCGGATAGCACCGGTTACGTTCAGGGAGCCATGCGCTCCCGGATAAGTCCAGCATCTAGGAGGCGGCGTTACCGTCGTAAAACTTCCGGTACAGACAACAGAAGTCCGTAAATTAATAAAACCTTCCATCAGTCCCGCCGTTGCCGAAACCATCTTGAAAGTGGAGCCGGGCGCCGACTTATACTGGGTTGCGTAATTTAATAACGGATTGGAATGGTCAGCCTGAAGCTGTGCAAAATATTCTGCATCCACGGAATTTGCCATCCGGTTGTTGTCATAGCTGGGATAAGAAACCAGTGCCAGCACATCTCCGGTATTCACATCCGTAATAACTACAGAACCATTACAGGGGTCCAGCGCAAGCTGCGCCGGCGTGATATCCAGATTGCTGATACGGTTTTTTATAAAATCATAAGCAGACAATTTCCCATTGTATAGCAGCGTCACGTCCTGCTCCGCAATCTCTACCTTTCCCTGCTCGCACAAAATAAAGCAGACATCCTTGCCGTTTATCACGTCTCTTTTCAACATATACTTGAAAAGCTTTTTCTGATAGTCGCTGGTGTTGTCCAGTATCAGAAAAATACTGTCAACCACCTTCTGATAAATTTCCTCCGTGTCCGCATACCTGCTGTCCAAATCAAGCTTGCTGACATCCACCCAGCCCATAGCAATGGCGTAGTGCAGATACTCGTAAAGGCTGATAGTCTCTTCTGTCTTCCATGCTATATAAGTTGTATCCGCTGTGTCAATCAGACTTTCGTCCAGTACACCCCGTCTTAAGAGATAATCCACAATATTGCTCTCGTACACCTGATATTCTTTGTTTAATTTGTTGTATGGCGTTTTTTCTTCCGTCAGCTCTGCCAACAGCGTATGATACACTGTTTCACGATATGCAAGATACTGCTCGTAAACATACGCTTCATATTCACCGGCTTCCGGCGCCGCCATATGTTTTAAGTCAATCACGCTGTTATCAAACAGTGCAAAATATACATCATAAATCGGAATATACAGCTCTTTGCTGGAATTGGAATTGCCGGTGTATTCTTTTGTATTTCGGATTTTTTCCAACAGAATCCCCGCAATCTTCTGCTCCAGAATCTTATAGGAAGCAATCTGCAGCTCTTTATCTATTGTCAGATAAACATCATTGCCCGCGACAGGTTCCCATGACTCATCCTCGTCAATGCTGATAACCTTGCCGGTGTTGTTGACATAAACTGTCTCGATTCCTTTGATTCCCTGCAGCTCGGATTCCATGAAGGATTCTATGCCGGATATGCCGACAATGTCGTTGATAGAATAACGGGTGCCGTCTCCTCCCGCTTCCAAGTCCTGATTGTTCAGGTTTTCCAGTTCTTCTGAAGTAATTTTACCGGTGTAGCCGATAATCTGCGAGAAATAGATGCTGTCCACATACCGCCTGACATGATCCTCCTCTATGGATACGCCGTCAAGCTCGGACAGGTTTTCCATAATCACAACCCTTGTCTCTTCGCTGATATCTTTTGCCACAGTGGTTCCTATGTATTTCTGAAATGCCGTCTGGCTCATGGCGTAGCGGATGGTTATCATTTTCAGCAATTCATCTTTGGTATAGCCTTCCCCTACAAGAAATTTGCTTTTGCTGTCATCGGGGTCTTCATATGCGCCGATGGCGTAACGCTGTCCCAGCTCTTCTATAACTTCGTCCGGCGTTGCGGTCTGCTGTTCCAGAGACAAATCCTGTACATAGCTCTCCCCGTAGACATCAGCCAAAAAGCGCAGCCTTCGGGAATCGGTAGTCATATTGAACGCAAATTCCCCATTTTCATCCAGAACAATGCCAAAGTCCGTAATGACGTCATCCCCGTTTTTTTCAATCAGCTTAATTAATTTGTAGATATTGGTGTTTAAAAGCCGGTTTTTATTTCTTCCGGTTTCGTAGACATCTTCTATTTTCACAGAATAAGCAAGCTCATTATATGCCAGAAGCTCTCCGTTTCTGTCATAAATATTGCCTCTCGCCGCTGCGACCTCTCTTGTTTTCTTGCTCTGCAGAATAAAATCTTCCAAAAATTCCGCGCCTCTGACAATCTGCAGATTGAATAAGCGGTATGCAAGAATGCCGCTCATTGCAAGAACAACCAGTACCATAACGGTCAGGCGGCTTGTCAATATCACAATAACGCGTTCCTTAATTCTCTCAAACAAATTTCTGAGCACCTCTTTTTTCTCTATTCTCCAACCGTACATTGACAAACAGAATACACGGATACAAAAGGAGAGTCACTATCGTTGTATATACCGCTTCCGGCAAGATGACATGGAGAAAAAAATAAGAAAAATCCAGCCTTCCGCGAAGCAGAAACATGCATATGTAACATATAATACTGTAGGACAAATCGCTCACGACAATCAATGCCAGCGGAAGCTTGATATCTTCCGGATAAAAGCCGCTTGAAAATTTGCCGTTTAAAAAGCCGATATACATCATAACCAGAGAATAAAACCCGATTACGTCCCCAAAATAAATATCACAGAGTAAACCGCAGAAAAAACCGATTAACAGCCCTTCTTTTTCCCCCCGCATAAAGCCAAAGGAAGCCGTAAGCACAATCAGCAGATTGGGCACAATGCCATTGAACGCAATGCCTTGAAAAACAGTGCTCTGCAGGAGAAAGCAAATCCATATTAAGAATCCTACTGTAATTTTACGTCTCAATCGCTATCCCTTCTTATTCCGACACGGTTTGTTTCAACTGGAGAATCACCAGCACTTCATCCAAATGTTCAAAATCCACGGCAGGAGTCACGGAACCTGACTTTGTCAGCTTATTGGAATCCAGATTGATTTCACCTATGTAGCCAATCAAAATACCGGGCAGGTATTTATCACTGATATCCGAGGTTACAATTTTATCCCCCGTTACCACCACGCCGGCGCTGTCCAAAAGCTGTGAAAAGCGAATCATGCCATTCTGCATCATCTCTAAATCACCGGAGACAATCAACATATCGCCGGTTGCCAGCATTTGCCCGCCTACGTTGGAATTATCTGAAATAATGGAGGTAACCTTTGCCCAGTTGGGACCGACCGACACAATTCGTCCGACAAGTCCGCCGTTCTCTCCGCCTGCAATCACATTCATATCCACGGCGAGCCCGTCCTCCTCCCCTTTGTCGATGGTAAAGGAATGATACCAGTTGCCGGTATCCCTTGCGATAATCCGCGCCCCGATTTTTTCATATTCTTCATACTTACCGTCCAGCTTATACAGCTCGCGGAGCGTATTTAATTCATACCATCCCTGCTGTAGCTGGGTGTTTTCCAGCGTGAGCTCCGTCACCTGCCGTTTAAGCGCTTCATTTTCCTCCAGAAGCGCCCTAATCTGCACCAGTTCATCGGAGCGGGCCGACAGCCAGCTTCCCGCGCTGCTTAAACCTTTCTGAAACGGAACAATCACATATCCGACCACTGTATTCAGCGGTTTGTTAAAAATATCCGTGCTGAGGGTAATCAGCATCATAACGGTACACAGAACCGTTAAAATAAAAAGGAGATATTTACCCGGTATCGTAAATCTCTCCCCTTTTTTCTTGATTATCGGGCTCATTTACTCATTCCTTCAATGGCATATGCTACGGTTTTATAGTTTTCATCCTTTATAATTTTGGAGAGTCCCATAACCACGCTTTCCAAAGGATTTTCCGATACATTCACCTTCAGTCCCGTGCCGTTTGCAATCTGTTCTCCCAGATGGCTCACCTGTGAAGCGCCGCCGGTCAGGTAAACCCCATGCCGGTAAATATCCGCAGCAAGCTCAGGCGGCGTTCTCTCCAAAATTACCTTTACGTTATCAATAATGGTATTGAAATTTTCCTCCAAGGATTCATTGACCAGCGAAGTAGGAATTTCCCGTTCCACCGGAAGGCCTGTGACAATATCACGCCCATACACCACGGCGCCATTGCCTTCTTCCTCCAAGGATTTGAGCGCTATTTTGACATTCTCGGAAGTTTTTCCGCCAATAATCAGAGAAAATTCTCTTCTGACGGCATTTTTTATCGCCTCGTCAAATTTCAGTCCGCCGACCTTAATCAGACGGCTTAACACAATGCCTCCCAGCGAAAGTATGGAGATTTCCGTTGTGTCATACCCGACGTTTACCACAAGCACGCCCTGTGAGTTCTTAACGTCAATATCCATGCCAAGACCGTCTGCAACCGCTTTTTCCACCACCATAATTTTTCGCGCCTTGACATTGGCATCCCGAATCAAATCATAAAAGGCTCTTTTTTCAACCTCCGTCACATCCGTTGGAACCGCGATGTAATAGTCTGCGGGACGCACATTGCCTTTCATCAAATCGCTCAAAAAGTAGCGCACCAGCGTTTCCATATTTTTGATATCTGCAATCACGCCGTTGCAAAGCGGATAAGAAATATGAATATTAACGGGCGCTTTCTCATACATTTCAAAAGCAGAGTTACCGTACGCAAAAATCGTGTTCTTGTTTTCGACGGCAATCATATTTTTTTCTACCATGACGCTGTCGTCGTTCCTGCTGTAAATTTTAATATTGTTGGTACCCAAATCGATACCGAATGCATTGTTTGCCAAATGAATAACCCCTTTCTACAGGTAACCTTGTTCTTTGAAGCTGATATATTTGTTATCTCCGATTATAATATGGTCTATAAGCGGAATATCCAGTTTCATGCCCATTTCGTAAATGGACTTCGTCACTGACATATCCTCCTTGCTGGGAGCCGGGTCCCCGCTTGGATGATTATGTATCAGAATGATATGGACGGCTTCTGACCTGAGCGCTTCCACAAATACCTCCCGCGGTGACAAAAGAGAGGATTTGACCGTTCCTCTTGAAAGCTCTGTCTCCCTGATAAGGTGTCCCTTGGTATCCAGCATCAGAAGATACACGCATTCCCTGCTTTTATGCCGCAGTGTCTCCATATAATACGCCGCCACCGAACCTGATCTCTCAAAGGTAAGGCACTCTCCTGCCTTCGCCCTCGCCATGCGGGTACAAAGCTCGGCAATGCATTTAATCTGGATTGCCTTTACCTTTCCGATGCCTTTGATACGAAGAAGCTGTTCCAGACTCAGCCTGTGCAGCCCGGGAAGCCCCTGTCTGCCGTTCGCTGCAATGTTCAGAATATGGGCGGCAAGCGCTTCCACCCCTTCCTCGCGGCTTCCGGTTCTTAATAAAACCGCCAAAAGCTCACATTCTGTCAGATTTTCCGCCCCAAACTGCATAAATTTCTCATAGGGGCGCAGGTGTACCTGATTTTCCTTTTGTTCCTGCCTTTTTTTGTTCATACGTATTCCTTCCTGCACAAAAGCCTTCTTTTACGCATGAACTCCTCTTTTGTATGACCTGTGAATATTACCGGATAAAGCGGTACACAACAAGCGAAATGATGACGCCGATGACACTTGCAATATTAATCTGGATTTTCAAACCGAAGGTCAGCAGAACAAATCCCAAATCCAGTACGACGGGCTCGCTCAGGCCGAAAGCCTGTCCATAGTTTAGCCACGTACCTTCAAAGTATGTGCCAATAAAACGGCCTATCACAAACCCGATTAGCACTAACAGCACCAACGTCCAGTTCCACTTTTTCAAAACCCTGCCCTCGCTTCTTTCTTTTGTAAAGATACATAATATTCACATATGGAATTTATTCTATCACAATTCACCGCTTCTGTATACAAAATTTATGGAAAAAATTTCGACACGATTCCCTTGTCAACAAGGCGCTGTAAGGATTTTAAAATACCAAATTTGGCATGCTGCCAAGTCAGTCCCCCCTGAAAATATACTGCATAAGGAGGCTTTATCGGACCGTCCGCAGAAAGCTCGATAGACGAGCCTGCTACAAAAGCTCCCGCCGCCATAATCACCTTGGAATCATATCCCGGCATATCCCACGGCTCAGGCGTCACATGACTGTCAATGGGCGCCGCAGCCTGTATGCCCTCGCAAAAAGCAATAACGCCTTCCGGCGAACCAAATTCCACTGCCTGTATAATATCATGCCGGCTTTCCTTGCCGTCAGGTACTACCCGAAAACCTAATTGCTCATAGATATTCGCCGCAAAGAGAGCTCCTTTCAGCGCTCCCGCCGTCACTGTGGGCGCCAGAAACAGTCCTTGATAAAAAGCGCTCAGAATGCCAAGAGATGCACCCACCTCCCTGCCAAGCCCCGGAGAAGTCAGCCGGTACGCCGCATTTTCTACACATTCCTTTCTGCCGGCAATATAGCCGCCAATTGGCGCAAGCCCGCCGCCCGGATTTTTGATTAGCGAACCGACTACCATATCGGCTCCCACATCCGAAGGCTCCAGTCTTTCTACAAACTCGCCATAACAGTTATCCACCATGCAGATGACGTCCGGTTTTAACGACTTCACAAAAGCAATCAGCTCTCCGATTTTTTTGACTGACAGGGTCGGTCTCGTCTGATATCCTTTGGAACGCTGTATTGTCACAAGCTTTGTCTTTTCATTGACGGCAGCGCGAATCCCCTCGTAGTCAAAACTGCCGTCTGTATTAAGATCCACCTGCCTGTAATCTATGCCATACTCCTGCAAAGAGCCTTTGGACGGTCTGATGCCGATAACCTCCTCCAGTGTATCATAGGGCTTTCCCACAGGAGAGAGTAATTCGTCTCCCGGACGCAGATTGCTCATAAGCGCCAGTGCCAGCGCATGAGTGCCGCAGGTAATTTGCGGGCGTACCAGTGCATCCTCCGTGTGGAACACAGCGGCATAGACACGCTCTAACGTATCCCGCCCCAAATCATTATAGCCATAGCCTGTGGTGCCCAAAAGGCACGCCTCGCTGACCTGATTGTCCTGCAGTGCTTTCAGTACCTTGAGCTGGTTATATTCGGCGTTTTCATCTATTGCCCGAAACCGCGCGGCAAGCCCTGCGAGAATTTGCTCGCCGAATGCATAAACTTCCTCGGAAATGCCTCTTTCCAAATACATGCTTTTTATATTGCAGACAGAATCTTTTTCCTCGTTCATAATACTCCTTTCCCTTAGGTCATGATAGGTAATTGCGAAACTCAGTGAATATACAAGTGTCATTGTGTGTATAATAAGCTTCGAAATTTATTCTTTTCTCTTATACAGGTATAAGACCAATTCATCATCATTGAAGCAGCCGGCATACGGCTCGCAGATTTTATCTTTGTACCAGACACCGCTGCCGTCGGGAATGTAGCCTCGTTTTACATATATTCTCTGCGCACTCCCGTATCCGCTGTGCAGGCCCACTCCAAGATAGACTACGTCGGAATAGGTAAAGGCAATTTGTTCCGCCACATCCATTAATTGACTGCCGATACCGCGGTTGCGGTATTTTGCCAGCACTCCAAAATCGACAATTTCAGCATACCCTTGATTTGCAAAAGCGCCCCATTCGGAGGCGGGATAGACGTTTATATACCCTGCAACATTGCCGTTATATTCCGCCGCTAAGGATATGGACTTTCCTTCCGCCTGATGCATAAGTCTCATTTCATATTTTTCTATATCCGCATCCCAGCCCTGCGCAATTTCTTCGTCCGTCAATCTCTGGGCATCTTGGGGTTGTAAATCCCGTATCAGGACTCCGTTTTTATTCTCGTAAATCATGTTGATACATCTCCGATTCCTGTTGTTTCTTTTATTTTCTGCTTCATAAATTTTAATATAGCCTCTTCGTCATAAGCAAAATCCTGCTTATTGACCCAGATTACATTTTTTTCCCGCTTAAACCATGTGAGCTGTCTCTTTGCAAAATGTCTGGTATCCCGCTTTATCCGGTATACGGCTTCCTCCAGACTGCATTCTCCTTCAAGGAAACAGAGTATTTCTTTATAACCAAGTCCCTGCATGGAAACCATATCTTTTGTACATCCCATTGCTTTTAGCTGTTCTACTTCCTGTACCAGTCCCTTTGCAAGCATATCGTCCACTCTTTTTTCTATCCGCTCATAAAGCCGCTGTCTGTCATCATGCAGCACAAAATAAGCGGATGCATAAGCGCTTTCCTTTTGGCGCTCTGCCTCATTATGCTCTGAAATGTGCATACCGGTCTGTTTGTTAAATTCCAGCGCTCTTATGACCCGCTTTATATTGTTGGGATGAATGGCATCTGCTGCCTTTTTGTCCGATTTTTGCAGCATATTGTGAAGATACTGCGGTCCCTCCTTTTTGGCAAGCGCCTCCAGCATACTTCTGTACGCGGTATCCTCCTCGTTTTCCGTAAAATCAATATCATACAATACCGCCTGTATATAAAAGCCCGTACCGCCCGTCAGAATCGGAATCCTGCCGTTTGCATAAATTTGTTCCATTGCCTGCCTGCAAAGCTTTTGAAAAGTAACGACATGAAAAGGCTCCGAAGGCTCTAAGATATCAATCAGGTGATGGGCTACGCCGTCCATCTCTTCCTTCTTTATTTTTGCAGAACCAATATCCATGTGCTTATACACCTGCATGGAATCGGCTGAAATAATTTCCCCGCCGACTGCCTTTGCAAGCCGGATGGACAGCCCTGTCTTGCCCACGGCTGTAGGACCTGTCAGAACGATAAGCGGTTTTTTCTGTTCCATTATACAATCCTCTTAAATTTCTTTTCAATCTCATACTTACTCATGGAAATAATGGTAGGACGCCCATGAGGACAGTTATAAGGATTATCCAGTGTTAGAAGCTCGTCAATCAGCGCTTCCATTTCCGGCTTGCTGAAGGCATGGTTGCCTTTTACCGCCGCCTTACATGCCATGGATGCAAGCTTTTCCTCCACTACCGTCAGATGCTTATACAAGGGTCCGTCTAAAAGCTCGTCCAAAACCTCCAAAAAAAGAGCCTTTTCCCGACAGCCGTACAAGTCGGAGGGAACGCTGCGGATTGCATATTCGCTTCCGCCGAACTCTTCAATTTCAAATCCAAGACCTGCAAAGACAGCGCTGTATTCTAAAAAGGTCTGTTCCTCTCTTGCCGAGAGCGTTACCACAATGGGAGGATTTAAACACTGGGACGTCACCTCTTTTTCACGAAACTGGCGGATAAGACGTTCATATTTCACTTTTTCATGCGCCGCGTGCTGGTCTATGATAAAAAGCTTATCCTGAAAGGCAAGAAGCCAGTAGGTGTCAAAAATCTGTCCCAGTATCCGGTACTCCCTTCGGTTTTCCTGCGTTAGCAGCTTTTCTTCAAACAGATTCATCTGCATGGGATTTTGTATCGGATTCTCGTCTTTTTTTGTATTTTCGTCTGCAGGAATCCCTTCATTTTCCTGCATTTTTTCCACGGATAATTGTCCAGACATTTGCTCCCACACGGGATTTTGCATGAAGTCTTGCATTTTAGGCTTATCTGCCTCATATTTCATTTCTTCCAGAACCCGAAACTGCTCCGTTCTTTTCTTCTCAAAGGGCTCCGGAACAGAAATTTTTTCTTTTTCCATAACCGGATGCCGGAAGATTTTGCCGTCCCCTTCTCCTTCCGGCCCGTCCTTTTGGGCCGCAGGCTCGTCCAATACGGCTTCCGGAATCATTTCCCGTTCTTTCAACGCGTCTGCCACAGCCTTTTCGATAAATTCGTAAAGCCCGCTGCCGTCCGTAAAGCGCACATCCATTTTGGTGGGATGCACATTCACATCCACAAGCGCCGTATCAATGGCAAAATGCAGAACCACAAAGGGAAACTTATGCTGCATCAGATACTGGGAAAAGCCTTCCTCGATTGCCTTTGCCATCACATTACTTTTGATGTACCTGCCATTTAAAAAATAGTTTTCAAAGCTGCGGTTTGAACGGTTCAATACCGGTTTCCCAAGATACCCTGAGACGGAAAGCCCCTGACTGCCCGCCTGTATTTCCACCAGATTTGCCGCCGTTTCCCTGCCGTAAATACGATAGATAACTTCCTTTAAATTCCCGTTGCCGGAAGTATGAAACTTAAGCTGGTTATTGACGGTAAGCTTAAATGCCACATCCGGCTTTGAGAGCGCCATATGCTCCATCAGGTCTATGACGTATCCCCCTTCCGTCTGCGGCTGCTTCAAAAATTTTCTGCGGACAGGCGTATTAAAAAACAGGCTGCGTATGATAATGGTGGTGCCGTCCGGCGCACCCACCTCCGAAAATTCTTTTTCCTCAGCGCCCTCACAGACATAATGAATACCCGTAAGCGAATCTCTTGTCTTTGTTATCAGCTCCACCTTCGACACTGCCGCAATGCTGGACAATGCCTCGCCGCGGAACCCCAGACTCTTCACACTGTGCAAGTCTTCTGCATTGGTAATCTTGCTTGTCGCATGGCGCAGAAATGCATGGCGAACCTGTGATGCTTCAATACCGCTTCCGTTGTCCGTGATACGAATAAAAGAAATACCGCCGTCTTTGATTTCCACCGTAATCGCCAAGGCGCCTGCATCAATGGCATTTTCCACCAGCTCTTTCACTACGCTGGAAGGACGCTCTACCACCTCACCAGCCGCAATCTTATCAATTGTTCCTGCATCCAACACCTGTATCTTCGCCATGCTTTTCCTTCTTTCCCGAAATCCTTTACTGCTGCTTCTCTTCAAGCTCACCATCGGTTGTTCAGCTTACTTTGCAGCCTGTAAAGCGTATTCAGCGCATCAAGCGGCGTCATATTGCTGATATCCGCTTCTTTCAATTCCTTGAGCACATCCTCGTCCTTGACTGTGTCAAAAAGCGATATCTGCGCCATGTCAACCTCGTCAAAATGCTCTGCTTTTTTGGCTTTGCCGTCGCTTCGGTTATCAATGGCAATACTCTGCACCTTTTCCGTGATATCGTTGTCTGAGAGCTGCTCCACAATTTCCTTGGCACGTCCGATGACAACGTCCGGCACACCGGCAAGCTTTGCCACCTGAATACCATAGCTCTTATCCGCGCCGCCCTTTATAATCTTCCGCAAAAATACAATATCGTCCCCCTGTTCTTTTACGGCGATACAATAATTGTTGACATTGTTTATTTTGCCTTCCAACTCCGTCAGCTCATGGTAATGGGTGGCAAAAAGCGTTTTTGCGCCCAAAAATTTTCGGTTGCTGATATGTTCAATCACCGCCCATGCAATAGAAAGCCCGTCAAAGGTGGAAGTTCCCCTTCCGATTTCGTCCAAAATCAACAGACTTTTTGCAGTCGCATTCCGCAGGATATTTGCCACTTCGTTCATTTCTACCATAAAGGTGGACTGCCCGCTTGCCAAGTCGTCAGAAGCGCCCACTCTTGTAAAAATCCGATCCACGATACCGATATTGGCGCTTTTTGCCGGCACAAAGCATCCTGTCTGCGCCATCAGTACAATCAGCGCAGTCTGCCGCATATAGGTGGATTTCCCAGCCATATTCGGGCCGGTAATCACCGCAATCAGGCGGTTATTATTGTCCAGATAGGTATCGTTTGCGATAAACATATCGTGTTCTATCATTTTTTCCACTACCGGATGCCTGCCGTCCCTGATATCGATAACGCCTTTTTCGTTGAGCTTGGGACGCACATACCCATTCCGCTCGGACACAAGAGAAAGCGAGGCAAATACGTCAAGCCTTGCCACCGCCTTTGCCGTTTTTTGTATCCGCTCCATCTCTGCCGCAATGGTGTCCCTGATTTTACAAAAAAGCTCATATTCCAACGTACAGAGCTTGTCCTCCGCATTCAGCACGGTGTCCTCAAGCTCCTTTAAGCGGGGAGTGGTATAGCGCTCTGCATTGGCAAGCGTCTGCTTTCTGATATAATCCGCAGGCACCAGATTTTTGTAAGAATTTGTCACCTCAAAATAATAACCGAATACCTTATTGTACTTGATTTTCAGGTTTTTGATGCCCGTCCGCTCCCTGTCTGCATTCTCTAACTCGGCAAGCCATTTTTTTCCGTCCCGCTTAGCGCTTCTTAACTTGTCAATGTCTTCGTCAAAGCCGTCTTTTATCATACCGCCCTCTCTGACGGAGATAGGCGGCTCCTCTTCCAGCGCCGCTGCAATCAGACCGCAGATATCCTCTAAAGAATCCATTTCCTCCCTGATACCGGTAAGCAGTTCTTTCTCAAAGCTTTTTAGCACGGACTTAATATGAGGCAGCATCTGCAGGGAATTGCGAAACGCAATCAAATCTCTTGGATTTGCCGTTTTATAGCTGATGCGCCCAAGCAGCCTTTCCAAGTCGTAAATCGGATTTAGGTATTCCCTGATTTCATCACGGGAAACGGAATCCTTTGACAATTCCTCCACCGCATCAAGACGTTTCTCAATATCTTCCTTTTCTATCAGGGGCTGTTCGATATAATTCCGCAGGGTACGCCCGCCCATAGCAGTTTTCGTCTTGTCAAGCACCCATAAAAGAGAGCCCCTCTTCTGTTTCTCCCGCAAGGTTTCCGACAGTTCCAGATTTCGCCTTGTAGAGCTGTCCAACAACATATATTTACTGGTGATATATGGATAAATATGACTGATGTGGCTTAAGGACGTTTTCTGCGTATCGTACAGGTATAGCAAAAGTGCCCCTGCCGCAATGAATCCGGTGGGAAAATCCGCAATGCCAAGCCCCGCCAGCGTATTGACATGAAAATGCTTCATCAGGCACTTTTTCGCCGCATCGTCATCAAAAAAATGCGGCTCTAACGCATATACCGTAATACCGAGCCTGCCTCTTAAGTCCTCCATATCCATGCCGCTTACTAAAAAAGCATCGTTGGCAATAATTTCCTTGGGCTGATACTTGATAATTTCGTCCGACAGCTTTTTTAAATCGTCCACCTCCGTCAGAAAAAAATCGCCCGTGGTAACGTCTGCAAGCGAAATTCCGATTTTTGCCTGCATATAGGTGACGCACATCAAATAACTGTTCTTCGATTCATCCAGCGCCTGTACGTCCGTGTTGGTGCCGGGTGTTACCACGCGGACCACTTCCCGCTTTACCAGTCCCTTTGCAAGCTTCGGGTCCTCCACCTGCTCACAGATGGCAACCTTGTAGCCCTTGCTCACTAATTTGTTTAAATACCCTTCCACCGCATGATAAGGCACCCCGCACATGGGGGCGCGCTCTTCCTGCCCGCAGTCCTTTCCCGTCAGGGTAATTTCCAGCTCCTTTGACGCAGTCAGCGCATCTTCAAAAAACATTTCATAGAAATCACCCAGCCGGTAAAAAAGAATGCAGTCTTTGTATTCCTCTTTGGTCTCCAGATACTTTTGCATCATGGGAGTAAATTCAGCCACTTCTTCTCTCCTTAAAGCCGCAGAACGGCTCTTCTTTTCGTATTTTGGGCAAGGTTGTACCTACCCTTTATATCACTCGTCTTGCAGCGCTTTTGCACGCGCCATGGCGTCATCAATATGCGCGCAGAAATTTTGAAGTCCTACCTTTTTGTCAAAACCTGCCTTGTGCATAATGGACATCGGCTGTTCCGCCACATGGGAAAAAATCAGCGTTACATTTTTCTTCTGGCACAGCAAAAGAAGCTTTTCAAAGTTGCGCATCGCAGTAGAATCAATGGCGTTTACACTCCGCATACGCAAAATCAGGCAGTTGGTACCTTCTTTTACGCCGATTTTTAAAAGCTTGTCCGCAGCGCCAAAAAACATGGGACCGCTGATTTCATACACAAGCGTATTCTTCGGCACCGCCATCAAATCACCGCCAGTCTGCGCATCTTCCGCATACTTCCAGCCCGCTACCTCCGTCACATCACTCATGCGCTTCATAAAGAGGACTGCCGCAAGCACCATACCCACCTCAATCGCCACCACAAGGTCGAACACGACTGTGAGACAGAAGGTAAGAAGCAGCACGATAATGTCGCTCTTAGGCGCCGTCCTGCACAAATCCACGACTTCCCGCCAGCCGGACATATTATATGCCACCATAAAAAGAATCGCCGCGATAGCCGGCATGGGAATCAGCGCCGCATAAGGCATAAGCACCACTAAAATTAACAAGAGTACCACGGAATGTACCATACCGGCAATGGGCGTCCGTCCGCCGTTTTTGATATTCGCCGCCGTTCTCGCGATAGCTCCCGTGGCGGGAATTCCGCCAAACAGCGCCGAGGCAATATTGCCCGTCCCCTGTGCTACAAGCTCCATGTTGGAGCGGTGCCTGCTGCCAATCATACCATCTGCCACTACGCAGGAAAGCAGCGATTCGATGCCTGCTAAGATAGCGATGGTAAAAGCATCGGGAAGCAGCGTCCGCACCATGGCAAAATCTATGCTGGGGATTTTAAAGGGCGGCAGACTGCCGGAAATGGTATACAAATCGCCGATGGTATTCACCGGAAGCTTTAAAAGCGCAACCATTGCACTGCTTGCCAAAACTGCAATCAAGGAGCCGGGGATTTTCGATAAAAAGCCGGGCAGATACGGCCAGACAATCAATATGACAAGACAGATACCGCCCACCAAAAGCGCCCACCAGTTAATAGTGCCGATAAAAGCAGCCACAGCAGCAAGCTTATCCATGGTTTCCACCAAAGGCTCCTCTGTTATTATGGAAAGCCCCAGAAAATCCTTAATCTGCCCTATAAAAATCGTTACGGCAATACCTGCGGTAAAACCTGTGGTAATAGTATAGGGAATAAATTTAATCAGACTTCCAAATTTGCAAAGTCCCATGATAATCAAAATAATACCAGCCATAATGGTGGCAGCGGCAAGTCCCTCCATACCGTTTTTTGCCACAATGCCAGCCACAATTGTGGCAAATGCCGCCGTAGGACCTGCTATCTGCACCCTGCTTCCGCCCAAAAAAGAAATCACAAAGCCTGCCACAATCGCTGTGTAAATTCCCTTTTCCGGCGTCACACCGGAAGCAAGCGCCAAAGCAATGGACAACGGCAGGGCAATGATTGCCACAATAACGCCGGACACAATGTCCTTCACCAACTGCTCCCTGCTGTAGGTCTTCATAACAGAAAATAATTTTGGTTTTAATTTTTCCATTTCTGCCTCATCCTCATTTCTGCATTATTTTCAATGCGCACTTTTCGTATTTGCTTATGAACGCCCGCGCTCCCGTTCTGCGCCTAAAGCGCCGTACCCATATAATAAAAGCCGCAGCACTTATCCAGTCTTACCTTGATTATTTTTCCAATCAGAGAACTACTGCCCGAAAAATGCACCAGCGTGTTGTTGGAAAGCCGTCCTGTCAACAAAGAAGCGTCATGTTCGTTGACCTCCTCCACCAGCGCTTCCATCACCTGTCCCTCGTAGCGCGCCACTCTCTTTTTCGCTGTCGCCTGTACCGTTTCCAGCAGCTTTTGAAAGCCTTCCTTTACCACTTCTTCCGGTACCTGCTCCTCCATGGCTGCCGCAGGCGTGCCGGTTCTCTTGGAATAGACAAAAGTAAACGCGTTGTCGTATTCTACTTCCTTTACAACCGAGATGGTCTCCTCCACATCCGAGAGCGTCTCCCCCGGAAACCCTACAATCAAGTCCGTTGTCAGCGCAATATCCGGTATTTCCTCCCTGATATGCTTTGCCAGCGCTATGTACTGCTCCTTGGTATAAACCCGATTCATCGCCTTTAATATCCGGTCAGAACCCGCCTGCAGCGGCAGATGGAGATGCCGGCAGATTTTTTTGGATGCCTTCATCACCTGTATCAGTTCTTCAGACAAATCTTTGGGATGGGAAGTCATAAAACGGATGCGCTCTATTCCTTCTATTTTTTCTACTTCCTGCAAAAGCTGTGCAAAGCGCATGGGCTCCTTTAGTGTTTTTCCGTAGGAATTGACGTTCTGCCCCAAAAGCATAATTTCCACGACGCCCTCCGCCGCCAGCTTCTCAATTTCCATAAGGATATCCTTCGGATTCCGGCTTCGTTCCCTGCCCCGCACATACGGCACAATACAGTAGCTGCAAAAATTATTGCATCCAAACATAATATTGATGCCTGATTTAAAGGGATATTTCCGCTCCACGGGGAGATTCTCCACAATCTTATCCGTGTCCTCCCAGATATCGATGAGCATACCCTCCGTTTCAAAGGAAGCATATAGCAGCTCTGCAAATTTAAAAATGTTGTGAGTGCCAAAAATCAAATCCACAAAGGGATAGCTGGTCCTGATTTTTTCAATCGCTGCATTTTCCTGCATCATGCATCCGCACAGGGCAATCTTCATCGAAGGGTTCTTTTTTTTGAGCCCCTTCATCACGCCCAGCCTGCCGTACACCTTCTGATTGGCATTGTCCCGTACCGTGCAGGTATTAAAAATGACAAAATCTGCATTTTCCTCCTCCGCCGTCTCATAGCCGATAAGCTTCAAAATGCCTGTCAGTTTTTCCGAGTCTCTCGCGTTCATCTGGCAGCCCATATTGACGACACATGCTTTGGGCGCATGACAGTTTTTCTGCTCAAAATCTCTTACCCATTCTCTGCACTTTGCCATGAAATAATACTGGCGGGCGGGTTCTTCCATTGGAGGGGCTGCATCTATGTTTATTTGGTTTAAATCAATTTCATCATACATTTCTCTTGACTTTCTCCCTTATCTGCGCTCTGCATACTTTCCGGCAATCCTGATTAACAGCTCCACATTCCGCTCCATGGACTGTACACAGGCATACTCATACTTGCCGTGACAATTATGTCCGCCGGTTCCCAGATTCGGACAGGGAAGCCCCATAAAGGAAAGCCTCGCGCCGTCGGTACCGCCTCTGATGGGCTGCACGATGGGCACAATGGAAAGCTCCTCCATCGCCTCTTTTGCATTGTCAATCAGATGCATGTGCTGTTCCATGATTTCCCGCATATTGTAGTAAGAATCTTTTATTTTGACAGTAACCGTTCCACTTCCGTACTTCATATTGAGGAATTCGCCCATCTGGGCAAAATACTTCTTTTTCTTCTCAAATTTTTCTCTGGAATGGTCCCTGATAATGTAGTCCGCAGCCGCTTCCTCCACTGTGCCGTTTATGCTGTCAAGGTGATAAAACCCTTCATAGCCTTCCGTATACATAGGATTTTCATAGATAGGAAGCAGAGACTGAAACTCCTGCAGCACCAAAATGGCATTCACCATTTTGCCCTTCGCATCGCCAGGATGCACGCTTCTGCCCTGCACACACACTTTTGCCCCTGCCGCATTAAAGTTTTCATACTCCAGTTCACCAACTCTGCCGCCGTCCACGGTATAGGCGAAATCCGCGCCAAAGAGGGCTATGTCAAAATAATCCGTGCCGGCGCCAACCTCCTCATCCGGCGTAAATCCAATCCTGATTTTTCCATGGGGAAGCTGTGGATTTTGTAACAAATATTCTGCCATCGCCATAATCTCCGCAACCCCAGCTTTATCATCGGCACCCAAAAGCGTTGTGCCGTCCGTCACTATCAAATCCTGTCCTTCATACAGGGAAAGCTCCGGAAAATCCGCCCTTTTTAGCACAATGCCTTCCGCCTCGTTTAACACGATATCCCCACCGTCATAGGCGTTCACAATGCGGGGCTTCACACCTGCGCCCGATACGGCAGGTGATGTATCCATATGGGCGATAAATCCCAGCACAGGCGCGTCTTCAAACTCCCGTGCGGCGGGAATGGAGGCGTACACATAGCAGTGCGCCTCATCATAGGTGATTTCTGCCGCCCCCATGTCCGTAAGCTGTTTCACCAAAAGCTTTGCCAGCATATGCTGCTTTAAGGTGCTTGGCGTGGTATTACTCTCTTCTGTTGACTGGGTGTCCAGTCTGACATATTCCAAAAACAAATCGATAACCTTTGACATCTTCTTCTCCTTTTCCATAATACCGCTTACTGCCAGTCGTCCCAGAATACCGCCAGCGGGCTGTCTATCAGTTTTATGCGCGGTATCAGGCAGCATGCAGGCCAGCCTTCCCTTCCATTAAAAACAAGCAGTCCCTCGTGTACCAGACAAAGCGCTATAGAATCCTCTCCTGCTTTTAACAACGTTTCATAGTCATCATAGAACTCAAACAAGGTAAGATTTTCCGCTGTTTTACAGTACGGATTGGTACAGGCAAGCAGCTCCTTAAGCTCTTCGGCGGTAATATAATCCCTAAAATCAATTTTCTCTCCTGTCTGCAAGTCGATGCTGACGGGAAGATACCGAAAAACATCCATCCCTTCCTCTGTCTTATCAAAAAAACGAAAACTCACTACGGCGACCCTGCTGTTCAGGAAAATGACATTGCTCTCAAGCAAAGCATCATGACATTCATCCAGCTCTTCCATTGCCTGAAACAGATTATCTATTTCGTGTTGCAAGGTTTCATAAACATGCTCCTTGCCCGTTTCCTCTGCCACCACGAAAAGGCCGCCGTAATCTGCATAAGAATAACGCAAAAGGAAGGCATACTGTTCGTTTACAAAGTCTTTTACAGAAACGCAATAAGGTTCGTTGGCGTTCAGGATACCTTCGGTATAAATCCAAAAACTTTCCGGTGTAGAATAGCTATCATTTCCAAACTGTTTCGCCAGTCTCCATTCGCCGCCTTCATATACGATTTTATAAAGCTTCATTTCAAAAGGAGCACGTCCGACAAAGTACTCCATAAAAAAACCGCCGTCAAACGCAGTGATATCCGTCAGGGTATAGGTATCGTCTCCCACAATGGAATCGGACAGGCATTCTCCCTGATAGCTGCCATCCGGCTGCCCTGCAAAGAACCAAAGCTCCTGATAAAAATATTCCGGTACAAGCCGATAGGGAGAATCTTCTCCATACGATCCTTTGTATTCATAAGAATCCAGCACGGGACAAATCACTGCAAGGATATCCAAAATACCGTCCCCGTCCATATCGCCCACGGTATAATCATTCCATAGCATCTTGTACCCAGCAGGCAAAATCTCTTCCACATCTTTTTCGGAAACTGCGGTCTCATAGAAAACGCTTTGGCAAAGCTCCTTTTGGCTGTAAATGAAATTTTGGTATATGTAGTCCACAGAAGCCGGCGTGCCGGTGGGAAGCGTACATGCCGGTTCATTGACCGGAAAAAGAGCCTTATGACTCCTATCTATCCGGTATAGGCTGCCGTCAAGCTCTATATATTCCCGCACAGGTCCGCTTACCTCTGCCTCCCAGAAAAAATCCGCCATATCATAGAATGTCTGCAAGTACACAGTGTAAGATTCTTTTTCCTTATCAATCCCGTAAACATTATCAAGCTCTGTCATACACATAAAATTGGGAATGATACATTCTGCATTCTCCGCAAGGGAATCTGCATAAGAAAAATAACGGATATCACCGATTTCATAGTACTCACACAAAATTTCCCGATAAAGCGCATCTTTGTCATTTCTTGTAATTTCCGTATCCCCTTCTTTGCAGTGCAGATTCATACGAAAGCCCTGACAGATATTGTTTTTTGCCAATATGGTAATCGTTCCCTCCGGCAGGCAGAAAGCATCACAATAAAAATATCTGTCATATGCGGCATACTGCACCGCATAATCCCTGTTTTCCCGGTAAGCCAAGAGCGCTTCCTCCATATCAGGTATATAAGTCTCATACCGTCTGACGGCTTCGGCATAAAATGCTTCTGTTTGCTGTTTTATTTCCGTACAAAAACCGTTAAAGCCGTCAACCGCCATGAATAGTCTGCTTTTCGGAAGAACAGATTGGCATAACTGTGCAAAAGAGCCTCCTTTTTCCGCATCGGCGCATCCGGAAAAAAGCAGTCCCGCTCCAACAAAAAAAATCCATATTCCAACCGCAATTTGTAATGCTTTCTTATGATAAACAATGATATTTTTCATATATTTACCCCTACTGCTTTTACCGCCTGCTTTTTATCATTACCTACTCTCTGATCTGCCCGTTTCCGCGTATAACATATTTGTAGGAAGTCAGCTCCTTTAATCCCATAGGACCTCTGGCGTGCAGCTTCTGCGTGCTGATGCCAATCTCCGCGCCAAAGCCAAACTCAAAGCCGTCCGTAAAACGGGTAGAAGCATTTACATAGACGCAGGCGGCATCCACACCGTCTAGGAAAATTTCCGCCGCTTCTTTATTTTCCGTAACTATTGTCTCGGAATGCTTTGTATTATAGCGGTTGATATGGGCAACAGCCTCCTCCACGCTGTCAACGGTCTTAAGGGAAAGGATATAATCCAGATATTCCGTTCCATAATCCCCATCCTGTGCCGGCACACAGTCCGGCAGGATTTCCCGTACTCTCTCATCTCCCCGCATCTCTACCGCATAAGGTGAAAGCGCTTCCCTAAGCGCGGGCAGAAGCTTTTCTATGACGGCGGAATGCACCACCAAAGATTCACAGGCATTGCAGACCCCAATCCGCTGGGTTTTGGCATTCCGAATAATATTGACTGCCATAGTCAAGTCTGCATCCTTGTCCACATAGACATGGCAGTTGCCCGTCCCCGTCTCAATCACGGGAATGGTGCTGTTTTCCACCACGCTCTTTATCAGCCCTGCGCCGCCTCTGGGAATCAGCAAATCCACATATCCGTTTAGTCTCATAAAAGCCGCCGTCACCGCCCGCTCCGTTGTCTCTAAAAGCTGCAAAACATCCGCCGTCATCCCTGCCTCTAAAAGCGCGGATCTGATAATATCGGTAATGGCTTTGTTGGAGTTTAGCGCATCGCTGCCGCCTTTTAGGATAACGGCGTTTCCTGCCTTAAAGCACAAGCCAAAGGCATCCGCCGTCACATTCGGACGTGATTCATAAATAATACCAATCACACCGACAGGCACCCGCCTCTTTTCTATCCTAAGCCCATTGGGACGGGTAAACTGTTCCAAAATCTCCCCCACGGGGTCAGGCAGCGCCGCAATCTGACGAAGCCCCTGTGCCATGGCGAGGATTCGCTCCTCTGTCAGGCGCAGGCGGTCTATCAGTCCGGCGTGCATCCCGTTCTTCTCACCTGCCGCCACATCCTTCGCATTTGCCGTTAAAATAGCTTCCGTATTTTCTGTCAGCCTGTCCGCAATCAAAAATAGCGCTGCATTTTTTTCCTCTGTATTCTTTCCCTGCAGGCTGTATTTTGCTGTGACGGCCTTTTTTCCGATTTCCTCTAAGTTTACCATATACGCCTCATTTCTGCACACCATTTTCCGATAACTGCATTTGTGTCAAGTGCGCGCAGACACAAACAAGAATCTTACAGGCATATCACCTGCATGGGTTTTATATCTGTGGTGCAGCTCTCAATCTGTGCCACCATCTGACAGTCAAAGCCAATCGCTATAGTATGTAAATCCGGCTTATCCGCCAGATACCTGTCATAAAACCCTTTGCCATAACCAATGCGGTTGCGCATAGGGTCAAAAGCAGCGCCCGGCATCAGCATCAAAATGGCATCCCGCCGGTTTTTATCATAACAAAATCTTTTTTCTTTCTCACCGGATGGTTCCAAAATACCGCCGTACCCTTTCCGAAGCAGCTCATCCGGCGCAATACGGTAAAACTGCATCGTTTCGCCTTCTACCTTGGGCAGGTATACTTGTTTGCCGCTCATAAAGGCATCTTCCATAATACCCCTCGTACTGATTTCGCTGCCGCAGCTTGCAAAAAGCAGGATTTCTCCCGCCTTATAGTACCACTGATGCCCTAAAATACGCTCCGTCACCAAAATCTCGGAACGCATCCGTTCTGCCGGTGTCAAGGCGTCTCTTCGTTCCAATATGCGCTTTCGCATCTTCTCCTTACTTTCCATCACGCTTTCCTCAATGTGTTCCCCTGCCGCCATACTTATCACCCAGATTTTCTACGGTTCCGTCCTCGTTTACCATGTCGATGTTGTTGAGCTGCGCCCGCAGATTGCTTCGGATATTCTGGATATATTCCGCCCGCAGGCGTTCGTTTTCTTCCTTCTCCTCAGGCGTAAGCCCCTCCGCCTTTGATTTGTGATAGAGCTCATTGATTCTTTGAATCCGCTCCTCCATATTCATAGGGATTATCTCCTTCCTATACCTTGTGCAGATTTTCGACAAACTCTGCAAGCGCAAATGCGTTATCCTTATGCGCCACAAAAAGCGTTCCTTCGTTTTCTCCGTCCAAAATGCGGTGCAGCACACCAACGTCCCTGCTGTTGGCAATCACCATATCCGTGCCTGCGCTTGTGGCAATTTGTGCCGCCGTCATCTTGGTATTCATGCCGCCGGTTCCCACACTGCTTCCGGTACTTGCTTTTCCCATATGCATATATTCGTCAGTCAGCTCCTCCACCACTTCAATAAATCTGGCGTCCTTGCTGCAGCGCGGGTCATCTGTATACAAACCGTCAATATCGGAAAGCAGTATCAGCAAATCTGCTTCCACCAACGCCGAAACAATTGCCGATAAGGTATCGTTATCGCCAATCAGCGTGTCGTTATCTGCCGCCACATTTATCTCATAGGTGGCTATCGTATCGTTTTCATTGACGATGGGAATAATCCCCATGCGCAAAAGCTCAAAAAAGGTATTGTGCGCATTGTAACGGTTTAAATCATCCACTACCGTATTTTTCGTCATCAGAATCTGCGCCACAATCTGATTGTACTCCGAAAACAGCTTCTGATAGGTCATCATCAGCCTCGCCTGTCCTACGGCGGCACACGCCTGCTTGAAAGCAATCGGCGATGCTTCTTCTTTGGCGCTGCCCTTATACGGTTTTACCGCCTTTTTGCCAACGGCAATTGCCCCTGAGCTCACCAAAACCACATCCTTTCCCTGATTGCGGATGTCGCACAATTCCCTTACCAGTTTTTCCAGCTTGATATAGTCTAAATCTCCCGTGCTTTTATGCTGTAAGGAGGAAGAGCCTATTTTAACCACAATTCTTTTTTTATCCCGCAGTACTTTCCTGTAATCTGTCATGCCATTCCTTTTCTTTTCTGCCGTTTTTCTCTATAAATCACGGCATCTATTTTACTTTATTTCCTTTTGTTAGTCAATGCATTGTGGCGGTTTGTCTGCCTTCGTATTGTGGCGGTTTGTCTGCCTTCGGCAATTGATTCCTGCCTTAATCCGCCAGTCTTGCCGCCACAGCCTCCGCCACCTTGATGCCGTCCATTGCCGCGGAGGTGATTCCACCTGCATAACCGGCGCCCTCCCCACAGGGAAACAGCCCGCGGATTTCGGATTGCAGCGTATCGTCCCGCAGGATTCTTAAAGGGGAAGAGGTTCTGCTCTCCACCGCCAAAAGCAGCGTATCCGCTCTGTCAAAACCTTTTATCTGCCTGCCAAACTGCTCCATACCTTCCACAATATCTCTGTTTAGTGCCTCCGGTAAAATTTCCGTGATATCGGCAAAAACGTATTCCCCTTTGACAGCAGGCAGAAAAGCCGCGCCCTGATCGGGCGGCAGTGCCGTTTTTTCTTTTATAGATGCCCGAAAGCTTCCATACGTCTGTACCGGCACACGTCCCGCACCGGCAAGGTATGCCCTTTCTTCCAGCTTTTGCTGAAAAGCGACGCCGGCAAGGGGATGCTTCTCTTTATAATCTGCCGGCGTTACGGAAACAATCACCGCGCTGTTGGCATTTTCTCCATCCCGCCCACTGTAACTCATACCATTTGTGCAAAGTCTGCCTTGTTCGGAGGAAGCGTTTACCACATAACCGCCCGGACACATACAGAAAGAATAGACGCCCCTGCCATCCTCCGCTTTTGCCGTCACCTTATAGGCTGCCGCAGGAAGTGCGCCGCCCGCGGTCCTTCCCGTATTTCCATACATGCTTTCGTCGATAAACGCCTGTCTGTGTTCCACACGGAAGCCCACCGCAAAGGGCTTCGCCTCCATGGGAATACCTTTTTCATACAGCATGGAAAAGGTATTGCGTGCGCTGTGCCCAACGGCAAGCACCAGCGTCTTCGTCTCCAAAAGCTGCACGCCGTTTATCACAACGCCGTCTATGCCGCCGTCCGCTACCTTTATCTCCGTCACCTGACTTTGAAAACGGACCTCGCCGCCAAGACGCTTTATTTCTTCCCGCATATTTTTTACTACTGTGCGCAGAATGTCCGTGCCAATGTGCGGTTTATTGTCAAATAAAATTTCCTCCGGCGCGCCAAACCTGACGAACAGACGCAGAACCTCCCTGTTTCTTCCATGGGTATCCTTTACCAGCGTATTCAGCTTGCCGTCCGAAAAAGTGCCTGCCCCGCCTTCTCCAAACTGTACATTGGACTCGGGATTCAGAATGCCGCCCGCCCAAAATGCTTCCACATCCCTCTGTCTGGCATCCACGTCCTTCCCACGCTCCAAAAGAATCGGACGGTATCCTTCCCTTGCCAGAAAATAAGCGCAGAAAAGACCTGCAGGTCCCATACCTGCTATCACAGGGCGCTCCACACATTCGCCCGTATGGAAAACGGGAAACACATACTCCTCCGCCTGCCGTAAAGAGAGAAAGTGCCCGCCCGCTTCTATACGTCCGCTTCTTCCTTTGGCACAGCGCTTCCATACTTCTGCTTCCTGTTTTATCGTTACCTCTATCACATAGCTGTAAAACAAATCCGGCTTTTTTCGCGCATCTAAAGAACGCTTCACAATTTGCAGAAAAAGAATATCCCACTCCGCAATCCTTAAGATTCTGGCTGCCTCCCTGTACAATACGTCAGTCTTTTGTTCTATTTTTAGTTTTATCTGTTCAATTCTAATCATGCTCTTTATCCATTCTTTCACAACTGCAAGAGTGCCGCGTAAATTTATTTTGCGGCACTCTTGCCCGCCACATAACCGGAAGCCCACGCCCACTGCAGATTATAGCCGCCGCAGATACCGTCCACATCCAGCATCTCCCCTGCCATATACAGGTCTTTCCAAAAAACGGATTCCAGATTTTCCGTAACTTCACGCAGGGAAACCCCGCCGGCGCATACCTGTGCATGTTCAAAGGAATGACAGCCGCTCAGGGAAAGCTTTAGTTTTTTACAGAGGGCAAATACGGCATCGATTTTCTTTTCCTCTGCATGACGGTAGGAATCCTCCGGCTTTAGTCCCGATAGTCGGATAAATGCTTGCATCAGCTTTTTATTGAGCATACCTGTAAAAAAGGCTTCCACCGTTTCCGCAGCATGGTTTGCCTTTCTTTTCTTTACAAAATCCGCATACGCCTCACTATCATACGCCGGCAGGCAGTCTATGTACATCTCCATTTTCTTTTTGTGCAAAAATCCATACGCTGCCAGCCTGCTTAATTGAAACACCACAATGCCGGAAATACCGTATTCCGTAAACTGCAGTTCACCGCTCTCCTCTGCCACACATCTGCCGTTTTCCACAAGGGACAGATGCGCCTGTGTGCGCACGCCGGCACATGTCTTTATATAATGCTCCTTGCAATGAAGCTGCACAAGCGCCGGCACTACGGGTATCAGCGTATGCCCCGCCATTGCCGCAAGACGATAACCGTCTCCGTCCGAACCGGTTTTGGGCGCAGCCCTTCCGCCGCAGGCGAGAATCACCCTGTCATAAAGAGCTCTTCCCTTTTGTGTTTCCAGCGCGATGCTGCCCTGCTTTTCTTT
This sequence comes from Lachnospiraceae bacterium, assembly GCA_013316825.1. Classification (GTDB taxonomy): domain Bacteria; phylum Bacillota; class Clostridia; order Lachnospirales; family Lachnospiraceae; genus Acetatifactor. The sequence continues at coordinate 161,362 of WSLY01000001.1, read as the reverse complement.
TTTTATCGAAAGAACTTGACAGTCCGTACATACAGTTACTTTTTCCTGCTGCAGCAAAAGCCGTAAAATATCAAGAACGGTAGAAGCCTGCTCCGATGCCGGATAAAGACAGCCGCCCTTGTCCTTCACCAGCATACCCGCTTCTTCAAAGAAAGAGACGGCGGCTTTTGCATCAAATCTGGATAAAATCTTCCATGCCTCTTCCCTGCTTTCTCCATAATAGCATTCTTTGCGCAAATCCCTGTTGGAAAAATTACATTTCCCATTGCCGGTGGAGAGCAGCTTCTTTCCCACTCTTTCCTTTTTTTCATACAGAAAAACCGCCGCCCCCTCTCTTGCAGCGGTAACAGCAGCCATCATGCCGGAAGCGCCGCCCCCGATAACGGCAATTTTTAATTTTTTATTCATATACACCTCTTTATGTGCTTTTGTGTATGCTCTGTCTAGCTGGAATAGGTTTCCAAAAACTGATACAGCGCCGCCTCATCCTCTATAAACATACCCTTTACTACCTGTGTCTGAATATATTCCGGCAGCGTCAGCGCAGATATGCTTGTATACATATACACGGTCTCGCCGTCATCACAATAAACCACAATATTATTGTCCGCCACTCTCAGATAAAAACTTTTTGAGGGCTCCACATAAGCATAATTCATGCGGACAACCACTCGGCTGGAGGAAAAAGAACGCACCTCCAGTCCCACAAAGCCTCTCTCCTGCTCTGTGAGCGGGGGCGAAGCCGCATACAGCTCCATTGCCGTCACAAAAGCTTCCCTGTCCATTCCCATGTACTTGGGCGGCACATTCCACACCGTTTCCACCAGCGTATCCCGTCTGGTGTCATATTCTTCCACAATATATTCCGTGTCTGCATCTATCACTTCTTTTTCTCTGGATAAAACCGCCGCGCTGTCTGACTGCGAAATTTCTTCTTCCTCTGCCACTTCCTGCTCGTTTGTCTGCGCCGCAGGCACAGGAACGGGAACCTCGATATACTGTATCTGCCTCGGATAAAAATAATTGTTTAATAAAATGCCAATATAGATACCGGATCCAAGCATAATACAGGGGTAAAGGAAAAACAGGCTGACACCCTTTAAAAACTTCATAAAAAACCTCCATATACAATACTTCTTCTTATCAGTATCAGCCTATCCTTTATTTTTATTCAATTTTTACAGAAGATGCAGAAACATTCCTATTCTGAAAAGAATATTGCCGCCCGGCAGCACATCCAAGTCTTTTTCCCTGATACAGCGCAGTACAAAAAGCAGAATCAGATAAACGGCTCCGCCAAGCAAAAAGCAGAAAATCGTTGACAAAACCTCCCCAATTGCAGGAGCTATCACTTTATTCAGCAAAAAAATACAGAGTCCGCTTACAAACGCCGCCGCAATAGGCAGCACTGTTATTTGCAGCCATTCCGGATTGCATCGGACGTTTCGCAGCAAAAAGAAACCGTTCAGGATGCAGCCCGCGGCAGTAAATACCAGCATGGCAATCACCAACGCCAAAACATTGCCCTTCATAACATTCAACCCAATGTTTGCCGCCAGCACAAACAGGATAAAAGAAACCAGCGTATTGATGAGTACCGTTCTGCTTTTTCCAATTCCCATCAAAATTCCTGCAAAGTAAATTCCCATCGGCAAAAACAACACGACGGCAAAGCCGCTGCGCAGATAACCGGCAGCCTGCTCTCCGGCATTTTCCCCGAAAAACATCTGCAGCATACCGGGCGCAAGCACAAGCAGAAGCATGGCAAAATAAGCCGATGCAAGAAGCAGCGCCTGCATACCGCCTGACAGGTAACTTCTTGCATTTTTCGACTCTTCTTTTCTGAGGTAGTGGACCACCGTGTTTTCAATCCCTGCAGAAAAAAACAACGCCAGCACCGAAAAGATGCCTACAAGCACCAGATATTTTCCATAATATGCGCCGTAAGCGGTAAACGCTTCTATACTACCTTGATTGTGCTTCTGATAAAATGCCATCCCCGCCATAATCGGAAGCCTGAAAAAAAACAGAATACCGCTTACAGGAAGCAGGGAAAATATCAAAAGCCTGAGTACTTCATAACCGTCTTCCGTCAGACGCATACCACTGTTTTTCCTGCGCATCCTTCTTTCCGTACTGATATAAATCGCAAGTAAAAAGCAGAAAGCCAGCAAAAGTGCGCATGGAAAACCAATGGCAGCCCCGCTTGCACCGTACATGCCGGCAAATTTTTCATTGTGCAAAAGCGCTGAAGCACGCAAACCGTAGCGATACAGCATATGGGTAAACAACAGGGAAAAAGACAGACAAAATACCTGCTTGATAATGCCAAATATCATGGAAGGCATCGCCGTTCCCATCCCCTGAAAATAGCCTTGCAGCATGGCGCAGATCGCCTGCAGGAAAAAAGCAGCCGCCAATATTTTTAACGTCAGCGCAGCTTCCGGCAGATTGATCGCACGCATAAAAGATTCCGCCCCGAAAAGCAGGAAAATGCTTCCCAATATGCCGATTATCAGACAATATTCCCCCGTCGCTTTTGCAACCTTTCCCGCATTCTTATACTGTCCTTTTGCCATGCGGGTTCTCACCAGTCTCGCCATACAGCCGGGAACTCCGGCAGTAAAAAGCATCTGGAGCAGTATATATATTTCCAATGCGGCAGAAAAGTATGCCATGCCTAAATCTCCGATTATCCTTACCAGCATAATTGCAATCACGAATCCCAGAAGCTTTCCAACCATGCCAAACTGCCTTTTCCTGATTTCCATTTGATTCATAATCTGTCCCTCTTCTGTAAACAACAGTCTGGAACGCCGCTCAAATCTCCCGCGTAATGCCAAGCGACGTCAAAACTGCTTCCTGTTTCTCTTCCATCACCTTCGCTTCCGCCTGCTCCATATGGTCGTACCCGCACAGATGCAGCATACTATGTGCAATCAGAAACGAAAACTCTCTTTTTTCAGAATGGTTGTAGGCAATCGCCTGCTCCTTCACCTTTTCAACAGATAGGATGATATCTCCCATAACCAGCTCCTTGCTGTCAGGATCGAAATAGTCCGCTTCGCGGCCTGCAAGCCGTGAAAAATCAGATGGCTTTTCATAATCCACATTGGGAAATGACAATACGTCCGTCTCTCTGTCGATCTGACGGAATCTGGCATTATATGCACGGATTCCCTCGTTGTCTGTAAGCAGAAGGTTTATCTGCGTTTCATAGGGGCAGCTTTCCATGCGCAGTACGCCCTCCATTACCTGTTCTGCCACTTCTTTTATATCGAAAGAAAATTCCAATTCCGTTTCTTTTTCAACGTAGGAAGTCATAGTACAGTTTTTCCTCCTTAAAAATCTTTTTCATCCGGTATAACTCTTCCAGCGTAATACTGCAAACCTGCAGCACGTTCGACTCCAGCTTCTGTTTGAAAACCGTGTCAATGATTTTATCATAATCCGGCACATCGCTGTTTTGGGCAAAAAGGTAAAGAATAGAGCTTATGACGGCGTCCGACATGAGAAGCACCGCTGTTTCTTTCTGCTTTATAGGCGCCGTTTTGTCCAAAAATTCTCGCAGTATGCGTACTGCCTCCTTGGGAAACGCATATTCTTTGGCAATTCCTCCTACTGTCTCCCATGTATTTTCCCCTTTCAGAATCCCGATGCGCCGATAATAACCGCCTGTTTTTGCTGCATCCACATCCAGACAGAGCGCACGGGAAATCCTTTCGCAAAAATACGCCGTGTGTACGGCACCGTAGTACTCCTCTTTTGACTTTTCCTTCAGTTCCACCAAAAGCGCACACTCTTGATCGTTAATTTCCATATATTTGTTTCTATGCTTGTAGATGACAAAGGCAGAAAAAAACCTGAGAATAATCAAAAGCAGCACCAGACTGATGATAACATTGATAAGGGGAATCAAAAACAATTCCGGCTTTAAGGTTTCGTTGGCATACAATACCACACACGCCGTTTCTCCAGTCAGTAGAAACATAACGGAAACAACTGTCGGAATTCCAATTTTGTAGGCTTCATCCAATCCTCTGAAAAGACTTGCACCGGCTAGTCCGCAAACAAAATACAGCACAAAAATCTCCGTGCCGTTTTGGGAAAGAAGCATAGAAACGGCAAGCAAAACCGTCCCCGCAGAAATGCCGATCTGTAAATTGGAAAAGAGTGTGAGGAACACAAAAATTGCCAGATAAGGCCATCCGGCTGCAGGCAGATAGGAAATGGCAAAAGCAAGTGCCAGACATATCAGGTATACCACCATAAACCGAAGCAAATGCTCTCCATTGTCATATTCAAATAAACGGTATATTTTTGACTGTATCATAAAAAGCAGCACAAGAAAAGCACCCATGCCGCTCATTACAGTATTGCGGATAATGTCCGCCGCGCCAAGTCCCTTTATATAGCTGAATGCACATACTAACAGCATGGTAGCCAAAAACATGACCGCTGCCGACAGGTATATGTTTTTTCCGTACTTCAATTTATCTTTTGCCATTTTTTCGGGTTTCCCTGTTCTTTATTTTATCCTGACGCCGCTTTTCGCTCCCCTCATAGTCATCATAAGCCTTTACAATCTTCTGTACCAGCGGATGCCTTACCACATCACGGCTTGTCAGACTACAGAACGCAATATCTTCTATATTTTTCAGCACTCTTGCCGCCACGTCAAGACCGGATAGCGTTCCCTGAGGTAAATCCTTCTGGGAAGCATCTCCTGTCACTATCACCTTGGAGCCAAAACCAATTCTAGTCAAAAACATCTTCATCTGGGCAGGCGTGGTATTCTGCGCCTCGTCCAAAATAATATAAGCGTTGTCCAGCGTACGGCCGCGCATATAAGCGAGAGGCGCCACCTCGATAAGTCCTTTTTCCATGTTTTTGGCAAAACTTTCCGGCCCCATAATCTGATGAAGGGCATCGTAGAGCGGACGCAGGTACGGGTCTACCTTGCTCTGCAAATCGCCAGGCAGAAAGCCCAGCTTTTCTCCTGCTTCTATTGCCGGTCTTGTCAGAATAATACGGCTCACTTCATCCATTTTAAAAGCGGTTATCGCCATTGCCATTGCCAGATAGGTCTTTCCTGTTCCGGCGGGTCCCAATCCGAATACAATCATATTGTTCCGAATGGCATCCACATACTGCTTTTGTCCCAGCGTCTTTGGCTTGATAGGCTTGCCGCTTATGGTATGGCATATTACTTCCTTGTCAATTTCCACAAGGCTTTCTCCGTTTTCTTCCTGTGAAAGGCTGATTGCGTAATCCACTTTTTGTTCCTCTATCTCGCTGCCTCCGGCAGATACCTGAGAAAGCTGCGACAATATGTTGACGCAGCGCTTTACCTGCGATTCTTCTCCCGTTACCCTGACAGCGCCATTCCTGTCTACAATCGTTACCTGAAAATCTGTCTCCAGTTTTTTCAGATACCGGTCATTCTGCCCAAAAATTTTCTGCATGTGCTCTGCGGACATATCCATGTTATATGTTATCAAACTCATGCCATTACTCCAATTCCGTAGTCTGTGCCTGCTCCTTTTGTTCTGTGAAAGGAAGTTCTGCGCCAATCTTTTCCCGCACCGTCAGCTCCCCCTCCAAAATCCAAATATCGCTGCCAGTATCTATTTTAACATTTTTTTCAATAATTTGTACCCCTTTTTCCTCTAAATCTGAAAGAAATGCCAAATATTTTTCTTTTAACAAGCTTTCTGCCTCTTCAAGCGTATAGGCGCGCTCCGTATTCTGGTATTCCCGATACGTGTAACTGCCGAAAGAAAAAGGCAGCGTCAGTCCTTCAAGGGGACTGATTTTCTGCGTATGCATAACTGCGTCGTAGTAGGCAAAATCCGGCTTCCCTCCAAATATAAATTCTTTGTTGCCAACCTTAATATAATATTTTTTCGTTTCTCTTCCTGTATATACCTTTTCTATGTAATAAAACGGCAGTACTTCGTATACCGGACGGATTCTCTCCACATAAATATCTGCATCGGAGCGTGTATACTGATAATAGCGCACGGTAGCGTCTTCATTATAAACCGGAACCCTTCCGGAGACTAAAAGGGTTCCCATTTCCACGCTGTCCCCGATTTTTACCATGGGCACGCCGGAACGGACAATCATGGCGACGATGACTCCTTCCTTTTCCGCATACAAATCAGAGGTAATGTCCTCCTGTATGGGAGACAGTATCGCATCGCTCTCCTTGACGGATATTATCAGGCTTGTGCCCGAGAGCTTGACCGACGTCCATGTGATCTCTGAAAACTCACGCCTGATATCCTTCTCAAGCTGCTCGATATCCACGCTGCCGCTTCTGACCCCTACATAAACGCCTTTTTCTTTCAAAAAATCCGTAAACACCTCGTCCGTAATCGCAATGTTGCCGTCAAGCTCTATTTCCCATATGTAGAGAGAAGACCAGAACCAGAACAGGCAGGCGGCGCACAATCCCACAACGAATACCTTTCTGGCAAATATCTTCGGTATGAAAAAAGGTAGTCCGAATCTTTTCAGAATGACTACCCTGGTTTTTGTTTTCCGTGCAATTGCCTTTAACTGCTTAAAACCGGAAAGGCTGATACACATATAGTAAATATCCCCATCCCGCCTGATATCCCACAAAAGTATGTTTTTACTGCTGCACAGATTTAAAAAACGCTCCGGTGCAAAGCCCCAGACCTTAATCTGCACATAGCCCCTGATAAATTTCAGTATTCCAATCACAGACAACGCTCCTTATTCAAATATTACACTTGTAATGCAGCCGCCAATTTTCATGTCTTCATTCGTATAATATTCAATCACAAGCCTCGTTCCTGTAAACCGCACCTGCCCTGTTTTGGTCTGCAGCAGGATGCAGGTGTCCGTATATTCCAGTATCCCTCTGTAATTTTCTATAAAGGCCTCCCTGTTTCCGGTCATGGACAGCATAAACGCCCCCATTACCATGTCTTTGGGAAGCTTGAGGGATTCTACAAGCAGTTCTTTTTTTGATTCCTTCGGTACGGCAGCATGTTTCATCATTTTCTTTTTCATATTATACTATATTCTGCCGCACGCCCGCTGATACCTGTCTTTTTTCTTTGTAAGCCCGCCGCTTTCGTTTTTTGTATAATCAGCTTATCACGCCCTTTATCAAACTTCTCTTTTGGGGCATTTCGTTTGTAATCCGGTAAGCCAGCTTAAGCCGCCGCTCAGCCTCTTCCATCTTATCCCGTTCATTGGCATACAGAACCGCCAGCGTATCCCCCGAAAGAACATTGTCTCCTGTCTTTTTTTGCAGTACGATTCCAACAGACAAATCGATGCAGCTCTCTTTCGTCTCCCTGCCGCCGCCTAAAATCAAAGAACAAACACCGACTTCCTCACAATTGATATGTCCCACAAAGCCGTCTTTGTCCGCTTTTACTTCTTTTGTCAGAGAGGCTTTCGGCAAGCGTGCCGTATCATAAACGGCTGCCGCGTCCCCGCCCTGCGCTTCTACAAATTCCGCGAGCTTTTGCAGGGCGCTTCCGTCTTTTATCACGGCAAGCAGCTTCTCTCTTGCCTCTTGCTCCGTCTCTGCTTTTTTTCCTAAAAGCAGCATCTGCGCGCCGAGTGTCAGACACAGCTCCACAAAATCTGCGGGCCCCCTGCCCTTTAGCGTTGCAATCGCCTCTTCTACTTCAAGGGCATTTCCCACGGCAAAACCCAATGGCTGGTCCATATCTGATACTACGGCAACACATTTTTTGCCCGCGCCATTCCCAATTTTAACCATTTCCCTTGCAAGAGCGAAAGAATCCGCCTCGGCTTTCATAAAGGCGCCGCTTCCCGTCTTGACGTCCAGCACAATGGCGTCGGCTCCCGCCGCAAGTTTTTTACTCATAATGGAGCTTGCAATTAAGGACATATTGTCCACGGTTGCCGTGACATCCCTGAGCGCATAGAGCTTTTTATCCGCAGGCGCCAGATTTGCCGTCTGTCCCATAATGGAAATACCGATACGGTTTACATTTTCAACAAAGCGCTCCGAAGGGATACTCGTAGAAAAACCGGTAAAGCTCTCCAGCTTGTCAATCGTGCCGCCGGTATGCCCCAGCCCTCTGCCGCTCATTTTTGCAACCGGAATCCCGCATGCAGCTACCATGGGCGCAAGGGCAAGGGAGGTCTTGTCCCCCACGCCTCCGGTAGAATGCTTATCCACCTTGATTCCTGCAATGGCGCTTAGGTCGAGCACTTCCCCGCTGTCCCGCATCGACATGGTAAGGGACAGCGTTTCCTCCTCGTCCATACCCTGAAAATAAACAGCCATCATCATGGCGGACATCTGATAATCCGGTATTTCGCCGTCAGTATATCCCCTTACCATAAACGCAATTTCCTCGCGTGTAAGTATGCCGCCGTTTCTCTTTTTGACAATCAAATCATACATCCGCATACGCTTTTCCCCTTAATCTACAGACTTTAATGATTCCGCCATATTGATACGGTTTAATTTGCCGGTCATCATCCTATTGACAATCCATGCAAATACAAACGTTAAAATAACGCTGTAAAGATAACTGGTCCACTGAATATGAACATCAAAGGATACCATGTCAATTTTTGCCTCATACATTACATAAGCATGCAAAAGCTTGCCCAAAAGCAGTCCGACCGCACAGCCAAGTGCCGTCAGCACCGCATTTTCCCGAAAAACGTATTTTGCAGTCTCCCGCTGATAAAAGCCAAGCACTTTTATGGTTGCAATTTCACGGATACGCTCCGTAATATTGATGTTATTTAGGTTGTACAGCACAATAAACGCCAGCGCTCCGGCGCAAAGGATAATCACGAGCACCACATAGTCCAGCCTGCCCATCATACCGGAAAAACGCTCTTTTACATCTTCGCTGACATTTACCATCGACACATTTTCCGCCTTCATTAATGCGGCGGTCGCCATATGCAGGTCAGCTCCTTTTTGTGCGTTGGCGTAAAGGGTTTTATACTCAGGCGTACCTATCTGCAATTCATAAGTTTCAGGTGACAAATAGACATAATTATACACGTAATTTTCACAAATACCGGAAACCTTTACTTGTATGGCCTTTCTGTCCTCATCATAAAGCCATATAGAATCGCCGGTTTTAATTTTAAAGTTTTCCGCAAGCTGTCCGGCAATCACCGCCTCCCCCGCTTTCGGGTAGTCGATGTGTTCTCCGTCTTTTGTGTGAAGACTGATAAAACCGTCCACATTCTCCGGTTCTGCAATTACAACCAGATTGACGGATTTTACCTGCCCGCCGGTTTCCATATCCATAGACGTTTCCAGTGCCGGCAGATACGTAAGCCCCTGCTCCTCCATGACCTGCAAGGCTTCCGTTTCTTTCTCCGAGCGGAAATCCTCCTGCAGGGAAACGCTCAGATTGTATATATGGATTTCCTCGTACTGCTTATTGGCAATATTTTTAACGGAATCTCTCACACCGAAGCCGGTCACCAGAAGAGCCGTGCAGCCGCTGATGCCAATTACCATCATAAAAAACCGCTTTTTATAGCGAAATACATTTCTGACAGATACCTTTTGCAGGAAATTCAGACGTTTCCAGACAAATGTCAAACGCTCCAAAAGAACTCTTTTTCCTGCCTTCGGCGCTTTGGGGCGCATCAGGCTCGCCGCTACCTCCTTTAGTTCACGGCGGCAGGAAACCCAAGTAGTTCCCATCGTACAGCAGATTGCCACAATAAGGGAAAGTATCGCAAGCTGCCAGTCAAATACATAGGAAAAGCTGCCCATCCGGTACATAATCTTGTAGACTACCCAGATAACATAGGGAATCATAATCGTGCCAATCATAAATCCCGCTACACAGCCGATTAATGCCGCGCTGCCCGAATAAAAAAGATATTTTCCCATGATGGAGCCTTCGCTGTAGCCAAGCGCTTTTAACACGCCAATCTGCGTCCGCTGCTCCTCCACCATCCGGTTCATGGTCGTCATACAGACCAGTGCCGCCACCAAAAAGAAAAATACCGGAAACACATTGGCAATACCGTCTACAATGCCGGAATCATTTTCAAAGCATACATAACCGATATTGGTATCCCTTCCAAGCACAAATGTATCGGGCGTTTTGATATCCGCTATCTCCGCCCTTGCATCCGCAAGCTTTACTTCGGCATCTGCAATTTCTTCTTCAAACTCCGCATAAGCATCCTCGTATTCCTGCCAGCCCTCCGCAAGCTCCTTTTTACCGTCCGCAAGCTTCGCCTCCGCATCTGCAAGCTCTTCCTCTGCCTCTAAAAGTTCTTTTCGGTTTGCGGCAAGCTCTCTCTTTGCCGCTTCTATTTCTTCTCTTGCTGCTAAAAGCGCTGCCTCTCCTTCGGCAAGCTGCTGCTTTGCCTGCGAAATTGCTTCCTGTGCGGCTAAAAGCTCTGCCGCTGCCTGCGGCATCTGCGCATAGGCGCCATACTGCTGCTGCATAGCCGCAAGAGCGGCTTCATTTGCCGCAATCTGTTCTCTTGCAGCCGCAAGAGAAGCTTCCCTGTCTGTGAGCGCTGCTTCAGCTTCGGCTATCTGTTTTTCCCCGTCCGCAAGCTCCTTTTTGCCATCCGCCAGCTTCTCTTTTCCATCTGCCAGCTCCGCTTCCCCGTCCGCAATTTCCTGCTCCGCCTTCTCCAAGTCTTTTCTGGCATCTAAAAGCTCTGTTTCCGCCTCCGCTTTTTTATCCTGCAGTTCTTTCTCCGCATCCGCAAGCTCTTCATTTGCCTCGTCTATAATGGAATCGTACCTGCGCTGCCCCTGTTCTTTCGCATAGGTCTCCCAAACGCTCTTTTTCTCTTCCATAAATGCTTCATATTCCTCGGAATATAAGGGATAATCCGCATCAAATTTCACAAAAATCTCCGTATAGTACTCCATCTGAAAGCCTTCCGGAAGCAGATACATAAAACCGCTTACCCTTCCGTTTCCAAGGGAAGTATTTCCTCTCTCAAATTGGATATAGTATGGCGACTGTATAATACCGGAAATGGTATACTCCCTAAAAGCAAAATTATCAAGGTCCTCTTCGGCATTGTTCTCGGACAGCACAATTTTTGTACCTATGGCGTCTTCCCCATAGAGAGCGCTGTCAACCACACATTCGTCTCCGCCCTCGGGAAGCCTGCCCGCCACAAGCACCGCCTGATTTATCCGTCCGGTGAGAGAATGCGCCCTGATAACGCTCTCATTCTCCTGCGCATTGATATAAATAATGTCCGCAGACATAGCGCCCTCCACAGCCCTGACGTCCTCCCTGCCGGAAAGCGCCTCTACATCCGCCGCTTCAAAACCAAGGGTGGACAAAAGCCTGTAATCAAAAAGCTGCGTCTTTTGCAGATACTTATCCGCAGACACCGTCATGGAATCCGTCGTCACCTTTAATCCCGAAAAAAAGCCCACGCCAAGCGCGACAATCGCCAGAATTGCCAGATAACGTCCAAAGCTTTGTTTGATTTCACGCAGTGTTGTCTTTGCCATCATGGATTTCATAGGCGTTTCGTCACTTCCTTACCATTCGATTTCTTCCACATTTACAATATTCTGATTGAGAACCATGCTTTTTACAGTTCCGCTCTTTACGGTAATAATTCTGTCCGCCATGGCGGTAAGCGCCTGATTATGCGTAATCACCACCACAGTGCGTCCCTTTTTCCTGCAAGTATCCTGCAAAAGCTTTAATACTGCTTTTCCCGTATTATAATCCAGTGCGCCCGTAGGCTCGTCACATAAAAGCAGCTTCGGATTTTTAGCGAGCGCCCTTGCAATGGCAACGCGCTGCTGCTCGCCGCCGGAAAGCTGTGCCGGAAAATTCGCCATACGCTCTCCAAGCCCAACCTCTTCAAGGACCTTTGCCGCGTCCAGCGGCTCCTTACATATCTGTGCCGCAAGCTCCACATTTTCAAGCGCCGTCAGATTCTGCACCAGATTATAAAACTGGAACACAAATCCTACGTCATGCCGCCTGTAAGTGGTAAGCTGCTTCTTTTTATATGCAGAAATTTCTTCTCCGTCCAAAAAGACCTGTCCGCCTGACAGCGTGTCCATACCGCCCAGAATATTTAAGATGGTCGTCTTGCCGGCGCCGGAAGCACCCACCACCACGCAGAACTCCCCTTGCTGAATCTCAAAATTGACGTCGTGCAGCGCCTGAATGGACACTTCACCAGTTTTATAAACTTTGCTCACGCTGCGAAATTCCACAAACGCACTCATTCTTTTTCCACACTCCTTTTTCTGAACAAAAGAACTCCCGTTGCCAAAATAAACAGGGAAATAAACTGTGATGTAGAGAGAAAGCCCACCGCACCCCTGTAATCATCTCTGAAAAACTCTATGATAAACCTGCCAATGCTGTATAAAATCAGGTATAAAGCGCCAACCTGCCCCTTTTTGCGCTCTTTTTTCGCATACCAGAATAAAAAGCCTGCTATCAAAAACATACCCGCCGCAGAAAAAAGCTGTGTGGGAAGCAGCTTCACGCCGTTTGGCGCATAATCGGAATGTGTGAATGCAATTCCGAAAAAGGAATTCGTTTCCCTGCCATAGCAGCAGCCCGCAAGAAAACATCCAATCCGCCCAAAACCCTGTGCCACCGCCACACTGGGAAGTACAATATCAAAATAATCCCAGAAATTAAGTTTCTTGAACCTGCAGTACAAAAACGCTGCCAGCACGCCGCCGATAATACCGCCATAGACCACAAAACCATTTCCGGTCAGAAGCTGCCATGGATTTTTAAAAAACTGCCGCCATTCTACAATGCAGAACAAAACCTTTGCGCCGGCAAAGCCAAACCCCACGCACACCAAGGTGAGCGGATAAAGCACATCCGCATTTATATCCCGTTTCTTTGCCCTTGCCTCCGCAATAAACAACGCTGCCAGCACACCAATCGTAATCATAAGACCATATCCGTGCACGGTAAACGGTCCGATGGAAAATAAATCATTGTACATTTTTTTATGTCCTTCCTGTCATATTATTTATGATAACATGGTTTTTCATACCATGACTATACTTTTGCACTTTTTTAATTTTCTTTTCATAAAAATAAAATTTTTAATCTGTGTAATTCTTCCCTGTCCGTTATTGTCCCCTCCGAGAGAAAGCGGGCAAGCTGTCCCTGTTCGTTATAGGTACGGCTTTCCGTGTAATCCTCCACCGCCTGCTCTCCGGTATCGCCGCAATATGTCACCACAGACCGCTCGTCAACCCATGTCTCCTCGCTGCACGAGGGAATCCCAATCCCCTGCATACGTCCGCCTTCACAGTAAATTCCGGTTCCGCCCGCCTTAGGCTCGTCCGTATAAACGGTAAGCTGCCGCCCGCTGTCTTCGTCAGCATATACAAAAAAAGGCGTTGCCTGAGACGAAATACAGGATAAATACTGGATGTCAAAGCTGTGAAACCTCCGTTCGCTCAGGCTTTCCTCCGCCTCCGCCAAAAAAGGCTTCTCCCAAGCGGTAAGGATATCCTCCCCCTCCAGCTTCATAGTAAACAGCAAATCGCCTCGTGTGCACGCACCAAAACAATCCTCCTGCCCTTTTACGAAAGCGCCCTCCGCTCCTTCTATGGGAATTTCCTCGTAAAAATACACGAATACCTTTCCTGCATGCGCCTGCACCGCGGTAAGAATCCTCTTATATTGATGATAGGCATCCGCCGTCTCTTTGTAGTATTCACGTCTCTCCACGGAAAAGTAACCCCAAAAAAGTCCCTCCTTCTCATAGAGGACAAAGTCCATGTCCACGGTTCCGTTGTCCCTTGTTTTTCCACTCCGGAAATAATAGCCGCACCATTCCTGTAAGTCTGCTTCCTGTATTGTGCGGCGGGTTTTCCAACTATCCGCCTCTGTTATTTTGGGACTGCCGCACGCAGCCAAAAACAAAACCAGTAAAATCAGACCTGTTATTCTTTTTCCTTTTTTATGCAATTTCACACCGTTTTTCCTCTTTTCTACTCCTGAATCAGGGCTTTTGACACACGAATCACTCCTGTAAATTATCTTGTTACCGCCGCTTCCTTTCAGACCTCAAAACACACTATCAGGAGCATAAAATCTACTTTGCAATGTTACCATTTTACCACAGGAATTCTTACAATTCCATCAAATATTACCGAAACCGGCATACCAATAAAACACGGAAAAGTTTTTTGAATATATTGAAAAAAACTTCCATATTGTCTATAATATAGTTTGATATAGTTTTATCAGGCATGTTTCCATCTCTTATGGAGATTGCCTATGAAAATAAATTGTGAAAAAGGAGTTTCTTATGAGGTTAATTACACGTTCAGATTTTGACGGGCTTGCATGCGGCGCACTGTTGAAGGAAGCAGGCATTATCGACCATTGGAAGTTTGCGCATCCAAAGGATTTACAGGACGGTCTTGTCGAAGTAAACGAAGACGACTGCCTTGCTAACGTTCCTTATGTGGAAGGCTGCGGTCTGTGGTTCGACCACCACTCCAGCGAGCATGAACGGTTAGCGCTTGCCGGCAAATACAAAGGCGAAAGCCGTATCACCCCCTCCTGTGCCAGAATTATTTATGAATATTACGGCGGCAGGGAAAAATTTCCGCAGTTTGACGATATGATGGAGGCTGTTGACAAGGTGGATTCCGGCAATCTGACAATCGATGAGATTCAGAATCCGGAGGGATGGATTTTGATTGGCTTTTTGATGGACCCCAGAACCGGTCTTGGACGCTTCCGCAATTTTACCATATCCAATTATCAGCTTATGGAAAAGCTGATTGACGCCTGCCGTACCATGACAACCGACGAAATCCTCGCTCTGCCGGACATCAAAGAGCGCATCCAAATATATCAGGAGCAGACCGAAAAATTTAGAGAGATGGTAACTGCGCATACACAGGTAAAAGGCAATGTGATTATTACGGATTTGCGCGGCGTGGAGCCGATTTACACAGGCAACCGCTTTATGATTTACAGCATGTATCCTGAGCAGAATATTTCCGCATGGATTGTAAACGGCAAGGGCGGCGAGGGCTGCTCTGCAGCGGTGGGCTACAGCATCTTAAACAAAACCAGCGAGGTCAATGTGGGAAGCCTTATGCTGAAATACGGCGGCGGCGGACATAAAAAAGTCGGCACTTGCCAGTTTTCCTCCGAAAACATGGATGCCGATTTACCCAAAATGTTGGATGAATTGTGTTCGCTTGCTAACGGGTAAGCCGGTAAGCAGGCAGACCTCATAATGATTTTCTTACAAAGAAGACAGGAAGCAGATATGCGCTTTACCTACTGCTCCCTGTCTTTTTAAATGCAATTCTCATTTTCCTGTTTTATCCATACTGCCTGTTTCCTGCCGTTTTCAACTTACTCCCACGCGCCCGCAGATATCCGCAAGACAACATTTTTCGCAGTATGGTTTTGTGCGTGCGGTACAGACCTCTCTTCCGTGGTATACGAGGCGGTGGCAGAAATCGCTTCCCTCCTCAGGCGGTATGATTTTCCACAGCGCCTTTTCTACCTTTGCCGGCTCCTTTATCCCATCCACCAGCCCCATTCGGTTGACAAGGCGGATGCAGTGGGTATCCGTAACGATAGCCGGTTTGCCGAACACATCCCCCATTATCAGGTTGGCACTCTTTCTGCCCACTCCCGGCAGGCGAAGCAGCTTGTCAAAATCATCGGGCACCTTTCCGCCGTATTCATCCCGCAGTATTTTCATGCACGCGCTGATATCCCGCGCTTTGCTGTTGCCAAGCCCGCAGGGACGTACTATTTTTTCAATGTCCTCCACAGGGGCTTTTGCCAGCGCATCTACGTCAGGGTATTTTTCATATAGCTTTTCCACCACTACATTGACTCTTGCGTCCGTGCACTGCGCTGCCAGACGCACGCTCACTAAAAGCTTCCACGCCATATCATAATCAAGGGTACAGCCCGCATCCGGATATTCCCTTTTTAATCGCTCTATGATTTCCAAGGCAAGCTCTGTCTTTTTCATTTGTATGCGTCATTCCTTTCACATCATCAGTTCCAGCACCGTGTCATATCCCTTTTCCACCGCTACCTGCATGGGTGTGATACCCTGATTGTTGGAGCGGTTGTAATCGGCGCCCTTTTTAATCAGGAAACGGGCTGCCTCCTGATTGCCATACCGTAAGGCGTGATACAGCGCCGTATTGCCGTTGTTATCCGCAATATTAACGTCTGCGCCTGCGCGGACAAGCTCCTTTATCACATCTTTGTAGCACTGATTTTCCGCGTTTAAAATCAACGCCGTATTCCCCCTGTTGTCCGTCCGGTTTACATCGACTTCCTTCTCCAAAAACAATGGGAGAAGCTCCCTCGTGGCATTGAGATTTAAGTACTGCAGCAGCATAAGAGGCGTACTTCCGTCATTTCTCGGGATATCCAAATGCTTTAACTCTTTCAGAAGCTTTTCGCGCTCTTTCGATTCCAGCTCGCCGCCAAATCTTTTCTTCATCACTGCCATGTGCGCCGGCGTCTCGCCATTTTTATTCTGCAGGGCATCGTCCGCACCGCAAGCAATCAGCACCGCAACCGCCTCCGCGCTTCCATAGATACAGGCGGTATGCAGCGGCGTATTGCCTGACTCAGCCGGTTCGTCCTCCGTCAAATTGACATCCGCTCCCTTCCCTATCATGACCTCCAACATTTTAGCATGATTATTGCGCGCTGCCCAGTGCATCGCCGTAGTCCCCTTATTGTCCAACTGCTCCATGGACTCCTTGGAAAAATATTCTGCAGCTTTCTCTACGTAATCATCCTTCTGCCCGCCAAAGAGCATGGTTCTTTTTTTCAAGGAAGCTACAATATTCGCCGGCGTCCTGCCCTGCACTACTGCCTCGTTGACATCCACGCCAAGTGAAATAAGCTTCTCGATAACCCTTATACCGTAATTACCGCTGATACATGCATCCCGCAGGCAGTCCACTCCGCCGCTTCTGTGAATCGGCGCCACAAAATCTACACCCGCCTCCTTACACAAATCAAGTACCCTGCAATTTTCATCATTGTTGAGCGCATTATGCAGAATCCCTAAAAAGAAGCCAAGCTCATCGTCGTCGTCCGTATCTATCTGCCGAAGCAGCCGCCCCGCAAGATACAGTGCAGGTGTCAGCTTATCGGTATCCTCAGGGGGAAAACAAAATGCATTGCTGGTAATCCGCGAAAAATTCCCCATATCCATCCGGGTAAAATCGCAGTCCCCCTCTGCACCATGCTCCTTTAATACCATACAGAGCGCCTCATTTCTAAAATCCATGGCGGCTGCAAGCGGCGTTTTTCCCTCTGCATTCCCCTGATTTATCAAACTGCCGTTTTCTGCAAGCCGAAACGCCGCCGTCATATGGCGTTTCAAAATAGCGGTCATTAAAAGCGTATTGCCTTTTTCATCCACATAATCCGTCTCGGCGCCCTTGTCCAGAAAAATATCTGTCAGCGCATAGGAGCAATTCGTATAATCGCTGTGCAGCATACACGCAAACGGCGTCATTCCCGCATTGTCCTTTTGGTTGATACCTTCTCCCAAAAGCCGCGCAATCGCGGTCCTCTGCTCTATGTTGTGCTTTTCATTTACGCGCATGTTTGTCATGCCTTCTATGCGGGGATACGCAAGATAATGATAGCTGTTTCTTCCCAAAGCATCACAAGCATCTGCTTTTGCGCCATGCGCCAGCAAAAGCTCTGCCATCTTTAAATTGCTGCGGCAGCAAGCCAGCATAAGAGGCGTAATTCCCCTTCCCTTTCCATCCGTACAGTTGGCATCTGCACCCTCTGATAAAAGCGTTTCTACAAGATTGTAAAGATTATGCCACACAAAAAGAGCAAACAGATTCAATCCCACACTGCCGACCGGTGCAAAAAGCAAATCCCGTTCAGCGCTGCCTGCACAGTCCTCTATTTCCTTTATTTCTTCTTCTTTCAAAATATCATACCGGTATGTACAATTTTCAAAATCGTCTTCCCACCACGGAATATACTTACAGCGAACAGTCTCCCCTGATTTCACCAATAAATCTGTCAATTCTTTTATATCCATAAGCTTTTTTCACACTCCTATTCTGTTTCCTTAATTCTCCGCGCCCGCTATCAGCAGCTTCTCCACAATATCATTATAACCGCTCTCTGTTGCATAATAGAGTGCCGTATGTTCGTCCATATCCGCACAAGTGACATCCGCCCCGTTTTCTAACAGTACGCCTACAATATAGTTGCTGCCGCTTTTTGACGCGATGATAAGGGCGGTCTCACCGTCTTCATTGCGCTCGTTGATTCTGGCGCCATGTGCCAAAAGCTTTCTCACCAGATGTTCATTGCCCTTTCCTGTTGCAATATGTAACGGGGAGTCGCCGTAATTGTCACCGATATTGACATCTGCGCCGCCCTCCATCAAAAGCTCCGCAATCAGAAGATTATCCTCTGCAGCCGCAATATAGAGCGGCGTCAGTTTTTCATCGTTGCAGGCATTGATATCCACGCCGCCTTTTGCCAGCATAGCTTTCACGATCTCGCTCTGGTTGTTGTAGCATGCCTGATGCAGCGCAGTATTGCCAAAGGAATCCACATTTCCTGCATTGCCGGCAGACACAGCCTCCACAAGCTGTACCACGCCCATAGCGTTGGCGTAATCCAGTGCCGTCCTGCCCTTGTCATCCGTAAGCGTGGCATCTGCGCCAAGCTCAATCAGGTATTTTGCCGCTTCCGCCTTCTTAGCATCCACAGCATAGATAAGAACGGTTCTGCCCGCCTTGTCTGCAGCGTTGATATCTGCTCCCCTGTCCACTAAAAGCTTTATAATTTCCTTATTGCCGGAAACTGCCGCCAAATGCAGAGGTGTCACGCTTGCATTGGAAATCAGGTTTATATCTGCCTCCTTTTCCAAAAGAAGCTTTACGATATCACGATATCCTTTTTGACACGCATAATGAAGCGGGGCAAGACCTGCCTCGTCCACTGCGTTAATGTTGATGCCATCCTTTTTCAGGAACGCCATAACCACCCCTTTTTGCCCGTTTTGACACGCTTTTAATAACAGCTTATCCATTTTTTCCTCCATTCTGCGCACGCCGGCGCATATATATAGTCCGTCCCTGCCTTACAGTACACATTCTAATTGACAGTCAAACGGTTCTTTTTCCACATGTGCCGCATTACATTCCTCTGCCGGTACACAGCCCATATTTTTATAAAAAGCCTGACTTTCCACTGCTGAATGTGCAGAAATATACAACTTCTCTGCCCCCTTCTGCCTTGCCCAGCGTCCTGCCTCTTCAAAAAGCTTTCTGCCGATTCCAGCCCCGCGCATTTCCTCCGATACATGTATGGAAGTTAGGTCTAAATATTCCTTCTTTTTTCCAAAAAATTCTGCCTCCACGGAGACAAACCCTTTTAGCTTCCCAGCCGAAAATGCGCCATATACCAAACCGCCTGTGATAAGCGTATTTTTTAGGCAATCGGTCAAAGTCTGATAATCTTCCCTGCTCCAGTCGTCAATAAAGGGCGCATCCTCAATTCTACATTCCCCGTCCCGTTTGCGCCAGCACTTTGTTACTACCTGATGCCTGTTAAAGTGTGCAAACAATTCCGCAGACAATTCTTCAAAAACTATTTTTCTGTATGTGATGGCATCCTTTACGCCAAATGTTTTCTGCATTTTACTCCTCACTACTTGCACAAACAACCGATGGTTTTATTATACACAGCAATCCTGCAAATTACAATAATCGTATCCAACCTCTCATTGGAATTTAACTTCAGCTTCGCTAGTCTTTTATTGTCATGAATAGCAGCACCACCACAGCATAAAGCCCCTGTGGAAAAGGCAGCTCTTTTAACCGCAGTTCTACTCGCTGTTTTGTTATCTTGTCGGCATCTGAAATCCCGCAAGTGCTTTATTCAAATAGTCGTTAAAGGGTTTCATCATTCTAAAAAGTTCTGCCGCCTTGGTAACAAACGCTTCCGCATCCTTCAAGTCTTCGTCTTTCAGCGAATATTCCAGATACCAACTCTTACATTTCAAATATTTTGCCTGCGGATGTTCTTTCTCATATCCCGCCGGAACATTCTTTAATGCCGTTCCTTTTACAGTAAAATTTCTTTCAAACGCCGGCTCATGTATCAGCTTTTCCCACTCTTCGCCATTTAAGGCAATATAGTCCCGCACCATCGTCGTTGCATCCTTAAACATATCCGCAAACAGACCTCCGCCCAAAAAGGATTGATTGTCGAGCTTTATCATAAGATAATATCCCACAGGAACCGGCAGCTTGCCTTTAGCGGAAATATGGGCACGAAACGCAGGGTTATACGGCGACTTATCATGACTGAAACGAGTATCTCTTACCAGCTTAAACGTAAGGTCTTTCGGATTGTGATACAAAATACTGCTGTCAAATTTTCCAATTTCCAGTATCAGTCTCTGTAATAACACTTCAAATTCTGCATTTGCTTTTTTAAAGTCCTCCTTATTCGCATGATACCATTCACGGTTATTATGCATGCTCAAAGCCGATAAATAATCCATAATAAATTGTGTGTTCATACTGCTTCTCCTCCTTATCCTTCCACACTCTTCTCTCCCTATTTATCACTTATGGTACGGTGCGCCGCTCATAATCCGGTATCCGCGGTATATCTGCTCGCACAAAATCACCCGCATAAGCTGATGGGGAAAGGTCATATCCGAAAAACTTAGTTTAAAATCGGCTCTCTTTATCACTGCTTCATGCAGTCCAAGAGAGCCGCCGATAACAAATTGTATATGGCTTTTTCCGGAAAGCCCTGTTTTTTGCAATAACGATGCAAACGCAGCCGAATCCAGCCTTTCTCCATTGATAACAAGCGCAATGACAAAAGCGTCCTCCTTGACCTTGGAAAGCAGCCTCTCCCCTTCCTTTTTCTTAATCTGCTCTTCCACTGATACACTGGCGCCATCCGGCGTCTTTTCATCTGCTACCTCGATTATCTCGGTTTTGCAGTAAGCAGACAAACGCTTGCGGTATTCGTCCACCGCATCTTTATAAAACTTTTCCTTTATTTTTCCCACGCATAAAATTGAAATTTTCACTGTTTTGTCCAATTCTTTTATTTTTCAAAAATTTCTCCATAAAATTCGTCGACAAAGTGCTCCAAAAAGCCTTCGTCAAGGTTCAAGAATTGCTTTTGTATTTTTTCTTTCATCAGAGAAACTCTTTTAAAATACATTTCCTCCTCCGGCGTACTCTCCCACGCTTCACGCACAGCCTGCATAGCTTCCTCTGATACGCTTCCATTCTCCTGTATAAACAGCTCGTTATCCAGCTCTTCAGATACAAAATTGCTGCGGCACCATTTCTCCATCGTGCTGCGGAGGGAATGTTCCGACTCTGCCCTTTTTGCAAAAATCCGGTAGGATTTCATGGAAACCATGCCCATAACAATAAAAAGCAGAAATAAGGTGCTCATAATGCCGTAAGTCATATATTGGGAAGTTCCGCTCAGTTTTAAAGGAAGTACGCCCGCAATGCCCAAAATCATGACTATCATGCCCACGACGCCAAAAAGCAGAAGTAAATAAGCCGACGATTTGTTATCTTCCGCTTTTGCAGCGCTGTTTTCATAGACAGCAGGTGACGGCATCGGCATTCCTTCCGCCGCCGTATCAACATCCGTCATCTTTTTTTTCTTTTCAGCCTTCTCCTCTGGGCACTGCGGCATACTACTATCCCTCCATCCCATTCTACTTTACGATTGCATCATTTGTCTGCTAAAAATTCGTCGATTCCTTTTGCACCCGCTTTTCCGGCCCCCATCGCCAAAATAACGGTAGCTGCGCCCGTCACGGCATCGCCGCCTGCATAAACGCCTTCCTTCGTCGTCTTTCCGTTTTCTTCCTCCGCCACAATACATTTCCATTTATTGACTGCAAGCCCTTCCGTCGTAGAAGAAATTAACGGATTGGGCGAAGTACCCAACGACATAATAACCGTATCCACGTCAATGACAAATTCGGAATCCGGCACCTCCACAGGACGCCTTCTGCCCGATTCGTCCGGCGCGCCAAGCTCCATGCGAATACATTTCATGCCGGTTACCCAGCCCTTTTCATCCTCTAAAATCGCAACCGGATTAGTCAGAAGGTCAAAAATAATTCCCTCTTCCTTTGCATGATGCACCTCTTCCACACGTGCCGGAATCTCCTCCTCGCTTCTTCTGTACACAATATGCACCTCAGCGCCTAACCGGAGCGCAGTTCTCGCCGCGTCCATGGCAACGTTTCCGCCGCCGACTACCGCAACCTTTTTCCCCCTCATAATGGGCGTGTTTGCGTTTTCATCAAACGCCTTCATCAGATTGCTTCTGGTTAGATATTCGTTTGCAGAAAATACACCGTTTGCATTTTCCCCCGGGATACCCATAAATTTGGGAAGCCCTGCGCCGGAACCGATAAATACGGCAGAGAATCCCTCTTCCGTGAGCAGTTCGTCAATGGTGACGGATTTACCAACCACCACATTGGTTTCTATGGTAACGCCAAGTGCCTTTACATTTTCAATTTCCTTTGCCACAACATCCTGTTTCGGCAGACGGAATTCAGGAATACCATATACAAGAACGCCGCCCGGCTCATGAAGCGCTTCAAAAATGGTAACCTCATAGCCCATTTTTGCCAAATCGCCTGCGCAGGTAAGTCCTGCCGGACCGGAGCCGATAACTGCCACCTTTTTGCCGTTCTTCTCCTTTGCACCTTCAGGCTTTATCCCGTTTTCTCTTGCCCAGTCAGCTACAAAACGCTCCAGCTTTCCAATAGAAACCGGCTCTCCCTTAATACCGCGGATACATTTGCCTTCACATTGGCTTTCCTGCGGACAGACTCTTCCGCAGACGGCGGGAAGCGCCGAAGACTCACTGATAACCTGATAAGCGCTCTCAATATCGCCTGTCTTAACATGTCCGATAAAAGCCGGAATATCAATAGCAACCGGACAGCCCTTTATGCATTGCGCATTCTTGCAGCCAATACAGCGTCCCGCCTCCTCCATTGCCTCCGCTTTATCATAGCCTAAGCATACTTCTTCAAAATTCGCCGCACGCACCTTAGGCGCCTGCTCACGAACGGGTACTTTCTTTAAAACATCCATTTTTTACTCCATTTCTGCGCTGCTCTCTGCGCAAAGCCTTTATAGCTTACAAATTTGTGTCAAGCAGCGCGCAGACACAAACCCCGCAAAAATACATATTTTAGATTTCCTTTTACTGGCAGTTTCCGCAGCCGCCATGGTGGGAGCTGCCTTCCTTCGCTTTTAAGAAAGCGCGTCCCTCTGTCGTTTTATAGATTTGCTGTCTCTGCATTGCCTCATCAAAATTCACCTGATGCCCGTCAAACTCCGGTCCGTCCACACAGGCAAATTTTACCTTGCCGCCTACGCTGACGCGGCATGCCCCGCACATTCCCGTACCGTCCACCATAATGGGATTCAGGCTGACAATGGTGGGGATTCCCAATTCCTTCGTCAGCAGGCAGACAAATTTCATCATAATCATAGGTCCAATCGCCACGCAGGTGTCATATTCCTTGCCCTCTTCCACAAGCTCCTTTATGGTCTGTGTCACCATACCGCTTCTGCCGTAAGAGCCGTCGTCGGTAGTCACATAAAGATTACCTGCTACTGCTTCCATCTCTTTCTCCAGAATCAGCATATCCTTGGTTTTGGCACCCACAATCACATCCGCATCAATCCCATGCTCATGCAGCCATTTAACCTGCGGATAAACCGGTGCGGTTCCAACACCACCAGCCACAAAAAGCATTTTTTTCTTCTTCAGCGCTTCCAAATCCTCTCCTACAAACTCAGAAGCGCAGCCCAGAGGACCGACAAAATCTTTAAAAGAATCTCCCGCCCTCAGGGAAGCCATCATCTGAGTGGAAGCCCCAACAATCTGAAATACAATGGTAATCGTTCCCTTTTCCCTGTCATAGTCACAGATAGTAAGCGGAATACGTTCCCCCTCATCATCCTTTCTGGCAATGATAAACTGTCCCGGGCTGCACGCCTTTGCAATTCTTTTTGCCTCTACTTCCATTAAATAAATGTTGTCTGCCAGTTCCTCTGCTCTTAAAATCTGATACATTTTAATCCTCCATTTATGCTTCCGGAGTTTCTGATTCCTCCGGCGCTTCTTCAAGTGCTTCCAGCACATAACCGCCCAAAGCATCTCTTGACAAAACAAAATATTGCTGTGTATATACGTTGGCAGCATAGGTAGTTCCCGTCCGGTTCTGTACACCTGCCGAATCCTCATAGATTTCGGAAATAATGTAAAAATCGCCCTGTTTTGCTATCGTAAGCGCATACTGGAACGCGTACAGATACCGCCCGCTAATGCTCCCCGCAGGCGTACCTTGTACATCCAGAATTTTTCCGTTTGCTACCATGATTTCCGTAAGCCCTGCCAAAGCCATATCCACCGTAAAATCTGTCTCAATCAGCAGTTCAAACTGTCTTGTCGTGCATTCCCCTGCCACGCCCTCCGCGTTATAACATACAAATTTAAAGGTGCTTTTTCCAAGAGGCATGGGAATCGGCGCTGTATAAAGGGCTGACTGCTCCGTTGGCAAAGTGCCGTCCGTTGTGTAATACACAGTGCAGTCCATTGGCACTACCACCGATATCATGGTCGGCGCCGTATAATCGCCGCTGTAATTTTCCACCTCCGGCGCGGGCGGCTTGATAATATCTATGACATAAGTTTTTGCCACTACTTCACTCTGAATGCCATATTCATTCACAAACATGGCAGAAACCTGATAAGTTCCCGTCTCCAGAAAAATCGGCATAGTGTATACATCACTGTTTTCATCCGGCATGCTGCCGTCAAGCGTATAATATATGGTTCCCTGTATACTGGAAGTCAGCTTAAGCGGCACTACTTCCGCATAAGTTCCTTCCTGATAACTGAATTCCGGCGGCACAGCCATATATTCCTGATAAGCAACTCGTATGGCTTCATTGTCCGTATTCACCAAAAGCGTATGAATCGCGGCATAATCTTCCTTGTCCCGATAAAAGACAATCATTTTTTTATAGGCACTCTCGATTTCATCCTCCGTCGCGTATCCTGATATGATAATATTACTCAGACAATCCGTATAGCTCTGCTCCTGCTTCATCGTGCCGTAAAGCTCAGCCAGTGCAAAACGCAACGGTATTTCTTCCGGCTTTAGCTCTATTGCTCTTTCATAATACTCTGCCGCCTTCTCGAGATTTCCCGCTGCTACGCAGGCTTCCGCTTTGGAAATCTGATAGCTCGAAGAGTGATAGCGGTATCGGGAAACTGCATTTATCGCCGCCACCGTTCCTGCCGCAAGCAGCATGCACGACAATCCAATCACAAGCGGCCAAATACTTTTCCGCTTTCTTTTACGCTTATCCGCCAATGCATCCGCTTCCTTTGGCACTTCTGCCAGCACATCCTCCACAATGCCGGAAAGCGTTTCGTTCATACTATATTCAATTTCCGGTTCAAAGTCTGGAACGATATGTATCTCTTCACCGCATTTTTCACAGTAAAGATGACCTTCCTCCATTTCCGCTCCGCATTTTGGACATTTCATAAGGAAACCTGACCTTCCTGCATTCTGCCGTATCCGCCGCTACATTGCTGTGGATTCCACGCAGTTGCTCATCAGCATGGCAATCGTCATAGGACCGACGCCGCCCGGCACCGGAGTGATAGCACTGCAAATCGGCGCCACATCATCATAATCCACATCGCCACACAATTTCTGATTCTCCATACGGTGAATTCCTACGTCGATCACTACCGCACCCTCTTTTACGTATTCTCTGGTAAAAAATTTGGGCTTTCCAATAGCGGCGACTAAAATATCCGCTCTTTTGGTAATGGAAGCCAAATCCCTTGTTTTGGAATGTGCCACTGTAACGGTTCCATTTTCCCGAAGCAACAACAGCGACATGGGCTTTCCTACGATATTGCTTCTGCCGACTACCACGCATTCCTTCCCTGCAATTTCTATGCCACTTCTTTTTAAAAGCTGGATAATACCTGCCGGCGTGCAGGACACAAAACCTTTTTCGCCGATGCACAAAGCGCCCACACTCTGCGGATGAAATCCGTCCACGTCCTTCCCTGGCGCAATGCTTCTGATAACCTTGCTCTCATCAATTTGTTTTGGCAGCGGAAGCTGCACCAGAATGCCATTTACATCAGCCCGTTCATTCAAGTCGTCAATTAACCGAAGCAGTTCTGCCTCCGACGTCTCTTCCGGAAGCTCATATGAAAGAGAGCGGATACCAATGTACTCACATGCTTTTTTCTTATTGCCCACATAAACCGTGGACGCGGCATCCGTTCCCACCTGTATCACGGCAAGGGTGATTTCCTTTCCCTGTGCCTTCATATCGCTTACCTTCTGCTTCAACTCATCCTTGATTTGTGCCGATATTGCTTTTCCGTCTATTATCTGCGCCATATTTCCTCACATTCCGCCTTAAAACGGCCTATTGTTGTTTGGGAATCGATAATTTTTCCCGCATCCTCAGAACAGTCCCGTAATCACGCCTTCTTCATCTACATCAATGCCGTATGCCGCGGGACTTTTGGAAAGCCCGGGCATCGTCACAATCGTTCCGGTCAGCACCACAATAAAGCCGGCTCCTGCTGACACATAGACCTCCCTCACACTCATGTCAAAGCCCTCCGGCCTGCCCAGCTTTTGCGGGTCATCCGAAAGCGAATACTGGTTCTTTGCCATACAGACGGGCAGCGCCCCATAACCGAGCGCTTCCAGCTTCTCTATCTGTTTTACCGCAGCAGAGGTATAATTTACGCTTCCCGCACCGTAAATTTTTTTTGCTACGGTCTCTATCTTTTGCTTAATGGATACCGAATCTTCATAAAGCACCTGAAAATGGTTTTCCTGCTCCAAAGCATGCAATACCTTCTCTGCAAGGGCAATGCCGCCCTCTCCGCCCTTTTCCCATACATTGGCAATGGCAAATTCACAGCCCCTGCTCTCGCAGAACTCTTTTACAAAAGCAGTCTCTTTCTCCGTATCTGATACAAAAGCATTTAAGGTTACCACAATGGGAACTCCAAAAAGCTGCAGGTTTTCAATATGTTTTTCCAGATTGACAATGCCTGCCTTAAGCGCTTCCATGTTCTCTTCATTCAAATCACTTTTTGCAACACCGCCATTGTATTTTAACGCTCTGACTGTTGCAACCAGCACTACCGCATCCGGCTTTAATCCTGCCATCCGGCATTTAATATCAAAAAACTTTTCCGCTCCCAAGTCTGCGCCAAAGCCAGCCTCCGTCACCACATAATCCGCCATTTTCAGAGCCGTTCTGGTTGCCCTGACGGAATTGCAGCCATGGGCAATATTGGCAAAAGGGCCCCCATGCACAAGTGCCGGTGTATGCTCTAAGGTCTGAATCAAATTGGGCTTCATGGCGTCCTTTAAAAGGGCTGCCATAGCGCCGACGGCGCCAAGCTGTCCCGCCGTCACGGTCCGCCCCTGATAGTCATACGCCACCACCATGCGGGATAACCGCTCCTTTAAATCCTTCATATCCTCGGCAAGGCACAAAACCGCCATAATTTCCGTCGCCACCGTAATGACAAAATGGTCTTCACGGACAAAACCGTCCGTCTTGCTGCCCATACCCACTACAATATTGCGCAGTACTCTGTCATTCATATCCATACAGCGTTTCCACACAACCTGTCTGGTATCAATCCGAAGCTCGTTGCCCTGTTGAATATGATTATCCAAAAGTGCAGCCAGAAGATTGTTAGCGGCAGTAATCGCATGAAAATCGCCGGTAAAATGCAGATTCAAATCTTCCATCGGCACCACCTGCGCATAGCCGCCGCCGGAAGCGCCTCCCTTTATGCCAAAGCACGGTCCCAAAGATGGCTCGCGCAGGGCAATCACCGCTTTTTTATGCAATTTTCCAAAAGCTTCTCCCAAACCAACGGTAACGGTCGTCTTTCCTTCACCTGCAGGCGTCGGATTGATCGCCGTAACCAAAATCAGTTTTCCGTCAGGATTGCCGGAGACTCTTTTCATACAGGCATCCGATATCTTCGCCTTATATTTTCCGTAAAGCTCCAATTCCTCCGCCTCAATGCCAAGTTGTTCTGCAATTTCCGTGACCGGCTTCATTTCTGTTGCCTGTGCAATCTGAATATCTGTTTTCATTCTTATACCCCTTTGCGCGCTTCATCACGCCTGTCAATCCATATTGGAAAGTTTACTTTTAAACTTATATT
Organism: Lachnospiraceae bacterium; assembly: GCA_013316825.1. Lineage (GTDB taxonomy): Bacteria > Bacillota > Clostridia > Lachnospirales > Lachnospiraceae > Acetatifactor. The sequence goes on along the minus strand of WSLY01000001.1, from coordinate 133,070 downwards.
TCCTCCAGCAACTGCTCAAATTCTGTAATACTCATCAGCACCTTTCTCGGTTTTGTCCCTTCTTCCTCGCCTACAACGCCGTATTCGCTCAGTTGGTCCATAATCCGCGCTGCCCTGTTAAAACCAATTTTGAACATTCTCTGCAGCATACCGATGGAAGCTTTGTCCTTATCAATAATGAACCTGCCCGCATCGGCAAAATATTCATCCACGTTTCCGGCACTTTCCGCACCCGCCTGACTGCCCGAACCGCCGCTGCCGATATTCTGAATCTTTTCCTCCACATCCGCCGCATAAACGTTCCCGATTGCCTGATTTTTTAGAAAATCCACCACATCGGATACTTCTCTGTCCGAAACAAAAGCCCCTTGTACACGCGCCGGTTTGGAATAGCCTTGGGGATAAAAGAGCATATCGCCCTTTCCCAACAATTTTTCCGCACCGTTCATGTCAAGAATGGTACGGGAATCCACACCGCTGGAAACGCTGAATGCCACACGGCTCGGCATATTCGCCTTGATAAGTCCCGTAATGACATCGACAGAAGGACGCTGGGTCGCAATAATCAAATGGATACCTGCCGCTCTTGCGAGCTGTGCCAGACGGCAGATGGACTCTTCCACTTCGCCCGGGGATACCATCATCAAATCAGCAAGCTCATCCACAATAATCACAATCTGGGGAAGCTTTGCAGGCGCATCCTCCTCCCCTTTCTCACGCATACTCTCTACTTTTTGGTTGTAGCCTTTTAAGTCACGGACATTAAAATCCGCAAATTTTTTGTAGCGCTCCGTCATCTCCGTAACGCCCCAATGAAGCGCTGCCGCCGCCTTCTTGGGGTCTGTGACAACCGGAATCAGCAGATGTGGAATCCCATTATAGACACTTAACTCCACCACCTTAGGGTCAACCATAATCAGCTTTACGTCATCCGGATGCGCTTTATATAAAATGCTCATAATCAGGGTATTGATACAAACCGATTTGCCGGAGCCTGTCGCCCCTGCAATCAGCATATGCGGCATTTTTGCAATATCGGCTACAACCGCTTTACCTGCAATGTCCTTGCCTACTGCAAAAGCCAGATTAGAAGGAAATTCCTTAAACTCTTTTGTCTCCAGCAAATCGCGCAGTGCCACAGCCATATTTTCTTTGTTGGGCACCTCGATTCCAATTGCTGCTTTTCCGGGAATCGGCGCTTCTATTCTGATATCCGTTGCCGCAAGATTCAGCTTGATGTCATCAGACAAGCCGACAATCTTACTCACCTTCACTCCCTGCTCCGGCTGCAGCTCATATCTGGTTACGGACGGTCCCTGACTAATATCTGTAATCGTTACCCTGACGCCAAAGGTTGCAAGCGTCTGCTGCAGCCGCATGGCAGTTTCTTTTAACTCCTTTGCCGAATCACCGCCGCCGCCTTTTCCTTTCTGCAGGCGGGAAAGAGGCGGAAATATGTATTTGCCCGGAAGCTTTCCGCGTGCCGCGGCACTCTCCGGCACTATTCCACTTTGACTGTCCTCTTTCTTTTTCTCAGGAAGCTTTGCAACGGGGCGATGAGACACGGCGGCTGCCTCTGCAGGCTCATGCCATTCCTCCTGCACATATGACTCTTCTTGCCACGCTTCCCTGTCTTCTTCTATATAAGGCGCTTCCTCTGCCGCCTGTACTTCCTGTTCGGCGGGCGCGCTGTTGATTCTGATTTCATGCATTTGCGATACGGCGGGCGCCTCTGCAGGCTCTGCAAAATCCTCCTCCATATTGAGTATGATTTCATGCATATCGTCGCGCACACGCTTCTCCTGCACATGGGGGAGCGTTGTGTCCGCCATAACGCCGCTTACTTTTTTATCCATACGCAGTATTTTTTCGTTTTCTTTTTCCTCTTCCCTAAGCCGTTTTTCTTCAAGCCGCTTCGCTTTTTCTTCCTCTCTGCGCTGCCGTTCTTCCTCTATGTCAGAGCGTCGTATTCTTGCCTGCTCGCGCCTTCTTTCCGCATCCTCTCTGGAGAGCTGTGCCATGCGCCTGCCTCCGTTTTTCATACTGTTAACCAAAGAGCGTTCCGTAAGGAGTACAATGCTGATTAAAGACAGAATAATCACAATCAGAACCGTACCGAGGGTATCCAGAAAATGATGGCACAAAAAGGCAAGGCTTCCTGCTATAATGCCGCCGCCCTTCCTCGCCTCGCTGTCATACTTATATAACTCCGCAAGACTATAGCTTTCCATTTGCAGGGCATATCCTGATACCATTTCACAGACAATGCCCACCATCAGAAACAATACGACTCCTGCCGCAATTTTCCTGACCGCCGCCGGACTTCCTGCATTGGCTGACCAGAACGCCGCTCCCACAAAGGCGATAATCGCCACCACATATGCCAGATATCCAAACAATCCAAATAAAATATCGCTGATTCCATTCCCCACTGTTCCCAATACGCCAAAATTGCATAAAACCAGAAAAACAGCCAGCGCAAACAGCAGAATCAGCACCACCTCATGAAAGAGGGCGCTGTCCTGCTCCGAATATCCTTTGTTTGTATTTGTCTTTCCCCTCGCAGAACCCTTTTTTGAGGAGGAAGCCTTTTTTCCTGTATGATTCGCCGCCATCGCTCTATACTCCCGATTTATACGGTTATTTTTGCCAAAATAGAATGCCCAAAGTGACAACCTTAGTTATTATAGCATTTTTCCCCGTTCTTGTCATCATGTACAATTTAGTTTTTATTTTCTCCGCCGTCCCTGTCCCCAATCAGCTCATGCAGTTTTGCCATCGCCTCGCTGATGCCTCCCACGGCATCGATAATCCCTTCGTTTACGGTTTCCTGTCCTACTAAAATAGTTCCGACATCCTTCGTCAGTACGCCGGTTTCCATCATAAGCTCCTCCAGCCGCTGCTTCTTTATTCCGCAGTGACTGCACACAAAACCGGTAATTCTGTCCTGTATCTGTTTAAAATAGTCAAAAGTCTGCGGCACCCCGATTACCATGCCATTCATTCTGACGGGATGAATAACCATCGTGCCCGTCGGCACAATATAAGAATAATCCGTGCTGACCGCTATCGGCACACCGATGGAATGACTGCCGCCGAGCACAAGTGAAACCGTTGGCTTTGACAAGGACGAAAGCATTTCTGCTATGGCAAGTCCGGCCTCCACATCGCCGCCCATTGTATTGAGAAGCACCATAACGCCTTTGATTTCCTCACTGTCTTCAATCGCTGCAAGCTGGGGCAGAATATGCTCATACTTCGTCGTCTTTGCCGAACTGTTTAAATTATCATGCCCCTCTATTTCCCCGATAATTGTAATCAGATGCACATTCTGTTTCTCTTTGTTTTTATCTAAAAGCACCTGTCCCGTCTGCTCTATGCGGGCATCCTTATACTTCTCTTCTTCCCGCTTTTCTTCGTTTTTCTTTTCTGTTTTTTCCTCCTTCATCGGAATCCTCCTGTCAAAGTCTGGTTGTTTGTTTTTTCACTTCTTACTGCCATTCATAAAAGCAAGGAACCGCAATGCAGTTCCTTACTATTGTGCTCCAAACTTTGTGTTTCATACAAAAACAACAGGCGCAGCTTAATTCCTTTTGAGGTGACTTCGGTATCTAAATATCAAAATCATCAAACTCTGAAATATCTATGTCAAAATCCATTTTTTCCGGCGCAGGCTCCGTCTGATACCCCATGGTTTTGGGAACATGCTTTTTAGGAAGCGGCAGCGGATTTTCAATGTAATTCTTCTTTGCAGCCGCCTTTTCCTCTGTATTCTGCCCCGCTGTTGTCTCCTCAGCCGTTTGCTTTTTCCCTGCTGCCTGCTTCTTTTTTTCTTTTGGTTTCTTCTCTTTTACTTTCTTTTCTTTTGCTTTGTCCTCTTTTGCTTTTTTCTCTTTTTCTTTTTTTACTTCCTGTTTCTTGCCGGCTGCTTTTTCTCCTTCGCTGCCTGCCGGCTTCACCGCACCGTCATCTCCTGCAAACAACGCCCATAAAGAATCCTGTCCGCCTTTTTCCCTGTTGTCATCATATTCTGCATTGTAACTCATCTGACTCACATCGCTTTCTGTCTGATTTTGTTCTTGTGGTGACTGCTGCTTTGATTCTTCCTGCCCTTTCGGGGATTCCTTCTCTCTGACTGTGTTTTCTGCCGCTTCCGGTTCCATTGCCGCCAGCTCCGGCTCCACTCTGCCCTGTGCTCTCACTTCTTGCTTTTGTATGCTTTCTCCAACAGAAAGCACTGCATCCGACTTTGCTTTCTGTTTTTCTTCTGACTTCTCTTCCTGCTTTGCTTCCGGCTCTTCTTCTAGCTTCTCTTCCTGTTTCGCTTCCGGCTTCTCTTTCTGCTTTTCTTCTGCTTTCGTCTTCGGCTGTTTTGCGCGCTCATTCTCAGACGGCACGCTTGCTTCCTGTTCCTCGTCCGCTGCTTTTGTTCTGCAAAATGCTGCCTGCATTCCTGCGCCTGCTAAAAGCAGTACTGCCGTCAGCAGCAGATATTCGCAATCCATTCCTTCTGCATAAAAACCGCCTGCATATAAGGCAATTGCTGCCGCCGCAAAAAGCAGCCACAACATCTGCACTTCCTCTTTTCGACGGATAAAAAATGCAAAGACGCCAATAAGCATGAAGAAAGTCAAACCTGCAAACACCCAGGCCTCCAAAGCTGTTGCCGCGGTAAAGACTGCTGGCAGCCCAAGGACTTCTTTGCCGGAAAACAGGGTTCGCCAAGTCGCAAACACTTCAAGAACACCCGCTCTATTCTGCAGCGCATCCATGTATAACAGTAAAAACATGGTGGCAAGGGCAAAAAACATCACCGCCAAAAGCTGTAATGCCGCCCTTCCAAGACGTCTGCCTTCTGAAACGGCTCCCTCCTCCTTTGCTTCTCCTTTGACAAAAAGCAGAAACAGCACGGGCACCAAAAACAAAATTCCCGACACGTCTAAATAGGTAAGCACGCCAATCCCCACACCGACCAGCACAGCCGCAAACCATACATACCACCGAAACGCTGTATTCCGATGCTGTCTTTCAAGCAAACCTGCCGTCATCAAAAGCACAATGCCGCATAACAGCATATAAAGCATCTTGGGCGAATACAATAAGCCTTCCCTTATGCTCGCCGGCATAAGCATCAAGCCGGCAAACAAAACAAGCGCCGCCACACGCCCTGCACATTTTTTTACTGCCAGATACCATAAAAAAGCGGCAATCATCTGTAAACATATCTGCAATATAATGCCTGCTATAAAATGGTTGCCTGTCAATAAAAAGAGCCCTCTTAAGAGCAGTACATAAAAATACTGCGCTCCGTGTGCAAGCGTCACCACCGGACTGCCGTTCACCATAGCGGTCTCAAAATAAGCGGCTTGTTCCGCGCCGCTGCCTATAAAATAGATACGCAAAAACACGCCGGCGGCAAACAGCAGCACAAAAATCAGGGCTTCCCAAAGTACAGGAACGGGTCGCTTTACGTAATTTGCCAGCCTCCTAATCTGTATAAAGACAACCGCTGCCAGCGCAAAGGAAAAGAATACAATGCCAAACTGTATGTAATGATTTGTCACATGAGGCGCCTGCAGCACATCATACAGGGATTTAGCATAACACACAAAAACGCTTAATGCATAAAATGCCCATAAGCAGACGCTTAACCAATTCTTTTTGTAAGTCATTTGGACTCCTTTATCGTACGCTACAATATTTTCTCGATGTTGTAACGGGGCCGGTGCTTTACTTCCATGTATATTTTACCAATATACTGCCCTACCAGCCCAATCGCCAGAAGCTGCACGCCTCCGATAAACCAGATGGATAAAATCAGAGAAGTCCACCCCGGCACCGCGTTTTCCGTAAAATAAGATATCAGGGCATATACTGCGGCAGCCACAGAACCGATAACAATCAGAAATCCCAAAGTCGTAATCAGTCCAATCGGTTTTATCGAAAACGAGGTGATGCCATTTAAAGCAAGCGCCAGCATCTTTTTAAACGGATACTTAGATTCTCCTGCCGCGCGCTCCCTTCTTTCATAGTAGACGGAATCTGTCTCATATCCAATCAAAGGCACCATCCCCCGAAGAAACAGGTTGCTTTCTTCATATCGTGAAAATTGTTCCACAGCCCGCCTGCTCATCAATCTGAAATCCGCATGATTATATATGGTTTTGACTCCCATCAGGGACATAAAACGATAAAATCCCTGCGCGGTAGAACGCTTGAAGAAAGAATCCTTTTTCCTGCTGCTCCGTACGCCGTATACAATGTCCTTGCCTTCATGAAATTTATCCACCATTTCTTCAATCACATTTACATCATCCTGCAAATCCGCATCGATAGAAACTGTGACATCACACATATCCATTGCGGTAAGCAGTCCCGCCGTCAGAGCGTTCTGATGTCCCACGTTGCCTGCAAGCTTCAGTCCCCGAACCTGCGCATACTGGGCATGTTCCTTTTCAATCAGCTCCCATGTCCTGTCCTTGCTTCCATCATTCACAAACAGGATAAAGCTGTCAGCCGCTATCTTCCCCTTCTCAATCAGCAAATCCAGTACGTCTCGTAAGGTCTTTGATGCAAGCTGCAGCACTTCCTCTTCATTGTAACAGGGAACTACAATTGCCAGTTTATCCATTTTGACACTCCTTATCCGCTTTGGCGGACGCAAAAATCAATTTGACCTATTAAATGCAGGAAAGAGCCTGATCCAAATCTGCAATAATATCTTCTATATGCTCAAGCCCCACGGAAAACCGAATTAAGTCCGGTGCAACTCCCGCTGCCAAAAGCTGCTCGTCCGTCATCTGACGGTGCGTATGGCTTGCCGGATGCAGAACACAGGTCCGCGCATCTGCCACGTGCGTTACAATCGCCGCAAGCTTAAACTTGTCCATCATTTCGCCGGCTGCCTTTCTGCCGCCCTTGAGCCCGAAACTGATGACGCCGCAGGAACCGTTCGGCATATATTTCTCTGCAAGCGCGTGATATTTATTTCCCTGCAGTCCCGGATAATTCACCCATGCCACTTTGGAATGTGTTTCCAGATATTCCGCAGCCTTCTGCGCATTGGCGCAATGTCTTTCCATGCGAAGCGGCAGCGTTTCCAGACCGACATTTAAAAGAAACGCATTCTGGGGAGACTGAATCGAACCCAAATCACGCATAAGCTGTACTGTCGCTTTGGTTATGTATGCCGCTTTCTGAAATTTTTCCGTATACACAACGCCATGATAAGATTCATCCGGCTTACAGAGACCGGCATACTTATCCGGATATTTTGTCCAGTCAAAATTGCCGGAATCCACAATGGCGCCTCCGACCGTCATGGCATGACCGTCCATGTATTTTGTCGTAGAATGCGTCACAATGTCCGCCCCCCACTGGAAAGGGTTGCAGTTTATGGGCGTTGCAAAGGTATTGTCTACAATCAGCGGAACCCCGTGCCTGTGTGCCAGTTCCGCAAATTTTTCAATATCCAGCACCACCAATGCCGGATTTGCCAGCGTCTCCGCCAAGACACATCTCGTATTTTCCTGAAATGCGGCATCAAGCTCTTCTGTGGGTGCATCCGGATTTACTACGGTACACTCTATGCCCATCTTTTTCATCGTCACGGTAAGCAGATTAAAGGTTCCGCCGTATACCGTAGAAGAAAGCACCACATGACTGCCCGCTTCACAGATATTAAAAACGGCATAGTAGTTGGCAGCCTGTCCCGAACTGGTAAGCATAGCTGCCGCGCCGCCTTCCAGTTCGCAGATTTTTGCCGCAACATAATCATTGGTCGGATTCTGCAGTCTGGTGTAAAAATATCCGCTTTCCTTCAAATCAAACAATTCACCCATCTGGTCTGAAGTCTCGTATTTAAAGGTCGTTGACTGGTAAATGGGAAGCACCCTCGGCTCCCCCTTTTTGGGCTGCCAGCCCGCCTGTACGCAAATGGTTTCTTTTTTCATTTTTGCCTCCATGGGTCAAGCGAACATGCTTGCATGGTCATTTGACTCTCAAATCAAGGTTGAAAGATTTTCTTTCAACCTTCACTCCATGTCCGCTTTGGCAGACGAAAATTTAATCGTTAAAAGTATTTTGTGACTTTTTTCCTAGTCGTCCCAGTTGTGGTACACTGCCTGTACGTCGTCGTCATCCTCTAAAAGGTCCAATGTCCGCTGCAGATTTTTAATTGCCGTTTCATCCTGAAGCTTTACATAGTTTTGCGGAATCATGGTTACTTCCGCACTGAGCATGGGAATGCCTGCATCCTCCAGCGCTTTTCTGACCTCCTCAAAAGAATCCGGCTCTGTCAGCACCTCATAGCTGTCCTCTTCTTCCGAAAAGTCCTCTGCTCCGGCATCTAACACCTGCATCATCAGTTCGTCTGCATCCGCTTCATATTCTTCCTTGTCTATGATAATCTGTCCTTTTTTGTCAAACATAAAAGAAACGCAGCCGGGTGTTCCGACATTGCCCTGTCCCTTGGTAAAGGCACTTCTCACATTTGCCGCCGTGCGGTTCTTGTTATCCGTCAGCGTATCTACAATAATAGCAATTCCGCTTGGCCCGTATCCCTCATATGTAATATATTCGTAGTTTACATTTCCGACATCACCGGCGGCTTTTTTGATGCCCCTTTCAATGGTATCATTCGGCATATTGTTAGATTTTGCTTTTGCAATCACCTGCGCCAGTTTAAAATTGTTGGCAGGGTCCGGACCACCCTCTTTTACGGCGACTGCAATTTCCCTGCCAATAATCGTAAAGACTTTCCCTTTCGCAGCATCATTTTTTTCCTTTTTATGCTTAATATTTGCAAATTTTGAATGTCCTGACATGTCCTCTCTCCTCTTGTGTTATTGTACATAAAATATATCATCTACGGCTCTGTTCGTCAAGTTTGGCGTTCCTTTTATGTATCAAGCTCCAGACTGACCATCAAAGCCCTGTTCACCCGCTGCATGATTTGGGAATCCAGATGACACACCTTGTCTTTTAAACGCTTTTTATCTATTGTCCGAAGCTGTTCCAACAGAATAACGGAATCCTTATCCATGTCATACAGTTCTGTGGAAAGCTCTATATGGGTCGGCAGCTTTGCTTTGTTCATTTTGGAGGTAATTGCTGCACAGATTACCGTTGGGCTGTGTTTGTTCCCGACATCATTCTGTACAATCAGCACCGGCCTGATCCCTCCCTGCTCCGAACCGACCACCGGTCTCAAATCTGCATAATATACATCTCCTCGTTTCATAACACGCATCCCTTCTTGCACCGTTCTCACGGCTTATCTGGTAATAGTATTGCCAGCTTATCCGAAGGTATTCCAAAATTATCCGCCAATATAGATTCTGGGGATTCTCTCTCCCAAACCGCATAAAAACTCATACGGAAAACGCCCTGAGAGCGCTCCTAACATTTCCGCAGTGATTTCTTCCTCCCCGTCTCTGCCCAGCAAAGTCACCTTATCGCTCACCGATACTTTCGGTATATCCGTCACGTCCACCATAAACTGATCCATGCAGACACGCCCTATAATCGGTGCTTTTTTACCATGTATCAATACATATCCTTTGTTTGAAAGGCTTCTTGGATAACCGTCCCCATATCCTATGGGAATCGTTGCAATACAGGTTTCTTTTTTCGTCACATACGTACCGCCGTAACTTACCGGCGTACCTGCCGGAACCCATTTGACATGTATCACCGTACTATACAGGGAAAGCACCGGCTTTAAATCTATGATTCCTGCATCCACATCCGCAGAGGGGGCAACTCCATACAGAATAATACCCGCCCGCACCACATCCATATCCGCTTCCGGCATTTCCAGAATGGCAGCCGAATTGGAGCAGTCTTTTAACATACCCTTTATGCCAAGCTCCCTTTCTATTCTGTCCGTAAATTCCTGAAAAAGAAAAAGCTGCCTGCGCGCATCCGTTTTATCCTTTTCATCCGCTCTTGCAAAATGCGTAAATATTCCCTCAATTGTAATGCCTGCAAGCGACGTAAGCTGCCTGACATACTGAAACCCCTCTTCATCCGGCATAATGCCGATTCTTGCCATTCCGGTGTCCACCTTAATATGTACTTTCACCTTTTTATGTTGTTTTACTGCCGCTTCTGAAAGCGCTTTGGCAGCATCCATGGTGAATACGGCTGCGCTTATGTCAAGCGCCGCCATTCTTTCAAAACTGTAGGGAAAGGTATATCCCAGAACCAGAATAGGCAGCGTGATGCCATTTTCACGAAGTATAAATGCTTCCTCCGCCGTTGCAACTGCAAAACCGTACATAAAATCCAATTTTTCCAGTGCTCTTGCAACCGGCACGCTCCCATGTCCATAGGCATCTGTTTTTATGACCCCCAGCAGCTTGGTTTCCTGCCGTATATGCGCTTTGATATTCCCTGCATTGGATACAATGGCATCCAAGTCCACTCTGGCATAGCCTCTTGCATATTGTGCAAATTCCATGACAGTCCTCCTCTGCTTTTCTCATATTGCGCAAAATCCTTCTATAATATCCGTGGCAGTAAGACATGCGCCGCCTGCCTTCTCTGCCGCCGCATCTCCCGCACAGGCATGAAGGTATACCCCCCCGCAAGCTGCCTCCTTCGGCTGCATCCCCTGCACCATAAGCGCCGCAATCATACCCGTCAGCACATCTCCGCTTCCCGCCGTAGCCATCTTGTCATTCCCCGCCGTGTTTAAGAATAAGGGCTCCCCAAAGCTGCATACGCAGGTTCTTGCACTTTTGCCTGCCACAATACATCCCGTTTCTTTTGCTGCCTGTATGGTGCTTTCGATTTCCGCAGCCACTACTTCCGCTATGGGCTTATGCAGCAATCTGGCAAGCTCTCCCATATGCGGCGTCAAAACGACATTTTTTTCCTGTCTGTTTCTGTCCTTCAGAAGCTTTCCCAGGCTTTCTTCATCAGCCAGTATATTTAGTCCATCCGCATCTATCACCAACGGAAGCGTTTCTTGTGCTGCGGCAAGCGCAAGCATCCGCCTTCCGCTTTCGCATACTGTCATGCCGCAGCCTATGGCAGCGGCGTCCGCCCATTTCATATTTTCTGCAAACAACTTTTCTTCCTCTTCTGTCAGCGTATGCGGACTTTCATAGGTCTGAATCAACGCTTCCGGCAGTCCTTTCTGCACAATTTCCCTGATTTTTTCCGGTATCACCAGTTTCACCATGCCAGCGCCTGCCTTGTATGCGCTTCTTGCCGCCAAGAGTGCAGCTCCCGCCATTTTTTCACTTCCCGCAACAAGCAGAAGCTTTCCGAAGGTTCCTTTATTGCCGTCCGCTCTTCTCCTTTTCAGATAAGCCGCCGGCGCTTTCGTATAGGTATACATACCCGGCTGCCCGCCCAAAAAACTCTGTTTCGTAATACCGATATCGGCAATTACGATTTCTCCCGCATACAGAGCGCCCGGATACAGACAATGTCCTCTTTTTCGAAACGCCAGCGCGACCGTTTTATCCGCTTTTACCGCTGCGCCCATAACGCCTCCCGTATCGGCGTTTATGCCGGAAGGAATGTCAACCGCAATGCGGTACGCCGGTTTTCTGTTTATTTTTTCCACAGCCTCCCGCAGCTTGCCCGTAATTTCCCTTGTAAGACCCGTGCCAAAAAGAGCATCCACCACCACATCATATGTTCCCTCTGGCACATTTTGATATATGGGAACTGCATAATGCGAAAGTATGGACAGTTGGTGTTTCGTCTCCTCCGTCAGCCGCTTCTGCTCCCCTAAAAGCGCGACTTCTGCCAATATTCCTTTTTCTGCCAACAGCCTTGCCACACAAACGCCATCCCCGCCGTTATTGCCTGTTCCGCAGACACACAGCACCTTTCCCATTTGCCCCGTGGCGGCTGACTTTCGCAGCGCCGCTTCCACATTTTCGGACACCGCAAGCGCCGCCCGCTCCATCAGTACAAGTGCGGGTATGCCGATTTGATGTATCGTATTATTATCATATGCCCGCATCTCGCTTCCTGTTACAAGATATTCCATGAAACCTCCCTAATCCTTCCATATGATAAAGGACTGTTGAAACGCAACAGTCCTTTAAAGGCAGCCGGCATATCATTCTAATGACGCATTTCCTTTTGCCCGTTTCTTTTTTCTCTCTTTTTCTGCGGCAATTCTGGCTGCACGCTCTTCAGGATTATACTTCATGTCAAATATATTGATAACCTCGGCACCAAAAATAGCGTGCATGTAATGGTACAACTCCTGATTTTGCTGCTCCTTTTCCTGTTTCCTGATAATTTTCTTTTTTAATTCAATCCGAATCTTTGTAATCCAGTCCCCAATCTCATCTATTTCCGCAGTATTTTCTTTTAGCTTCTCATAGCAGACATCCATTGTGGCAAGCATCAGTTTGTAATTAACCCTCTCGATTTCCCCCGGAAGCTCCATCAATTCGTCCTTATAATCAGCAAGCTTGGCATTGCAGTCGTTAATCAGGCGTTTGTTGTCATCCAGCTTTTTTTCCAGAGCGGCATCATGCCCTTGTCCCAGCTCGTCCACAGTCGGTACAATTTCATCCATCAGTCTCTTTTTCAAACGCCGGATGTCCTTTGTCTCCGTATTCAGCCTGCCCTGCTTCTTGAGCAGGTTATTTAACTGCTCTTCCAGTCTTTTAATGGTAAGCGTTGTTTCTGCCGTTCCAAAAAGCATATGCCATTTGTTATCCAGTGTCAGCAAAGGAATTTTCTTATCCTGCAATATATGCTCATATTCCTCTTCTTTTCGTCCCATGTGTATTTCGCCTCCCAAGCTAAGCTAGCAATCTATCAGATTTCTTTCATTTGGCTGTATCTCTCCAGATTATAGGACAGCTTCATCAGACTGTCGGACAAATGTACGTTTTCTACTTGAATCCCTTTAGGCACATTTAAATCCACATGTGCAAAATTCCAAATTGCTTTGATGCCATTCGCAACCAGCATCTCCGCGACCGCAACCGCCCCCGTCTTTGGTATCGTCAGCACCGCAATGTCCACATCGTTTTCTTTTACAAAGTGTTCTATCATTTCCATAGGCTGTACCTCGATTCCGCGTACCTTTCGCCCGTACAGGTCCGGATTTTTGTCAAAAATCCCTTTCAGGATAAAACCACGTCTTTCAAAATTCATATAATTACCAAGCGCCTGTCCCAGATTGCCCGCGCCAATGATAATCAAGTGATGGGTTTTATAAAGCCCCAAAAGCTTTCCGATTTCCCGATAAAGATATTCAACATTGTAACCGTAGCCCTGCTGTCCAAACCCGCCAAAATTATTGAAATCCTGCCTAATCTGCGATGCCGTCACATGCATAAGTTCCGAAAGCTCCTGAGAAGAAATTCTTTCCACGCCTTCGTCCTTAAGCTCTCCCAGATATCTGAAATAGCGGGGTAACCGCCCGATTACAGCCTGTGAAATTCCCTTCCCGTCCAACTGTTTCTCCTCCTGCCTCGCAATCCTTAAATTCCCAAATATGCTCTTTTCTATTATATATAAATGTTAAAATAATGTCAATGAAGGAATTGACAACCGAAAGCCCTGCATTTAAACTGTTTATAGTTATGTCACAAAAAGGAGTTTACAGATGATACTATCCTGTCAGAATATTTCAAAAGAATTTGTTGAAGATACCATACTTTCCAATGTTTCTTTTCATATAGAAGATTATGAAAAAGCTGCTGTTGTCGGTATCAACGGTGCCGGCAAAACAACTCTCTTGCGCATTATCGTGGGAGAACTTACGCCTGATTTGGGACAAGTTGTTCTTTCAAAAGGCAAAACACTTGGATATCTTGCACAAAATGCCGGTCTGCAAAGTAAAAACAGTATCTATGACGAACTGCTTTCAGTCAAAAGAAATCTGACGCTGCTCGAAGAACAGATACAGGCGACAGAGCTTGCCATGAAGGATGCCGGCGATGCGGCGCTTGCAGCCCTGATGGAAAAATACAGCCTTCTCACACATCAATATGAATCCGGCGGCGGGTATACCTATAAAAGTGAGTTGACTGGCGTGCTGAAAGGGCTTGGCTTCTCTGAAGAAGACTTCTCTAAATCCATCGAAACACTTTCCGGCGGACAGAAGACCCGTGTCGCACTTGGCAAGCTTCTTCTGCTGTCCCCCGATTTGATTATTTTGGACGAGCCCACCAACCACCTCGATATGCAGTCTATTGCATGGCTTGAGACTTACCTGCTCAATTACAAAGGTGCTGTCTTAATTGTCTCTCACGACCGCTTTTTTCTGGACCGCATCGCCGGCAAAATCATAGAATTGGATCAAAGCCGTGCAACTGTTTTTGCCGGTAATTATTCTGATTATGCCAAAAAGAAAGAACAGTTAAGGATTTCTGCATGGAATGCCTATCTAAACCAGCAGCGGGAAATCAGGCATCAGGAAGAAGTCATTGAAAAACTGCGTTCTTTTAACAGGGAAAAATCTATCAAAAGAGCGGAAAGCCGCGAAAAAATGCTGGATAAAATGAATGTGCTGGAAAAGCCCATAGAAGTGCAGGCTGACATGCATCTGTCCTTGACACCCCGCTTAAAAAGCGGCAACGACGTCCTCTCTATAGAAGGTCTTTCCAAAGCCTATGGCAGTCAGAAGCTTTTTGCCGATGTCAGTCTGGAAATCAAACGCGGCGAGCATGTTGCCATTATCGGAGACAACGGCACCGGCAAGACCACACTGTTAAAAATACTAAACGGGCTCCTGCCTGCCGATAGCGGCTCTTTTCGTCTCGGCGCCAATGTGGAAATTGGTTATTACGACCAAGAGCATCACGTACTCCACTCTGAAAAAACGCTGTTTGACGAGATTTCCGACGACTATCCCTATCTCACCAACACAGAAATCCGCAATGTACTTGCTGCTTTCCTCTTTACCGGAGACGATGTTTTCAAGCAGGTCAGCGATTTGAGCGGCGGGGAACGGGGACGGGTAAGTCTCGCCAAGCTGATGCTTGGCAACGCCAATTTCCTGATTTTGGACGAACCAACAAACCATTTAGATATTATGTCAAAAGAAATTTTAGAGGACGCCTTAAACCACTATGAAGGTACCGTCCTCTATGTCTCCCACGACCGTTATTTTATCAACCGGACTGCTTCCCGCATTTTGGAGCTGACTGGGAAAACCTTTGTCAATTATATTGGCAACTATGACTACTATCTGGAAAAAAAGAATGTGCCGCAGACTGGGAAGTCTGCCGCACAGCCCACCTCTTCTACTGCCGATTCCGAAAGTAAGGCTGACTGGAAACAGCAAAAGGAGGAACAGGCGCGCCTGCGCAAACGGGAAAATGACTTAAAGAAATGTGAGGAACGGATTGCGAAACTGGAGGAACGGATGCGGGAACTGGATGCGGAAACCGAAAAGCCCGATGTAGCGGTGAATGTGGCAAGATTACAGGAAATTTCCAAAGAACAGGCAGAAATTGACACAGCGTTAAACGGGCTTTATGAGCTGTGGGAAGAGCTGGCGGAGTAAGGTTGTTTTGTTTTCTGTAGGTGACGCCGTCCTGACGGCTGAAGCCTTGCCGAAATATAAATTTCCTTATTTGTCAGGCACTAAGATTTGCAATTACTGGCTGTATGTCATTTACCAATATACCGACAGGGTTTATCAAAATATGGAAAATTTGACCGTCGCTCCTGATACGCATGTATGTAAAGCTTCGCACAAACTGGGATTAATTGACGATGAAGAGTTTGCCTCAGGAAATGTACAACAGATTGTTATAGACAGGTGGCAGGAATTGCTGCAAAATACAATGCTTTGCCCCATCGACGTCCATACACCGCTCTGGCTGTGGAGCCGGAACGGGTTTCCTGCGCTTTAAGTATTGTGTCATACATATACCGCAGTAAAAACAGCTATAGAAAAGGGAAAAGCGGCTGGCGCTTTCCCCTTGATTCATCGCTAAAAAACGCAGGAAACATGGATTCTATCATTTCTTTTCAGAAAAACAAGCTTTTACATAGCCTCGTAAGTCCTGCGGATTTCTTTAATAAATTCCGCACTGTTTAATACCGTTACATCCTGCAGGGAGGTAATCAGCGCCAAATCCTTTGTCATTCTGCCGCTCTCAATGGTGGAAAGAGTTGCCTGTTCCAGCTTATCAGCAAACTCCATAAGCTCTTTATTGCCGTCCAGCTCGCCTCGTTTCCTAAGCGCACCCGTCCATGCAAAAATAGTCGCCACGGAATTGGTGGAAGTCTCTTCTCCCTTTAAATGCTTGTAATAATGTCTCTGCACCGTGCCGTGTGCCGCCTCATACTCATAGACACCGCTGGGGGATACCAGCACGGAGGTCATCATGGCAAGAGAACCGAAAGCGGAAGAAACCATATCTGACATGACATCACCGTCATAATTTTTGCACGCCCAGATAAAACCGCCCTCCGACTTCATAACCCGTGCTACGGCATCGTCAATCAGCGTATAAAAATATTCAATTCCCAGCGCTTCAAATTTTTCCTTATATTCTGCATCGTAAATTTCCTGAAAAATATCCTTAAAAGTATGGTCGTACTTTTTGGAAATGGTATCCTTGGTGGCAAACCACAAATCCTGCTTTGTGCCGATGGCATAGCCAAAACATGCCCTTGCAAAGCTCTCTATGGATTTGTCTGTGTTGTGCATACCCTGCAGCACACCCGCGCCGTCAAAATGGTGAATCAGCTCTCTGGTTTCTTTTCCGTCGGCGGCAGTAAATACAAGCTCTGCCTTTCCGCCCTCCTGCACCCTTATTTCCGTGTTTTTATATACGTCGCCATATGCATGACGCGCCAGTGTGATAGGCTTTTTCCAGTTCTTTACACAGGGCTCGATTCCCTTCACCACAATAGGCGTTCTGAAAACCGTACCGTCCAAAATGGCGCGAATGGTTCCGTTGGGACTTTTCCACATTTCTTTCAAATCATATTCTGTCATTCTCGCAGCATTGGGTGTAATCGTCGCACATTTTACAGCAACACCATATTTTAAAGTCGCATTGGCAGAATCCACTGTCACCTTATCATCCGTCTCATTGCGGTAGGCAAGCCCTAAATCATAGTATTCTGTCTTTAAATCAATAAAGGGAAGCAGAAGCTCCTCCTTAATCATGGACCAGAGTATCCTTGTCATCTCATCCCCGTCCATCTCCACAAGCGGTGTCGTCATCTGAATTTTGCTCATCTTTTCCTCCATTTTTCTTCTTTTTTGTTATCATTCTTGCATTTACTTTCATACTTTTAACATACTTCAACTTTTTCTTCATGGCACATCCGCTGCATTTTTATGCTTTCGGTTCCGAAGGCAGCTTCTTATTTTCATAGGCTTCATGCAGCCCGTTTTTTACCATATTTTCATAGGCGTTTATCATATGCTGATGTGCAAGCTTCTCCGCATTGTCCGCATCATGTGCTTTAATGGCTTCCATAATCTTCTCATGCTCTTCATTTGAGGCTGTTCCCCTGACCTGATTGGCAAGGGTTTTCCTTCTGACACGCAGCACGTATGCATGAAAATCTTTGAGCTGATGCTCCAGCATCTTAGAATTGCACGCCTCATATAAAATCTCATGAAAACGATTGTCAAGCTCCGCTATCTGCTCCATATGCCCTTTTGCCGCATGAAATTTTGCAAGATATACGTTTTCCTCCATCTCCTCAAGCTGCTCTTTGGTAATATGCTCCGTCGCCCAGCGGGCACAGAGTCCTTCTAGCAGAGAGCGTATCATATAAATATCCTTAACGTCTTTTTCTGTAATGCCTGTCACATACGCGCCTTTGTTGGGAATAATCTGAATCAGCCCCTCCAGTTCAAGCTGCCTGAATGCCTCCCGCACCGGTGTCCTGCTGACTCCAAGCTCCTCTCCGATAGTCACTTCCTTTAATTCCTCATGCTCCTCATATTTACCGTTTAAAATGTCTTCTCTGAGCTTATGGAAGACTCTGCCGCGCAGAGAATACTTATCGGTCACTTCCTGCTTTACATCATAATTGTTCACTTTTGCTGCCTCCACGGATTTTCGCTTTTCTTTACCCTAAGGAAATTCCCATTTCTTCACAGTTTTTTTCAATCACTGCCACCAGCTCATCGTCTGTCAGCACGGTAACACGTCCGCCCGCATATTCTTCGTCCACCCACTGCTTGACTGCCTTTACCAGTTCACTGCCCTTGTCCACCTGCTTTTCTCCCTTTAGCTGGTAATAGGTGTTCATCCAATGGGCAATACCCGCAAGCCCTGAGGTA
This sequence comes from Lachnospiraceae bacterium, assembly GCA_013316825.1. Taxonomy (GTDB): domain Bacteria; phylum Bacillota; class Clostridia; order Lachnospirales; family Lachnospiraceae; genus Acetatifactor. Next base: position 114,823 of record WSLY01000001.1, on the reverse strand, counting down.
TTGGAAACGGCACATAGAACCGGTCTGTTCAAAAATTTTTCTGTATCAAAGATATTATAGATTTCTTCATTTTTCAATAGCCCGTCCGCATGAATACCTGCTCTGGTGACATTAAAATTCTTACCCACAAAGGGCGTTCTCTCCGGTATGTGATAACCAATTTCCTTTTCATAATATTCTGCAAGTTCCGTAATCACCGTGGTGTCCATGCCATTCAGATTGCCGCGCAGCTGTGCATACTCAAACACCATCGCCTCCAAAGGCGTATTTCCTGTCCGCTCTCCAATGCCAAACAGGGAAGTATTGATACCTGCGCATCCGTAGAGCCACGCTGTCGTCGAATTGGAAACCGCCTTATAAAAATCATTATGTCCGTGCCATTCAATATTTTCATGCGGTACTCCCGCATGTGTATGAATGGCATAAACGATGCCTTGTACGCTTCTGGGAATCACGGCGCCCGGATAATTGACCCCATAGCCCATCGTATCGCAGGCACGTACTTTAATCGGTATTCCATACTGCTCTTGCAGCTTCATCAGTTCCGTACAGAAAGGCACCACATAGCCGTAAATGTCCGCCCGCGTAATGTCCTCTAAATGGCAGCGCGGACTAATGCCCTCCTCAAGACATTCCCTGATAACACTCAGGTAATGCTCCATTGCCTGCCTTCTCGTCATTTTAAGCTTTAGGAAAATATGGTAATCCGAGCAGCTCACCAGAATGCCGGTTTCCTTCATACCAATCTCCTTGACAAGCTTAAAATCCTCCTTGCTTGCCCGAATCCAGCTTGTCACCTCCGGAAACCGATATCCTTTCTCCATACATTTATAAACGGCATCCCTGTCTTTTTTGCTATACAGGAAAAATTCGGAAGCCCGAATCATGCCGTTCGGTCCGCCCAGCCTGTGCAGATAATCATATATTGTCACAATCTGCTCCGTAGTATAAGGCGCTCTGGACTGCTGTCCGTCACGGAAGGTCGTGTCGGTAATCCAGATTTCCTTTGGCATATTATGCGGCACAATCCTGTCATTAAAAGGAATTTTGGGAATCTCTGAGTAGGGAAACATATTGCGGAATACATTCGGCTTTTCCACATCATCCAATATGTACATGTGCTCCTCTATTTCCAAAAGATTGTTTCTTGCATTCATATTAATTGGTCTGTACTGAAACGTATCCTTATCCTTCATTCCAAAAACCCTCTTTTCTCTGCCATCATGCTGATAGTGGCACAAATATTGTATACAGGCAATCATTTTGTGTAAGTTATCTGTGTGCCTGCCGTTACCGTACCTGCAAACAATTACCTCGTATAATTGTATACAATCATACGAGGTATGTCAAGCTTTATTGTGAAGTTATGAGACAAGTCAAAAAGCAATGATAATGGCTATCCTTCCATCATCCTCGCCACATTAATCATTCCCCATCCCTGCTGATACCACGGTTCCTGCAGGTCATCCGCACTAAAAAGAAGTTTTCGCTTCGCCGTCTCATTATCGTATTCCGGATGCTTATGCAAAAGCAGTGCCAGCGCACCGGATACCACCGGCGTTGCCATGGAGGTGCCGCTTTTGGCTACATATGCATTTACATATCCTGTCCTGTTCTTTCTGCACATTCCATTACAAGATATAATTTCCGTCCCGGGCGCCACAATATCCGGTTTTTTCATGGTATCAAAACGACCTCCACGTGCTGAATAGGCGGCGCACCGATTAGGCTTATTCTGGAAATAAGTTCCGTCGTTGCAGCCTACCGTAATGAGAAGCCGGCTTCTTCCGATAGAGGAAAGCGAGCCGCATGCCGGCCCATTATTCCCTGCCGCACATACAACAAGGATTCCTTGATTCCAAAGCATTTCCAGTCTCTCTTTTAAAACCTCTTCCTTCTCCTCGTCTATAAGCTGTCCAATTCCAACGGATATATTTAGAATCCGAATATGGTAACGATCCATATTCTTCCAGACCCAGTCAATTCCCTGAAGCATGGCGTCCACCGTTCCGTCGCCCTTCTCATCCAACACCTTTCCTACCACAAGTCCTGCCTCCGGCGCCATTCCTCGGTATCTTCCTTTGGACAAATAACCATTTCCGCCAATAATCCCACAGACATGCGTACCGTGTCCGCTATCATCATATACTCCCGTACCATGATTGACAAAGTCTTGAAACCCGAGAATTCTGTCTGTCAAATCCGGATGCCTTGCCACTCCTGTATCCAGCACAGCAACCGTAATTCCTTTTCCGCCGCCAGACTGTACCATGCTGCTGCATCCAGTCTGCTCTCTCACTCTGTACACACAAAAAACCTCCGGCTTTTTCTCTATCATATGCCGGAGGCTTCTTTTGTTACCTGTCACTTTTTCTTCTTTATCAGCAGAATTGCAGCCGCCATGCCTGCAAGTCCGGCTGCCCAGATATACTTGGGCTGGAGCGCATCTCCCGTGTCCGGAGAAGCATCCATACGGCCCGTCGCAGCACTTCCCGTTCTGCAAATGGCAACCGGAGAAAGCATATTGGTTTCAAAAATAACCTGATTCCCTTCTACCGCATAGGAAAGCCCCATAAGCTGTCCGTTTCTATCCGTCTGGTAAACGCGCAATCCGCTTGTTGCAAAACCCGTCGGCAGTGTAACCGTTACTCTGAGCTTTCTGCTTCCGGTTTTTAAAATAGGTACTCTGGTTTTCCTGTCCACCAAATCTATGTCCACACACAAAGAAGCCGATGGAAGCGCTTCTCTGTAGACTGCCTCATAACCTGCATTTAAAGCTGTATATGCGTCCAGACTGTCAGAGACCTGCAAATAGTAGGAGCCATTGTTTCCTTCAAGCTCAGCACTGATATCCTCTGTCAATACCGTACTTGTATTTTCAACCGAAATACTGCCCGCCGGATACTCTCTTTCTTTCCCGAATATGGAAACGTTTTCCATTCCCGTCATTTGATAGCTCTTGCCGTCAATATTGATGTATTCGGGAATATACGCAGCAGCAAATTCCGCTTCGGTATAGGTAGTAGCAAAACAGGTTACAATCCCCTTATCATGTGAGCTGATATAAGCAATTATCCCCTTAAAGCCATTGTCCGCCGGTGATAACACAGTACCTGCCAGCTCCTCCTCTTCCATTTCCCTTTCTACAATCGCAATCTGCGTATCTCCAAGAATAAAGCCTCTGGCTTCTTCATTGGACAGCCGCTCTGCCGTCAGCTCATGGCATGGCGCCGGCAGTTTCAAGCCATCGAAAACAACTATTTTTTCGGAGCTACTGTAAGGCGTATTGGAAAAATCAAAGCTTAAAAGCCCCAGATATTCCACGTTTTCCCATACATGCGCTGTTTCCGGAAGACAGCCCATAAATGCTCTGTCCCTTATGACGCGCACATTGCTTCCGCCGGTCACAAGCCGCAGATTTTTACAGCCATAAAACGCTGCTTCCCCAATTTCAATGAGAGAATCCGGAAGCTGTACGGATACAATGGATTCATTTCCTGCAAAAGCTTCCGGTGCAATTCTTTTTACCGTTTCCGGTATAACCAAATTGCCGCCGCTTCCCCGATATGCCAGCAGTATCCCATTTCCCACAATCAAATATTCCTCCGCACCGGTTCCTTTCAGCCAGCTATTCAGCCAAAGGCTTTCGGCAAATGCCTTTGGTGCAATGTCCGTGACGGTAGAAGGAATCTTAACTTCCCGCAAATAGTCACAGTGGTAAAAAGCGCCGTAACCAATTGTCGTTACGCCTCTTGGAATGTTTGCCGCAGTAAGGTTGCTTCTCGCAAAGGCAAATTCGCCAATTTCCACAATTCCATCCGGTATCTGATATCCGGCAGCCTCCCTACTGTTATAGAAAGCCTGATCTGCCACTATGCTGCCAAATGCAATCCTATATTTGGGAACAGCCGTCCCCTTCTGCAGGTCAGTACCCGTCAAAACGTCCACATCCGTGGGCGCTTTTGTATCACCGCTTTCATTCCCGCTGACATCTGCTTCCTCATTTCCATATACTTGAGGCGCAGAATTATCCATAAAAACAAAGGCGCTGTTTCCCACCACATAAGTGCTTCCCAGCACATTGCCGCTATCCGGCTGTGGCTGCGTCGGTTCCTTGTCTTCTCCGCCATCCGGCGGCGTATCTAAATCATCCCCCGGCGTATCGGGCTCCGCATTTCCCGTGTCCTCATACTCTGCCGGATTGATTAATTTCCATATTTGATAATATTTATATGCCGCCGTTCCCTTATCCGCCGAAATTATCAGCTTGGGGCAGCCATTAAACGCGGTGTCATGTATCGTCTCCACGGTAGCGGGCACCATTACCGTCCCCAAATTGACACAGTCGGCAAACGCCATAATGCCGATGGAACGCACAGAATACGGAATGGTAATTCCTGTCAGAGACTTGCAATTTGTAAATGCATAGTCCGGTATTTTTTTTAAATTGCTGCTGAGCGCAATGGTCTTTACATTGTTGCAGCCCCAAAAAGCATATTCCGCAATATCTGCAACCGTTGCGGGCATACTGTAAGATTCTCTTACCCTCATAGGCAGCATAAAATACAATTTGGTTTTATCACTGTTATACAGACAGCCATCCGCATAGGAAAATGCTGTGTTTCCGTTCGTCACCGACAAGTCTTTCAAAGCGGAGCAGCCGGCAAAAACGCCAATCCCCAGCGTATCAAGTCCTTTTCCCAATGTTACCTTGTTAAGTGCCGTACAGTTTCCAAACGCACCGTTTCCAACTTCCTTCACCGAATCCGGCAGCTTTATCTCCTTCAATCCCGTACATTCCGCAAAAGCTCTGTAGCCAATGGTTTCTACGCTGTTTCCGCGAAACAGAAGCGTCTCCATATCCGTATTGCCGGCAAAGGCTTCCTCGCCGATTGCCGTTACGGAAGCAGGAACAGACACGGTTTTTGCCGTGCCTGTATACTTTACCAGTATAGTTCCATTCATCTGAAAATCCGCGTCTGAAGAGTAAGTTGGTGTATCCGCAGACACCGGCGCAGCCGGTATCTGCGTCACTGCCAATGCCAGTGCCAAAAGCAGCGCACTCACGGAAACTTTAATTGATTTTTTCATGTCTTTCTCCGTTATGCTCTTACCATAACCTTTTTGCCGGTTTTATCCTTCTTTACAAACAATATCACCGATATGCAGCACAAAGCGACAACTGCAAACCACTTCGGATGGATATCTCCCGTCTTAGGCGAACTGTCCGCCACGCCGGTTGATTCCAGACTATCAGTCTTGACGTAAATAACATAAGGTGAAAAATGCTCTGCCGTAAAGGTCACACATGCTACGCCGTCTATTGTTGTAAACTTTGGTGAAAGTTTATCCAATTTGTCATTGACGACACCAGCCACCTTATTGTTGCCGGCATACGTAATCAACGAATCCGGAAGCGGCAGGGTAATCTCAATTTTAAGTCCTGAGGTGTCCGTAATTTTTGTATTTCCGGTGGAATCATACAGCGAAATATCCATCGGCACATACTTGATATTATCAAGACTTCCGTATTCCTCTATCAGCGCCCTGATAGCAGCTTCCGTCGCCTGCTGGTCCTCTGAAATCTTTACCACAAAGTTATCTGAAGAGCCTTTAATGGTGACTGCCACAACACCCGTATTGGAAAAACCATATTTGTCAATGACTACCGTCGTTCCTGTTTTATTATTATCATTCCCTGCATTGTTGCCTGATGTAGTTGGCCGGTTCGTGGTGCCGGATCCGCTGCCGCCGCTTCCTCCATTAGAACCTGCTACATAATTTGCCGTCACGGTGACATTAGAAGCCGGCATAACTATCGTGGTTGCAGATACCTCACTGCTCGCAAACTTCACCGCATTGTTGTCCGTTGTCCACTTGCTGAAACGCTGTGAAGCCGCCGGATTGTTTGCAATAATAATCACCGTCGCCCCCGCTGCATAACTGCCTGAACCGCTGCCGTTCCGCACGGTCAGCGTATACAGATTCGCCGTGCCGTTTCCACTCACATTGCCGCTCACAGAACCATTCCCACCGTTCGGGTTGTTCGGATTGTTCGGGTTGTTCGGATTATTGGGATTATTCGGGTCGTTCGGATTACCGCTGCCGCCTTTCTCATACTGGGCATAGGTCTTAACATCGCTCTGGATGTTTGTTATCGCCGGACGCCACCCTGTAAAAGTATATCCCTCTCTCGCAGGAGGCACAATTGCAGGCGCATCTTCTCCTGCCGCCGCCATAAAGGTATAGATGACATTATCATTGTAGTCAATATACTCTACCTTGAACTTTGTGTCCGCAGAATCAATTCTCTCAAACTGCGCCACCACATCCATATCCCTGCTGACTTCGGTAAAATTCGAAGGAAGCCATCCCACAAATTTATAACCTTCTCTCTCAGGATCCGGCGGTGCCACTGCTGACTGCCCGCGCGCTACTTCCTGCGTGTCGACAATGGTCGAACCATTCCAGAACACCACTTTAAAAGTCGTGCTGTCCGGTCTGTCCGTAATTCTGATATTGTCATATTCGCCTGCATAAATCGATGCCGCGCTGTCCGGCTCACAATAAAACTCGATTGCATTGTAAGTGCCGTCAGATTTGGGATTAATATTGGTGTTAAATGCAAGCGGGTCTATATAGGACACGCTGCTCGGTATATCAATATATCTCAAATTGCTGTCATGGAACGCATATCTGCTGATAGAACGGGTTGTTGTCGGCAATGTCACCGAATACAGGCTTCCCGTATTGCGGAACGCGCTCTCCGGTACAGAAGTAATTGCCGCACCGGACAAATCCACCTGTCCGATATCACTACAGTTCATAAAGGCTTCCGGTGCTATCGCCGTAACGCCTGCAAGCTCAGAGCTGTTGATGGACCCGGGCGTGTTGAGCCTGCCCCTGCTCTCCAGACATTGAATAATTGTATCCTTGTTTCCATCCTTCAGGCTATATATGATCGCCTGATTCGTCGTAAAGTAGGGTCCGCCTGAAAAGCTCACTTCTTCCAGCTTCGGACAGTCCTTAAAAGGCCGCAAGCCCATGCTCGATACAGTGGAAGAAAGCGTCACGTTTGTCAGTTCCGGATTGTTGGCAAAGGCATAATCGCCGACATTGCCGCCGCCGCCCGACATATTGATGGTTGCAAGCTTCGACACAGAACCTTCCCCGTCTCCTCCGCTTACCGTTGGCGGATTGATATATGCAAAGGCAAACGCATAATCATCAATCTCTTGTGCGCCGCCTGTGATATTAATCTGTGACAATGCGCTGCAGCCGCTGAAGGTATAAGGTTTATATTCCGTAATATCCGCAAGCGTAATTTCCTGCACATACTGGTCCGGATTTAAATACCCGCCTGCCGCATTCTCTACTTTTTCTGTCGTGTAATTTCCATCCGCATCCTTCACACCAACCACACCGGAAAACAGTCCCGGTGCAATCGCTTTCACCCCTGACGGCACGAAAACTCTCAAGGACGCATTGATAACATCCCACTCATAGTCGGAGATATTAACACTTTGCCCGCTCTGATACTGCTCATATTTGCTAATTGCTTCTTTTGCCGCTTCTTCATAAGCTGCCGTAATATACGGATACTTGTTCTGGGTATAGACGCCGCCGCTCTTTAACTCCGTATATACCGGATAATCTACCAAGGTTGCCGTCCCTTCCCCCGTATCAGGGTCTTTCTCATACCGAATCTCCAAATTGGACGGCCAGCCGCTGTAGTACGTAATATATGTCTGCGTCTGCTCTCCTGCATTGATGGTGCTGGACGCGCTCATGGCATAATTGAAAGGACCGATATCGCTTCCCACAGTACCCGTAAAAGTGAGCTTCGGTATGCGGACAAAGTCCGGACTGCTTGAATCCAAAAAGTTCTTATTTGGACATTTTTCACTGTGCACCCCGTTGACAATCACCTGCGTTGCAAACGCCTCGGAACCGATATGCGTCACATTTCCCGCATTGGTAAATATAACTGCCGTTAGATTGTGACAGCCCTTAAAGGCACCGTCGTTAATGCTTGTGACAGAGGCGGGAATGGTAATCTTTTTCAAGAAGCAGTTGCCGGCAAAGCTGCCCGAATTGATTGCCGATATGCCATAAGGCCCAATGGTCTCAGGTATCACAATTTCTTCCACGTCTCCCGTCATATTAAAGTAAACAAGCTGGTTCTGGTTATTTACCTGATAGGTAATGTCCACATGATTCGGTTTCTGCCCTATCCGGTTAATAATTTCATACAGCTCCTGCCCTTCGTATTTAAAAGGAATCGCGTTATCCTTGGTAAACTCATGGGTTGCCGAAATATCCGCTCCTTCAAAGTAAAACCTAGGGTCCACGCCTGCCAAAAACCTTTGTACTGTAAAAGAGGTGGTGTCCGTATCACTGTCTGCAATATCCGTCACATAAGTAATATAAGGTCCCTGCGACGTAATCCGCATCAAATTCGTACAACCTTCAAAATTATTGAGATGCACCGTATCCTGCTCGCTTGTAATGGAATTGGGCAGCGTCACGCCCGTAAGCGAGGAACATCCCCTGAAAGCAAAATACCCGAGTTGGGCAAGCGTCACGTTCTTGCTTTGTCCCGCGCCGGATAAATCCAGCGATGACAGCCCTGAGCATCCGTCAAAAGCGTGATCCGCAATTTTTGTCACCGCCGAAGGCAGAACAAAAGCAGTCAAGGCTCGGCAGTTTCTGAATGTATCGTTCCATATGGTATTGACTCTGGAGGTAAAATCCAAACCGATATTTGTCATATTGACACAATTTTCAAAGGCGGAATGTCCAATCTCCTCCAAACCATTGCCAAGCGTTATACTCCGTAAGTTGGTACAGTTATAAAAGGCATAATTGCCGATGCCCACAAGCTGCTCTCCTACTATCAGCTCCACAATATTCGTCTCGCCCGCAAATACGCCTCTTAACGGCTCGTTGTTTAATGAGACACCGCTTGTTCTGCCCGGAATCGTGGTAGTGTTTGGAACTACTCCCGTACCGGTTGCACCCTCTGCAATTACCCATTCCTGCACAATACCCGTCGCCGTATCAATGTTGATGCCTGAAGACGTAAGGGACTGGTTTCCTATGTATTTTACGGTAATGTTTCGAATCCACTGTTCTGTTGCCGTTTCTGTCTTTGCATAGTGATTCCCGTTGGCATCTTCATATGCGCCGGACGGGTCTTCATAGTAAAACTGGTCCAGACTAAGATGCCCCCAGTTTGTATAATCGCGATAATAGCACGGCGCATATACGGCCGGTGTCACGGTTATATTACCCGAAACATCAGTCTCTTCTTTTCTGGGAGACTGCTCGTAGAAAAGAGGCTTTCTGCTTCGGCTCACGGCAACATAGCCTCTTCCGCCGCCCTCGTTTACCTTATAAAGCGTATAGGCATCCACAGTGTCCGGTATTGTCAACCTGTTTCCTGCCAGCGTACCGCCTGAATACCCTAAAATAACAGCTATAGGTTCGCTGCCGTCATAGGTAAACGCAAACTGGAACTGTCCGTCTCCCGTATTATAAATATGTTCGTAATTGGCAGGGAACTCCGGTATCTTACTATCTGTAGCCTTCCATACAAACTTTTCCGTAGCGGCCGCTGCACGCGCCTCCGGCACCGGTATCGCTGCTACCAAGAGCGCTGTTATCAGACAGATAGAGCCCAACGTCCTGCGAATCCTTCTCCTCAGTCTGATATTCTTTTTCTTTCCCAATTTTTTAGTCATGTTGCATCTCCTTTATCCGCTATTTACGCCCGCGTTCTATTTCACTTTTTTCGCTACAACCACAAACCGGCCGTAATCCGTATAATAATCACAGGTAGACAGTGTAAGCAGTTCATCGCCGTATTCTGCCGTCACACCGGTGTCGTACAGTGACATTGCCGCCATCTCCCGCATATAAGAATTAAATTCTGTCTCCGAAAGTGCGTTAATAAACTGATAATACTTAAAAACAATTTCGCTCTCTTCATATATCTTCGAGCGGAAAACATACATAACCTCATAAGTACCTTCTTCATATATAGTATCAAACTGTATCAGCTTATGTTCTTCATAAAACTTTTGAGAGCTGTATTTGTTGAGCTGTCCGAACATGCGGCCGCTTCTCATATGATGTCCATATAGAATCAGATTGGTGCTTCTAGGCAGTATACTGCAGTCCGCATCCAGAAAAATACTGCCGTTTTTATCCTGCTCCTGGTCAAAATTGTGATTCATGTAATACTCGTTATTACTTGTCTGCAAAACAGGGTAATCTATATATGTATCGTCAATTTTAACCCAACCGATTAGCTTTTGGTTTAAACTATAGAGCATTTTATACTCTTCCAGAATATCCGGAACCACAATTTCCTGATTATCATAGTGAATCACCACTGTTTCCGGCGTTATTTCTACCTCTGTCTCCATCCCTTTCAGCTTCTGCTGTTTGTCTGCATAGGCATCCAGCCGCCTCACCTGATAATAATAAACACCCAAATAGAGAAAACAGCCCGCAGCCACACACATACAAGCCGTTATCAAAAGCTTTCGTATTCTCTCCCGCCTTTTTAATTCCTTAATGATGAATTTACGCATGTCTTCATCATAATCTTCCAGCTTGATGTCTTTCCTGACGGCATTGCCTGTATTCTTTTTACTTTTTGCGGTTTCTGTCTTTTTCCGGCTTCCTGATTTCCTCTTGTGAGGACTGTTACTTCCGTCCGCTTCCGCTCTTCTTTCTGCGCAGATTTCTTCTACTTCTTCTTTAAAATCCTGCCCTAATATCGTCCGAAAACGGTATTTTTCATTTCTCAGCTCCTCTAAAAGCCGCTTTGCTTCCTCTGCTTTGTCCAAATCATATTTTCTTTTGATACTTTCTATATATGCGGCGTCTTTAAGTGCCGCCTGATAATCGGCTTCGGTTCGAAACTGACGCCCCAAAACCGTGCGCACTTTCGTCTCCATATCCATACCCATCCGTCTGATTCATGACAATAGAAGACTCGTAAAACATGAATTCTATTGTTTCCATAATACTCCTCATTTTCTTCATACATACCTATTTTACTATATCTTGAAATTTATGCAAGTCTTTTACAACAGTTTGTGCGCAGAATTTTTTTCCGCGAAATTCTCACAAAGCAGAAACATTGACATGCATACCCACATAAGATAAACCATAATAAAACCTGGAGGCGTATAAAATGAGCGATTTAACTGCTACTAACTGCGGCTGCAACAATGGCTGCGGCAATACCTTTGGTAATAGCTGCAACTGGCTTTGGATTATCCTGTTATTCTCCTGCTTCGGAGGCGGCAATGGCAGCTTCTTTGGCAACAATGGCTGTGGCTGCAACAACGGCTGTGAAAACAACAGTTGTGAATGGCTTATCTGGATTCTTCTTATTTCCTGCTTCTGCGGAAATAACAATTCCTGCTGCTAATCACAGACATTTGAGGCAAAAGCCATGCTTTTGCTTATGCGGGCAGGCTCTTTTCAGAGCCTGTTCGCGCATACTTACAGACAACCGTTCATATGTTTTAAAAAATAGGAAAAGCCGGAGAAAATATGCATGAGCAGGGACGACAGGGAACACCCCGATAAAATACAGGCATTTGACGCACTATTTACCACCAACCATATCCAAATGTACAAAATTCTTCTCCCCTACTTAGAAGCTTCCCTGCAAAAGCAGCTTGCCGTCTATATCAAATACATGGAATTTCAATATACGCTTACTTATTTCAAGCTGCATCCTGCGGCTGCCATGCCAAGAGAAACGCAGCCGGATGCGGCAACCATGTGCAGTGAGCTTGCTCCCTTTTGTTCTTCTTCGGAAAAAGCACAACTTGATAAAATTGTGGAACTGTTTTCCAACATAAAGAATGCAAAAGAAATGATGGAAACCATAAACATGATGAAAGAACTTTTTCCGGAAGGCTTCTCCTTCGGCGAAGACAATGATTCCGCTCCCGACATCATGCAGATGTTCCAGATGTTTCATAAATAACTTCAGACAGTACAGAAAGGTATGATACGCCATGGAAAACAAACCTGAATGGATGAACGATTCTCTTGTAAAAAACATAGATGAAAAAAAACTGGCTTTTTTGAACGATTTGGTTTTGGGCGGCAGAGGAAAAAGCCAGAAGGAAGCCATGCCCTACATGATGTTAAAAATGAAGCAGGCAAAAGCAGATAATATCAGCTTTTCCTCCGCCGAGATTGCCGCCGTAGTGACGGCAATCAAAAACCACAGCACACCGGAAGAGCTGGAACAAATTGATAAAATCATGAAACAGGCGCCAAAGCAGTAATTTGCGGCGCAGTAGTCCATATCCATACGGCAAAAATGTCAGGACAGGATTTTTATCCCAGCCTGACATTTTTCCTTATACCGCACCATTTGCTCTTTAAACCGCACTGCGTTTTGCCGCTTACGGCTTTACTACAAGATTCACAATTCTGCCGGGCACATAAATTTCTTTCACCACCGTGCCGGTAAGCTTTGCACCCAAGGCCTCTCTTGCCATTGCAATGACAGCGTCCTTCTCTTCATCCTTCTTGATGCTTATGGTGGTTTTGGTCTTGCCGTTTATCTGTACCGCTACCTCCACAGTAGATTCCACCGTCTTCGCTTCGTCATATTCCGCCCACACTGCCTGATACAGCCGCCCCGCAAAGCCGGTAAGCTGCCAGAGCTCCTCTGTGATATGCGGTGCCACCGGATTCAAAAGAGTAAGAAGCGTTTTGAACTCGCCCCTTGTCACAGCATTTTTCTTGTAAAAATCGTTAATCAATGCCATCATGGCAGCAATCGCCGTATTATATTTCAAATTCTCAAAATCAGTGCTGACCTTTTTGATGGTCTGATGCATTTTGGTTTCCATATCGGCAGAATAGCCTTCTTCTTTTGTCAGGATATCCTGAAGCTTCCACACACGCTCCAAGAACCTGCGGCAGCCCTTCACGCCGTCCTCCGACCAGGAAGCGCTCAGGTCAAATGCACCGATAAACATCTCATAGGTTCTTAAGGTATCCGCCCCGTACTCTCTTACAATATCATCCGGATTCACCACATTGCCGCGGGACTTACTCATTTTCTCCCCATTTGAGCCTAAAATCATGCCGTGAGAAGTTCTCTTCCGATATGGCTCCGGACAAGGAACCACTTCCTTGTCATATAAAAACCTGTGCCAGAAACGAGAATACAGCAGATGCAGCGTAGTATGCTCCATACCGCCGTTGTACCAGTCAACCGGCAGCCAGTACTTTAAAGCCTCGGGGCTTGCAAGAGCCAAGGCATTGTGCGGGTCGGTATAACGCAGAAAATACCACGAAGAACCAGCCCACTGCGGCATTGTGTCCGTCTCCCGCTCTGCAGGCCCGCCGCACGCTGGACAGGTGGTCTTTACCCAGTCCGTCATATGAGCAAGAGGAGACTCCCCGTTGTCCGTCGGCATATAGCTCTCCACCTCTGGAAGCTCTAAGGGAAGCTCGCTCTCGGGAAGCGCCACGTATCCGCATTTTTCACATTTTACAATGGGAATCGGCTCTCCCCAATAACGCTGTCTGGAAAATACCCAGTCACGCAGCTTAAAATTGGTCTTTTCATGCCCAATCCCTTTTTCTGTCAGGAATGCCGTAATCTTTTTCTTGGCTTCTGCAACGGAAAGACCGTTTAAGAAATCGGAATTCACCAACGTCCCTGTCGCCACATCAGAAAATACCGCCTCTTCCACAGGTACGGGGCTTCCTGCAACCACCTCTATAATCGGCATGTGGAACTTCTTTGCAAACTCCCAGTCCCTCTCGTCATGCGCCGGAACTGCCATAATCGCGCCTGTTCCATAAGTCATCAGCACATAGTCCGATATCCACACGGGAATTTCCTTGCCATTTACCGGATTGACAGCCGTAAGTCCGTCCAGCATAACACCGGTCTTGTCTTTTGCCATTTCTGTTCTCTCAAAATCAGACTTTCTTGCCGCCATCTCACGATATTGGGTTACGTCGTCCCAGTTTTTAATATCTGCTTTGTATTTGTCGATAAAAGGATGTTCCGGACTCATTACCATGTAGGTAACTCCAAACAAAGTATCCGGTCTGGTGGTATAAACCGTAAGCTTATCTTCTTTGTCCTTTAAGATAAAATCTACTTCCGCACCGGTGGATTTGCCAATCCAGTTTTTCTGGGATACCTTGACACGCTCGATATAGTCCACGGTATCCAGTCCCTCTAAAAGCTTATCCGCATACGCCGTAATCTTCAGCATCCACTGGCTCTTTACCTTGCGGACCACTTCTGCCCCGCAACGCTCGCAGACACCGTTTACCACCTCTTCATTGGCAAGCCCTACCTTACAGGAAGTACACCAGTTGATAGGCATCTCCGTCTTATAGGCAAGCCCTGCATGAAACAGCTTCAAAAAAATCCATTGTGTCCACTTATAGTAATCCACATCCGTAGTGTTGACTTCTCTGTCCCAATCAAAGGAATATCCCAGCGCCTTTAACTGATTCTTAAAACGCTCCACATTGTTTTTGGTTACTATTTTGGGATGAATATGATTTTTAATCGCATAATTTTCCGTCGGCAGACCGAACGCATCCCAGCCCATAGGATACAGTACATTATAGCCTTGCATCCTTCTCTTTCTTGCCACAATATCAAGCGCCGTATAAGGACGCGGATGTCCCACGTGAAGTCCCTGTCCGGAAGGATACGGAAACTCAACCAACGCGTAATATTTAGGTTTGGAATAATCCTCCGAGGTGGCGAAAGCTTTTTCTTTTTCCCACACCTCTTGCCATTTTGTCTCTACTTCTCTGTGATTGTACAATACAGCCATCTTTATCATGCCTTTCTTCATGCGGCATCCGAGAAAGTGATTGACATTGCAAAGACAAATGTTTACAATTAGCACTAGCTATAAC
>WSLY01000001.1:0-99873 GCA_013316825.1 Lachnospiraceae bacterium | reverse complement strand
TTCGTTCTTATTTATTCTGTATTTCATTCGTTATAGCTAGTGCTAATTGTAAACATTTGTCTTTGCAATGTCAATCACTTTCTCGGATGCCGCAGCATATTTGCAACCGCTTAGTACTTCTCCTCCACCACTACCCGCATACCATCATAAAAAGCATCCTCATATACTGCCGCAACTCTTTCATTTCCCGTAAGTCCTTCCGTTATTTTTACCTTTCCGTTACTTTCTCCTGCCGTCTGTACAATCCGCAGAGTTACTATATCATAACTGCCGTAAGGGACCGTCACATGCTCCAGCACGTACACCGTATTGTCCCTTACCGCCTGTGCCGGAAGCAGCAGATAGCTCTCCTCCCGCATATATTCTGTCTCTTTTCCCTCCACCGTCCTCCAAAAAGAAACATATTCGCTGCCGCCTTCTATTACTGCAATCTGTACCTTGGGGCGAAAAAGAGAATCTATCTTCTGGTGAAAAAAAGTACCGGCAAGCATAATCCCCAAAAATAAAACTGTTAAACCAAAAAATATTTTTCTCTTCATACGTTATTCCCGCTTTCTGTTACACCCTGTATACAACTTTCTACCGTTACATTTTCAGCCTGCCCAGACCATCCGCCAGCTCTTCCTCGTAGAACCCATAGAGAAAAAGCAAAGGTATCATGCAGACGATACCGATGGCATAAATCAACTTTTCCTCTCCTGCCTGCATACTGTCTGTAATGATAGAAAGCGGCTTCAGCTTATCCTGCTTTACGTAGTACAGCGGCTGTTCAATCATATTAAAGCCTTCTGCAAACATAAAGACAAACACCGCTGCCACACAGGCGCGCATCTGCGGAAATACTACACAAAACAGTATTTGAAACAACGAGTCCGTCTCCAGTCTCGCAGCCTCCCAGTTTTCGTCCGATATTCCCTCCATATACCGGCACATCAGGTAAATGGCAAAGGGCGAACAAATCATGGGCAGAAGGAGTGCTTTTCTGGTATCTAAAAGCCCCAAATCCCGCAGCCCGATATAATTTGGCAGAAGCGTCGTCTGAAGAGGCATAAGTATCAAAAGAAGCAGCAGAAAAGATATGCTTTTCCCATACCGAAAACCGGCCTTTGTCAGTCCAAACGCCGCGAGCAGAGATAAAAGCGACGCGCCCGCGCCGATTCCCGCCGCATAAAAAAGGGAATAATTACCTATCATAAGGTTCCCTGCATTTTCCAATGTGCAGCACCAATATGACCTCATACTTTGTCCGGACTGGGATTATCTTTTGGCGAGAAGAACCGAATTTATAGAAAAATATATGTACTATTAGATTTTTAAAATGGTCGGCAGACAAGATGCTGCCGACCATTACCATAATCAGATTTGCTTTCCCCTGCTTATCTTCCTATTGCCCGTACAACCAATAATGATATCTATAATATAAACCACATAACAAATACTGTCAATCGTTTTCTTTCATCCGATTATCCTGCAGATGAAAGAAAATGATTGGAACGCTGCAAATTACTCTTCTCCGCCGCTCACCTTATCTGCTCTTGCCGCCACTTCTTTCTCCTGCACATCGGACGGCGCCTGCTCGTAGCGCGTAAATTCATAAGCGTATTCGCCTCTGCCGCCCGTCATGGAGCGCAAATCCGTACAGTATCCATATAAGCCGCTCATGGGAATATCAGCCTCGATAATCTGTTTGCCCCCGGGAACAGGCGTCATGCCGAGTACCCTGCCGCGCCGCTTGTTCAAATCTCCCATAATATCGCCCGTATAGGAATCCGGCACCGTTACTTTCAGAGAGGCAATCGGCTCCAACAGCACCGGTGATGCCTCCATAAAGCCTTTCTTGAACGCTTGAATTGTCGCCAGCTTAAATGCCATTTCCGAAGAGTCTACCGGATGGTAGGAGCCGTCATACAAAACCGCTTTCACACCCACAACCGGATATGCTGCCATAGGTCCTTTTACTACGGAATCCTGCAGTCCCTTTTCTACTGCCGGATAGTAGTTTTTGGGAACCGCGCCGCCCACTACTTCCTGCTCGAACACAAACGGCGTCTCCAAATCACCGGAGGGTGAAAACCGCATTTTGACATGTCCATACTGCCCGTGTCCGCCGGACTGCTTTTTATACTTATATTCCACATCGGAATTCTTCCGAATGGTTTCCTTATAAGCAATCTTAGGTCTCTCCAGCTCTATCTCAACCTTATATTCATTTAAAAGCCTGCTGGCAACGATATCCAAATGCTGCTCTCCCATACCGTAAAGGAGCGTCTGCCTGTTTTCCGCATCGTTCACCATCCTTAAAGTGGTATCTTCATGGGTCATCTTCTGCAGCGCCTGCGATATCTTATCCACATCGCCTTTATCCTTCGGCTTATACCTTAAGTATGTATACGGCTGGGAAATTTCCCACTTGCCAAATTTGATGGTAGTCGCCTTTGTGGAAAGGCTGTTGCCCGTTCTTGCTGCAGTCAGCTTCGCTAACGCGCCCAAATCACCCGCATGAAGCTCCGGAACTTCTATTGGCTTGTTGCCCTGCATCACATACAGCTTGCCAATCTTCTCTTCAATATCCCTGTCTACATTGTAAATCACGTCGTCCGTCTTCAGCACACCGGAATTGACCTTAATCAGAGAGTATTTGCCGATAAACGGATCCACCATGGTCTTCCAGATATATGCGGATTTTGCCTTGGAAAAATCGTAGTCTGCATTGTAGATTTCGTTGGTCTTCATGTTGATGCCTGCAACCTTGCGGTTTTCAGGGCTCGGCATATATTTTACAATGTCATCGAGCAGAGTATAAACGCCCTGACACAGCGTATTGGAACCCATGCTCATGGGAACGATGGTGCCGTCGCAGACATTGGTGCGCAGCGCAGCACGGATTTCCGCCTCTGAGAAAGTCTCCCCGCCAAAATAGCGTTCCATCATCTCCTCACTGGTCTCCGCAACTGCCTCCATCAGCGTATCCCTGCATATCTGCAGATTTGCCTTGTTGTATTCCGGAATCTCACAGGGAACCACTTCCTTGCCCTGCCATCTGTTACCGGTCTCTGCAATGACATTTACATAACCGACAAACTTTTCATTTTCACGGATTGGCAGATTAAACGGCGCTATTTTCTTGCCGTACTTTTCAGTCATTTCCTCCACCACCTGCCTGAAGGAAGCATTGTCCACATCCATATTGGTAACATACACAAAACGGGGCAGCTTATACTTATCACAAAGCTCCCATGCCTTTTCTGTCCCTACTTCCATACCGGACTTTCCGTTTACCACGATAATAGCGGCACCGGCTGCACTGACAGCCTCCTCCACCTCACCTACAAAATCAAAATATCCCGGCGCATCCAGAATATTGATTTTGCAGCCTTCCCATTCAATTGGTATCACAGAAGTTGAAATGGAAAACTGACGCTTCTGTTCTTCTTTGCTGTAATCGCTCAGGGTATTGCCGTCTGCCACCTTACCCATGCGGGAGGTAATCCCTGAAAGATACCCCATCGCTTCTGCAAGACTGGTCTTGCCGGAACCGCCGTGTCCCAGTAAAACCACGTTTCGGATTTTGTCGGTTGTGTAAACTTTCATAGATATTATGTCCTTTCTTTTCAGTTATTGGTATTTATGCCCGTGTCACTTTCTGTCATCAAAACACCATAGGTATATTTTACTAAATTTCCAGACACATTACAAGTTATATTCATCAACTTTCACATTTTATTATCCAAGTTGACTTTCACACTTCAGCGTGCTAGAATATCCCTGTTTAAAGGAGGTATCCAAATGGCTACGTTAACCTGCGGTTTTATCGGTCTTGGCTTAATCGGCGGCTCCATTGCCAAAGCGCTGAAACATGCCGATTCGTCCATACGGATTATTGCATATGATATCAACAGGGAAAGTGTTCTTCTTGCAAAAGAGGAAGGAATTGCAGACGTCATGGCTGACTGCATAGATGAAACATTTTCTGCCTGCGACTACCTGTTTTTATGTGCGCCGGTTTCGCACAATGACAAAAATCTGTCCGTTATCGGGCAAATTCTGTCTCCCGAATGTATTTTGACGGATGTGGGAAGCGTCAAAGGTACAACGCTTAAGGCAGTTGAAGCCGCCGGTCTTTCTGACCGTTTCATTGGCGGACATCCCATGGCAGGAAGCGAACGTGTGGGCTATCAAAATGCCAAGGCACTGCTTTTACAGAATGCCTATTACATTCTGACGCCCACAGCGCAGACCTCCCCTGACAAACTGTCCGCTTATCATAGTCTGGTACAGAAAATGGGCGCGATTCCCTTGGTTCTTTCTGATAAAGAGCACGACCTTGTAACTGCCGGCATCTCACACCTTCCCCATGTAATTGCTTCTACATTGGTTAATCTGATAAAGGATGCCGATTCCAGCGATGGTATCATGAAGCAGATTGCCGCAGGCGGTTTTAAGGATATCACCCGTATTGCCTCCTCCTCACCTGACATGTGGCAGCAAATTTGTATAACCAATGCAGAAAATATCTCCTGCCTCCTGCAGTCTTATATCGATTCCCTGCTTGAAGCAAAAAAAGCATTGGACACGCGGGATGCAGCGGCGCTCTATACACTGTTTGATACGGCCCGCACTTACAGGGAATCCTTTATCAATGCATCCAGCGGTCCTATCAAACGTATTTTTGACATGCACATAGATATTGCCGACAAACCCGGCGCCCTTGCCGGCGTTGTATCACTTTTGGCTTCAAGCGGCATCAACATCAGAAACATTGGCATCACACACAACAGAGAAGCGGCGGAAGGCGCCATGCGGATTGAATTTTATGATGAAGCCGCACAGCTTATGGCAGAAAAGCTTTTGACTGCGGAAGGCTATTTTGTCACGGCCGGAAAATAGAAGGCAGGTTCCCTGCCATATTCAAGAAGATGGACTTTTGGCACCCTAATCCTAAGAAAAAAGCAGAAAAACATGTTATATGTTCTTCTGCTTTTTTCTTCTATATTTCTCTGCTGCATGCAAAGCCGCCATGCAAACCACAGCTCCTGCTGCACCGCCGCAAGTATCCAGTAGTACATCCGATACACTTGCCCATCTGCCTGGTACAAAGTACTGATGAATTTCATCCGCAGCCGCGGACAAAAACACCCACAAAACTGCCAGTATATACCGTCTGCCCCATTGTTCTACATAGCAGTATAAAACACGGAATACCAATATCCCCATCAAGGCATATTCCGCAAAATGCGCTGTTTTCCGCAGTGGATGCTCCAATGCAAGCACAAGCTCCGCAAGCCGTTCCGCCTTTATGCTCCTGCCCGTCAGAATATCCAAAAACCAAATACCTTTTTGCGAAACCGACGTACTGATTGCGCCGGAATCCTCTCCGTTCTGCGCCGAAAACCAAAATATCACAATGTACAAAGACGCCAGCAGTACTTTGCATACGACTGCTCTTCTCTGCCTTTTTTTAGTTTGCATCCCCAAACTCTTCCACTGCCTGATATACAGAAATACGCATTGCGTCCATTTCCGGCATGCCAACGAAAACCGCACCGTAGGATATGGTATCTTCCCTCTTTTCTATCCTGATGATTTCCAGTATTGCATGCAGCACTTCCCTTGTCCAGATCGTCAGATATGCTTCATACACCGCTCCGATGGCAAGCACTCTGTCACAGTTAAAGCCGACGCCCGACTTTGAGACGTCCACAACATCAATACCTACCTCTTCTTCCCCTTCTCCATTTATCTGCTTCAGCACAATCTTAGACTGCAGCTTTGTTCTTTTGCATCTTCTTCTCTCTTCCAAAAAAATCACCTTCCCGCCAATATTTTTACCCTTATCTCTTTATTCTGTCTGCATTGCAGAAATTGCCGCAACTGTCGCGCGATAATCCGCTTCCACTTTACAAAAAAGCGCGCCTGCATCTTCACGCATCTCGTTCCGCAGCGCCTCTGTCAGTGCATCACTGGAAACGAACAGACTGGTGAACCCAAGATTCTGACTGACTCCCTTCAGCGTATGCGCCATACGGAACGCTTCCTCTCTGTCCGCTTCTGCCATTGCCGTCTGCAGGGTATCAAAACTCCTGTCGTTCAGAAACTTAAGCAGGTACTTTTTCACCCGTTCTTCACTCAAAAGGCGGCTCATTACCCCTTCGTAATCCCCTCCCATGGCTGCATAACATTCTTTTACCTGCATTTATACATCCTCCGTAAAAAAATTACATAATCATTATAAGAAACAAAAATACGACTGTCAAGAAAAACAAATGCCGGTATCAAAGGTTTCAAAGGTTTCTATTGCGTTATATCCATGTTGACACTGTTTTCTGCCTCTATGCTGCTTTGAAATTTAAAAATACACGGTTCGCTCCTATTTTCTAATCGGAAAAAACATATAGCTCTTCCCCGTTTGCGGACAAATAAAATCGTGAACCGCACCTGCCAAAGAAATATCATTATCTTCCAGATACTTTAATGCTTCTGAAAAAGTATTCTCGTCTTGACGCTCCACATAAATATATGCATATGCAGGAATCACCCACTTTGTCCAACCGGCTGGAGCCTCAGCGCCATCATTACATTCTACTCCCGCAAGGTAGAATCCTTTGTTAAAATCTTCCCAAGGCTGGAAAGAGCGGGAAAAATCAGACATCGCTCCCCATATCCCACTGATATTCCCATTCTTATCTTTCTTTGCCAAATGCTCTACTTCTCCAAAATGAGAATTTGCATCATCCCACAGTCTCTTTATAAAGTCGGCTCCATCCGATGTTTTCCCTTCTTTTCCTACTACAACAAAGGATTCTTTTTCGCATCTTTCTATTTTCATTTTCACCATTCCTTTTGCTTTTTGTTTATATCCCTGTTTCACTTTTTAACATTCCCCCATAATTCCCCCAGCAAAACTTGATATAACGCCTGTATGTGTATATTCCGTTACTGCACCGGATAATTTTAATGGCGAGGAATCCTTTGGCATGTTATTCTTTGCTGACATAAAACATTTCGAAACAGAATTACATAGTGAAATCGAAAAAATTGTACTCATGGATACGCTGCCACAAAATTGGACCTATCCGCACATTCAGCCCGCTCTGTTAAAAGAAGCCCAAAGGCGGGGCTATTGTTAAACAGAACGCTTCTCATTCGATATACATTGCATCCCCAAACGAAAAAAAACGGTATTTTTCCCTGACAGCCTCTTCATATGCCGCAAGTACCGCTTCCCTGCCGGCAAGCGCAGATACCAGCATAACCAGCGTGGATTCCGGCAGATGAAAATTGGTAATCAGCGCATCCAGTACCTTGAAGCGGTAACCCGGGTAAATGAAAATCTCCGTACTGCCGCTGCCTGCGCGAATTTTCCCATCCTCTCCTGCCGCGCTCTCCACCGTCCGGCAGCTCGTGGTGCCCACGCAGACAACGCGCCCGCCTGCCGCTTTGACACGGTTTATTTTTTCCGCCGCTTCCTCACTCACCTCATAATACTCAGCATGCATATGGTGCTCTAAAATATTGTCCGCTTTCACAGGACGGAATGTGCCAAGCCCCACATGCAGGGTAACATACGCCGTCTCCACCCCCATCGCTTCTATTTCTTTTAGCAGTTCCTCCGTAAAATGCAGTCCCGCCGTAGGTGCTGCCGCACTACCGCTGTATTTTGCGTAGACAGTCTGATATCTGTTTTTGTCAGAAAGCTTGTGCGTAATATACGGCGGCAGGGGCATCTCACCCAGCTTGTCCAACACTTCCTCAAAAATGCCGTCATAGGAAAACTGGACCAGCCGGTTTCCTTCTTCTACGGTTTTTAGTATTTCTGCCCGAAGGAGCCCTTCTCCAAACACCAGCTTTGCACCTTGCCGGCATTTTTTACCCGGTCTGACAAGAGTTTCCCAAATATCCTTCTCCCGACGTTTTAAAAGCAGCAGTTCTACCGCCGCGCCGGTCTCCTCTTTCTTTCCGATAAGCCTCGCGGGAATCACTCTCGTATTGTTAAGCACAAGACAGTCGCCCGTATGCAGATATTTTGTGATATCCTTAAAAACGCGATGTTCCGTTTTGCCGCTGTCCTTATGCAGCACCAACAGCCTTGAGGCGGAACGGTCCGCAAGCGGATCCTGCGCAATCAGCTCCTGTGGCAGTGAAAAGAAAAAATCTGATTTTTTCAGTTCCTTCATGACAGGCAGGCTCCCTCGACAAACGCTTTATAGCCCCTGTAGGTTTCGTAAACGTCCGCCTTGCTGGTCGCTTCCCAAGGCGCATGCATATTTAAAACCGCTACGCCGCTGTCAATCACGTTCATACCATAAAGTGCCAAAATATAAGCAATGGTTCCACCGCCGCCCACGTCTACCTTGCCTAGCTCGGCTGTCTGGAACTGTACGCCCTTTTTATCAAAAATACTTCTGATATGCGCCATATATTCTGCATTGGCGTCATTGGAACCAGATTTTCCCCTCGAACCGGTAAACTTATTAAATACCATTCCTTTTCCCAGAAAAGCGGCATTTTTCTTCTCAAAATAAGAAGCATAAGAAGGGTCGAAGCCTGCGCTTACATCGGAAGAAAGCATACAGGAACGTGCCAGACACCTTCTCACATTCAACTCGCTGTATTCGCCTGCAAGCTCCATCAGCTCTGCTACGCTGTTCTCAAAAAATTTAGACTGCATACCCGTTGCGCCCACAGAACCAATTTCCTCTTTGTCCACCAAAATGCAGCATACGGTTCTGTCCGTTTTTTTCGTATCTAACATTGCCTTCAGCGAAGTAAACGCACATACACGGTCATCCTGCCCGTACGCCAGAATCATACTTCTGTCAAAGCCTGCCTCCCTTGCCTTTCCTGCCGGCACAATTTCCAGCTCTGCGGAAATGAAATCCTCCTCGCAGATATCATACGTTTCTTTCAAAATATCCAGCACGCCCGCTTTGACGGCTTCCTTCGCTTTTTCCGCATCACTTCCTTTTTCTTCCTGCCTGCCGTCCTTTTCCGTCTTTATCACAAGAGGCTTGCTGCCTACGATTACATCCAGCGCTTCTCCCTCGATTACCTTTGCTGCCTTCTTCTCAAGCTGCTCGGCGGCAAGATGAATCAAAAGGTCCGAAATGAAGAATACAGGGTCATCTTCGTCCTCACCAATTGTTACTTCCACAGTCGTACCGTCCTTCTTCACAACGACACCATGGATTGCAAGCGGCAGCGTTACCCACTGATACTTTTTCACACCGCCATAATAATGGGTATCCAAATACGCAAAGCCGCCTTCCTCATATAGGGGATTCTGCTTTACGTCCATACGGGGTGAATCAATATGCGCGCCCAAAATATTCATGCCGTCAACAAGCGGTTTTTCACCAAGCCGATAAATGGCAATGGATTTATTCATCCAGACGGAATAAACCTTATCACCCTTTTTCAGCTTTCTGCCCGCCGCTATCGCCTTGTTAAGCTCCTCGTAGCCGGCCTCTTCTATCATATTGACAATCGTATCGATACACTCTCTTTCTGTTTTTCCGTTGTCCAGAAAGGTTCTGTACTCGCCCGCCAGCTTCTCCAGCTCTTTCAAACGCTTCTCACTGTAAACTTCCCATAAATTTTTCTTTTCCATTTCAATCCTCCATACCAGAGCACTTTGTGCAGATACGCAGTCCTGGCAGCCTGCCATGTCTGCCTGCCATATCCGGTTTGACATGGCAGCCTTAGCCCTGTAATTTCATATTTGTAGTATTTCCGCCTACATTTGCGTATTTATTATTGTCTTAACTGCGCTCCGAGCTGCTCCAGCCCGTTCAAAATCTTTTTCATCGCGCCGGTAATATCCGCCTCCTCCAACGTCCTGTCCTTCGCACGGAAAGATACGGAATATGCCATGGATTTACATCCCTCCTGTATCTGCCCGCCTTCGTAGACATCGAACAGCCTGTAGGACTCCAAAAGCTTCCCGCCGCGCTGCACAAGCACTGCCTCAATCTCACCCGCCAGTACCGTCTTCGGCACTACCATGGAAATATCCCTTGTCACAGCAGGATATTTGGCAATGCCTTCATATTTTCTGTCAAAGCTTGCAAAAGGCAGAATAACCGGCATATCCAATACTGCCACATAAGCCTTCGTGCCAATATCATAATTGTCGCATACTTCGGGATGCACCTCGCCCAGATAACCGATTACGGTATTCTTGTAAAGGATTTGTGCCTGTCTGCCCGGGTGCAAAAATGGTTTTCCGGCTTCCGGATTGTAGGCACATCTTTCTCTCATACCGATGCACTCCACAAATTCCTCCACAACGCCTTTCATCGTGTAAAAGTCTCCCTCCCCATAAAAGCCAAGGGTAAACTGCATTCTCTCGTCAGGCAGCTCCGTAAGCGGAAGCGCTTTGGGAATATAAATATTGCCCAGCTCATAAAGACGTACATCTTTATTACGCCTGTTGTAATTTGTAGCAAGACTTGTCAGCATACCGTTTAAAGGAAGGGTTCGCATCACGGAGAAATCCTCTCCCAAAGGATTGGCGATGGTGATGGCATCCCGCGCTTTATCATCCTGCGCAAGCAGCAGCTTGTCAAATACCTTCGGGCTTTCAAAAGAATAGCTCATGCCCTGTGAAAATCCACAGTATTCCGCAATATCCCGCGCTTTCTGCTCTATACGCAGCTTAAAGGAAAGCTTGCCGGTGGTTGATGTGCTGTTTGGCAATGTAACCGGAATCTTGTCATAGCCGTAAAATCTTGCTACTTCCTCTGCCAAGTCCGCCCCACCCAAAATATCCTGCCTGAAAGAAGGTATCTCCAGCATAATATTGCCGCCTTCCTTTGTCGCATGAATATCCAGCTTTTCAAAAATAGAAAGCATCTGCTCTTCTGTTATCTTAGTTCCCAAAAGTGCATTGTATTTTTGCGGCTCAAAAGGGAGCTGCTTCAACGGGCTTAGCGGTGCGCACACATCTACACAGCCTTTTGTCACCTCACCGCATCCTAACTCTGCAATCAACTGGCAGGCACGGTCAATTGCCGCTCTTGCGTTGCGCGGGTCCAGTCCTTTTTCAAACTTGCCGGAGGCATCCGTACGAAGTCCGATTCTCTTCGCTGATTTTCTGATATTGGGACCGTTAAAACATGCCGCCTCAAACAGCAAAGTCTTTACATTGTCGGTAATCTTGGAATTTTCTCCGCCCATAATGCCGGCAATACCGATTTCCTTTTCCGCATCGCAAATCATCAGAATGTCTCTGTCCAGCTTTCTCATCTGCCCGTCAAGAGTCTGAAACTCATCCCCGTCCTTGGCACGGCGCACAATGATTTTTCTGCCTGCAATCGTATCCAAATCAAAAGCGTGCATAGGCTGCCCGTATTCCTCCATCACATAGTTGGTAATATCTACCAGATTATTGATGGGCCGGATACCGCTTGCCGCCAGCCTTCTCTGCATCCACTCCGGAGAGGGTCCGATTTTGATATTGGTGCACACACGGGCACAGTATCTCGCACATAAATCCGCATCCTGTACCTCCACGCTGATATAATCCTTTACATCCTCTTCGCTTTCCTTTACTTCTACCACGGGCGGCACAAAAGGCTTATCAAAAGTGACTGCCGCCTCCCTTGCAATACCGAGTACACTGTAGCAGTCTACGCGGTTGCTGGTGATTTCATACTCAAATACGGTATCATGCAGTCCTAAGAGCGCGATGGCATCCTCGCCCGGCACTGCCTCCTTATCCAAAATATAGATACCATCCTGCGGCGCATCCGGATACATCTCGCGGGAAGAACCCAATTCCTCAATGGCACACATCATACCGCTTGACGGCACACCCCTGAGTTTTCCGGCTTTGATCTGAATCCCCTCCTCAGGAAGCGGGCCGCCGTCATGTCCGCCGGCTACCTTTCCACCGTCTAAAACAACGGGCACCTTATCCCCTTCCTTTACATTGGAGGCTCCCGTTACAATCTGCACTTCTTCGCCGCCTACATTGACCTGACAGACAATCAACTTATCTGCATCGGGATGTTTCTCAATTTTTATAATTTCTCCCACCACTATTTTTTCCAGATTTTTATCTAATCTTTCATACCCTTCTACCTTTGTGCCGGTCAGCGTCATTTTATCGCAATATTCCTGATCCGTACAGGTCAGTTCGGGTACATACGCTTTAATCCATGATAATGCTGTATTCATAAATTCTGTCCTTTCTTTTTTAGGCAAAAGCCCTGCAATTCACTTAAGTTTTTTGCCATTCTCCACTGCGTACCTTCATTCGGCTTTTTGACGCCTCACTTCAAATGGCCGCATTAAAACTGCTTCAAAAAGCGGATATCATTTTCATAGAGCAGTCTCATGTCGTCAATTTCATATTTAAGAAGTGCGATTCTTTCCAGACCCACACCAAACGCAAAGCCTGTATATTCCTCCGGATTGATGCCGCTCATCTCCAGCACGTGCGGATGCACCATGCCGCAGCCCAAAATTTCTATCCAGCCGCTTCCCTTACAGAACCGGCAGCCTTTGCCGCCGCACTTAAAGCAGGTAACATCCATCTCTGCAGATGGCTCTGTAAACGGGAAATGATGGGGGCGGAATTTTACTTTCGTCTCTTCCCCGAACAGCTCTCTTGCAAACTCAGCCAACGTACCCTTCAAATCCGCAAAGGTAATGTTTTTATCAATTACAAGCCCCTCTATCTGATGGAAAGAAGGCGAATGAGTCGCATCCACCTCGTCCGAACGGAACACCCTGCCAGGCGCCAGCATACGAATAGGAACCCTTCCTTTTTCCATTTCGCGCACCTGAACGGAGGATGTCTGGGTTCGCAGGAGAATATCTCCGGTAATATAGAAAGTGTCCTGTTCATCCTTTGCAGGATGGTCCGCAGGAATATTGAGCGCTTCAAAGTTATAATAATCCTTCTCTACCTCCGGCCCTTCCAACACCTCATAACCCATTCCCACAAAGATGCGCTCCACCTCTTCCAGTGCAATTGTACTGGGATGCCTGTGCCCAATAAAATTTTTCTTTGCCGGAAGCGTCACATCTATCACTTCTGCTTTCATTTTTGCTTCCCGCGCCGCTTTCTCCATTTTCTTCATAGCGCCTTCCAGAAGCTTTTCAATTTCTTCCCTCGTCTCATTTACCATCTGTCCCACCTTTGGGCGTTCCTCTGGTGCAACATCCTTCATGGACTTTAATACGGCTGTCAGTTCTCCCTTTTTACCCAGAATATTGACCCGCACTTCATTCAGTTTTTCCAGCGCATCGCTGTTTTCAATCTGCTTAATTGCCTGTGCCCTGATTTGACTTAGTTTTTCTTTCATCATGCTCCTTTGGTTTCCTTTCTTTTTGGTGGGAGAAGCTGCTTTGCGTATACAAGCATTCGTGCACGCTCCGCACATATCCTTGCGTCGCCGGAAGGCTGCGTATAAGCAGACCTGTAAATGTTACTGCCGTTTGGCTCTGCTTATACACGCAAAAAAGTCCCTTGCGTGTGCAAGGGACGAAGGTTCTCCGCGGTACCACCCGATTTCCTGTCTGAGACAGGCACTCAATACGCTTAACGCGCGTCCACGTCCTATCCTACTCTTCTGCATATGCGGCAGAATTTAAGATGGAAGCTCCGGTGGGAAATTCACTCTTCATTTGAACTTAAGGAAGCTTTCAGCCGGTGGCTTCCTCTCTCTTTTAGAAAACGAATCGCTACTAAACACCTTCACAGCTTTTTTCAACTAAAGTCATTGTAATGAACCGAACGGAAAAAGTCAAGAAAAATTTGTTGCGATGCCGAAAAATTTGTTGCGATGCCGAAATCCAGAAAAATTTGTTGCGATGCCGAAATCATTGCGCTTCTTCGGACTGCCCCTTTTCCTTCTTTTCCTTCCGTCTTCTGTACAAAACCTTGTAAGCCGGTCCAAAATACCGGTTGATATGCGCGCCAATTAAAATAATATAAATACAGAAGTAAAGCCATAACATAATAATCACAATAATGGAAAGGCTGCCATAGGTGCTCAGATTGTTGATTCGCTCCACATAGATGGAAAATCCCCAGGAAAAGATGCTCCACACTACCGCCGTAAATACCGCTCCCGGCATCTGCGCACGAAACCGCAATTTCTTATTGGGTACATAGGCATAAACTGCTGCAAACAAAAGTGTCATAATCAGCCATATCACAAGAAAGCGAAAATTCATGGCAAAATTAAAAAGCTGTCTTGTCTGCGGCACCCGCAAAAAAATCATGTCGAGCAGCACATTGCCGAACACGTTAATAATAAGCGACAGCAAAAGCACAGCCAGCATAACCAGCGTATAGAAGGCAGCAATGCCGCGCACCACAAAATAATTGCGCTCCTCCTCCACGCCGTTTAACACATTCAGTCCCCGCATCAGCGCCAGCACACCCCTGCTGGCAGACCAAAGCGTGGCAATCGCCGCAATGGAAAGCACGCCCGCCGATTTCTCGTAGACGTCGGACACCACGCTCACCATAAGCGGTTCCAGCACACTTGGCATAATTTCAGAAATACCGTTTAACAAATTCTCCTCTGTCAGATGGGTATAGGGAATAATGGTGCAAATCATAATCAATATGGGAACCAGTGACAAAAACATAAAAAACGCAGTACTTGCCGCAAAAGAGCCTATGTTTTTCCGGTTCATCTGCCGGTTGAAATCATCCAGTATTATGTACAGCTTTCGTATCACAGCAATCCTCCATCACGAAGACTTTTAGTATACACGGCAGCCCGAATAGAAAAATTCCAGAATCTGCTGTGCGGTATAACCTGCCTGCGCCATATTTTTTGCCCCGTTCTGAGACATGCCTGCGCCATGCCCGAAGCCGCCGCCGGACAATTTATATCCTACCACATTCCCCTGCTCTTGAACAGTTGAAATTACAAAAAAGCCGCTAGGCAGAAGACTTCTCATTTCCACGCTGCTCCCGTCCTGCCTGAGTACCTCTGTCTCGCCGTCACAAAGCACATAACGGATATTTAATTCGGTAATCACCTTATAGGTTGCCTTCTCCCCTTCAATCACCAGTTCTTCCGCCACACCCCCCGCATTTCGGGACACCACGGTAATATTTTGAATCTTTCCCAGTTCTTTTGGCTTCTGGCTGACATATTCTCCGCCGGAAAAGGTCAGGATATGCAGGCGGTTTGCCGCATAGCGGCTTTGCAGAATTTTTAGTATTTTTTCACTGTCTATTCCGGATACCTCATAACTCCACCTGTACCACGGTTCTTCTTTTTCAAAATCTGTTTCCGGAGGAGACAAAAGAAACTGTGCAAACATCGCCTCTCCCCGCATACTGTCTGCCGTATATACCAAGTCTGCCCCTTCATACCCATCCCTGCTGACAGAGCGCGCCGTCAGGTAAAAAAGTTCCGGCGCCGTTTCCGAACGCCACACATGTTCATCTGAACCAAAGCCGCAGGAAGTGGAATAATAGTAGGTATTTGCAAGCGTCCCCTCGTAATACAAAAGCTGTCCCGCCGTCTCTTTTACCGCCGTTGTAGTGGCATTCTGTTCCATAATGTTGTTGTATACCTGATATCCCGTGCTGTCATCCACATGAGCACCCACATCAGGAAGCCCCGGGGAAAGCATATGGGAATAGGCATAGGTTCTGGCACAAACAGCCTGTGCCTTCAATGCTTCTAACGGATAACCCGCCGGCATCTCACTTGGCACCACCGCGTAAAGATATTCCTCCAGCAGCACCTCGTTGATAACGACAAAACCGTTTTCTGTCAGACTGATTTCCATGGTTCCCCTGTAAGCCGGCGTTCCCTGACTCCTGTTTACCGAAAGCAGGCTGATTTTTGCCGTTAGGGAAGAGGGTATGATATAGATACGGCGGCTGCCGCTTTCTTGGGAAAAATAAGGACTGTCTGCCGTTATCTGCAGGCTTTCCCCTGCCCCGTGCTCCTCTCGTCCCTCCGTATTTGGCAGCGAGTCATCCCCCGCTGACACGTCCGCCAGCGGCGCCCCATAATAAATGGTATATGCAGCGTCGCAGGAAAGTGTTACCGCATCATGATATGCCCCTGCGTAGTCGCTGTTTTTTATCTGCACCCGAATATACTGCATACTCTCATCACGTGTCATCAGCACGCCGCAGATTTTTCCATCCTCTATAACAAAGTCTGCATAATGATATCCAATGCGGATATCCCTCGCCGTCCCCTCCCGCAATTCTCCATACAGCATATAAAATCTAACTTGCTCGGAAAAAGGAATCCTTCCCAGATTTTCAAGTTCCACGCCGACGCCTGCTTCCACACCGATAACCTTACCGCTGACCCGCTCACCTGTTTTTAAAAAAATCCGACTTACTGCGCCATCTTTCAACGTCAAATCGGCAAGCTGACCGGCACTTACCGAAAAGCCGTCCGAAGCGTTGCCTATCTCCACTCCCTCCCTATGAAAAGGATACTTTTTATTTTCACCGTCAAATATACTAATAACATTGTCTCCAACTTCCGTTATGTATACATTGTACAATTCTTCCGTCACGGAAACGGGCGGCGGCGTCTCTTCTCCGCCTTTCTTTTTTTTGTCTCCGCCTCCTCTTCTTGCTATGCCAAGAGAAAAAGCAATGACAATCAGCAGTCCGATGCCCACCAGACACAAAACCGCCTTTGCCTGCATTCTTTGAGATTTGTTCCAGTCCTGCTTGTGATTTCCTATCTGCAATTTTCTTGTCCGTCCTTTTCAGATTCTGAAAAGAGAGCAGCCGAAAAGCTGCTCTCTTTTATCTGTCGTATAACCCCAAAATGCCGGCTCCTGCCTTTTGACTCCTAGCTATAGCCAGGTGGGCAACCGCAGCCATACATTTGCCTTCCCCTGCAATCCTCATATGAGTGGAGGCTTGACAGCCGCATGACGATATAGGAATCCCGTTTAAAGTAAATGTAGGTTCAAAATTAACAAGAGTTATCGCACATTTCAGGTTACTTATATTATAGTCAAAAACCACATTGATTACAAGTTAAAAATACAGGTAATTTATACAATTTTGTATAAAAATGGAGCCACAGAAAAATCCATGGCCCCAAATTGGCATTACAGGGTGTTTGCCTCTGCAACAACCTTCTTTAACGCCTCAAGTGCCTCGTCAGGAAGCTTATCATAGCCTTCCTTCTTGGTTGCAAAGCCTTCTACCGCATCTACACGGTTCTGCATTGCGCTCTTGAGCTGTGCTGCATAATCCTTGTCAGACAAGTCTACATTGAAATCACCCCAGTTCATGATTTCAATATCAGAGAAAGGTCCCCATTTTTCAAATGCAGCCTTTCCTTCCACGATGCTCTCTAAAATGCCAAGGGTATCGGCAGGTTTTACTTTCTTGCCCATAAAATCACCGGTGTTGATGATGTAGCAGTCAACATTCTTCTCCTCCACCAGCTTTTTAAACTTCTCATAGTCGTTGGCAAGCGGATAGGTTCTGAACGGATTTGCATAAGGCACAATGCGAAGTGCATTTAAGTCGGTGCCGGCAGCCACACGCTCTGCTGTGGAGGTCTTGGTTGCAAGGGTTGCACCCATAACGGAAGCAAGCGCCGAACCTTTCAGCTTCACAACGGGAGGAATGGTCGGGTCCTTCATAATCCAGAAGATAGCGTTTACAGGCGCGTCAATCTTATCCACACGGTTCGGAGACCATAACTTAGACTTGATGGCACGTCCGTTGCCGTTCCTGATATCCTCGGTTACAAGCTGAATCTTGCCGTTCTCATCCAAGGTTGCGGAACAGTTCTGCGCAGAAAGCAGGTATTCGTTGTCCGGACAGCCTGTCGGATAATCTGCCGTCTTGTCAAAATAAGTAGGCTCTAAAGCAACGGAAGCGCAGGTATCGGTATTGATGATGAAAGCGTCGTCATGCAGGACTTTAATCTCATACTTGCCGCCGTGCTTTGCGTGTGTCAGCGTGGATTTGCCGGAGCCTGACAGACCGTATACGGAAGCAACAAACTTTCTGCCGTCGGGAAGGAGGTATTCTTTCTGTCCGCCGTGGCAGGAAGCGTAGCCGTTTCTGTTGGCAAGCGCCCATGCCATAGTCAGCGTGCCCTTCTTGTGCTCGCCAAAATATCTCATGCCTAAGATTGCCGCACAGTTCTGATTGGTGTCAAAATAGCACAGGGTAAGCGGGTCGCTTAAGCAGCTATAATCTACATCAGGCCTGTTGCCCGGCACCCACTGCGGGTCGGAGAAAATATAAATGTCAGGCTCATTGCCGTCGCCTACCGGCTTGGAGTTCTTATACATCTTTACGTATTCATCAGACATATACTGGAAATTAATCATCCAGTTGTAGAGAATGTTTTCCTCTCCTTCCGGAATCAGGAGATGGGCTTTTACCATAAATTCAGGGTCAAGTCCTACAAAGCACTCTGCATGGTACATGGTTTTCCAGCGTGTCTCATAAACCGCGTCCATCACCACCTTATCCAGCTTTGCCTCATCTACGCCAGGCTCGCCTTTGATGCGGCGTGCAGCAGCATAACGTCCCGTTACGGCGCCGTCGTTAAACAGAAGCACCTTTGCATCCTTTTCCAGTCCAAAAGTTTCGCCGTCCTTTACAGGCATATCCGTCACAACGGTTCCCGGTGAATTTTTAGCCAGCTCATAAGCTTCCTTCAGAGTGTTTACTTTTACTACATTGTTTCCGTAAAAAGCCGCCTCTATAATGGAACGGGTCTTGGAAAAGCCCACCTTTCCGGCGCCAATTTCGGAAATTGGATAATACGCTTTTGTTGACATATTACGTCCTCCTTCAATAAGTATCTATTATTGCCGCAGTAACGGCATACTGCCTCTTTTTATGCGGGATAGTAACTTTGGCAGCCGCGTACCTTCCCGCATATCACGTTTATTATCTCAAAGCCCTTTCTAAAAGTCAATAACGGGCAGTCAAATTTTATAATGATTTTACATTTTTTGTAAGCTCTTACACTTGCGCTGTACCGCGCATGGCGCGCAGATACCCGACCGCGTTTCTACACTTCCCTCGTAGCCTCTTTCAGCCACGCACTCTCTTCCGCATCCAGATACGGCGCAATTTTCTCATACACTTTTTTGTGATAGGCATTGAGATATCCCCTTGTCTCCTCCGTCATACAGGTTACGTCAATGGCATCCAAATCCATCGGCACATAGGTCAGCGTTTCAAAATGCATAAACTGTCCGTCCGTATTTTTTACGCCGTTTTTCGCCACCATCACATTCTCAATGCGGATGCCATGACTGCCTTCTATATACACGCCCGGCTCGTTTGTCACGTCCATGCCTTCCTCTATCACTGCCTCTGCAGCACCCTCCACAAAACGCCAGCGAAGTCCCTGCGGTCCCTCGTGTACGTTGAGAATATACCCTACGCCATGCCCTGTTCCGCATTTGTAATCCATGTGCATATTCCAAAGCGGCGCTCTCGCCAGAATATCCAGATTGCGCCCTGTGCATCCGTACAGCCATTTCGCGTGGCTGAGATTCAGCATTCCCGCAGCCACCGCCGTGTAATGGCATTTGATTTCATCGGAAACGGGACCAAGGACAATGGTTCTCGTCACGTCCGTAGTGCCGCCCATGTACTGCCCGCCGGAATCTACCAAAAGCATCCCCTCCGGCGCCAATACCTTAAAGTTCTCCGGCGTCGCCTCATAATGCATCATGGCGGCGTTTTCTTTATAGGCTGAAATCGTGGGGAAGGACAAGTCCAGAAATTCCGGTATCTGCCTTCTCAAATTCTCCAAATAATCTGCCGCCGTAATTTCCGTGATTTCCATTTTGCCGATATGCTTCTTCAGCCAGTAAATAAACTTCGTAACCGCCACGCTGTCCTGCATAAAAATCTTTTCCATGTTGGCAAGCTCCGTCGGATTTTTGATTGCTTTTTTCAGCTCCGTCGGATTTTTACCTTCCACTACTTTCGCGCCCGCAGCCGCCTTTTTGTAAAGACAATAACTGCAGTGCCTCTTATCCAGCATGATTTTTGTCTCTTGGCCCGCCTCTTTTTCCAGAAAATCCATTATCGAGTCATAGGGGCGCACCGCAATATGATTTTCCTTCAGATAGTTTTCCGTTTCTTTGCAGAGAGCCTCTTTTTGCACAAAAAGAATACTCTCCCTCTCCCCGATATATCCGTAGGAAAGCGCCACCGGATTGCATTCCACATCCCCGCCGCGTACATTGAACAGCCACATCAAATCGTCCAGCTTTGTCAGAAGAAGCTTCTCTGCGCCGCCTTTTTTTACCTCTTCCATTACCTCTGCAAGCTTCTTTGACACACTTTTTCCCGCGATCTCCTCCGAAAGCACACGCAGCGCTTTACAGGACATCGCCGGACGCTCCTTCCAGACCTCATCCGCCAAATCCCTGTCATATACAAAGGATATTTTTTTGTCGGCAAGCTTCTTTTCCAGCAAAACGCCCTCCGCCGCCGGCACTACCCTGCCGTCAAAACTAAGTGTCTGCCCTTCCTTCATATTCTCCTTTAAAAATTCATGCAGCGTTGGGACGCCTTCCTCCGCCATGCGGAACAAGGTAACGCCGGTTCCCGCAAGCTCGTTTTCCGCCTGAATAAAATATCTGCCGTCCGTCCAAAGCCCCGCTCCCTCCTGCCACACCAAAAGCGTGCCATTCGAGCCGGTAAAGCCGCAAAAATATTCCCGCACCGTAAAATAAGCGCCCACGTACTCCGAATTGTGAAAGTCCGCCGTCGGAATCATGTAATAATCGATTTTTTCCCTTTCCATCACGGCTCTCAACGCCGAAAGCCTCTGCCTGATTGTTTCATTTTCCACTTTTTCCATCCTCCTTACTGATTTTCACAATTCCCTACACTTCCTCGTTCAGGGAAAGTCCTTCGCAAAGCGCGACCGCCTTTGAGGTGCCGACGCGGCTGCAGCCCATCTCAATAAACGCTTTTACATCCTCAAGTGTCTGCACGCCGCCCGCCGCCTTGATTTTGACGCCGCTCCCGATATACTTTTGAAACAGCGCTACATCCTCTTTTGCGGCGCCTCCCGTTCCGAATCCTGTGGAGGTTTTAATATAGTCCGCGCCCGCCTCCGTCACGGCCCTGCACATGGCTATTTTTTCTTCCTCGCTTAAATAGCAGGTTTCCACGATTACCTTCAGGATATGCTCCTTGCAGATTGCTTTCAATTCTGCGATTTCTTCCTTTACCTTGTCGTAATTTCCATTCTTGACATCGCCGATATTGACTACCATATCAATCTCGTCGCAGCCGTCGTAAAGCGCCTGCCTGACCTCCGCCGCTTTTGCTTTTGTTACGCTGTAGCCCAAAGGAAACCCCACCACCGTACACAGGGAAAGCGTATTGCCATATGCTTCCTTTACCCGCTTTATATATGCGGGAGGAATACATACGGACGCCGTCCTATACTTTACCGCTTCGTCGCAGAGCTTCCTGATATCCTCCCATGTGGCAAAAGCCTTTAACTGGGTATGGTCCACATACCGAAGCATCTCCTGTACTGTCATGTCTGCACCGCCTCTCCGCCCGTTTTTACAGGCGCTTACTTTCTCTTCCGCATTATTGTAATACGGCACGGAAAAAAAATCTACAATTTATGAAAAGTTTGTGAATTCCATTTTAAATCTTTGTGAAATACATTTTTTTGCTTGCAACGCTTTTGCTGTCCGTGATATGATAATCTTACTTCTTGTAAAATGCATATTATACACGTCTGTTGTATCATAATAAATTTTTGCATAACCTGTTAGTAGAATCCGGGTCATATACCCATATTACCCTAGTATTTTTCAGAAAGGAGAAATGCCCATGGAACACAATACATATTCAGACATTACGCCCGAAATCGTAAGGCTCGCCAAATTATCTGAGGAAGCCGGCATTATAGATTCCGAATTATTCACCAAATATGAGGTCAAGCGCGGTCTGCGCGATTTAAACGGAAAAGGCGTTCTTGCCGGACTGACGCATATATCCGACGTACGTGCCAAGGAAATCGTGGACGGCGCGGAGGTGCCTGCCCACGGCAGGCTGTTCTACCGCGGCTATGATGTACAGGATTTGGTAAGCGGCTTTACCAGCGAAAACCGCTTTGGCTTTGAAGAGATTGCCTATCTTCTCCTATTTTCCAAGCTGCCGGACAAAAAGGAGCTCGCCGAATTTGAGCAGCTTTTAGGCGGCTATCGTTCCCTGCCCACAAGCTTTGTGCGGGACATTATTATGAAAGCGCCCAGCAAGGACATGATGAACACGCTTGCCAGAAGCGTGCTCACCCTCTATTCCTACGATGACAGGGCGGATGATACCTCCCTGCCCAATGTGCTCAGACAGTGCCTGCAGCTTATCAGCCTTTTCCCCATGCTATCCATCTACGGGTATCAGGCATACAGTCATTATCACGACGGCAACAGCCTTTTTATCCACCAGCCTCTTGCCGAATTATCCACTGCGGAAAACATTCTGCATATTCTGCGTCCGGACAGTTCCTACACGCCTTTAGAGGCAAGGATTTTAGATATCGCCCTCGTTTTGCATATGGAGCACGGCGGCGGTAACAATTCCTCCTTCACCACCCATGTAGTAACCTCCTCCCTGACAGACACCTATTCTACGATTGCTGCGGCAATCGGTTCCTTAAAGGGTCCCCGTCACGGCGGCGCCAACATCAAGGTAGTGAAGATGTTTGAGGAAATGAAGAAGGAAGTTCATGACTGGGAAGATGAAGAAGAGGTTTCCGTATATCTAAAGAAGCTGCTTCAC
This sequence comes from Lachnospiraceae bacterium, assembly GCA_013316825.1. Classification (GTDB taxonomy): domain Bacteria; phylum Bacillota; class Clostridia; order Lachnospirales; family Lachnospiraceae; genus Acetatifactor. The sequence continues at coordinate 77,117 of WSLY01000001.1, read as the reverse complement.
AAGGAGGCCTTCGACCACGCAGGCCTGATATACGGTGTCGGTCACGCCATTTATTCCAAATCGGACCCTCGTGCCGTGGCATTCAAATCTTTCGTAGAAAAGCTTTCGGAAGAAAAGGGCCTGCACAGGGAATTTGCCCTTTATTCTTTGGTGGAGCGCCTAGCGCCCGCCATTATCTCAGAGGAGCGTCAGATGTACAAAGGCGTCAGCATCAACGTGGACTTCTACTCCGGCTTTGTCTATCACATGCTGGGGCTTCCCATGGAGCTGTATACCCCCATCTTTGCCATCGCCCGTATCGTGGGCTGGAGCGCTCACAGACTGGAAGAGCTTGCCAACAACGGCAAAATCATCCGTCCCGCTTACAAATCCGTGGGGGAAGACAAGGATTATGTTGCTATCGACAAACGATAACCTTTCCATAAAAGAGAGCCAATAACCGCAGTCAGCATACTGCATGTTATTGGCTCTTTATTCAGTCTTAATATCAGTCTCCCTAAACTGCCAGAAACTGCTTTACTACTGCCTTCATTTCTTCCTTATCGCAGACTTTCGTATGCAGCACGGGAGCCGTACGGATTTCCTCTACGGCAGCGGGCACAGGAACCTTGGACAGCAGAGAAAGCGCGTCGGCAAGCGCAAAATCGTCCATGGCGCCGTCCTCTCCCATTGCCTCCATCACACTTCTGGTAAATTTATAGGGGCTTGCCGTGGAAACAATCACGGTTTTCGTCATATCCTGCGTGTCCGCCCTGTATTTGTCATAAACTGCAGATGCTACCGCAGTATGGGTATCAATTACATAACCGCAGTTCTCATAAAGCGCTTTGATTGCCGCTGCAGTTTCCTTCTCGGTGGCGTAATTGCCATAAAAATCAGAAAGCGCCTCCTGCATCCCGGGCGTAATTTCGTATTTGCCGCCGCTGCCTAACGCCGCCATAAGGCTGGCTGTCTTTTCTGCGTCATTGCCGGCAATCCGGTAAATCAATCTCTCCAAGTTGCTGGAAATCAGAATATCCATGGAAGGCGAAGAGGTAAGGACAAATTCACGGTTTTTATCATAGGTGCCTGTGGCAAAGAAGTCATAAAGCACCTTATTGTCGTTGGAAGCACAAATCAGCTTGTGGATGGGCAGCCCCATATTCTTGGCATAGAACGCCGCGAGAATATTACCGAAATTGCCCGTGGGCACTACCACGTTGATTTTTTCTCCCTCTGAAAGCTCCCCTTTTGCCAAAAGCCTTGCATACGCATACACGTAATATACAATCTGCGGCACAAGTCTGCCGATATTGATGGAATTAGCTGAGGAAAACCGAAATCCTGCTTCCGCCAGCTCTTTTTCCAGCTCCTTGTCCCCGAACAGCTTCTTTACGCCGGTCTGCGCATCGTCAAAATTGCCGGTGATTCCCACTACATAGGTATTGTCGCCCTTTTGCGTCACCATCTGCTTTTCCTGAATGGGACTGACGCCGTTCTTCGGGTAAAATACGATAATACGGGTTCCTTCCACGCCTGCAAAGCCAGCCAGCGCCGCCTTGCCGGTATCCCCGCTGGTCGCCGTCAAAATCACAATCTCATCTTTTACATGATTCTTTCTGGCTGCCGTCGTCATCAGATGCGGCAGTATGGAAAGCGCCATATCCTTAAAAGCAATCGTCGCTCCGTGGAAAAGTTCCAGATAGTAAGCACCTTTTGCCTCTTTTAAAGGTGCAACTGCCGCCGTGTCAAACTTTTCATCATAGGCTCTGGCAATGCATGTCTTAAGCTCCTCCTCCGTAAAATCCGTAAGATACAGCTTCATAACCTCATAAGCCGTCTCCTGATAACTCATCTTAGAAAATGCCGCAAGGCTTTTATCCAACGCCGGAATATGGTCCGGTACAAACAAACCGCCATCCGCAGACAGCCCCTTTAAAACAGCCTGCGACGCCTTTACCGGTTCTTTTTTGCTTCTTGTGCTTTTATATAATACTTCTTCCATCATAGCTCCTATCCGTATCGGAGAAAGCCTCCGTTATTTCCCGCCGCACAGCTTATGAAATGCTTTTATGCGGTGATTGAAAACAGTATAGCATAATGGAATTTTTTTGGCAACGCAAAAATACGTGAGGCTCCCGCTCGTATAAAAAACATAGCTTAATAGAAAAACTCATGTCCGCCGTGGGAAAACAGAAAAGTCAGTTTTTCATCAAACCAGCTCATACTGTCAGAATTGGCATATTTTCTGGATGCGAAGTAGAGCGCGCCTTCGGAGATATCTTCTCCGCACAATACCCGCTCCACCGCCTCGATGGTTTTTTCGCTTACCGTTATCCTGTCATATCTGCCGCTGTACGCAGGAGAAAACTGTGCCGTGCCGTTTTCTCTCTGGAAAACCACTTCTTTTACGGTATTGGGAAACACTTCGCTGTTTACCCTGTTTAATACAACGCTGGCTACCAGCATCCTTCCCTCTACGTCCTCGCCTCCTGCTTCCGCTTCCACAATCCGCAGAAGCACTTGATAATCTTCCTCCGACAAATCGTATTTCCACTTTTTTTCTACCACCTCATAAAAAATGACAAGCTGACCTGAGGATACTGCTTGTACAAACCCGTTGTGGCTGACCTGTTCCTTTGGCGCAAGCGCCTCCTGCAGATTCAGCTTAAACGCAGGCGTCGCCATAATATGGTTTACCTTCAGTCCGGTAATATTGAAAACCGCAACCACCGCTATGATATTGATAAGTAATAACGCCAAAATATACTTTTTATACATCCTTACACCCCATATCCACTTCCACAGCCCAAACAACCTATGAAATCTCTTATGCTTGACCCATACAATATATTTTATACAGTATGTCCGGAAAATATTTCTTAATTTGTACTTTTTTCTAAAATCTGTTATACTTTTCCTACAAAAATCACAGGGAAGGAGTTGCAGATGAACAAGACGAGCGGCGTTTTTACGGCACAAAAAAAAGACGGCAGCATTTCCTACCGTTCTTCCATCACCTATCAGAATAAACATATCAGCCTTGGCAGCTTTTCTTCCTTCGGGCAGGCGCATGCAGCATATAAAGAAGCGGAACGGCTGCTTCGGTCTAAAGAGCCTGCCGCTCTCTCAGATTACGGCAATCACTGCGCTCTTTCTTTTGAAAAATGGGTGGTACTCCTCAATTTTAGGAATAACGGCGTCTACTTTTCCACACCTATTTATGTCCGCCCGCATTTCTTTTATTATTATTATACAAGAGAAATTGTATTGAAATTTGATATAGACGATTTATTTTACTATGCCTCCCACAAAATTATGAAACGAGGCAATCATTATTTTGTCGCTGACTTTGGGATGCAGGTGAATATCTTAAACCGCTACGGCATCAAAAATTACGCTGTGGCGGGCAGGGATTTTGATTTTCAAAATGGGGATACCACCGATTTCAGGCGGGAAAATCTTGTAATACACAATAAATATCATGGTGTTCTTATAAAATCCGACAAGGACGGACTAAAATACTGTGCCCGTATACATGTAAAGGGCAACTACAACATTGGCAGCTACCCCACCATGGAAGAAGCTGCCATTGCCTACAATAAAGCAATCGATATCTTAAAGAAAAACGGCTGCAAAAAAAATTATACGCCAAACTATTTAGAAAACGTACCGGCGGGCATGTATGCCGATATCTATACACGCCTGCCGGTTTCTGAAAAAATATACCAGCTTCACTTTTCGGAGTAGTCAATAAAACTGATATTCAAGTTTGCATATCCCGCAATTCCGTCTATGGAAGCCGTATTGGAATACTGCCACATGGTAAACTTATACGGATAATCCGGAATATCCCCGGGCTGAGAAAGCCAGATATCATAGGATGTCAATTTGGAAAGGTCAACATACCGGATAAGCCACTCCTTATTACCATAAAGCATAGGCATGTACCCTGCATTTGCAATCGTGTCCATAAAAGTCCTCGCGATTGTCGTCTTTTCTTCCCTTGTCAGCGCTTCAATCCTCGCAGTATCCCCGACGATAAACTCCATGTCAAACGCAATGGGATAAGTTATCGCATAATCCCCAATATTCTCCAATACCAGATTTGCCTCCTCGATTGCTTCCTCTTTGCTGACTGCCTGAGAAAAGAAATAGAGACCGATTTCCAGTCCGGCATCCGAAGCACGCTTGATATTGTCAAGAAAATTCTCATCCAGCATAAGCTGTCCCGTTCCATATCCTCTTGCGCCCACCCGCAGCATCACAAAATTGACGCCGGCTTTTTTAAGCTTCACAAAATCCACATAATCATGATATTTGGAGATATCCGCACCTACATAGGATATCTGCCTGCCATCTTCAAAATATTTCATCAGCTCGGACTGACAGACCAGCTTGGTATAGTCGTATTCATTTTTAGGCAGATACGGACTGATTAACACCCATTCCTCCTTGCCGTCCGCTGTGACAAGCAGCGTGTGCCTGCCGTCGGTTGCAGGGTCGCTGACTTCTTCCTTCTTGACGCTCTCCTCCTGCTCGGGCTCTTCTGTCTCCTCCGGATATAAGTCCCAGAAATCAAAATCATCCGGCGTCAGCGTTCCCTGCGCAAACTCATCGGAAGGCTCTCCATCCGTCACACTTTGGACAGCATCCGCAGGCTGTTTTGGCGGCTCTTCCACTCTTTTTTTAATGTTTTCGCTGTTCATCAGAAGTATCAGCACCAGAATCGCAGAGATAAAAAGCGTCACGCCGATTATCATGCGTACCACAGTCAGGCTCATTTTGGGCTGCTCGTCATATTCTTCCGGTAATTTCATAACAAATTTCTCCTGCTTTCATTTTTATGCCCCCGCATATCGCAAGCGCTGCTTACGGCACTGCACCGATAAATTTTACACAATAACATGCTTCGGGCACTTCTCCACACAGATACCGCAGCCCGTACATTTCTCCTGATCGATTACCGCATGAAAATCTTTGACCGCAATGGCGCCTGCCGGACAATTTTTCACACAGATGCCACAGCCGATACAGCCTGTCACACAGGATTTAATCGTATCAATGCCCTTGTCCTTCGAACTACATAAGACAATATGCTTTGCATGATACGGCTCCATGGATATCAGATGTCTTGGACATACCGCAACGCACTTCCCGCAGGCACGGCATACCTCTTTATCCACCACTGCAATGCCATTTTCAATGTGTATCGCATCAAAAGGACACTCCTTTACACAGGTGCCAAAGCCAAGACAGCCATAGGTACAGGATTTGGGACCTCCATTGGGCACATAGCTTAGCATACGGCAGTCTTCTATTCCGGTATATGTATAGTGCGGATAGGTCTGGTCGCAGTCGCCCATACAATGTACAAAAGCCGTCATGCGTACACTCTGTCTGCTCTCCACCCCCATAATGGCGGCTATCTGTTTTCCTACGGCATCCCCGCCCACAGGACAGGCATTTACCTGTGCCTCGCCTTTTGCAATCGCCGCAGCAAGCCCCGCACAGCCCGGGAATCCACAGCCGCCGCAGTTATTGCCCGGAAGCGCGGAAAGCACGGCTTCCTCTTTTTCATTTACCTTCACCTTAAATACAATTGCCGCCGCCCCTAAAAACAAACCAATAAACAGACCAATCCCGCCTACCAGCACAGCAGCGCTTAAAACTCCCATCGCGTTCATCTGTTCATCCTCCTTACAAGAGACCGGAGAATCCACAGAAAGCAATCGCCATCAGTCCTGCCGTCAGCAGCACATTTGGCATTCCCTTAAAGGATTCCGGTATGTCGTTATAAACCATTTTTTCCCTGATGCCGGCAAGAATCACAATGGCAATCATGAATCCCAAAGCCGTTGCAAAGCCATTTACCGTACCGGCAAGAATGCCGTATTCCTTCTGCACGTTCGTCAATGCCACGCCAAGTACGGCACAGTTCGTCGTAATCAGGGGCAGATACACGCCGAGCGCCTGATACAGGGGTTTTACAAATTTCTTTAAAAACATTTCCACAAACTGCACCAGTGCGGCAATCACTAAAATAAACACGATAGTCTGCAGGTATTCCATATGAAACGGCGTCAGTACATACTGATAAATCACACCTGCAATGGCGCTGGAAAGAGTAATGACAAAGATAATGGCTCCACCCATACCTGCCGCCGTGTTAATCTTTTTAGACACGCCAAGAAAGGGGCACAATCCCAAAAACTGGCTCAGCACAACATTGCTTACCAAAGAGGAGCTGATTAATATGACAAGCAAATCTTTTACCTCTCCCATTTATTCGTCCTCCTCATCCAAGTCTATGAATTCCATGCTTTCTTCGGTTTCCTGCCGCTCTTCTTCCCTACGCTTCTGCTTCTTCTCAGGCGTTTCTTTTTTCTGCTTTTTCAACGCTTCCCTGCTCCTCACAGTTTCCGGCTTCACTTCTGTCTCTTCTTCCTCTTTTGCAGATTCAAAAAGCGCTTCATTCTGATTGTCCGCACAGCTTCCATCCATACAGTGCAGGCAGTCATGACTGCATCCGGAGCCAATTTTACTCATATCCTTTCCCTGCTTTTCCCCCCGTATTTTTACAAAATTCTGTATGGCGGTGAGCATGGCAAGCACAAAGAAAGCACCGGGCGCCAGCACGAAAATCAAAATCGGGGTAAAGCTGTCCGGCATAACCGAAAAGCCAAAGAGCTTCCCGCTTCCCAACAGCTCCCGCACCATGCCGATACAGGTAAGCGCCACTGTAAAGCCAAGCCCCATGCCGATACCGTCAAAAAGAGAAGATACCGGTCCATGCGTATAGGCATAGGCTTCCGCGCGCCCTAATATAATACAATTTACCACAATCAGCGGGATATAGACACCAAGCGCCTCATTTAAATCCGGCAGATAACCCTCCAGCAACAACTGCACTATAGTTACAAAAGAAGCAATAATCACAATAAACGCCGGAATCCGCACCTTGTCCGGAATCACCTTCCGCAGCAGGGAAATAATCAGATTACTGAGAGTAAGCACCACAGCCGTGGTAAGTCCCATGCCAAGTCCGTTGATGGCGGAGGTGGTTACTGCCAGCGTGGGGCACATGCCCAGCATCAGCACAAAGGTCGGATTTTCTTTGGCTATGCCATTATAGAGCCTCTCCAAAGCACTGTTTTCCTTCATCCTCAGATACCTCCCTTCAGCAACGTCTCAAAATAGCGAAGCCCCGCGTTGACAGCGTTCGTCACCGCACGCGTGGTAATGGTCGCCCCGCTTATGGCATCAATTTCATTTTCCGCCGCGGCGCCTGTCTTCGTATAGACAAAGGCTTCCGCTGTTTTGCCTGCAAACTGAGGCACCAGCACATCTCCTGCCTGCATGCCAAGTCCCGGGGTTTCCGATATGCTTAAGATGGAAATACCGCTTATACTGCCCTCCATGGTGATGCCCACCATCAGCTCGATGCTGCCGCCGTAGCCCTCTTTTGTTGTAACCTTCAGCACATACCCTAAAAGAGAACCATCCTGCGACAGCGCACGATAGACCTCCCCAACCTCCGATCCCAGCGTCTCCGCGTTATACCCTTCTACGGCTGCAATCGCATATCCGGAAGCCAGCGCAGTCGGAAGCATCAGCGGGTCAATCTCCGTAAAGGCCGCCGCCTGTGAAAAGACTTCGGCGCACGCGCGCTGCACCTTAAGCTGCTGTTTCTGCGCAATCGGCTCCTTCGTCAGCTCATAGACAAAGCCCAGCGCAATCCCTGCAAGCAGGGTGATGGCAAATAAAATACCCGCATTTTTTAACATTTCCGCTGCCGGATTCTGGTTTTTATTTTTCATATCTGCCCCCTCCTTTTCCAAAGGCTTTCGGCACTGTTATCTTTTCAATCAGGGGCACCAACAGATTGCCTAAAATAATCGCGTAGGAAACGCCCTCCGCGTTGCTTCCGAATACCCTGAAAATACCGGTCAAAAGCCCCAGCACGATGCCATAAAGATACTGCCCCTTAGGAGTAATGGGTCTCGTCACATAGTCCGTCGCCATAAAGAATGCGCCAAGCATCAGCCCGCCGCCCGCAAGCTGCGCTGCCAGATAAGCCGGATTGATTCCGTGCCCGCCAAAAAATATCAGGAAAACCACAAAGGTCACTATGTAGCTGCCCGGAATCCGCAAATCAATGATACCGAGCAAAAGCAGAATACAGGCGCCGATAACGATGGCTATCAGGCTGGTCTCCCCGATGGTGCCTGCCGTCTTTCCGATTACCATATGTAAGATATCGACGTCCTCCCCTGCCTTCAATGCGGCAAGAGGCGTCGCTCCCGTATAAGCATCCGTCGTAAAATTCCTCATAAGCGCCGGAAAGGAAATCAGCAGAAAGCACCTTGCGGCAAGCGCCGGATTCATAAAATTCTGTCCCAGACCGCCAAAAAGACATTTGACAATCAGAATGGCAAACACACCGCCCATCGCCGCTGCCCACCATGGAATACTGACAGGCAGGTTCAGCGCAAGCAAAAGCCCCGTCACCACGGCGGACAAATCTCCGATAGTCTGTTTCTTTTTATACAGTCCAAACAAAAATTCCGTCAAAACAGTGGAAGCTACCGTTACAAGAATGATAAAGAGCGCACGGATTCCAAAATTGTAAATACCGAATCCCGCTGCCGGAAGCAGGGCAAGCACAACGGCAAACATAATGCCCATTGTGTTGACCTTGGACCGGATATGGGGATTCGATGATACCTTCAATAAATCATCCATTTTCGCTTTCCTCCTACTTTTTCTTTTTGGCAAGCTGCATCTTGCGCATAGATTTGATAGTCTGGGTAAGGGGCCGCTTTGCCGGACAGATGTAGCTGCAGCAGCCGCACTCGCAGCATTCCATGCCGTTCAGTTTTAAAAACGTCTCCTCATCCCCGTGGATTGCCGCAACCATCAGCTTGTTGGGCAGCACCCTGCCCGGGCACACCTCCACACAGCGCCCGCATTTGATACATGCCGTGGGCTCCATAGCTGACACATCATCCTCACTCATGCATAAAAGCGCGGATGCCGTCTTCGTGGTCGGCACATCCAGCTCAAAAATGCCAAAGCCCATCATGGGCCCGCCCGATATGATTTTTACAGGCTCCGTCTTAAAACCGCCGGCTTCCTCTATCAATTCATGGTAATTGGTTCCAATGCGGACCTTGAAATTGCGGGGATGTTTAATGGCGTCGCCGGTTACGGTTACAATTCTTTCCATCAGGGGCTTCCCCTCAAAAACCGCATAATAAATTGCCACTACCGTATCCACATTGTTAACCACGCAGCCGGCATCCGCCGGCAGCATGGAAGAGTTGATTTTTCTTCCCGTTGTGGCAAAAATAAGCTGCCGCTCCGCTCCCTGCGGGTATTTCGTCTTTAACGCCTTGACGCTGATACGGTTGTCATCCTTCGTCATATTTTTCAGCAGCTCAATGCAGTCCTTTTTATTGTCCTCCACCGCCATGATACCCTGTGCCTTCGGAAACAGGCTTAAAGAAACCTTTAATCCCTTTATCAACTTCTCCGGCTCCTCTATCATCCTTCTGTAATCAGATGTCAGATAGGGCTCACACTCTGCGCAGTTTACAATGACATAATCGATTTTTTCCGGCTTTTTGGGAGAAAGCTTAATAAAGGTAGGAAAACCAGCGCCTCCCATTCCCACAATACCGGCTTCCTTGATTCTTTCTATGATTTCCTCCCGTGAGGCTTCCTGTAAATCCAGCGCAGGCGCATACTCCACTTCCTCATAAAGCCCGTCGTTTTCCACCACGATGCTCATCACATTGTCGCCCGTCACCACGCGCCGCGGCTCTATCGCCTTGACCTTGCCGGATACGGTGGCATGAACCGGTGCGCTTACAAAAGCGCCCGCTTCCGCAATCTTCTGTCCTGTGAGAACCCTGTCACCCTTTTTTACAAGGGGAACCGCAGGCGCTCCGATATGCTGGGACAGCGGATACACCAAATCTCCTTTGGGAAGCACCTGTCTGATAGGCTTGTCCTTTGTCATATCTTTTCCGTCATAGGGATGAATCCCTCCCGTAAATGTCAGCGTTGCCATTTCGTTACCTCCTGCCATTCTTTCCTTCTAATATACTATTTTTTTAAACAAAATACTACAGAATTATAAAAAAATGTGCTATGATTATGACAAAATATATTTTATATCAAAATTTGGTAAAGGAGTAGCCTATGCATACAGAAACTTACATGCCCCAGCCCTTTTTACTCGATTACCCCCTTGAAAAACTGGCTGACCCGTCACAAATTTTATTTATAGATATTGAAACAACCGGCTTTACTGCAAAGAATTCCTTTTTATATCTTATCGGCTGCGCTTATTTTGAAGGAAATACGCTGCACACTATACAGTGGATGGCAGAAACCTACGAGCAGGAGAAAGAGCTTTTGGATACCTTTTTTTCCTTTGCCGCCCGCTTCCGCTGCCTGATTCATTTTAACGGCAATAACTTTGACATTCCCTATCTGCAGCAGAAATGTATCCGCTATGCGCTGCCCTACAGCTTTGACGATTTTGAAGGCATTGATTTATATAAACGGATTTCTCCCTACAAATTCTTTATCAAGCTGCCAAACTGCAAGCAGAAAACCATCGAACAATACCTTGGCTATGAGCGGGAGGACGCTTACACCGGCAGCGAACTGGTCGGCGTCTATCAGGAATATGTAACAAACCCCACCGAGCTCGCCAAGGATTCCCTTCTGCTGCACAATCAGGAGGATTTGTTGGGAATGCTTCGGATTCTGCCGATTCTTGCCTACTATGATATCTTTAACAGCCCTGTAAAAGTCAAAAAAGTGCAGGCAAGCTACTACACCGACTACGCCGGCAGAAAAAAGCAGGAGCTTATCATGAAGCTCACCCTTCCCACACCGCTGCCCGTATCGGTTTCTTCCTCTGCGAACGGCTGCTATTTCAAGGGAGAAGGCGACACGGCAAGTCTCCGTGTTCCGATTGTGGAAGAAGAATTAAAGTATTTTTATGCCAATTACAAGGATTATTATTACCTGCCCGAAGAAGACATTGCGCTGCACAAATCCGTTGCCGGCTTTGTTGATAAAGCGCACCGCACGCAGGCGGCAGCCGCTACCTGCTATACCCGCAAATATTCTCTGTACCTGCCCCAGTGGGAACCGCTGTTCACGCCCTTCTTTAAGCGCGACTACAAGAGTAAAGAGCTGTTTTTTGAGCTGACGGAGGAATTAAAAAAGGACAAGTCTGCCTTTTTGCTTTACGCCGGACATGTCCTTGATATACTTAGTGCCTCCTTGTAATTACCTGTAATACTGAGCCTGTGCCGCAAACATTTCCGCATAGATGCCGCCCTGCCTCAACAGTTCGTCATGCGTGCCGTATTCTGCTACCTGCCCTTCCCCGAACACGGCTATCCTGTCGCAGAACTTGCAGCTCGACAAACGGTGGGAAATATAAACCGCCGTCTTTCCACCCACCAAGGCTTCAAACTGCCGGTAAATATCGTATTCCGCGACAGGGTCCAGCGCCGCAGTCGGCTCATCCAGTATCACCACCGGAGCCTTTTTGTACAGGGCGCGGGCAATCGCAAGCTTCTGCTGTTCACCGCCCGACGGCTCGATGCCGTCCTCATCATAAAATTTAAACAGCATGGTATCCAGTCCTTTTTCCATGGAGGATAACTTTTCCTCCAGTCCCACCTGCTTTACCAGCGGCAGGAGCACCTTTTTTTCCGCATTATCCTGCAGGGCGATGTTCTCTGCCATGGAGAAGGCAAACAGCTTAAAATCCTGAAATACCGGCGCAAAAAGCTGCATGTACTCCTTATAATCATACTGGCTGATGTTGACGCCGTCTAGCAATATTTCTCCCGCCGTCGGGTCATAGAGACGGCACAGCAGCTTCACAAACGTGGTTTTTCCCGCACCATTTAAGCCCACAACGGAAAGATGCTCCCCCGCATGAAGAGTCAGGCAGACATTGTGCAGCACCTGCACGTCCGTATTGGGGTAAGTAAAATCCACATTTCTAAATTCTATGGTATGAGGTCCTTCCTCCACATGCCTATCCCCCTTTTTCAGCGCCACCGGGTACTGCATCAGTTTGATATATTCATATGCATAGTTTGTCCGTTTTATGATGTCCTGCATCTGCCAAATCATACGCTCCACCGAACGGTTCAGCGTCGTTCCCGCATCGCACATCTGAGAGAAAATACCGATAGAAATTTTTCCCAGAATCACACGCACTCCCAAATAAAAATATATAGCCAGAATTCTGATAATATTGACCCCATTGGCCGCCAAATGCAGTGGAAGCCGCCTGTCCGCATTTTCCTCCCAGTTTTTCAGAGATTCGTCTGTATACACATTCCACTTCTCCGTCAGCATATCCTGCGCATCATACAGGCGGATATCCTTTCCATAGCGGAAATCGACAATTTCCCACCCAAGATAAGAAAAAATACGATTAAACTTGGACAGCTTGGCATATTGTTCTACCTCTATCTTGTTCGTCTTGTGGTTAATGATGGCATTTACAAGCACCAGTACCGCCGCCACCACAAAGAGAAGGGGCGCATGAATCGCCACCAGCACAACTACGCCCCCCATCGTGAGCAAACTGGAAATCAACCCGAAAAACTGTTGGGAAATACCGTGCACGCCGCCGGAATACCATTGCATTCCGGTGCGGGCCGCCTCAACCTGATCCAGCGCTTTTTTATCCTCCGTAAGCTGGAAATCAAGCTCCATTACCCGACGGCTTAACTGCTGTGAAAAGTAATTCTGAAATTTTTCATCATACTTTTCCATGATGACTCCCAGCACGGAGCCTGCAAGACTTAACAGACTTCCGCCCAGCGCGATAATCATGGCATACATAAGAAGCCGGCTGACCTTTTCTCCGTTTATCAGCCCGTCAATCAAAAACGGCAGTACCAGCATCGAAACAAAAGGCTGCGCTGCATCAAGAAGCAGCTTCCCCACGCCTGCCGCAAAATACCCTTTATACTGTTTCCACACCTGAGGATAGAAAAAAGCAAGCGTCTCCCGCACCTTTTTCATTGCACCTTTTTCACTTTTCATTAAGCTGCACCTCCTCATCCTTGTAATACTGCGCCTGAATTTCAAACATTTCTGCGTAAGCGCCTTTTTTGGCGAGAAGCGCCTCATGAGGTCCATATTCCACCATTTTTCCTGCCACAAACATGGCAATATTATCACAGAACCGCGTGGAGGAAAGCCTGTGGGAAATATAGACGGCAGACTTTTTTCCAATCATCTTGTCAAAGTTCTTATACAGTCTGTATTCTGCCAGCGCGTCCAACGCCGCCGTGGGCTCGTCCAGCACAATAATAGGAGCTTCCTTGTACAATGCCCTCGCCAGCGCAAGCTTCTGTTTTTCTCCGCCCGACAAATCCACACCATCGTCATGAAGCACCTTTAAAAGCTCTGTCTGCACGCCGTCTTTTAATTCTGCAAGCTTGTCCGCAAGCCCAGCCTGCACAAGATACTGCTCTGCAAGAGCGCGGTCCGTCGCCTTCGGCGGCTTCATGGATACATTTTCGCTAACGGGAAAAGCAAAAATTTCCGCATTCTGAAATACCGGCGCAAACAGGGCAAAATACTCCCTGCGCCTGAAACGATTGATATTGGTGCCATTTAACAGGATTTCTCCCTCACTTACATCATACAGCCTGAGAAGCAGCTTAATCAGCGTGGTCTTTCCCGCCCCGTTTAAGCCTACCACCGCCAGCCGCTCGCCTGCCCTTATAGTCAAATTTACATTCTGCAGGGCATAGCTCTTTGCCCCCCCATACCGAAAGGATACATTGCGAAAAGTAAATGTATAACAGTCTGTTTTGGGCAGCGGAATACAGTCGCCTTCCTCGTCGTCCGTAAGCCCCATAAAAGAGCGGAAATCATCCACCCACAGAGAGTTCTTTTTCAAGTCTCCCGCCCTGTTAAGTACCTCCGTCAGCGCGGCTGCAAAGGTGGAGGCAAGCCCCAGATACAGGGTAAAATTACCGATTGTCATGCCCTTCCCCATAAATACGAGAATCAGCACCGCATAAATAGCAGCATTCTGCAGTATACTCATCCCATGGGCAAAGATACTGTTGTAAATCCACAAATTACGGCTGTGCAGCATTTTTTCCTGCTTTTCTGCAAGCACCTGATGCTGCTTTCCCAAAATCCAATCCTGCATATGAAAAAGACGGATATCCTTGGCATATGAAAAATCCTGCGTCACATGTTCCATATAGTTGATACGCCGCCATGTGGGAGACAGCTTGTCCCATACCTCTTTCCTGTCTCTTTTTACCGTATGGCGGAAAAACAAGTACTGCAGAACAGAAATCACAATGATAAGAAGCACCAGCCGCACGTCAAGTACTATCACCACGGACAAGCTTATCACGAGCAGCATCGCCTGCACCAGCACATCATAGAAAGAACGCATCATGCCCTCTACGCCTTCGTCGTTGCCTCCCGTTGCCCTGCATGCTTTTTCATGCATATCCAGTATTTTCGGATTTTCCAGATTCTGATAGTTCATGGAAAGCGCTTTTGTCACACGCTCCGTAATCATCTTCATACGGACATAGATAAAATAATGACCCCTTCGGTTGTCGCTAAAGGAATCCACCCCCCAGACTACTATGTAAACCGCCAGAAGTACCATAATCAGCTTTATCAAGGGCATAATATCTTTTTCTTCGCTTCCCGCCTGCAGCATCACCAAATCAATCACGTACTTTCTGGCGAAAGTACCGAGCACTTGTACAAAGGAATTCATTGCCACGCCGAGTACAATAAACAAAATCAGTATAGGCTTGTATTTTTTTATATTTTGAAAGCAATACCGAATATTGCCGAGAATCCCAAACTCTTTGTGTAACGGATTTTCATCCTGCTCTTTTTCCTTCTTTTTCATAACACTTCCTCTTCCAATCTGTTATTACCATCAAAGTATAAGTTTGCTTTCCCAAAATTACAACTGCTTTATTAACGAAAAAATCCCGCTATTGCCATGACAACAGCGGGACATTCTTACATATATTCTGTTTCATCCGCTTACACAGGTATTTAGACCACACCACGAAAAGGCTTGATATAAAAGAATGAATTTTTCCGTTCCAAACCAATCTCTTTATGGTTGATAATCTGTTCCGTACTTCCGATAAACAAAAGACCACCGGGCTTTAATGCCGTTTCAAACTTCCGGTATATTTCCTCTTTTGCTTCTTCCGTAAAATAGATTAGCACATTGCGGCACACTATCAGATGGTATTCCACAGGATACGTATCCTTTAACAGATTATGCTCCTTAAATTCCACCCTGTCCTTGATTTCCTTTGCTATCTGATAAGAAGGACCTACCTTTGTGAAGTATTTCTTTTTTAAATCCTCCGGTATGCCTGCAACGCTCTTTTCATTGTAAAGCCCTACCTTTGCCTTTGCAATTACCTGCTTGTCCAAATCCGTTGCCATTATGTGAATCTGGCTTAAGGGCAAATGCTGTGACAGCGCCATCACCAGTGAGTAAGGCTCGTCGCCGGTGGAACATGCCGCACTCCAAATCTTTAAATTCTTGCCAAAGCGGTTCAGCAATTCCGGAATGATTTCCTTATCTAAAAGCCTCCACTGGTCCGGATTGCGGTAAAACTCAGAAACATTAATCGTCAGATAATTGACGAACTCTTCAAACCTCTCCTTATCTGTCTTTAACAGTTGAACATATTTATCATACTCCTGAATTCCGTTTTTGTTAATCAGCGTATCAATTCTGCGCTTCATCTGTTTTTCTTTGTACGCATTTAAATCGATTGATGTCAAATCATATATGGCTTTTTTAAAATATTCATAGTCATACGTCATTCAGGCAACCTCTTGTTCTTCTTTTTATTCAGCGGATTCCTCAGACTCTTTTTCTGCTGCTATCACGGCATCAATATCTACGGACACAGCTTCCGCATCCTCGTCCTCAGCAGGCTCCTCTTCCTTTGCAGGCTCAGGTGCCAGCAGCGCTTTGATGCTTAAGCTGATTTTCTTGTCCTCTTCATTGAAATCCACAATTTTTGCGGTTACAGTGTCCCCTGTCTTTAACACGTCAGAGGGCTTCTCCACATGCTCTTTGGAAATCTGGGAAACATGAAGCAGGGCATCCACACCCGGCTCTAACTCGATAAATGCACCGAAATCCGTCATTCTTGCCACAGTACCCGTCACTTCATTGCCAATGGCAAATTTCTCCGCTGCATCCTTCCAAGGATTCTTGTCATCAAATTTCAAGCTAAGCGCAATCTTGCTGCCATTGATTTCTTTGATAAGCACGGTAAGAACATCGCCAACCTTGAATACTTTCTTGGGATGCTCCACACGTCCCCATGACATTTCCGAAATATGAAGCAGGCCGTCGGCGCCGCCCAAATCAACAAACGCACCAAAGTCCGTTACATTCTTTACGGTGCCTTCCACAATATCACCCTCATGGATACGTTCGAAAAGCTCTCTCTGCATTTCTGCCTTCTTTGCAACAATAAGCTGCTTTCTGTCGCCAATATACCTCCTTCTTCTAGGATTATATTCGCTGACTACAAATTCTATTTCCTGACCGGCATATTTGCTTAAATCTTTCTCATAGGTATCAGAAACAAGACTTGCCGGAATAAAGATTCTCACTTCCTCCACAACAACGCTTAAACCGCCCTCCAGCACCTGTGCAACCGTTGCTTTCAAAACCTCTTTGTTGTTGAAGGCTTCTTCGATTCTCTTATTTCCTCTGTCAGCCGCCAGACGCTTGTAGGTAAGGAGAACTTGTCCCTCTCCATCGTTTACTTTCAGAACCTTTACCTCCATGGTATCGCCAACCTTGACTACCGTTGTCAAATCCACACCGGGTTCGTTGGTGTATTCATTTCTGGTAAGAATGCCGTCTGACTTGTATCCGATGTTGAGAACGATTTCTTCAGGCTTCACATCAATAACAGTACCTTCAACTACCTCTCCTGTGTGTATTGTCTTTAATGATTCTTCTAACATTTGTTCAAAAGTTAATTCTGACATAATTTTGAACCTCCTCAATAATTTTGTTTGGGGTCGAAGCCCCCGCAGTAATACCCACCAGTGAAACAGCTTTAGGTCGTTCTAAATGCAAGTCATCCAGTGTCTGTATAAAATAGGTGTGCGGACATTCTTTACTGCAAATTTCATAAAGCTTCCGTGTATTGGAGCTGTGTCTGCCGCCTATTACTATCATAGCGTCAACGGAGGCGGCAATTTCCTTTGCTTCCCTCTGTCTCTCCTCAGTTGCGTTGCAGATAGTATTCGCAACAGTAACATTATAGACTTTTTTCTTGAAAATTTCAACTATATAATGAAATTTATTGTAGTTAAATGTCGTTTGAGACACAATACAGAGCTCTTTTCCCTCTTCGGGCATAAAATTTTCGGCTTCTTCCGCCGTATCTATGACAATTGCCTGCGTTCTGCACCATCCTACAATTCCTTCCACCTCCGGATGCCCCTGATTGCCAATCACCACAATTTGTCTGCCTTTTTTGCTCTCTTCCTCCACAATGCCGTGAATTCTCTTGACAAAGGGACAGGTTGCATCCACCAGCGTAAGTCCCTGTCTCTCTATCTGCTCATAGATATCCCTTGCCACACCATGCGCCCGTATCACAATCGTCCCGTTCTTTACCTTGGCAAGCGCAGTGCGGTTCTCTATCACCCTGACGCCTTTTTCCCGCAGTTCCTCTACCACTTCCTCGTTGTTGACAATTGCGCCGTACGTATAAATATCCCCTTTTCCAATCTGTCCGTAAACCGTTTCCACCGCACGCTTTACGCCAAAACAGAAGCCCATGCTTTTAGCCGCCAGAATTTCCAACTCAGATACCTCTTTTCCTGTCCCCGCATATTTTCACAATGGTTTCCATCACCTCTTCCACCGTCATATCGGAGGAATCCACCAAAACGGCATCCTCTGCCTGCCGCAGCGGTGATTCCGCTCTTGTCATATCCCTGTGGTCGCGCTCTATAATATCCTGCTCTATTTTATCAAACTCACAGGCTTCCCCCTTTGCCAAAAGCTCCTCATAACGCCTCTTTGCCCGTACGCTGCTACTCGCCGTCAGATAAATCTTGACATCTGCATCCGGCAGCACACAGGTACCGATATCCCTGCCGTCCATCACCACATCTGCTTTTCGTGCCAGTCCCTTTTGCAGGCTTACCAGCTTTTTCCGCACATCAGGCTGCTGACAGCTAATGGAAGCCATCGTACTCACTTCCTCCGTCCGAATCAGGGAATTGACATTTCTGTTATTTAAATAGACTATCTGCTCTCCATTCTCATAGCGGATTGTAATGTCTGCTTTCCCACAACAACCGTTCATGGCCTCGGTATCCTCTTTTCCGATTCCTTGTTCCAGCATAAACAGTGCCATAGCGCGGTACATAGCGCCTGAGTCCACATATATCATTCCCATTTTTTCAGCAAGTTTCCTTGCAATCGTACTTTTTCCTGCGCCGGCAGGTCCGTCTATCGCGATACAAAAACTCATCTTTCTCCACCTTTCTGTGCTTTCCATCATTGTGCCGCGCCTTTTCCCGCCAAATATCCTGTTGACCAGGCTATTTGCAGGTTAAAGCCGCCCGTCAGGGCATCCAAATCCAGCACCTCTCCTGCAAAAAACAGACCGTGCACTTTTTTGGATTCCATTGTAGAGGGGTTGATGTCCCTGACAGAAACCCCGCCCATGGTGATGACTGCCTCCTCAAAGCCCCTGCAGCCTGTTATGGTAAGCGGCAGTCCTTTTATCAATGCGGCAAACCCATGTCTCTCTTCCTTTGTAATTTCATTAACCCGCTTTTCAGGCGCAATACCGGACAAAGAAACCATTACCGGAATCAGCTTTGCCGGAAACAATGCGCCCAGCGCGTTTTTAAACGCCTTGTTTTTATTTCCTTCAAATTCTCTGATAAGCCTTTTATCCAACTGTTCCAGAGAAAGCGCCGGTTTTAAGTCGATAGAAAGCGCCGCCCGCTGTCCATATGCCTTCTGCACATAACGGCTGCTTGCGCTTAAAATCAGCGGTCCGCTCACGCCAAAATGGGTAAAAAGCATCTCTCCGAACTCCCGATAAAGCTCTTTCTCTTTATATGTCAGCGCTATCTCTACATTTTTCAGGGAAAGTCCCATCAAATCCTTGCAGAACGTTTCCGCCGCTTCCAAAGGAACCAAAGAAGGACGACACTCTGTCAGGCTGTGCCCCGTCTTCTCTGCAAAACGGTATCCGTCTCCTGTAGAGCCGGTCGAAGCATAAGAAATACCGCCGGTCGCCACAACCACCGCATCCGCCTTTTCCTCCTTTCCCGAAAAAAGCCGCACACCGCACACTTGCAAGCCTTCTTTTGTCTCTTCCGTCAGTATCTTGCAGATGCCGGTGTCAAGATGCACTGCAACGGAAAGCTCGTCCAGTCTTTTTTTCAACGCTTTTATAATATCGGAGGAATGGTCCGAAACCGGAAATACCCGATTCCCCCGCTCCACTTTCAAAGGACAGCCTGCCTCCTCAAAAAATTTCATAACCTGACTGCTGTCAAACCCATAGAAAGCGCTGTATAAAAATTTGGGATTGCTTACCACGCCCGCAAACAGCTCCTCCGTCTCGCAGGCATTGGTAACATTGCAGCGTCCCTTTCCCGTAATAAAAAGCTTTTTGCCCAGTTTTTCATTTTTTTCATATAAGACAACCGTTTTGCCTTCCTGCGCCGCAGAAACTGCCGCCATCATGCCTGCGGCTCCGCCGCCGACTACCGCCACCTTACTCATATATTATCCTTCTCTTTCTGCCGCGCTGTCAGAGCAGACTGCAGATTTCATCTGCCCTCTGTCTTCCACAATGGATTGTGCAGCACAGGCGCCTCGTCAATAAAATTAATTTCATCATTCAAGTACACCTGATAGTTGTTCCATGCACTCTCCAGCATCTCCAGATTCCGTTTGACCTCGGTGGGACGTTTTAAGCACAGAGCCACCACCACTGCATTAATTACGCTTAAAGGCGCAACCAGTGAATCCACAATGGATACCATATCGCTTCTCGCCAGCAGATTCATGGAAGAATACAGGCACATGGGCGAATGAATGGTGTCCGTGATGCTGATAACTTTGGCATTTCTGTCATTTGCAAATTCCAATGCTTTCAGCGTGCGCATGGAATATCTGGGAAAACTAATGCCTATTATCACATCCTTTTCGTCAATTCGAATCATCTGCTCAAAGGTCTCGCTTACGCTGGTAGTATTCAAAAGCCTCACGTTGCCACGCACCATATTTAAATAAAAGTGCAGAAAGTCCGCAAGCGGCGCACAACTCCTAAGCCCGATAACATACACATTCTCAGCCTCAAGGATAGCGCTCACCGCCATCTCAAAGGCATTTGCATCCAGATTTGCTATGGTATCCTGAATCTTTTCTATATCTGCCGTAAGCACGGAGGACAATATTTCCGACTGGCTGCTATGCCCATATTTCACCCCTATCTTCTGTACCGCGCTCAGCTTGTCCTTCACCCAGTTTTCCAGCGCCTTCTGAAATTCAGGATACCCGTCGTAGCCGATTCCCGATGCAAAACGGACCACTGTCGATTCGCTGATTCCCAACTCCTCACCCAGCTTTGCCGCCGTCATAAAAACCGCCTGCTCATAGTGTTCCTTTATGTATCCCGCAATTGTTTTATGGCTTTTACTCATTGAAGTGTAACGCGCATTGATTCTTGTTATGACATCCTGCTCACTATCCATTTGCATACTCCTGTTCCAGTAGTTTTCTGGTTTCTGCGTCCGACAGGTCATAATCACCGGTCAGGCTCATACATGCCGCCCCATGGATAAACAGCCACATTCTCATGAACATGCCTTGCGGATTGGCGCAGCCCATTGCGGACGCCTTGTTAATTTCACAAAGAACATTCCCCTTTTTACCATTCAAAATCTCATAAAGGCTCTTTCTTGCCGCAAACTCCGACAAAAACAAAAGCCTGAACAAATTTTTTTCCTCTTTTGCAAATGCTATGTACGCCATTCCCAGATTGGAAAAAGGAACCGTACCCATTTGGGGAAACAAATCATAATAATCCTGAAAAAACAGGACCGCTTTCTTGTAGACCTCCCCCCACAACTCCTCCATATTCTTGTACACTCTGAAAATCGGCTGTGTGGAGCAGCCCACCCGTACCGCCACTTTTCTTGCCGTTACACTGGCAAAACCTTCTTCTCTTGTCATTTCAAAAGCATTTTCCAATATGTCCCGAATGGTAACGGATTCTTTTCTCGCCATGGTATTTTCTCCTCATACGCCTGCCATTGTTACCGTAACACTTGTTATTCTAATTCATTCCGATAAATTCGTCAAGACAAACCGAAAAATTCAATCAAGGTCTTTGAGACAAGAAAAGGAATGGGAAATTTCCCATTCCTTTTGTATCCCTGCTTCTGATTACACAGGATAAGCTCCGTTTTTGGTATCCGCCTGTGCAGGGTCTACCTTCTCCTGCTGTGCCTGACGGTACTTAAAGAAGTCCGTTGCCACCTGCGGGAACAAAGCATAGGACAATACATCCTCATCCTGCTGCTTCCATTCCGCCATCTCAGACTCTAATTTCTCCATCTCATTGGAAATCAAGTCCGCCGGACGGCAGGTAATTCTCTCTTCACCCGGGATGACCTTATCAATAACCTCCTGATTCATGGGCTTCACAGTCTGCCCGTATTTGCCGCGCAGTACATCCTTGGTCTGGTCGGTTGCCATCTTGTATCTCTCTCCCATCAACACGTTGAACACCGCCTGCGTGCCGACAATCTGTGAAGAAGGCGTAACAAGAGGCGGCTCGCCCAAATCCTTGCGGACTCTCGGAATCTCCTGCAGCACTTCATAATATTTGTCCTCTGCATTCTGCTCCTTGAGCTGGCTCACCATGTTGGAGAGCATACCGCCGGGTACCTGATACAGCAGCGTCTTGATATCCACGCCCATTACCTTCGGATTCAAAAGACCGTTTGCAAGGCACTCGTCCCTGTAAGGTCTGAAATAATCCGCAATTTCTGCAAGCAGGTTCTGGTCGTAGCCGGTATCGTAAGGCGTTCCTTTAAAGGTCTCCACCATAACCTCTGTTGCAGGCTGGGAAGTACCCATCGCAAAAGGCGACATCGCACAGTCAATCACATCCACGCCTGCCTCTACTGCTTTCAGATAGGTCATGCCGGCAACACCGGAAGTATAATGCGTATGAAGCTGGATAGGAAGCTTTGTCGCCGCTTTCATCTCACGAATCAACTCGGATGCCTTATAGGGCACCAAAAGTCCCGCCATGTCCTTGATACAGATGGAATCAGCACCCATTTCTTCAATCTTTTTCGCCATGTTAATCCAGTATTCCATGGTGTAGGCATCACCCAAGGTATAGGACAGCGCTATCTGCGCATGTCCGCGTCCCTCACGCGCTTTGATTTTGTTGGTGGCATTTACCGCCTCCTGCAGATTGCGAAGGTCGTTCATACAGTCAAAAATACGAATGATATCGATGCCGTTTGCCACGGATTTTTCTACAAAGCTGTCCACTACGTCGTCGGCATAGGGCCTGTATCCTAAAATATTCTGCCCTCTGAATAACATCTGCAGCTTTGTGTTTTTAAAGCCGTCACGCAGCTTCCTCAGTCTGTCCCACGGGTCTTCCTTCAGAAAGCGAAGGGAGGCATCAAAAGTCGCACCGCCCCAGCATTCCACGGAATGATAGCCTACCTTGTCCATTTTGCCTACAATGGGGAGCATAAGCTCGGTCGGCATTCTGGTTGCAATTAAGGACTGATGTGCGTCACGTAATATAGTTTCCGTTATTTTAATCGGTCTTGCTCCTGACATTTCCTAATTCCTCCTAATTTTTTATGATATGAATAATGGCTGTGCTCTGCTGCATCGCCGAATTGGTCGCTGTGCATTCGCAAATCTGCTTTCAGCAGATTTGGCTCTGCTGCTTCGCGCTCTATACATCTGCCCAAATTGTCATCTGCTCATGCAAGCATGGCATCTGCCAATTCGTTCAGATGTGCACAGCTTTAAAATATCCCGTATATCGCCATGAAGGTGCCGGCGGCTACGGCGGTGCCGATAACACCTGCAACGTTTGGTCCCATAGCGTGCATCAGAAGGAAGTTGGTCGGGTCGGCTTCTGAGCCTACTTTCTGCGATACACGTGCCGCCATGGGTACTGCAGACACGCCTGCAGAGCCGATTAACGGGTTTACTTTACCGTGTGTCAGCACGCACATCAGCTTGCCAAACAATACGCCCGCCGCCGTGCCAAACATAAAGGCAACCAGTCCAAGTCCTACGATTTTTAGAGTATCCCAGTTTAAGAAAGCTTCTGCACTGGTGGTCGCGCCTACGGAAGTTCCCAGCAGGATAACCACGATGTACATCAGGGCGTTGGAAGCCGTCTCCGTAAGCTGTCTTACCACGCCGGACTCCTTAAAGAGGTTTCCTAACATCAGCATACCTACCAGAGGAGCCGTAGTCGGAAGAATCAAGCTTACCACGATAGTTACCACGATAGGGAACAGAATTCTTTCCAATTTGGATACCGGACGAAGCTGTGCCATCTTGATTTGTCTTTCCTTCTTTGTAGTCAGAAGCTTCATGATGGGCGGCTGAATAACCGGTACCAGCGCCATATAGGAATATGCCGCAACAGCAATGGGTCCCATCAGACCTGTCTGCCCCAATTTTCCTGCAAGGAAAATGGAAGTAGGTCCGTCAGCGCCGCCGATAATAGAGATTGCCGCAGCCGCTTTGCCGTTAAAGCCCAGTGCAATCGCGCCAAAGTACGCAGCAAAGATACCAAACTGTGCTGCGGCACCCAAAAGGAAGCTCTTGGGATTGGCAATCAGGGGACCAAAATCCGTCATTGCACCGACTCCCATAAAGATAAGAGACGGCAGAATGGCATATTCGTCCAGAATATAGAAATAATACAGTAAACCGCCCACTCCATTTGCCGAATCCTTTGCGTGAAGCATAATATCCGGATAAATGTTTACGAGCAGCATACCAAATGCTATCGGCAGCAAAAGCAAGGGCTCAAACTCATGCCTTATCGCCAGATACAGGAAAAAGCAGGCAATTGCAATCATAAAGTAATTTCCCACCGTCAGGTTAAAAAACGCCGTCTGGTGAAGCAGATTGCCCAGCGTATTTGATATGTATTCCATTTGATGACCTCCTGTTAGTTGACAGTCCGATTAGTTTAAGGTAGCCAGAACTTTGCCCGCTTCTACTGCATCGCCAACCGATACCTCGATGCTTGCCACTGTGCCGTCCTCAGGCGCAACAACAGGAATTTCCATCTTCATTGCCTCTATGGTAACGACTGCATCACCCTTCTTTACTGCCGTGCCGACTGCCGCGTCAATTTTAAATACCTTTCCTGCCGCGCCTGCTTCTACCTTAATGCTGCCTGCGCCGACTGCCGGTGCGCTTGCCGCTGCAGGTGCCTTTACCACCGGCGCCTTGGGCGCTGCGGGTGCTTTTACCGCAGGTGCACCTGTGGATGCGCCCTCTTCCACTACTACATCATATACATTTCCATTCACGGTGATGGTATAATTTTTCATCTTCTTATCCTCCAATTATCTTCTTTTTCTAATGCTTCTGACTACAAAACCATCGGTTCCCGCCGCGCCCTCGCTGGCTGCAATGGCAGCCGCGATCACTGCGATAAGTTCCAAATCATCACTCTCTTCTGCTTCCTGCACCGTGGTATTATCCACTGCCTTTGCAGGCTCTTCCTCATTACCTTTTTTCTTTCCTGCAAACATTTCCTGCAGCTTGGGAATACCGCCAAGCGCCCATATAATCAGGCTGATAAGTATCAGTATGAGAAAAACCGTTCCCATTCCCATTACGGTATCCATTGCCGCCTTGCTCATCAGCGCTCCCATGGACTGATCTACATTTAAGGTACAGGCTTCTACGGTAAGGAAAATATCATTGGAAAAAATAACCTCCACCGATGCCGTTTTCGGGTTTCCATCCTTGTCCGTCATAGAGCCCGTAAGCGGAACCGTTACAATAATCTCATCGCCCGATACTTTGTAGGTCACTTTATTCCTGTCAATCGGCCCCAGCTCTCCCAATTCAGCATAAGCGCTGCTGAAAGACACCAGACCATTTAAGATACCATTGCCTTCCACGTCAATGGAGCTTACGCCATAAGAATAGCCATAGCTTGTGGCTATTTGAAATGCGGCGTTGATGTTGTCCTCCGTCACCTTCTCCAGCTCATGCACATTATAAAGCTCCTGATGGGAGACCGCAGTTACCGCCCCTTCGCTGCCCTCGCCGCCATAATACGCATATATCATGTAGGGCACCACAAAATCCGTGGACAACAGCGAGGCAGCCGTTGCCTTATCTGTTGTCGCAGCGTCCAATGCAGGTTCCCCGCATGCCGTAAGTCCAAGGACACAGGTGAGCATACATAACATTGCCAGTAATTTTTTCATATTAAGTATCTCCCTTTCTAAACCGTTCCATGCTTTTTGATTGGACGCTCTTCACTCTTTGTAAACAGCATCTCAAAAGCGCCGATAATATATTTTCTGGTGTCGGCAGCTTCCACAATCTGATCCACATATCCTCTCCGCGCCGCGCTCTGTGCGCTGGTCTGCAGAGACGCATACTCTGCCGCCTTCTCCTTTATCACGTCCGCACCCTGTCCTTCGTACATGATTTTCGCCGCGAGGGATGCATCCATGGAACCAATCTGCGCGGTCGGCCATGCCATTGTAATATCCGCGCCGGTTGCCTTGGAGTTCATTGCAATATATGCGCTGCCAAACGCTTTGCCGATAATCACGTTTACTTTTGGTACGGTTGCATTGGCAAAGGTGTATGTAAGATGTGCAACGGCAGAGGCAATCTTTCTCTCGCTGCACTCACATGCCTTGTAACCGGTCACATTGGTAAGGGTCAGCACCGGAATGTCAAAGGCATCACAGAAGTTGACAAAATCCGCCGCTTTTTCACAGCCTTCCGGTGAAAGCGCCGCTTCATATTTTTCTGCAAGATTTCCATTTTCATCCAACACGCCGCTTCTGTTTGCCACCGCGCCTACCGTCACGCCATCCAGACGGATAAAGCCGGTCACCATGTCCTTCGCATAGGCATCCTTAACCTCCACAAATTCATTGTTGTCGGAGATAATGGCAAGCGCTGCCGCCGTATCCTCCACACAGCCGGCAAGCTCTGCCGTCAGACGGTTCAAATCGTCCGTGCACTCGTCAAAAGCAAGATTCTCCTCATTGTTGGCAGGCAGAATGGAAACAAGACGGCGGATGCCTGAAAGCACTTCATCTTCGTCTCCCACAAAATCTACATTGCCTGTCTTTTCACTCTGGAATGCAGCCGAAGAGGTGTCGCATTTTGCAGTTGTATTACCCGAAAGGGCGTTGGGGGAATTGACAAATAATTTCGCGTTCTTTTCTTCCATGAACGTGAAGTCAGACATTGCAGCCATGATGGCAAGACCGCCGCCGCAATTTCCAAATACTGCTGAAATTTGGGGAATAACCCCTGAAGCATCCGTCATTTTACGGTAAATGGTTCCAAATGCATCCAAAGCATCCGTAGCTTCCTGTAACCTAAGTCCGGCAGAATCCAAAAGTCCTATGATAGGCGCTCCCGTCTTCATCGCCAGATTGTAAAGACCTGCAATCTTTCTTGCATGCATCTCGCCAACGGTTCCATTCATAACGGAAGCGTCCTGACTGTACACATACACAAGACTGCCGCCTATCACTCCGTATCCGGTGATGACACCATCCGAAGGAGTTTCTGCCTGTTTCAAATCAAAATCAGTCGCTCTGGCAGTAACCATGGCGCCAATTTCAACGAAACTGTTGTCATCGAGCAAAGCGTTGATTCTTTGGCTCGCTTTTGAAGTACTACTCATGTTTTCAGCCCTCCATTTATAATAAATAAATATGAACAATTTAACAGGGGGACTTTTTTGCTTTCTGTAAAGCAAACGCCTATTGCCCCATGATTAATGTTTGTATCATTGTAGCATAAATTTTCCAATCATACTAGCATTATTTGCAGATTTTGAACAAATTAGGCGTTTTGCACATTTTAGACCAGCCGTCTGCCGCCATTACAATATAAATTTTTCCAGTACTCTCTTAAAACACCAGAAAAAATCAATTTTTTCTACTAAGCTCCGTGTCACAACCAAGTCCTCCCTCAGACAGACGCCGCCAGTCATATAACGGATATATCCCACGGTTTCTCCCTGTAAAACCGGCGCCTGCAGACTCTCTTCAGCCTCCCATGACACCTCTATTTTTTCGTTTTCGGAAAGCAGAAGCCCGTGTAAGCCGCTCCCCTGTTTTATCTCCACCTCCGTATATGCAGTCCCCCCAATCCTGTCTGTCTGCCCGTTTTCTACCGGTATTGGTGAAAATACATTGCCATTCATGGCTACTTCATCTATGGTGTGATACACAAAATTTTCCAGACCATATGTAAAAAGTTCTTTTGAATCTGCCCACTTCCACGTCTTATTGCCGGGCCACCCACATGCCAAGAGCGCTATGGTAAAACGCTTACCGTCCCGCTCTAATGCCCCCACATAGCAATACCCCGCCTTGTTGGTAAAGCCGGTCTTTCCTGTAAGCGCGCCTTCCATCATATGCAAAAACGCATTGTGATTAACACAGGAAAAACTTCTTCCCTCCTCACTTGCAAAGCTGTAGCTTTCCGTCCTCGTTATCTTTAAAAATTCCTCCTTGGCAGGAGAATAAAAAGCACAGTATGCCATAATCCTCGCCAAATCTTCCGCGCAGGTGCCATGCTCCCGCAAAATGCTTTCTCCGTCTGCCCCCTGAAGCGTCTGCGTTGCGTCAAGTCCATTCGGCGTGATAAACCAGCTGTTTCTGCATCCCAGCCACGCCGCTTTTTCATTCATCATAGCGGCAAAGCCCTCCATACTTCCCCCCACATGCTCCGCAATCGCTACCGCCGAGTCATTGTGGGATTCTAACATCAAAGAATACAGCAGGTCTCCCAGCTTAAAATGTTCTCCTTGATTCATAAAAAGTTTGACTTTCGGCATCCCAGCGGCATAAGCAGACACCTCCACGATTTCCTCCGGCGATGCATTCTCCAATGCCACAATACAGGTCAGTATCTTGGTGGTGCTGGCGTTTGACATAAACACATCTCCGTTTTTTTCATACAATACCCGCCCTGTATCCGCATCCATCAATACTGCCGCCGTAGCATACAAAGACGGCGGCTCGGCGCCCTTCACATCCATCTTTATGTACAAAAACTGAAGCAAAATCACAGCTGTCAAAAGCAGGCACGGTACGCCGCCCTTTTCTCTTTCTTTTTTCATTAAAAAATACATAGCAGCAACATTCTTTCCTTTGGTTGCTACTATGTATATGTATTTTCCACGTATTTTAAAACGTCTTTCAGGCTTCTTCCCCGCCGGAAGCAAGAATCCCCGCTTCTGCCTCCGCCTGCTGTTTAAATTCCTCCACCTGCATGGCAGACAGCTCCGGCAGTTCTTCTAAGGACCTCACTCCAAAACAGCGCAAAAACTGCTCCGTAGTTCCAAAAAGCAGCGGACGTCCCGGCGCATCCAATCTTCCCAACTCCGTAATCAAATCATATTCCAGCAGCTTATTCACCGCATGGTCGCAGCTTACACCACGGATTCTCTCAATTTCCAGTCTGGTAACAGGCTGCTTGTAGGCAATAATGGAAAGCGTTTCTAAGACCGTATCTGTCAGCACCATTTTTCTTGGCGTCTTTGCTATTTTAATCAGATACTCGTACATTTCCGCTTTGGTGGAAAGCTGCACGCTGTCCTCCAGCCAGAGAAGAAAGATTCCTCTATCCTCTTCCTCATACCTTTTCTGCATTTCTTCCAATATCTGTCTTACTTCTTTTTGCTCCATTTCAAGCACTGCCGCAAGCCGTCCAAGCTCCACGGATTCCCCCATGGTAAACAACACCGCTTCCAGCACCGCTTCCGCTTTTTTTCTTTCCATATCCATTCCTTCCGCTATGCAACATCACCGGAGGTTATCAGAATATCATCAAAAATATTCTCCTGTGCAATATTGATTTTACCAAGCTTCATCATTTCCAAAATTACCAGAAAGGTAACAATGATTTCCATCTTGCTGTGCTGCTTTTCCAAAAGCTGTCTGAAGCTGCATGTTTTATGGCTATTTATGTAATTCTCCACATAGGAGGTTTTCAAATCCATATCGACCTCATCCTTCTCGATATTTCCATAATGGCTTCTGATGGGGTCTATTTTTTCCTCCTGCCGCTTTACAATGGATTTGAAAATGTCCTGCAGCTTCTTCAAATTCATCTCGCCAATCAGTTCTTCATAATCAACGGGCTGCCTATAGCTCTCTACTTCCGCAGGAAGCCGCTGCTCGCGGAAGAGGTAACGCTGCGCATCCACCTGCCTGTCCTTTAATTCAAAGGACATATATTTGTACATTTTATATTCCAGCAGCCGCTGTACCAGCTCGGCTCTCGGGTCCTCTTCCTCGCCTTCCTCATTTATTTCCTTAGGCAGAAGCATCCTGCTTTTGATATCCAAAAGCGTCGCCGCCATCACCAAAAATTCACTCATCACATTCATATCGCTTGTCTTGAGCTTACGAATATAATCCAGATACTGCGCCGTGATTTCCACAATGGGGATATCGTATATATCAATTTTATTCTTATCTATCAAATGCAGCAATAAATCAAGAGGTCCTTCAAACACCTCCAGCTTTACGGGTATTGCCATTTCTGCCTCCTTTAAGGGCGCGCATACGCCGTGTTCCTCACACAATCGGGAATCGGATGTTACAAAGCATTGTCTATTGTATACGGTTTTGGCGTTTTATGCAAGAAAAATATGTATGCTTTTGCGGGTCACATATTGCCGGCTTACGCCAATTATGAAAAGCCGCTTTCTAATGCTTTGCTTTTAACTTATTCAAAATCCAAAATGTAACGGGCCTGAAAATAACATAAAAGACATATCCGAGTATGCCGCCAGTCATATTCGTAATTACATCCGTGATATCCGCGGTTCTGAAACCATTGATAAGAGGCTGCAGCATTTCAATGCACAGACTCATCAAAAGACAAAAAAATACCGTTCTGCCAAAATGAGCGGTTCTGTTTCGGGTCAGCGGAAATAGAAAGCCAAACGGCACAGTCATGATAACGTTCAATATTATCTGCCTTAAAAAGTCCCCCCTCCCCATTGATACGTCTATAAACGGCACCAGATTCATAGGCTTGTAGGGATGGTTCAAAATAAAGGGAAGGGATGTGATTATCGGCATCAAGGTAAAATAAAGCACAAAAGAAAGATATATATACAGCAGTGTGTTGACAACCAATACATCCCTGCCTTTGGTTCTCCACCGGCCAAAAAAGACAAAAACATATAAAAAAAACAAAACTGTAAAATCTATCAAGTATTTCATGATAATCCTTCTTTCGAATTCCGATTTGTAAAATCCCTAATACCAAGCTTTTACCGATGTCTCAACCGTCTGCACTATCCAGCTCGATTACCAAAAGCTCCGCCGGATTCAATGCCCTGACCTTGGGACTGTGCGTGCCGATTCCTCTGCCCAGCGCCATTTGGGAATTGTCTTCCGTGTACAGGCCGCCGTCATATTTTGGGAAAAGGCGGAGTGCCGGCGAGATAAGTCCTCCCAAAAAGGGAACCCGCACAATGCCGCCATGCACATGTCCGGCAAGCACAAGGTCCGCTCCCCACTTTGCATATTCAGGAAAATAATCAGGATTGTGCGCAAGAAGCACATTATAGCAGGCTTCGTCACATTTTCCCAAAAGACTGTCTAAATAGGCATCTGTCATATCCTTTTTGGTAAAACGCTGAAAATAGGTATGTTCCAACTCCAGTCCGTAAATAACAATTCCTCTGTCCGGCAGGGCAGCATGCCCGTTGCGAAGCGGCTCTATGCCTGCTTCCTGCAGACCTTTCCGAAAACGCTCACCCATATCCCCGTATGTCTTCTTCAGCAGTTCAATTTTCTGCTCATGGTTGCCATAGGCATAGTAAAGCGGATACTTGTCCCGCAGCGTCTTTAAAAAACGCAGTGTGTGGTCAAATTTTTCTTTTTTGAAAGCCGTTATCATATCGCCTGCAATCACAATCATATCGGGCGCAGCCGTATCAATTGCCAAAAGAAGCTCATTGTTTTCCCGCCCATACTGGTAATTGTGCAAATCCGACAGCATAACCATTCTGGTCGGCTTTTTGATTTTGGGAGAAGCAAACCGATACTTTTTTACAACAAAATGATGGGTATCATACAAGATAATCCATACGCCAATTACCAAAAGTATAAAAAAAACCGTACAAATGACTTCCAACATGCTGTCTCTCTCCTGTCCCGCCGGCACCTATCTCCAGCATTTATCATTATAACAGGCGGCAATATCCCTGCGCAACCATTTCATTTGTACTTATATGTCCGCACCCTCATGGGTAAATTCCAGAATATCCCCCGGCTGGCAGTTCAGCGCATCGTATATTGCCGCAAGCGTTGAAAAACGAATCGCGCTGATTTTACCGGTTTTCATTTTTGAGAGGTTTACATTTAAAACGCCTACCTTCTCCGAAAGTTCTTTCAGGCTTATTTTTCTGTCCGCCATCACTCTGTCAAGTCGAAGTATAATCTTTCCCATCCAGTACCTCACAATGTTTCATCCGACTCCCGCTGCAATTCCTCTCCATAACGGAACACGCAGGACAGGAAAAGCAGAACACAGGCTGTTACAATAAAGTTAAGATCTATCATATAATGAAAGGAATACTCTGTAAATACATTTTCGTTAAAAAGCATCGTAAATTCGCACGCTTTGATTTCGGCAATCTCCGCTGCCGTCTGACAAACCCTGACTACCGCTCCGCCAATCAAAGTCACCCAGGCGAGTCTTTTTATCATTGCGGAAATGCCTGTATGAAACGGTCTGCCCTCTTTCATCGGCTCTAGCAGCTTGCGGATAAGCCTGATGGCGTAAACAACAACTATAACCGTCATCGTGCCAAAACAAGACCCATGACGGTACTGATTTTCCACGTTGACTTATTGAGCAGCGTCAATACGGTGAAAATAAGATAGACAATACCGCATGCGGCGGCAACTCCCTGTAAAACCTTTAAAATCTTGTCCGTGACAACTGCGGTTTTCCTCATTTTTGCATTTTCCATAAGCACCTCCTGTTTTCACGCAAATCAGGGCGGTCAGACATCAAACATGCCTGCCGCCCTGACGCTTCCATCATGCGGATATTTGGGAGAAGCGTTTACAGCAAAAAGCGTCCAAACACCTTCATCAGATAATCCTTGTACACTGCTTTCTCCACATTTTCCCCGTACAACACCGGCACCCTGCCAATCACCAGTCCATTCAGAAAATAAATGGCTTCTCCTGCCGCCTGCCCTTCCTGAACAGGCGCCTTCGCAGCTTCCGGCAGACTCAGCTCCTTCTGCACCCCTGCAAAATCATTGCCTTCAATGTCAAGATACCGGAACTCTCCCGCATAAACCAAGGGCACCTGCTCTGCCACGCCGCCCTCGACGGCAAGATTTGGCAGCGCATCCTTGTTTTCATCTACATAAATGTGGCTTACGTTAAAACCGTAATTTAGCAGTGTCGCCGCCTCCTGAAACCGTGTCTGCGGGTCCGGTGCTCCCATAATAACGGCAATCAAATCGATGCCGTCCCTGCTTGCCGTTGCAGAAATACAATATTTGGCCTTATCCGTGGAACCCGTTTTCAGTCCGGTTGCCCATTCGTACTGCTTTAACAATTTGTTGGTGCTTGACAGCGTGAATGTACTGCTTCCCCGTGCCGTCACATGGGTGATATCCTCCATCCATATCTGGGAATACCGGAAAATATCCGGGTATTTGGTCGTAAGCTCCCTCGACATAAGAGCAACGTCCCGTGCTGTCGTATAATGATTGTCGGAGTCTGTCAGGCCACAGCAGTCCTCAAAATGTGTATCCGTCATTCCCAGCTCCCCCGCCTTTTCATTCATCATCTCCACAAACGCACTTTCCGAACCTGCTATGTACTCTGCCGCCGCCACCGAAGCATCGTTACCGGAAGCAACTGTGATACATTTTATCAGGGTGTCTAAGGTCTGCACCTCTCCCTCTTCCAGATACACCTGTGAACCGCCCATCGATTTGGCATAGGCGCTGACAATGATTTCATCCTTTAGATTCACTTTTCCTTCTTCTAACTGCTCGAAAATAATGAGCAGCGTCATAATTTTGGTAATACTTGCCGGACTTCTGCGCTCCGTCGCATTCTTTTCAAAGATAACCTGCCCTGTGGATGCTTCTATCACAATGGCGGAGGGTGTAAGAAGCGGCACATCGGCTGCCGCCGCATGGGTTCCGCTTTCCAGAAACACAAGCAGCGCAAACAGAAATACCGCGGTTCTTTTTAAAATTTTTGCATACAAAAGCCGCACTTCCCTATCCTCTTTACTAAAAGATATGGAAATGCGGCTGCATATATTCCAAGAGTTCTGCTGCTATCTGGCGCGAAAGCTTTTGTACCTCTCCACAATCGCTTCCTTCGGCTTGCTTAAATCCACTTTAAATGCCTTTAAGAGCTGAATTACATAATCTATCGATACAATAATCAGAATCACGGATATAACGGCAATCCCAATGCGGGGAGAAATCATATCAATCAGCCCGTAAATTCTTGCATGTAAAAAGCAGATGATGCCCACTGCATAAAATCCCCATGCCACCGTGCTTTCCAGACAGATAATGCCCTTATAATTAAAGGGCTTGTCATTATAATCCCACCACAGTTCACCAAAAAGGCGTATCATTACCTTGCCGACTATAAATTCAAAGGTAGTCGCCAAAAGCGCGCCCACAATATACAAAAGGACATACTGCTTTCTCAGCGGGCTTAAAATCAAATAGCCAAACACGGCGCCAAACCCATAAATAGGACAAAACGGGCTTTTGGCAAACCCACGATTCGTCAGTTTATGGTTGCAAAAGGACATATAAATTGACTCTACCAGCCAGCCCAGCATACTATATATCACAAAAGCTGCTACAAGATGGTACAAATCCGTACCTAACAGTTTCATCTCCCACATATTCTTCCCTTTCCTCTCAAGCAGCACATGCTGCCCGTACCTTTTATCCTGTCGTCTCCTCCATCAAACAGCCGCCAAACAGTTCTGATAAAACAGAAGTCCCAGATATGTTACCCGGGACTTTTCTGATTAGTTATATTTACGTTTTCTTGCCGCTTCAGATTTCTTTTTACGTCTTACGCTGGGCTTTTCATAATGCTCTCTTTTGCGGATTTCCTGCTGGATACCTGCCTTCGCACAGCTTCTTTTAAAACGACGTAAAGCGCTATCTAAAGTCTCGTTTTCTTTAACGATGACATTTGACATTGTCCACCTGACCTCCCTTCAGTCCCTTCAAGCATCTCGACTGACACGGGTTAATATGTACACCTACATGCACAATTAGTATTATATCATAAAATAATCTGTCGTCAACTACTTTTTTAAAATTTTTATGCACCAGAATCTGCGGGCAGACATGACGCCCTTTCTGCCCGCCTGTCCTCTATGCAATTCCGCTATCCAAGCTGGGCAGACAGCACCTTTTCTGCTTCTGCAATCGCCGCCGAAATTCCCTCGGGATTCTTGCCGCCTGCCTGCGCCATATTCGGTCTGCCGCCGCCTCCTCCTCCTACAAGCGCGGCAATCCCCTTTATCAGATTGCCCGCATGGGCGCCCTTCGCCACTGCGCCGTCCGTAGCCATGGCAACCATATTGACCTTACCGCCCTGTGCGGAAAGAAGAAGCACCACACCCTCGCCGATTTTTTCTTTCAGGGAATCGCCAAGGTCACGCAGCCCGTTCATATCCACATTTTCCACGCCGGAAGCCAAGAGCTTTACGCCTGCTATCTCCTTTACCTGATTCATCACATCGCCGAGCGCTTCCTTCGCCGCTTTTGCTTTCAAGGATTCGTTTTCACCCTGCAGACTCTTTAATTCCGCCATCAGGTGTGCACATTTCTCTACCAGTGATGCCGGAGTCGCTTTCACGGTTTTTGCCGCATTTTCCAAAGTTTTCTCAAGCTGTTTGTAATAGGACAGCACGCCGTTTCCCGTCAGCGCCTCGATTCTGCGGACACCCGCCGCCACACCGCTCTCCGATATTATCTTAAATACGGAAATTACACCGGTATTTGCTACGTGCGTACCGCCGCAGAGCTCCGTAGAAAATTCTCCCATGGAAACCACGCGCACCTTTTCTCCGTACTTTTCGCCAAAAAGCGCCATCGCTCCGGTTTTCTTCGCTTCGTCTATGCTCATAACCTGCGTTTTTACGGGCAGCGCATTCGCAATCTGCTCATTCACCATCGCCTCCGTTTTGGCAATCTCTTCTCCGGTCATGGCTGCAAAATGGGTAAAATCAAACCGCAGTCTTTCGCCGTCCACAAAGGAACCCGCCTGCTCCACATGTGTGCCCAGCACTTCCCTGAGCGCTTTCTGCAGAAGATGAGTCGCGCTGTGATTTTTGCAGGTATCCAGCCGGTTTGATGCTTCTACTTTAAGCGTAACGGCATCACCCGTCTTGAACATACCTTTCGTAACCCTGCCTATATGTCCTGTCTTATTCCCCGGCAGCTTTATGGTATCCTCCACAACAAACTCACTCTCTGCCATGGTAATGACACCTTTATCCCCGTTCTGTCCTCCCATGGTGGCATAAAAAGGCGATTCCTTCACTACAATCGTACCTATATCGCCGTCAGCAAGGGCATCCACAAGCTCCGTTTCCGTCGTCATCGCCGTAATTTCTGACGTATGCTCCAGCCTGTCGTAGCCTACAAATTCTGTAGTAAGCGCCGTAGAAATCGATTCATATACGGTAGCATCCGCACCCATATAATTTGTCACCTTACGCGCTTTTCTTGCCTTCTCCTTCTGCTCCTTCATACATGCCTCAAAACCGTCCTTATCCACGGACAGCTCCTTCTCAGCCAGAATTTCTTCCGTCAAGTCAAAGGGAAAGCCGTAGGTATCATACAGCTTAAATGCGTTTTCTCCGGCAAGAACCTTGCTCTGCGACTTTTCCATCTCGGCTTCCATATCCGCTAAAATGGCAAGTCCCTGATCGATTGTCCTATCAAACTTCTCCTCTTCCTGCGTCAGTACATTTAGAATAAACGCCTTTTTCTCCTCAAGCTCAGGATACCCGTCCTTACACTCTGAAATCACCGTCTCACTTAAGTTCGCCATAAACTTCCCGCTGATGCCGAGAAGCCTTCCGTGCCTTGCCGCACGGCGGATAAGACGACGCAGTACATAGCCTCTTCCCTCATTGCCGGGCATAATGCCATCGCTTATCATAAAGGTGGTGGAACGGATATGATCCGTAATCAGACGAATCGACACGTCTGCCGCAGCATCTTTTTGGTATTCCACGCCGGCAATGGCACAGATGCGGTCGCGGATTGCCTTCATGGTGTCAATATCAAACACGGAATCCACGTCCTGCACCACCACGGCAAGGCGCTCCAGACCCATACCCGTATCAATATTTTTCTGTGCAAGCTCCGAATAATTGCCGTGCCCGTCGTTGTTAAACTGTGTGAAAACGTTGTTCCACACCTCCATAAAACGGTCACAGTCGCAGCCTACCTTACAGTCGGGTCTGCCGCAGCCGTATTTCTCTCCCCTGTCATAATAAATCTCGGAGCAAGGTCCGCAGGGACCAGCCCCATGCTCCCAGAAATTGTCGCACTTGCCGCTTTCGTCCCTATAAAAACGGGTAATCCGCTCTCCTGATACACCAATCTCTTTTGTCCAGATATCGTACGCCTCGTCATCCTCACAATAAATAGAAGGATACAGCCGCTCCGGCTCCATACCCACCACCTTTGTCAGAAACTCCCAGCTCCAGGCAATCGCCTCATGCTTAAAATAGTCTCCAAAGGAAAAATTGCCCAGCATCTCAAAAAAGGTAAGATGCCTTGCCGTCTTGCCCACATTTTCAATATCCCCCGTGCGGACACATTTCTGGCAGGTCGTCACCCTGCGCCTCGGCGGGATTTCCTGCCCCGTAAAGTAAGGCTTCAGGGGTGCCATGCCGGAATTGATAATCAGTAAGCTGTTGTCGTTGTGTGGCACCAGCGAAAAACTTTTCATTTTCAAATGGTCCTTGCTCTCAAAAAAATCAAGGTACATTCTTCTTAATTCATTTACACCTGCCGGTTTCATCGATACCTTTTCCTCCCAATCGTAAAGCTGCCCTATGCCGCAGACTTATTTCAAAATGTAAATTTTTCTGCAAAATATGCATCCAGTTCAGAGACTGCAACCCGCTCCTGCTCCATGGAATCGCGGAAACGCACCGTCACACAGCCGTCCGTCTCAGAATCAAAGTCATACGTAATACAGAAAGGCGTGCCGATTTCGTCCTGACGGCGGTATCTCTTGCCGATGGCACCCCTGTCATCAAACTCACAGTTATATTTTTTGCTAAGCTGGGCGTAAATCTTCTCCGCGCCTTCGTTCAATTTCTTGGAAAGAGGCAGCACACCTATCTTGACGGGCGCAAGCGCCGGATGGAAATGCAGCACGGTACGCATATCTCCGCCTTCCAGCTCCTCCTCGTCGTAGGCGGCACATAAAAATGCCAGTACCATACGATCCGCCCCCAGAGACGGTTCGATGACGTAGGGTATGTACTTTTCATTTTTCGTATCATCAAAGTAAGTCATATCCTGTCCTGACACATTGGCATGCTGCGTCAAATCGTAATTGGTTCTGTCCGCAATCCCCCACAGCTCGCCCCAGCCGAAGGGGAATAAAAACTCGATATCGGTGGTCGCCTTGCTGTAGAAAGAAAGCTCCTCCTTCTCATGATCCCTGACACGCATCTCCTCATCCTTTAAGCCCAGCGTCTTTAGCCAGTTGATACAGAAGCTTCTCCAGTATTCGAACCATTCAAGGTCCGTGTCCGGCTCGCAGAAGAACTCAAGCTCCATCTGTTCAAACTCTCTCGTGCGGAAAGTAAAATTGCCCGGCGTTATCTCGTTGCGGAAAGATTTGCCTATCTGTCCGATGCCAAAAGGGATTTTCTTTCTCGAGGTGCGCTGCACATTTTTAAAATTAACAAAAATGCCCTGTGCTGTTTCGGGGCGCAGGTATACCGTATTTTTGGCATCCTCGGTAACACCCTGAAAAGTCTTAAACATCAAGTTAAACTGTCTGATATCAGTGAAATTATGCTTTCCGCAGGTAGGACAGCAAATATTGTGCTCCTCAATAAAAGCTTTCATCTCCTCCTGACTGAACGCATCCACGCTCTTAGGAAGCGTCAAACCGCTTTCCGCACAGTAATCCTCTATCAGCTTATCCGCCCTGAAACGCTCATGACATTCCCTGCAATCCATCAGCGGGTCGGAAAAGCCGCCCAGATGCCCGCTTGCCACCCACGTCTGGGGGTTCATCAGAATTGCACAGTCCACACCCACATTGTAGGGGTTTTCCATGATAAACTTCTGCCACCAAGCCTTCTTTACGTTATTTTTCAGCTCCACGCCAAGATTGCCGTAATCCCATGTGTTAGCAAGTCCGCCGTATATCTCCGAACCCGGGTATACAAAACCTCTCGCCTTTGCCAGCGCAACGATTTTTTCCATTGTTTTTTCCATTTTACTAACCAAACCTTTCCATTTATCTTATTTTGTTAAAATGTATGTCAGCTCACCCGTCCATGTAATGTCGGCATCTTCCTCCGGTCCCGGCATCGTCGCCGTCCTGCTGCCGGCAAGCTGCACTCCTTCCGACATATACAATATCTTCTCCGGAAGCACTACCTGCGACACCTGCGCGCTCTGTCTGATAATCAGGATATGGGCATTCTTCATGTCAAGTATCTGTGCTTGCCCGATCCTGCTGCCCGCGTCCGATGCGCCGATTAATTCCACGTTCAGCTTAAAACCGGCGGCTTCCGCCTCTGCCGGCGTCCCGTAAAATAACTCCACACCGTTAAAATTCATGTAATCATTGCAGGAAGCATACTGCATGGTAACCAGTACTTTTCCTTCCTCATCCTCAGACATTGCAATATTGCGAAGGGATACCGCTTCTGCGCCGCCGGCATTATAACGCTCCGCCTCTTCCAAAATCATTGCTTCCAGACTTTCCAGCGCATAATTTTCCTTTCCGAATTCTTCTACAATGTCGCTTGTGACACTCCCATCCTTTCCTATCTGCAGGCTTGTTACCTGCACCGTCTCCTCCTCTTCGCCACAGCCGGATAATAAAGGACACAGTGCAAGACATACTGCCAGCACAACTCCTAATTTCTTTCCCTGCATACGCTTCCTTTCCACACCGCTGCTAATTCCCGCGGCAGCATTTCCTCTTACAATGGTTCCTTCCCAAAAACACCATTCTTTATTATAGCGAACTTATAATGGTTTTTCAACACAGACTTTCTAATATTTCAAGACTTTTAAACTGCCTGTCCATAAAACGCCGCCGGTACAGCGCCGCCACATCCGCAAGCTCTTTGAGCACTTCTTCCTTCACCAAAAAGGTATAAAGTTTTTCCACGGAAGCTTTCTCAATAAACTGAAGTGTATAAACGGTTGATTCATGCAGTTTTTTGTCCGTTGGCACCCCCGGGTATTCCCCGTTTACCGCAAGCGCTTTCAACTCATAAATACATTTTACCAAAGGATTGGGAAGCGACGGGGAAATAAGCGCCCGCATCGACTGGTATATCAGCTTCAACATTTCTCTTTCATCATTGTTTTCTCTTGTATAGTAATCCGCAACCTCAAGAAAATACATGCCGTAATAAGCGCTTATGTAGTCCGTCCTGAGTTCCTCAAAATACTGGCTGATATTGACTTCAGCCACATTATATGCATTTTTTCCTTCATATAATTTGAACTGTCCAAAAGAAAAAGGGCCGGTTGCCGCCATAAAACGGCTGCCGGGCCGTCTTGCTCCTTTTGCAAAGGCAGAAATCTTCCCTCTCTCTTTCGTTAATATACATATCCGCCTGTCGTATTCACCGATAGGCGTCTGGCTCAACACCATTCCCGTTACCGTAATAAAATCCTGCATAAGGGTATTCTCCCACATTTTTTCCTTCACGGGCGTGAGCCTTACCTGCACAAGATACGCCCTCTTTTTCGGGAGCCTCCTTCTTTTGTCCGCTTTCTTTGGCATAAGCCAGATAATCCTGCACCCTGCCGCTTTTTACAAACTGCTTCCAGTAATTTTCATCGTTCATCTTGCGCCCCCTTTGTACTTTCTTACTGTATTAGGGTTCGCGAATTTTTATTTTCTATGCGTTATGAACGGGTATCTTTTTCGTGATAACCAAAATTTTTTAGAAGAAAATCACTGTCACGCCAGTCCTTTTTCACTTTGACCCAAAGCTGCAGATTCGCCTGCTTCTCCAGCAAATCCTCAATTTCAGGGCGCGCAAGGGAGCCGATTTTCTTTAACATGGCGCCGTTCTTGCCGATAATAATGCCCTTGTGAGACTCCCTCTCGCAGATAATGGTAGCCTCGATATCGGCAATCCTTTTCCGGTATTTCAAGCTTTCAATGCTGACCGCTACGCCGTGAGGAATCTCCTCGGAGAGAAGCCTTAACGCTTTCTCCCTGATAAGCTCCGCCACAATCTGCCGCATAGGCTGGTCAGTCACGGTATCCTCGTCATAAAACGCCGGTCCGTAAGGCATGTACTTCATAATGCACCTTATCAGTTCATCCGTATTATCTGCTTTTAAAGCACAAACCGGCACTACCTCTGCAAAGTCATACTGCTGCCTGTAAGCATCAATACTGGAAAAAAGCTGTTCCTTTTTCACCGTGTCAATTTTATTGACAACCAGTATCACCGGCGTCTTCGTCTTTTGCAGCTGCTCTATGATATGCCGCTCGCCTGCGCCGATAAAACGGGTGGGTTCCACCAGCCAGAGAATGACGTCCACCTCTGACATGGTTTTTTCCGCCACGTTCACCATATAATTCCCCAGTTTGTTTTTTGCTTTGTGGATACCGGGCGTATCCACAAATACAATCTGCCCCTCGCTTGATGTGTATACAGTCTGAATCCGATTCCTTGTGGTCTGGGGCTTATCAGAGGTAATGGCAATTTTCTGCCCAATCAGACAGTTCATCAGCGTTGACTTTCCCACATTGGGTCTGCCAATCAGCGTGGCAAACCCTGATTTAAAAGCCGTGTTTTCACTCATGGCTGTGCTTTCACTCATTCGTTCCTCCCTGCTGTGTCATCGGCGCGGGCGCTGCATTCTGCACTGTCTGTCCCTGCTGTACTGTCGGCTGCCGTACCTGCGCCGTCATATTCTGCATATGCGCTGCCGCCTGCACGGGGGACATACCCTGCGCCTGCATCTGGCGCATATACTCCTGCTGGCGCTGCCTGTACGCTTCCGCACGTTTCTTTCTCTTTGCCGCGCTCCGCTTCACGCCCAATATGGTAAATACGGTAATCAGCAAAATAGCGGCTGCAAGCAGCACCAGATAGGGCAGTGCCGTTACAAACCAGACAAAGAACTCACGGAAGCCTTTTCCAATGTTCTTTAAGCTGCTCATGAATCCGTCGCCGATCCGCTCCCATGTCGTCTGCTGTCTCACCGGCACAGGCGTCAGCTCCACCACCTCGGTGATGCTTAAATAAACCGTGCTGTATTCCACCTGATTGTCATAGGTACGAAGCTGTCTCTCCATACTCTCTATCTGATAACGGACCTCCGACAGCCTCGACTCTAACATAATCATCTCTTCCACGGTCTCCGCCTGCTCAAGGAAGGAAAGCAGCCTCTCCTGCTCCGCCAAAAGCACGGCCTTGTGGCTGTCCAAATCCACATAATCAAGCGTCACGTCCGTTTCCTGTTCCGATCTGCTTGTTATATTGCCGTTTTCCGCAACCTGCGAAAGGAACATGTCCAGATTACTTTTGGGAATGCGCAGCGTCAGGCTTGCATTCCGTTCATTGCGGTAACCGCTTCCGCTGTAATTTGTACTGTAATAGCTGCTGCCATTGTCAGAATTTAATTTCTCCACATACCCGCCAAGCTCCTGCGTCCGGCTCTGTACATAGGAAAGCAGCGCGTCAAAGTCCATAGTCTCCACCTGCAGGCTCACCGTGCGAATCAGCTTTCTTCCTGCACGCGCATTCTCTCCTGAACCTGCAAAAGAACTTTCATAAGAACCTTCATAAGAATCTGACGGTTCATAAAAATAGTCGGAATCTTCCGTGTAAATGCCTGCGCCGTTTGCGGCATCCGGCGTCGCATAATAGCCGCTGCCGCCATTGGAATAATCGCTTTTTGAGTCGTAGGTGCTGCCGCAGCCCGCAAAAATGAATGTCAGGCAAAGCAATGCCAAAAATACCTTTTTCAATCCCTTCATAAACCCCCTCCCTTTCCCGCATAGCCGTTAACCGACAAGATTTTCCACCTTTTCAAAC
The DNA here is from genome assembly GCA_013316825.1 of Lachnospiraceae bacterium. Taxonomy (GTDB): domain Bacteria; phylum Bacillota; class Clostridia; order Lachnospirales; family Lachnospiraceae; genus Acetatifactor. The sequence goes on along the minus strand of WSLY01000001.1, from coordinate 34,465 downwards.
AACTCCTTTGCCTCGCTGATTTTTTCGGCGTTTCCTACAACGCAGAGACAGTCGTCCGCCATAAACGCCCTGATATAGCCGGCAGTCTCTTTCAGCTTATCCGGCGTGGTGCCGAGCAGTTCATCCCTCTCCTTCTGCAAATCGGCATCCGTCATATCCGCCATATAGCCGCCCAGCGAAAACGCACCCTTTGCGGCAGGATTCATCGGCGTGTCCAGCTCACTAACAGCGCCTATGATAAACTGGGTCATGACCCGCTCATCCGCCTCAAAGGAAGCGATATAATCCGCAGCCTTTTCATAAATTTCTATGGTATTCTGCAGATTCGGGTCGCGGTAGGATACAAAATAACTGTCTCCCTGTTTGCCAAAACCGCACATACAACCGTATGCGCCGCCCTTCACGCGAACCTGATTCCAGAGATAATCATACCCCATCATGACCTTCAGCACACGAAGCGAACCGTCATAAGCAAGTCCTTTTTGCTTGAAATTGCCGGCGCGGCAGACATATTGTACCTGTCCCGGCGTCTTGTAGCCCTCCTTCACCTTGTGCAGGCTGACCGTAAACCGGCCTTCTTTTACGTCATTTTGGTAAAGGGATGCCTTTAATTTTTCTATAATTGCGGGAAGTCTGCCTGCCGCCTCCCTGCTGCCTGTAAAGTCCACCATCAGGTTTTCGGGTCTGAAAATAATCTCTGCAAGCTCCTTTAAATTTGCCGAAAGGTCCGCTGCTTTTGCCTCAAAATCCGCACTCAGCCCTTCCACCAGCCTGTAGAAAGCGATACCGGAAAGCAGTTCGTAGTACGCCGCTGTCTTCGATACACCGGAGATCGCCCGCATCATGGCAACGCTGTGTCCTGCGGCTGTCATCTGCCCCTGCATTCTGGACTTACCCTCAGCCAGTATTTCTTTTATCCTTTTTTTGTCAGAAAAATCCGAGGTCATGATGATTTCTCTCATCAAGTCTGCTGCCGCCTCTAAATTTTCATATAATACCTTTGTCTTTAGCTCCATCGTCAGCGTATGCTTCTGTTCGTCGCGGATACTGCTATAGATATTGGTATCTGCCGAGATACCGCCTGTTTTGATATTGGCTTCGTTAAACAGCTCAGCATAAGCGTAATGCTCCGTATTTAAAAGCATCAGCGTCCCTTTCAGGATGCCAAGATACGGGAACAGCCTTTCCGGAACCTTATCCAACTTAAACATCAGGCGCAGATAGCCGATGCCATTGGTAAACAGCTCATGGAACAAAAAGTCCGTCCCGTTTATCGTTTGCAGCTCATTGACAAATACTGCCGCTTCTTTTTTGATGTCCCCTACGGTGAGCATGGGAATTTTCGCCAGATTTTCTTCCGTATCCGGCGTATCCTGATATGCTTTTAACGCCCCTGTCTTTGCAATGATATCCTGTACCTCCTCCTCGGAAAGCTGCTCCTTATACGCCGCAAGCTGCTCTCTGAGTGCCTTCTCACGCTGCTCGGTAAGCCCTTTTTTGGGCAGAAGCACCACAAGGGATTTGTGAGGATTCTCTATCAGATACTTCTTCACAAGCCCTTCAAAATATCCGGTTTCTACCTTTTTCCTGAGCGCGGCAAAGGTTTCATTTGCTTCCACATGGATAAAAGGCTTATTATCATCATAAAGCCAGCTATCCAGCATACGCAGTCCGTACATCAGCCCCTTCGGATAACGCCCAAAGTCCGCTTCCCTGTATTCAAACTCAAAATAGTTTAAACCTGCTAACAGCGCCTTTTTGTCAAAGCCCTTCTCCGCGATTTCTCCCAGAACCCTGCGAATCACTTGAAGAAATGCCTCCTCCTGCCCTGCATCTGCATTTTTGGAAACAATACTGAAATAAGGCTGCTTGATGCCATTGTCATAAATACTGTAAATATCCGTACCGATACCGGCATCGGTAAGCGCCTGCTTTAAAGGCGCGCCGGGCGCGGAGCAGAGCGCATAGTCCAGTATCTGAAAAGCCACATAAAGCTCCTTATCTAACGTATCGCCCACGGACATGCTGTACGCAAAATAGGCATTCCCTTTCTCGTCTTCCTCGTCCCCTATGGGATATTCCTTTTCCACCCTGTTTAGCGCTGCAAAAGCCGGCTGGCTCTGCACATGGGAATCCACCTGCCTTTCCTCAAAGCGGGACAGGTATTCCCTGTCAATATAGTCCAGCTTTTCCGCCATATCCATATCTCCGTAGAGGTAAATATAGCTGTTGGAAGGATGGTAATAGCTTCTATGAAAATTTAAAAATTCTTCGTAAGAAAGCTTTGGAATATCCTGCGGGTCTCCGCCCGATTCAAAGCTGTAGGTGGTATCCGGATAAAGAGAATTGCTCAGCTCCCGCGTAAGCACCTCGTCCGGCGAAGAAAAGGCGCCCTTCATTTCATTGTAGACCACGCCGTTTAAGGTAAGCGGCTCCTCCCTGCCGGAAAGCTCATAATGCCAGCCCTCCTGCATAAAAATCTTTTCTTCTTTGTAAATATTGGGATAAAATACCGCATCCAAATATACATGCATCAGGTTTTGAAAATCCTTATCATTGCAGCTTGCCACCGGATACAGTGTCTTGTCCGGATAAGTCATCGCATTCAGGAAAGTATTTAAAGAACCTTTTACCAGCTCCACAAAAGGGTCCTTCACCGGAAAATTCTTTGAGCCGCACAGCACGGAATGCTCCAGAATATGCGCCACACCGGTGCTGTTTACAGGCGTGGTACGGAACCCTACGTAAAATACCTTATTGTCGTCATCATTTGACAAAAGGGCAACTCTTGCGCCAGTCTTTTTGTGCCGCAAAAGATAACTCTCGGAATTTAAATCTGCAATCGTCCTCCTCTCTATCAATTCATAGCTTGTCAGTTCTTCTACTTTCATTCTGTTCTCCATTTCTGCGCTGTTTTGGTTTCGCTCAAAGATAAACCGGCGGATTTGCGGCAGTCAGCGCGCTGGCCCAAATCCCTTTTACAAATTTTTATACGGTCGCCGCAAGCGCCAGCTTGGAAAAAGAAATTTCCTGTATCAGAATCCCTTTTTCCTCCTTCTCTTTTGGCGGTATTTTTACAAAATCCTGAAGCTTCAGGGTGCGGCTCGCATAGACCGGCTCCCCTTTGCTTCCAAATCTTTTTTTCTGTTCCAAAACGCTGATTTTTACCTTGGTTTTTAGCTGCAAAAAGGTCTGGTAGGCAAAGCCTTTTTCTTCCATGTAATAAAAATGGCTTTCCAGCGATACAGCCCAGTCTTCAAGCTCCGGCTTAATATACCTGTTTACGAGCGATTTGATTTTAAAAGGAATCTCCTCGTCCTCCGTCAACTCCTCGTATGTATACTTTGCCCCCAGATAAATATTTGAAACATCCTGCATAATGTACTTATAATCCGCGTACTGACACTCCCTCATGCCAAATCCTCTATCTTTCCGCCACTGATACGGACCGCTTCTTCAATTACCTTGACAGAAAATTTTCCCTCCGCGGCAAGCTCTTCTATCGTTACCTTTCTCCCGTAATCTTTTGCCAGCTTTCTTGCCGCATCTGCCACCTTGTTCACCCTGTCTGCAATCCGTTCTTCCTTTTTGTTCTTTGCGGCATTTTCCGCCACAAGACCTTCCATTGCCTCCATAATCTGCTTTGCCAAAAACGCTTCCGCTCCGCCGATATCCCGTGCCGTCTTCAGCATTCTTACCCCCGCTGCTGCGGCTACATTCCCTTCTCCTATCAAATCCTCTAAAAGCACACCCTGTCCTGCATACAGCCTTGCCATGTCCGCAACCTGTGGCAGCAGCATCGTAATCAGCCTTTCCTGCGCCGCTTCTTCCCCGAAAGCCGCAGCCTGAAAAACGGCGTTTCTTTCCGCGGCATCGACTTTTGCAAACACGGCAATCTCCTCCAGATAAAGCTTCAGGTAGTCCTTTTCCGCCACAGACAAATTTGCCTCTGCATCAAACGGCGCCCCCACGCCAATGCCATATTTCTGCAAATAGGCATGTACCATGGAAAGCTTGTCTTCTGTCAGTTCAAAACCGGCAAACGCTTCCTCTACCTGTTCTTTTGTAAGAAAATGATCCTGCGTTTTGGCAAGCTCTTTCAGTTCTGCCAGTTTAGCGGCAAACAGCGCTTCTTTTTCCATATTCTTTCCTTCCTTCATCTATCAGGATTCGGGTAATTGTGAGATTACCGCCTACAAAATGTGCTTGTGACTGAACAAATGCTCCTGACAGTATTCATAGTTGCCGTTGCACTTGGAACAAAATCTAAATTCCAGCTCCGGATTGGACTCGTCCGTCCTGCCGCAGATAGCGCATTTGTGCTTTGTGACCGCCGTGTTGCGGTGTACCTCCCGTTTATATTCATACTGCCGCTTCATCTGCTTCGGACTGCGGATAATGCGGTTCCGCGAGGTAAAGAAAAAGACGATAAAGTTAAGCAGGGAGGACAATATGGCAATCCGCAGGAAGAAACTGAAATTGACGGTAACAAGCCCGCCCAGTAATACATTGCCCTTGCTTCCAATAAATTCAAAACCAATGATAACTGCATACACAATGCCCAGCCATTTTACCTTGATGGGCACCAAAAACATGAGGAGCACCTGCACGTCCGGGAAGGTTGCTGCAAAAGCAAGGAAAATAGACATGTTAATGTAATAGGTGCTGAAATACACCGAACCAGCCTGAAAAATCAGTTTTCCCAAACTGGAAAGTCCCCACGCTTCCCCATAAAACAGATAAGCCGCTCCCATGGCGATAAAACTGCCAAGCACGGTAAAGAGCATCCCTGAAAAAATGTACACATTGTACCGGTACGTTCCCCATGTACGCTCTAAGGTAGTTCCAATACTCCAGTAAAAATACAGCATAATCAGGGTCGTGAAAATATTACCCATGGAAGGCGGTACCAACACCCAGCTCACCAGCCGCCACACCTGCCCGTGCAGTATCTCATAAGGATTCAGCGTCAGATAATACAGAAAGTTACCGTTGATAAGCTGTATGATATATCCGACTGCATAGCACGCTATCAGTACTGTGGACAAGTTCGGAATTGCGTATTTTCCAAATTTTTTTTCAAACCGGCTCATTGGTCTCATATCATTCCTCCCACGTGGGTCATTTCAAAATAAACGACTGCATATATTCTAACATTCCTAAATTCCAAAGTAAACGGCTACGGCAATTTTTCATATAAATTTTGGAAAAGTTTTATATTTTTTCCTGACTGTTTCAGAAAAGATTCCCGCGTTGTTCGTTGCAATTTGTCGTTTCCTGTCGTATAATATACGTGCTTATGCCGTGCGGTAAAGCATTTGCACGGAAATCAAAGAAAAAAGGAATGATTTTATATGACATATACACTTGGTATTGATATCGGCTCCACTACAGTCAAAATTGCAATTCTCGATGAACAGCATACCATTCTGTTCTCCGACTACGAAAGACATTTTGCCAATATCAGGGAGACACTTTCCTCCCTTTTGCAAAAAGCATATAAAAAGCTCGGCAACATTACGGTGCATCCTATGATTACCGGATCCGGCGGCCTGACCCTCGCCAATCATTTAGGCGTTCCCTTTACGCAGGAAGTCATTGCCGTTGCCACTTCCCTAAAGGAGCTTGCCCCCCGGACGGACGTCGCCATAGAGTTGGGCGGCGAGGACGCCAAAATCATTTATTTTGAAGGCGGCAATGTGGAACAGCGTATGAACGGTATCTGCGCCGGCGGCACCGGCTCCTTCATCGACCAGATGGCTTCCCTGATTCAGACGGATGCTTCCGGTCTCAATGAGTATGCAAAAAACTACCAGTCCCTATACACCATCGCCGCGCGCTGCGGCGTATTTGCCAAAACGGATATCCAGCCCCTTATCAATGAGGGCGCTACCAAAGAGGATTTGTCCGCCTCCATTTTTCAGGCGGTAGTCAACCAAACCATCAGCGGTCTTGCCTGCGGCAAGCCCATCAGAGGACATGTTGCTTTCCTCGGCGGGCCCCTGCACTTTCTCTCCGAATTAAAAGCTGCCTTTATCCGCACCCTGAAATTGGATGAGGCTCATATTATAGATACGGATAACTCGCACCTTTTTGCGGCAATCGGCTCCGCTTTACACGCAAAAAAGGAAATTTCTTACACCATGGAAGAAATGGTGGGCAAACTTTCCTCCGAAATCAAGATGGAATTTGAAGTGGAGCGCATGGAGCCCCTCTTTGCGGATGAAGCGGCTTACAGAGCGTTTCAGGAGCGCCACAGCAGGCATCATGTACGGACCGCGGAGCTTGCCTCTTACAAGGGCGCCGCTTACCTTGGCATCGACGCCGGCTCCACCACCACCAAGATTGCGCTGGTTTCAGAGGACGGCAGACTGCTCTATTCCTTTTACAGCAGCAATGACGGAAGCCCCCTCAATACGGCTATCCGCTCCTTAAAGGAAATTTATTCCCTCCTTCCCGAGGGTGTAAAAATTGTGCGCGCCTGCTCCACCGGCTATGGGGAAGCACTGATGAAGGCAGCCTTTCTATTAGACGACGGGGAAGTAGAGACCGTCGCCCACTACTATGCCGCCGCTTTCTTTAACCCCGCTGTGGACTGTATCTTAGACATCGGCGGACAGGACATGAAGTGCATCAAAATCAAAAACAATACCGTCGACAGCGTGCAGCTCAACGAAGCGTGCTCCTCAGGCTGCGGCTCCTTTATCGAGACCTTTGCAAAATCCTTAAACTATTCCGTGCAGGATTTTGCCGACGCTGCGCTTTTTGCCGCGCACCCCATTGATTTGGGAACCCGCTGCACGGTTTTTATGAATTCCAAAGTAAAGCAGGCGCAGAAGGAAGGCGCTTCCGTGGCGGATATCTCCGCAGGCCTTGCCTATTCCGTCATCAAAAACGCCCTGTTTAAAGTTATCAAGGTTTCCGACGCTTCTTCCCTTGGACGAAATATTGTCGTACAGGGCGGCACCTTCTACAACGACGCCGTACTGCGCAGCTTTGAAAAAATTGCGGGCTGCGAGGCAATCCGCCCTGATATCGCCGGCATCATGGGCGCATTCGGCGCCGCGCTGATTGCAAGGGAGCGCTGCGAAGAAGGATACGAGACTACCATGCTCTCCTTCCAAAAAATCTGTGAGCTGCAGTTTGAAACCAGCATGGCAAAGTGCCGCGGCTGTACCAACAACTGCCGCCTCACCATCAACAAGTTTTCCGGCGGCAGACAGTATATTTCCGGCAACCGCTGCGAGCGTGGACTTGGCAAGGATAAGACTGCCAGCGATGTGCCGAATCTTTTCGACTATAAGCTAAAACGTCTCTTCTCCTATGAGCCGCTCTCTCCGGATAAGGCAGTGCGCGGGCAGGTGGGCATTCCAAGAGTGCTCAATATGTATGAAAATTACCCCTTCTGGTTCACCTTCTTTACCAAGCTGGGCTATCAGGTGGTACTTTCCCCTGCCTCCAACCGAAAAATTTACGAGCTTGGCATCGAATCCATTCCCAGCGAGTCGGAATGCTACCCCGCGAAACTGGCGCACGGGCATGTCACATGGCTGATTAAGCAGAACATTCCCTTTATCTTCTACCCCGCCCTGTTTTATGAGCGCGACGAAGTGGAGGGCGCCAATAACCACTACAACTGTCCCATCGTCACCTCCTACTCGGAAAATATTAAGAACAATGTGGAGGAAATCGGACGGGGCGAGGTCATCTTCCGCAATCCCTTTATGTCCTTTAAGTCCCCCGACACGATTGCCGCGGCTCTTATCAAGGAATTCAAAGAACTGCCCGCCGCAGAGATAAAGGAAGCGGTTTTGGCAGCATGGGCGGAACAGTCCGCCGCAAGGGAAGACATCAAGAAAAAGGGAGAAGAAACCCTTCGCTGGATGCATGAAAACAAAAAGCGCGGCATTGTGCTTGCCGGACGCCCTTACCACATCGATCAGGAAATCAACCACGGCATTCCCGAATTGATTACTTCCTATGGCATTGCTGTCCTGACAGAGGATTCCGTTTCCCATCTGGGCTGTCCCGAACGCCCGCTGATTGTTTCCGACCAGTGGATGTACCACTCCCGCCTCTATGCGGCGGCAAGCTATGTCAAGACAACGGAAGATTTGGATTTGATACAGCTTAATTCTTTCGGCTGCGGACTGGACGCCGTCACGACCGACCAGGTTAACGATATCCTCTCCGGCTCCGACAAAATATATACCTGCCTAAAAATTGACGAAGTAAACAACTTAGGTGCGGCGCGTATCCGTATCCGCTCCCTCCTTTCCGCCCTGCGCGTCAGGGAAAAACAGGCAAAGCAGCGGACGCTTCATTCCTCCGCCATCAAAAAAGTATCCTTTACGGAGGAAATGCGCAAAAATTACACCATACTCTGCCCGCAGATGTCTCCCATACACTTTGAGATATTGGAGCCCGCCTTCAACGCCTGCGGCTACAACTTTGTCGTCTTAAACAACGACAACAAACACTCTGTGGACATGGGACTGAAATATGTCAACAACGACGCCTGCTATCCCTCCCTTTTGGTGGTGGGGCAGATTATGGAGGCATTATTATCCGGCAAATACGATTTAAACCGCACTGCTATCATTATGTCGCAGACGGGAGGCGGCTGCCGTGCCACCAACTACATCGGCTTTATCCGCCGTGCGCTGGAAAAGGCCGACATGGCACAGATACCCGTTATTTCCCTAAATCTGGCTGGTATCGAGAGCAATCCGGGCTTCCACCTGAATGCCAATCTGCTGATGCGCGCCGCTTACGGCGCCGTCTTCGGCGATATCTTTATGCGCTGCGTCTATCGGATGCGTCCCTATGAAAAGGAAGCCGGCAGCGTCGATGCCGTGCATAAAAAATGGCTGAAAGTCACGCAGGATTTCGTCTCCGGCAAACACATGAATTTCTTCCGCTTTAACCGTATCTGCCGACAAATTATCAGAGATTTTGACGCCGTTCCCATACACGAGGATATGAAAAAACCCCGGGTGGGAATTGTCGGTGAGATTCTGGTAAAATTCTCGCCTGCCGGCAACAACCACCTTGTAGAGCTTCTGGAAGCAGAAGGCGCGGAGGCAGTTATGCCGGACCTGATTGACTTTATGCTCTACTGCTTCTACAACCAGATATATAAAGCAGAGGAGCTTGGCATGAGCAAAAAAGCGGCACGCATCTCCTCCCTTGGCATATGGGCAATTGAAAAACTGCGCGGCGCGGCCGCAAAAGAATTCAAAAAGAGCCGGCATTTTACACCGCCCGCCCATATACGGGATTTGGTAAAATATGCCGAACCCATTGTATCCATCGGCAACCAGACCGGCGAGGGATGGTTCTTAACCGGCGAGATGGTGGAGCTGATTCACAGCGGCGTGCCCAATATCGTATGCTGCCAGCCCTTTGGCTGCCTGCCAAACCATGTGGTCGGCAAAGGCGTTATCAAGGAGCTGCGCAGACAGTATCCGGCTTCTAATATTGTTGCCGTCGATTACGACCCGGGCGCCAGCGAAGTAAACCAGTTAAACCGTATCAAGCTGATGCTCTCCACCGCAGTAACCAATCTGGACTCATAACCAATAGAATTCACGCTTTGCAGGTCTTATTGTTATGTATATCAACGCGCCGCCATAGGGAATTCCCTTATGACGGCGCATTTTTCCTGCTTCACGTGTAGGCGCCTATACAAAGGCGCTGTTCTTCATTCTCGTGCTCTTTATACCGTCACCGCTCTTTTTCTGGTAATCAGCCAGGCGAAAAGAACAAAGACGGCGCTCACTGCCAGCATGATAAGCACTTGCAGTACCTTTGCCAGATTTAAAAAACCCTTTCCCGCTTCTAACAGCCACAGCATAACCGCATTTTTGTTTTCCATGGCTTTCGATATGCCTTTTATCATCACCCCCACCAGCATCCAAATACCCCAGAACACCCACATAAGCTTATTGCCAAACTTTAAAAACAAAGCGCCAAGAATCGTGCGCAGCACAGCCATTCCCAAAACATACGCGATTATCACGCGCCAGTCAAACAGAAAGCCTTCTATCGCTTTATACTCCGCTTCCCTGTAAACCAGCCCGCCAAAGCCTCTCTCTAATACGGCAAATACAAGAATCGCTGCCATGCCAAGCAGATGATTGATGATGGACGACACAAAATTGGCAATATAGAACTCTTTTCTGGTCCTTCCCATGGTAACCATCATATTAAAACTCTGTCCATAGCTTATCATACCCGTGATGATTCCCAGCATCACACAGCCGACAAGCGCCATCACTGTCCCCAGCAGAAACCACTCCGGTTTTTCCTCATTCGCCATGCCCACCTTTTCAATAAAGAGCATCAGCAGGCTTCCCAACATTCCAAAGGCAATGCTTACAATCGGTACAAATAGTTCTTCACGCAGACAACACCACGTATCTTTTATATTTTTTATCTGTTTACCCATGTTTATCCTCATTTCCGATTTTTAATCTTTCCTGCCTCAAACCCTGACTTCCAGTTTCTTTACTTCTTTTTTATACAGCAGAATCAAAATGGTATCTGCCGCAATCGCTGCAGCCACAGCAAGCATTCCCCAGCCTGCCGCCGGCAAATGCGGCATGCCTAATTTCTCCGGCCCTCCCTCTTCATTCACTGCCGCCAGCATACCTATGCCAAGCGTTCCGACAATTACCAGCAAAATGTACAGCGTCAGCCCAACCGTCTTTCCAAATCGCAGATATACCCAGCCTACAAGGTTGCACAAGGCCACGGAAGCTGTCAAGAGCAATATGCTGCTGACAAACAACATAACGTTTACCTGTCTGCCGGCAAAAATACCTGCGCCTATTATGATGCCAATCGTAAAGAGCCCTGCCAGATGCAGCATAATTTCCATACCGATAAAGCTGTCCCTTCTGGTGCTTCCCATGGACAGAGTAAACGGCATATAAGTGTTTATCACCGTCAATCCCAATATTCCCATGATAATAATCATATACATTGCCCCGTATCGGGACATTGTCACACAAAATGCAAGGGGAATATTGCCAATTTCCTCTAATTCCGTCACAATGCTGATGCCAAACACCATAGCGACAATCATCAGCACCATCTGTCCTATCGTCCTGCTCCAATACCGCAGATTTCTTATTAATCCATCCATCTTTTTCTCCATTTCTGCGCTGCGCTTAAACCTTTCATTTTCAGGTTTCCTTCTATCTGCGCCGTCCTACTTTTATCCTGCCTGCCTCTCTTCTGACTGTAATGCTACAAACACCTGCTGCAGATTTACCGGCTGTACCGACAGCTCAGCATTCCCTTCTATATGCTCTCCCTCGCGAAGCAGTATGGTTACGCCCTTGCTCCTTCCGACTCTTTCCTCATGCATACAGTGAAGTCCTTTTGTCGCGGCATCTACCACATCCTCTTTTCCGCTTACATGTACGGCTCTTTCTAAAAGCGCCTGCGTATTTTCTTTTAAAATAATCTGCCCTTTATCCAGCATAATCACCTCTTCCAGCACGTCGGAGGCTTCCTCAATAATATGCGTGGAAATCACAAAGGTACGTCCGCTCTCCGTAAATTCCTCTAAAAGAGTCCGGTAGAAATATTCCCGCATCACCACGTCAAGCCCTGCCACGGGCTCATCCAAAAAAGTGAAATCCGCTTTGCTCGCCAGCGCAATCACGATGGTAAGCATGGACAACATGCCTTTTGACAGCTTAATCACTTTCTTTTTTACATCCAAGTCAAATTCTTTTATCAGCCTGTCCGCCATCTCCTTATCCCAATTTGGCAGATAGATGGAAGCAGCGCGCAAATAATCCTTTACCTTGTATCCATTGCCCTGCCCGTTTGCCCCAAGCGCGTTGATTTCCCTTGAAAAACAAATGTGGTCGAGCGCCTTTCGGTTCTCCCATACCGGCTCCTCTCCCAGCATAACCGTTCCTGCGCTTGCCGGATTCTGTGCGGAAAGAATAGAGAGCAGCGTTGTCTTGCCTGCGCCGTTTCTTCCTATCAGCCCGTAAATCTTGCCCTTTTCCAGCTCCAGACTTACATTCACCAGCACGTCCTTTTTCCCATATGTCTTTGTAATGTTGCTGCATACCAGTTTTTCATCTGTCATCTTATTTTTCATTCCTTTCTTTGTTTTACGATTTTCGATAATGACAAAGCTTATAACTTACGTCCGGTGTATCCGTCTCCTATTTGCTCTCTTCTATCATAACTACCAATTCTTCCTTGGTAATGCCGATGCTCTTTGCTTCCTCCAGCAGCTTTCTAACATAATTGTCAAAAAATTTGCTCTGCCGTCTCTTTCTAATCTTGCTTTTTGCTCCTGCCTTTACAAACATACCAATCCCTCTCTTCTTGTATAAAATCTCCTGCTCCACCAATATGTTGATGCCCTTCGCCGCCGTAGCAGGATTGATTGCGTAGAGCTTTGCCAGTTCATTGGTGCTGGGCACTCTTTCTTCCTCCAGCAGAATATCCCGTAATATATCGTTTTCCAGCATTTCGCTGATTTGCAGATATATAGATTTTTCCTGCGTTAAAATTTCATTCACCAATTCTCCTCCTTTTCTCCTATTTCACACCACTCTTCTATTTCGCTTTTTTATTGTACTTTTATCCTTTTGATATCAGAAGTCTTTTGGTTCATTACTTATGTAATTAACCATATCACCAATAAGGTTCAATGTCAAGTAGGAAAGAAAAATTTTTTTACTTTTTACTGGCGAATCCTCTGCATAAGAGACAGAAAGAGCCCATCGCTCCACGCAGACATGCCGCTGGAGCTATGGGCTCTGGGTTTGATACCGATATGCGCTTTACTCCGTCGTCAATGGATTGACCTTTTCCCCATCTGCAGTTACAGCAAACAACAGATTGGCGCCTGTTGCCATGCCGCTCCTGCCGAGTGTGGCTATGACCTGCCCCTGTTTTATTTCTTCTCCTTCGGAAACCTGTATCTCCTGCAAATGCCCATACTGGATTGTGATACCGTTCCCCAAATCCACTACAATCACATTTCCGTAGGTACTTTCAAATGCCGTCTCTGTCACCACACCGTCTGCAACTGCATAGACTTCATCTCCCATTGTTCCTGCAATGTTAATATGGTCCGAATCCGTTCCGTTTTCCCGTCTGCCATAAAATCCGGACACATTATGGCTGACTGTAGGCCACAGCCAGTCCTGATAAATCAGGCTGCCGGTTTCATACTGCCGGCTCTCGGACAATTCCTTTCTCTCCTCACGCTCTTCCATTGCCGCAAGCATATGACTTGCTACCTCCTCCGTACGCTCTACTTCAAAATCAAAAAAACAGAGCCAGTCCTGTCCAAAGGCAAAATTGTGATTAGTCAACACAAAATAATAGTTGTCTCCCTCCGGCAGTTTTTCCTCCATCGCGTCAATATCGTACCCTTCTGATATATCAATCACAACAATTCCCTGCGAATGGGGCGCTATTGCCGAAATTTCCATTTTAATTTTTTCATTGTCCCCTTCTACTTCCGCCCCCGTCGACCACTGCATAACTCTTACTTTATTCTGCAGCTTCAATTCTTTGTCCGAATCGTTGACAATCACAATTTCAAACCTGCCCTCCCCCTGATAAACGGCTGCAAATCCCGCTTCGTCGCCGTTTAAATCCGAAAACTTTGCGTAGGCAAATGCACATAAGGTCATAAAACACAGCAGGCTGCACACCAAAAGCAGCATTTGCCCGCTTTTGGCTCCTCCTGTACTCTGACCTGCGTCAATAGAGGCTCCCGTCTTCTTTTGCACAATTCTTTGTATATTTTTTAAATTCTTCCTGTTATATTTTTCCATCAGCTTCAGCTCCTTTTTGCTTTTCCATCATTTTTTTCAACTTCTGCCTCACATAATATAATTTATTTTCTACCTGCTTTTTTGGCATATCCAGCGCAAGTGCAATCTCCGACGGCTTCTGCTCATAGTAATACCGCCTTATAATCAGCTCTTTTTCCGTCTCCTCCAATTCTTCCACGCAGGACCGCAGCTTTTCCTTTTTTGCATCTGCCGCTTTTACTTCTGCATATTGCAGGCTTTTCACCAGAACTTTCTCCATGGGTATTTCTCTTTTTCTGAGAATCAGACGATATCTGTCAACCGCCTTTGACCTCGCCACCACGGAAAGATATGAAGATAATTTCGCCCTGTCAGGGTCATATTTTTCAGGATGCTGCCACAGATAAATAAACACATCCGCCACACATTCTTCCACGTCCTGCACGGAAGCTGCATTTATAAGAATAGAAGCTGCAATCTTCCAGAGAAGTCTGGAATATTTCTCTATGACAAAAGCGAATATCTGCTCATCCTGCCTGATGATTGCCGAAATTACTTTTTTATCATTCAATGCAGGTCCTCCTTTCTCTAACAGTTCATTTATTGACCGGTCATATATAATACGAAGCAAAATAAAAAAACACTTACAGAAAACAAATTTTTTCCAAATTAAAACCGCCGTATACAGGCAGGGCCTGTAGCGGCGGTTTTTGATGGGTGGATTCTATTGTATATATAGCGGAAATGTCAGCGTCACCTTAAACAGATCCCCGTCCAGATAAATTTCAAATGTCCCGTTCTGCAGCTCTGTCAGATTCTTGGCAATGGAGAGCCCCAGTCCGCTTCCTTCCGTACTGCGGGACACGTCTCCGCGAATAAAGCGCTCCGTCAACTCCTCCGCCCGAATATTCAGGCGTTGTGCGGAAATATTTTTCAGGGAAAGCACTACCTCTTCTTTCTCCGGTGCCTGCCCGATATCGAGATAGACTCTGGTTCCTTCCAGCGCATATTTACAAATATTTTGAAACAGATTTTCTATCACACGCCAGATTCTGCGGCTGTCTGCCTCTATGTAGAAGGCATCGCCCTGACAATCCTCCACAATCTGCAGATTTTTCTCCTCAAATTTTTCCGAAAATTCTCCCAGTGACTGCTGCAGCAGCTCCGTCAAATTGATTTTTTCCATAATCAGGGTAATGTTACCTGAGGAAATTTTGGAAGCCTCCACCAAATCGTCCGTAAGCTGTTTCAGCCGCTGCGACTTGGCTTCCAGCACCTCTATATACCCCTTTACCGGCTGGCTCTCAATCTTTTCCCGTTTCAGCAAATCTACATAATTCACAATGCTTGTCAGCGGCGTCTTAATATCGTGTGATACATTGGTAATCAAATCCGCCTTCAGCCGCTCGTCCTTCATGGAAGTTTCAACGGCAGTCTTGATTCCCTCTCCAATGCTGTTGACTGCTTCTGCCAGCTTCAAATTTTCGCCATGCATCTTTTGCACGGGCACCTGCCAAGCCACTTCCCCGTCCCGTATCCGCGCAATACCGTCTATAATCTGCTTCCGCTTTAAATGACTGGAAAGCCACAGATAAAGTACGACACCGTCAAACACCAGCAAAATGCCCGGCAGCAAAAGCACCGTTACTATGCTGCTGGATCGCTGCCAGAAAAAGCAGATGAACGCTCCCATAAAAGCATTCACAAACATAGTGCTGCCATACAGCAGAATACAGCGAAGCAGCGCATTGCTGTTATCATACACTTTCCATAACAGCTTCTTTATAAGCAGGCACAGCTTTAACAGCACATTGTCCCACAACCATTTGATAAGGCTGGATTTTATCAGGGTATGCGCCCATATCCTGCGTATCAGGCTGTACCAGAACAGGCAGAACAAAAAACTGACAAGACAGCCCGCCGCCCCTGCAACAAGGACTGCCTGTATGCGATGATGGCAGACATAGGCAAGCGCCCTGCCTGAAAAACTGCTGTAAAACAATTTTAAAAACCAGATGCAGCCAAAGGCGGTAAGCCCTCCTAATGCGGCAGCCGCTTCCGTCGGCACCAAATCAAACCAGCACAGGACAAGCTTTGCTTCCTCCTCGCCCTTTTCCCTGCGCCAGCCTGTCATAACATTCAAAAACAACCATAACACAAACCATGCAAGAATTGCCAGTCCTGCCGCTGCCACAAGAAAAGGCGCATAGGGATGCAACGTTTCATATGCAGCGGATGCTTGCGCAAACTGGTCCCACGCAGGATAATCAGTATTCACTGCGATGCGGATTTCAGCCGTCTCAGGGTATGCATATTCATACTTGGAAAATGCTTGAAACAAATCCTCTTCCTTCACAATACCGGTATTGGATTCAAAGGTCATGGTCTTGGGACGGTAAATCATATACTTACCATATTTCGATTTGTAATAAGCATCCAGATTTCCCGTTACCGACTGGGGCAGATTACTCACCCTGACCGGCTCTCCCATCATCACCATGTCAAAGGTATAGGCTATGTTGGTCGCGCCCTCCCCGTATTTATCCTCAAAATTCAGATATTCTTTATAGTTGTACGCCAAATCTGCCGAAGTCTGCTCGATATAGACAACATGCTTCTGGTACTCCTCCCAGCTTCCCAGAACGGAGCGCAGGTTTTCTCCATCTACCGTCTGATACCGCTCCTGCAGAAGAAATAAATTCACCATAAGATTTCCTGTGGTCCTGTCCACATAGAGGGAGGTTACCGGATTGGCGGCACTCATAATATCTAGCAGCGCCTGATTTGTCTTGATGTCCGTATCATGAATATAGACAAAGGTTGACAATACATTGTTTTCCGTTTCTTCCCATTTCCAGTCTGCCGCATTTACCTCATACTCCGCTATCAGCGCATCCGTAGTCTCTTTGCTCTTGTCCTCCGTATCCACCCCAAATATCACATACAGGTAATCCACCGCTTTGGGGCTGTAGCCGGTTGTGTATGAATAGCTCGCATTTCCCAGATATGACTGCAGCAGCTTTTCCTGCTCCTCCGTCCATACGCCGTCAAACATATCGGGATATGCCGGACTAAAATATGTCACAAACTCTCTTGCCGTCATGACTACATTTTCATAATGAATTCCATACTTCTGCCATTTCAGCAAATCTTCCAGATAATACTTTACCGCCTTTTCCTCAAACTCATTACCAACACTTACCGCTACCTCTATTCCGTCTGCCTGCACAAGCTTCCACTGTTCTTCCGTGGTATCCATTCCTCTCGCCAAGTCTGTCTTGCGGTTCACAAACGCTTCAACGTCAATTTCCTTCCTGCCGTCATATACCCCGTCCGTCTCCATCTGACTCTTCGCCACATTGTATCGGATAATTTCCTGCAGGGCGCTCATCAGCATTTCATCAAACGCCGTAGTCTCCTCAAAAGATTTCTCTCCTGCAAACAAATCGAGCTGAAAGGTTTTTCTGTTGTAAGGATACCCTTCCGCTTCCACGCACACCACGGAATATACAGCAAGCATGGCAACGGCAGCCACGGCAATCCATGCCGCCGCCTGCTGCAGACCGTGAAACAATATGGCGCTTCCTCTTCTTAATCCCTTGCATTTTTTCATACTTATACCCCATGTCCGCTTTGGCGGAGTCAAATTCAATAGTTGATAGCGCTTTTCTTTCAACCTTTTCTTCATTTCTGCGCTGCTTTCGGCAGAATCAACGGCAAGCGTGCCTTTACTGCTTGTCTATCTTGTAACCGACCCCCCATACCACCTTTAAGTATCTTGGATCTTTGGGGTTGATTTCTATTTTTTCCCGAATATGTCTAATGTGAACCGCCACCGTATTGTCCGCCCCGATTGCTTCCTCGTTCCATATATTCTCATATATCTGATTGATAGAAAACACCCTTCCCGGATTTTTCGCCAAAAGAAGCAGTATACTGTACTCGATAGGCGTCAGCTTTACCGGCTCCCCGTCTACGGACACTTCCTTGGTGTCGTCGTTTATGGAAAGCCCTCCGATTCGGAACACGGCGTTGTCGTCCGTATTCAGGCTTCCTAACTTGGTATAACGGCGCAGGTTGGATTTCACCCTTGCTATCAGCTCCAACGGGTTAAAAGGCTTCGTCACATAGTCATCAGCTCCCACGTTAAGTCCGAGTATCTTGTCCATATCCTCCGATTTTGCCGACAGTATAATAATGGGAATACTGCTGTATTCCCTGATTTTCAGCGTGGCATGAATCCCATCCAGCTTCGGCATCATAATATCCATAATCAAAAGCTGGATATCCTCCTTGTGCAGAATCCGAATCGCCTCCTCGCCGTCATAAGCCTTGAAAATCCGGTAACCCTCGTTTTTTAAATATATTTCTATCGCGTCCACGATTTCTTTATCGTCATCACAAACCAGTATATTTGACATTTCCTTTACACCTCGTTTTATTTTCTATCACTTTAACATTAAAAATGCACCCAGATTGCCTCTTTTTCCTTTGCTCGCCCTGTGGGAAAATAAAAGGGAAGGGTTACAGCAGGTACAAATATCCGTCACTTCTATCTGTGCAGGCGTCAGTCCTGCCTGCAAAAGCACTGCTTCATTCGCCTTCCACAAATCAAGCTGGTATTTTCCAGACTGCTTCCCTGCACACAGCACCGTATTTCCGAATTCTGCTTCAAACTGCGCTGCCACATCCTCCGATACCTCATAGCAGTCCGCACAAATGGAAGGACCTATTGCCGCAATGATATCTTCTTTTTTGCAGCCATAATCCGCTGTCATAATATCTATCATCTTTTTTCCAATGCGCCCTGCCGTACCGCGCCAGCCCGAATGTGCCAGTCCGATGACACGCCTCCTTACGTCCAGAAAATAAAGCGGCACACAGTCCGCAAAGAAGGTTGCAAGCACAATCCCCGCCCTGTCCGTCACCAATCCGTCCACGTCCTGATAATCCTTAGGAATCACCACGCCTTTGCCGCAGTCCGCCTCCGTCACCTTTCTGATATTGGTAGTATGGGTCTGGTCCGAGCAGACGAACCTCTCCGGACTGCTGCCTAAGATATCCGCAATGCGCCTAAAATTTTCGTCTACCGCTTCTTTTTTATCCCCTCTGGTATAACTTAAGTTCATACTGGAAAAAATGCCCTCGCTCACGCCTCCCAGCCTTGTAGAAAAAAGATGCGCCACCGCCTGCGTTCTCGTAAAGGAAGGAAAAGTCAGGTACAATGCCTGACCCTTCCATTCTGCCACAAGTCCTTGTGTACGTTCAAAATCCGGTCCGCCGGCTTTTTTTCTGATAAATTCCATGGTGTCTCCCATTCTGCCCTTAAGCCTCCGTTTCACCTGTGAAAAAATGCATTCTTCACCCAGCTAATTTCCTCACCCTGTATGCCGAGCACATCATACCTTACGGGCGTCTGCTGCGGAATACGCTTTATATACCGATAGTAATCTGCCGTCCGGCAGATACGTTGCTTTTTCGTGCTTCCCACCGCCGCCAGCGCGCCGTCAAAAGACAGGGTTCTCCTGTATTTCACCTCTAAAAACACCAGATATTCCCCGTCGCGCCCGATAATGTCGATTTCTCCCTGACGGCTTCTGAAATTTCTTTCCGTGACAATAAAGCCTTGCTTTTCCAGATAAGAAACCGCCAGCTCTTCCTTTTTTGTTCCAAGCTCCCTGTTACTGTAACCTGCCAACCCCAATCTCCCTGCGATTACCAAAATGTCTTTGTCAGCCTGCCTCCCAGTCTGCTTAAAAGCTCATTGGTAATCGTTCCTGCATTCTGTGCCAACTCTACTGCTTTGATTTCCTCCGTGCCGTCCCTTCCTATCAAAGTGACAATATCTCCTTCCACGGCTTCCCGCACATCCGTAATATCGAGCATAGTCTGATCCATGCAGATACGCCCCACCATGGGAACTCTTTTTCCCAGAACCAACGCCTGCCCCTGTCCGGAAAGGCTGCGGGGCAGTCCGTCCGCATAACCGATTGCCATCACGGCAACCCGCCTTCTCTCCTTCGCCTCCCACGTCCTGCCATAGGAGACAAAGTCACCCTGCTCCACAGTCCTGATACAGCCGATCCTGCACTTGAGCTGAAGCGCAGGCTTTAAATCCACGCAGAATTTCTCCTCCGGCGTATTGCTGGCACAGCCGTAAAGGGCAATCCCGGGCCTTACATACTGCATCCCTTCCATCGGGTAATATAAAAGCCCGTAACTGCTCTGCATATGACAGACAAGCTTCTGCCAGCCCCTTTCCTCCAGATACGACTTCAGCGCCAGAAAATCGGCAATCTGTTTTTCCGTAAAGTTTTTGTCCGCAGGAAGGGGACTGTCCGCCACACTTAAGTGAGAATAGATACCTTCCACACGGATTCCCTCCATGCCAAGCACCCTCTCAATGGCGGCACGGTCACGGTAAGAAATGCCAAGCCGGTTCATACCGGTATCCACCGCCAGATGACAGGTAATTTTATGTCCTGTCCTTGCAAGCGCCGCTCCGTGGGCTTCGTCCACCACTGTCTGCATAAGCTGATAACGCTCCAGCAGAAAAGCATCCCGCGGCATGGTGTACCCGAGCACCAGAATTTTCCCCTGTACGCCCGCACCCCGCAGCTCCATGCCTTCCTCCAGCGATGCAACCGCAAAAGTATCGCAGCCTTCTTCCGCTAACACCTGTGCCGTCTGCACGGCGCCATGTCCGTAGGCATCCGCCTTCACCACCGCCATGCACTTACAGCCCGCCGGCATCAGCCCGCACAGCTTTTTGTAGTTCCATCTTAAATTTTCCAGTGAAATTTCCAGCCATGCCCTTCCCGGTCTTTCTTCCAGTTTCACTTATTCTTCCTCCCTTTCCGGATACCAAGCACATATTGTCCTGCCTTCAGGCAAATATACGCGGCGCACAGACTGCCCGCCGCCACCGCCAGATAATAAACGGGGCTCACTTCCAGAATAAAGTTTAATTTTGTTAATTTTGCAAATGCCCTGACTATCAGAATCATCATCGGATGCAGAAAGTAAAAAAGCATGGGACCCTTTTTGTAAAAGGTCCCCCTTCTCACATCCCAGACAGCAGCACCTGTCAAAAGCACATCAAAAAGAGCCGTCATACATACCGGCAAAAGCAGGTACATACTGTTGTGCTCCTGTTCTGTTCCCAAATGCAGCCACAGGCCTTCGGCACACATAAGACACAGGCTCAGGTAAAAAATACGTCTGCTCTTCTTTACGCTGCTTTCCTTTCTTAAAACAGCCGCCCGATACCCCAGAAGCAGAAAGAGCGGCGCAAAAAACAACCCGTTTCTCGTCTGGGAAGAGATATGAAAGATACCATCATATATTTTGCCAAGCATCGGTATCTTTGCGATAAAGCCATGATAACTGTCGCCAAACAAACCTATCACATACAAAACCGCAGCCGCCGCATAGGCATAACTCCCCATTATGCGCAGCAATAGAAAACAAATCGGAAGCCCTATCATAACCGCCGGCAGATACCACAAATGGTAATAGGTTCCGTCGAAGAAAACCGCCCTGCCAAGTGCTCCCGCTGAGAGCTCCCATTCCCCGCCAGCCAGCCGGTATACCTGCACCGGCAGATAAAGCAGCGTCACCGCCAAATACAATAGCCCCAGCTTTTTCAGACTATGTCCGATTCGCCCAAAACTGCCCTCTTCCACCGCGCCGTACAGTACAAAAAACCCCGTCACCATCATAAAGAATGGTACTGCCACCCTTGCAAGCACCCTCGTCAGGATAAAGTCCGCTGTGGCATTCACACTTTCCAAAGGAGACGTATGGATTGCCGCCACCAAAAATGCAGCAAGCCACTTGAAATCGTCTATTTTACCTATCCTAACATTCTGCCGCAACCAGAAATCCCCCTTCGCTCCCCAGAATAAACACACTTCCTTTTTCCGGAAGGGAAACGACGGCTTCTTTCTCGCACGGCACAAATCCTGCTATGTAGCTTTTTCCGTCTTCCTGCCACCGAAGCGGCGCTTCCGCAAAAGAATATTTCTTCAGTAAATCTGCCTGACCTGCCAGATACTGCCTGACCGCCTCCACTTTATCCTCCTGTTCGCTGCCATGGAATAAAAAGGCATAACGGGAATCCTCCCCCTTCAACCGAAGCTGCCGCATAAAACACTCCTCCTGCCAGTCTGTACTACTGCTGTGCCAAACGTATAATTTCGTTTACCACCTGCTTAAAATCAAGTCCGATTCCCTTCATCATATTCGGGTAACGGCTGTGAGATGTAAAACCTGGAATTGTATTAATCTCGTTAAACACAATCTCTCTCTTTGATGTAAAGAACATATCCACACGGGTAAATCCCTTGCAGCCCAGCACCTTGTAGATTTTGCCTGCCGTCTCCCGTATCCTGTCTTCCTCTTCCTTTGTCACACGCGCAGGCATATGGATTGCAGAGCTTTTTAACGTATACTTTTCCTCATAATCAAAAAAGCCTGTAGGAATCTCAATTTCGTCCGCTCTTCCAATGGTAAGCTCTTCATTGCCCATCACCGCACAACCAACCTCGAAGCCGTCTATCGCCTCCTCAATCACCACCTGTGAGTCATGTGCAAACGCTTCCTGCACTGCCTTGTCCATAGCATCAGGCTCCGTCACACGACTGATGCCAAAAGAAGAACCCGCCCGCACCGGTTTTACAAAAACAGGCAGTCCCAGCGCCTCTATCCGGCTTCTGCCGGTTTCATATTCCTGCATGGTATTAAAATATACACTCTTAGGCACTCTTATGCCTGCAAGCTCCACCAGCGTGTGCGCCAGAACCTTATCCATGCCGAGAGCAGAGCTTTCCATGCCGCAGCCTGCTATCGGTATGCCTGCAAGCTCACACAAACCCTGCAGCGTGCCGTCCTCGCCGTTTTTCCCATGCAGCACCGGAAAAGCAATGTCGAACGGCAGCTTTAAAAGCGCGCCGTCTTTCTCCACCCAGAGAAGCGGAATACCCCTGCTCATGGAAACCGTCGCCGGAAAACACTCCTTCCCCTGCCATGTATCCTCCGCTATCCGCTCTTCGGCGCCTTCATAGTAGAAAGCTCTGCCATCCTTGGTTATGCCTAAGTGCAGCACTTCATACTGCACTCTGTCAATCGCCTGCATAACCGCCGTCGCCGACTGCAGCGATACCTCATATTCCGTGGAACAACCGCCAAAAACCACCAATATCTTTTTCATTTTTCTTAAGCTCCTATCTGCCGCCATTCTGCGCGGTCTTATTCCTATATCATACAAAGAAGGAGCTGTTATCAACAGCATAACAGCAAGTTCTTCAAATGCCTTTAACAATTTCTTATGATTTTCTTAATCTGCATTCCCTGAGCAGAATGAGCCTGCCTGTTCTTCTATTCGCACGGTCTTCAAATACGCCCGCCTTCAACTCATAATGAAATCTTCCTCGATTGATATGCTCTCTCTTTTAAGGCTTCTCCTACAAATCGTAAGGCGTCACCTGATACACGTAATAATTGAGCC
Organism: Lachnospiraceae bacterium; assembly: GCA_013316825.1. Classification (GTDB taxonomy): domain Bacteria; phylum Bacillota; class Clostridia; order Lachnospirales; family Lachnospiraceae; genus Acetatifactor. Next base: position 11,155 of record WSLY01000001.1, on the reverse strand, counting down.
AGTTACTGTACAAGTTGTTGCTGTGGGAACGCCACTGTAACAGAGGCTTTTCCTCAGGGTTGTCATTGGGATAATAGTTGTAGGGAATATGAATCGGCAATCCTTTGTTTAAATCTCTGTGGTATTCGTTGTGCAGGGTGTATCGGTCGTACTCCGGATGCCCGTTCACAAAAATCTGCTTGCCGCCGTGGGCAATCGCCAAAAATACGCCTGCTTCGTCTGATTCCGCCAATACGGTAATGTCGGGACATGCATGAATCGCCGCCGCAGGTGTTTCCGTATGGCGGCTGTGAGGCGCTAAAAATACATCATCAAAGCCTCGCACCAAGGGCACTTTCCTGTTGGCAACCCTGTGCGGATAAATACCAAATAGCTTTTCGGAAAGCTGTCTTTTCTGAATGCCATAATGATGGTAAAATGCCGCCTGCGCTCCCCAGCAGATATGCAGTGTCGAAGTTACATGCTTCTCCGTCCAATCCATAATATCGCAGAGCTCTTTCCAATAGTCCACTTCCTCAAAGGAAATATCCTCCACAGGCGCACCTGTGATAATCATACCGTCGTATCGGTTGTCGCGAACCTCATCCATGGTAGTATAAAATTTGTTTAAGTGATTCGCTGAAGTGTTTTGGGAAACATGACTTTTTACGTTTAAAAATGTGACATCCACCTGAAGCGGCGTGTTGGAAAGTGCCCTCAAAAGCTGCAGCTCCGTATCCTGCTTGACCGGCATAATGTTTAAAATGCACACCCTGATGGGGCGGATGTCTTGATGCACCGCTCGTCCTTCATCCATCACAAATATATTTTCATTCTCCAGTATTCCCTTTGCGGGCAAATCTTTCTGTATTTTAATCGGCATCGTTGTTTCCTCCCACATATTTTTGTATAAATTCCTCCTCCGACAAAATAGGCACCTGTAATTCTTTTGCTTTTTTATTTTTAGACGAGGAGGACGTAACGTCGTTGTTAATCAGACATTCCGTCTTACTTGTCACGCTTCCCGTCACCTTTCCGCCAAGTTTTTCAATTTCCTCCTTCAATTCATTCCGGCTCCCGTAATGGTTTAAGCTCCCCGTTATCACAAAGGAAAGACCGTTTAAGGAAAGACTGCCGGCATCTGTCTCCGGAATTTCTATCTCCAGCTCTTCCGCCAGCCTTGCAAGCATTTCCCTGTTTTCCGGCTGCGCCATATAAGCCACAAAAGCGGCGGCAATCACCTCGCCTATTCCCTCTGTTTCGCCAAGCGCCTCCGCATCTGCATCCATCAGGGCATCCAGCCTGTAATCAAACTGTCTGCAGAGCATTTTTGCATTTGCCAGCCCGATATTGGCGATTCCCAGACTGTAAATGAGCCTTGGCAGCGTGGTTTTTCTTGCTTTTTCTACACTTGCCTCCAAGTTGGCATACGATTTTTCCCCAAAACCCTCCATCTCCACTATCTGCTCTTTATGCGCGGATAAATGGAACAAATCTGCAAATTCATGGATAAATCCCATACTGATAAATTTTTCCAGCGTCGCTTCCGACAAACCGTCAATATTCATGGCATCCCGACTGACAAACAAGGTAAAGGCCTTGATTTTTTTTGCGGCACATGCCGGATTGGTACAGTAAAGGCTTTCCGTGTCATTTACGCTCTTTACTACCGTTTCTTTGCCGCACACCGGACACGCCGCCGGAATCTCCACATTGTCAGAGCAGGTCAAATTTTCCGCAATCTGGGGAATTATCATATTGGCTTTGTACACGGTTATCTTATCGCCAATCCCCAGCTTTAAGCCGCGCAGTATACTGATATTGTGCAGCGAAGCACGGCTTACGGTGGTTCCCTCCAGCTCCACCGGCTCAAAGACTGCTATCGGATTTATCAGTCCCGTCCGGCTCGGACTCCACTCAACTTCCTGCAGTGTAGTTTCCCGCAGTTCGTCCGCCCATTTAAAGGCAATGGAGTCCCGCGGAAATTTCGCAGTCCTGCCTAACGACTGCCCGTAAGCGATATCATCATAGGAAAGCACAAGCCCGTCGGAAGGCACATCATAGCTCTCTACCTTTTTTTCAAAAGCAGCAATGGCTTCCTGTATGGTTTCGGGCTTCACCAGAAGGTGCTCCACCACATCGAAGCCTTGTTCCCTTAAAAAAGAAAACTGCCTCATACGGGAATTGGAAAAATCCACACCTTCCGCCTTCACCAGCGCGAACGCATAGAAACGCACGTTTCTTTTCGCCGTTATCTCATTGTTCAACTGCCGCACGGAACCGCTGCACAGATTTCTGGGATTTTTATACTTGTCTTCCTCTTCCATAATTTCTGCATTGATTTTTTCAAAATCGGAATAAGTAATCACCGCTTCTCCACGCAGGACAAGTTCCCCCTGATATGCAATGGACACCGGCAGATTCTGAAAGGTGCGTGCATTGTTGGTGATAACTTCTCCCACTTCGCCGTTTCCCCGCGTCACTGCTTTTGCAAGTTTTCCCTCACGATATGTCAATACTACCGTCAATCCGTCCAGCTTCCAGCTCAAAAGCGCTTCTTTGCCCTGCAGCCAGTCCTGCAGTTCCTCCCTGCTCTTCGTCTTCCCCAAAGAAAGCATGGGACTTTCATGCCGCTCCTTCGGCAGCTCCTCCACCGCCTCGTAGCCTATGTTTATGGTTGGGCTGTTAGATAACGTAACGCCTGTTTCTTTTTCAAGCTGCTCCAATTCATCATATAATCTGTCATAATCAAAATTGCTCATGATTTCGCGGTCTTCTGCATAGTATGCCTTGGATGCCGCATTCAACTGCGCCACAAGTTCTTTCATCCTTTCCATCTTCTTATCTTCCATATGCCAGCCACGCCTTTCCTTTTATTTGTCCATCATGCATTGTTTATATAATAACACTAGTTCTTCTTCTGTCAATTCGCGAAACTGCCCTTCTCTCAAATCTCCCAGCTCTATATTCATTACCCGAATTCGTTTCAGTGCATTGACCCGATATCCAAATACAGCACACATTCTTCGAATCTGTCTATTGACTCCTTGGGTCAGTATGATGCGAAAAGTATATTTTCCAATCTTTTCTACCCTGCAGGACTTTGTCGTGAGCGATAGCTCTTTCAAATACACGCCTTTTTCCATTTTGGATAAAAAATCGTCCGTTATTTCTCTGTCTGTTTTTACGATATACTCTTTTTCATGGTTGTTTGTGCCCTTCATCATCGCCTGAATCAAGTCACCGTCGTTCGATAAAAGCAAAAGTCCCTCCGAATCCTTGTCCAGCCTTCCTGCGTAGGTAACTCTTACCGGATAATGTACCCAGTCCTTCACGATTTTATCTGCATGTGCGTCTTTCTCTGTGCAAACGACGCCTTTGGGCTTGTAAAACGCCAAAACGACTTTCTTATTTTCTGTTCCGACTTGTCTGTTGCCGACCCGAACGACATCGCCTATGCCTGCCTTGTCTCCCATAACGGCTGTTATACCGTTGATGGTGACCCTGCCCTGCTCAATAAGCCGGTCCGCTTCCCGTCGGGAACAGAAGCCGTTGGCAGACAGATATTTATTTATCCTGATTTTGTCCTGTTGATTTGGGTGCATAGGGGTCTCCGTTGGTGAAAGGGCGCGCATGAGCTCTGCCGTGTGCGGGGGGTGTCGTTCCTTCGGGGGGGGCTCTGGTGCATGGAGCGCGCACGAGCTCTGCCGTGCGCGGGGGGTGTCAGCGAGTCCCGCCATGCACGCGCACGATGGAATCGTGCGCTCACGGGCTTCGCCCTATGCCTTCACGAATAGATAAATTTGCCTGCAAGCAGGCAATTTATCTTTTTGTGAAGGCGCATGGCTCATTGCCAACGTGTACATTATACCAAAGTTCTATTGGGAATTCTATATTTTTAGAGAGAATCTGAGAAAAGTTGTTTGAGAAGGAATTGACAGTTTGAAGGGCAATGGCTATAATTTTGCCAAAATGAATGTCGTTATGATTGGAAGCAATTTATATAGCATAACCGAAATGATGGTACAATTTCAGCAGCTTTGGGATTACCTCGTTCCAGCTTCGGGGAAAGCCCAAACTGCACAAGGAGAAATGATTCGCATTGCAGGCAAAGTCCGACATGAATTTATGGATAACGGCGGTATGAATTGGGATAACGACTTCCGTAAAATGCTGAAAGCTTTTGTTTTATATGCCCGGCTTGGAGAACCCCTGCCAAATAATGCGAAAGCGGCAAAAATTTCACCGTCCATTTTGCTTAACAGGCGGCGGCAGATATAGAGCCCAAAACCGCTGCCTGACTGGGACTTTACATTGGAACCGCGCCAGAAGCTGTCGAAAATATACGGCCGTTCATTTTCCGGCAGCGCCTCTCCACTGCTCTCCACGGTTACCAGGCGGCAGCCCTCTTCTTCGGAAAAAGTGATATGAATCTTATGCCCATCCCCATATTTTATGGCGTTTTCCATCAGATTCTGCATTACTTCGATTACTCTCTCCAAATTCCCCTTCACGATGCAGTCCGTGTAAGCATCTACTGTAAATTCTGTCTTTAGAAAATCCAGCTTATCGGCATAATAGGTTTCTATTTTTCGAATTGCTTCCGACACTGCCTTTTCAGACAGAAACATGGATACCAGAATAATGAAAAGAAACAAAATGCCGTTCATCATTCGGTTTTCCCATATCCCCGTGTACCGACGCGTTTCTTATGTACTTTCCCTTTATAACAAAGAAATTATTAAAAAAACCTTAAATCCCCCCGTAATCATCCGTAAAATAGCCGAACATTTCCTGCACCCTGATAACAATCTCCGGATTATCCGTAGGACTTACCAGATAACAGTCCTCCTTGCCCGATTCCTCTGCAATGACAAATTTTTCGCCGTACTTTATCTCCATGGCAAGCAGTGCAATATCGGACATAGGGATGTATTCCTTTTTTACAAAAATCCCCATATCCTCGTAATACGAAGCCTGCGACGGAACAGAATCCGTATTTTCCGTCCGTGTCACAAGAATCCCTTCTGCAAATTCCGATTCCTGCCCCAAAGACAAATCAAGCACCCATGTATATACGGCGGCAAACATAAAATACATCATAAAAACAAAGAGTACTACGACCGTCACCACCATGGCGGCAGACACCCTGCCGGTTCGTATACTTCCCCTCCACAGAATACTCAACAAAAAGACCGCCAGAGAAAGCGGCAGTACAAAAAGCGCCCACGCCGCGCCCGTGCGCTCCAGCCACACTCTATATACAACCCCTGCAGGCAATGCCGCTCTGACAAGATAAAAGAGCATCGTTACAAGCAATGCCGCCACACACATAAATCCGCTTATTTTTACAACCCTGCCCGTCCGCTTTGTTTTTGTCATAAATCCGTCCTTTCCCAAATCGCTTTCGCTCTCCTGCCTATTCCTCCACCAACTGCAAATCATAAAGCTTCTTGTACAGTCCATTCTGTGCCAGCAGCTCCTGATGGTTTCCCGACTCTCTGATACGCCCATGATGCAGTACAATAATCTTGTCGGCGTGCTGAATGGTCGATAAACGATGCGCTACCATAATCGTGGTCCTGTCCTGCATCAGCACGGACAGCGCCTGTGTAATCAGGCTTTCCGTCTCCGTGTCAATGTTTGCCGTCGCCTCGTCAAGCACCAGAATCCGCGGCTTGTATGCAAGGGTTCTGGCAAAAGAAATCAACTGCCGTTGTCCCGCTGACAATGTGCTGCCCCGCTCCGTCACCGGCGCATCGTAGCCGTCCGGCAGTTTTTCAATAAAGGTATCCGCATGTACCGTCCGCGCTGCACGAATCACATCCTCACGGCTGATGGCTTCATTGTCAAGGGAAATATTACTCTTAATATCTCCCGTAAACAAAAACACATCCTGCTGTACCTGTCCGATGGCACGGCGCAGCTCTGCCTTATCTATCTCTTTGATATTGACGCCGTCAATCAATATCTCTCCTTTTTGAATATCAAAATATCTGCCAATCAGATTCAGAATGGAAGTTTTTCCTGCTCCGGTGGCGCCCACAAAAGCAACCTTTTCGCCCGGGCGGATGACAAAGCTCACATCCTTTAAAATATAGTCCTCCTTCTCATAAGCAAACCACACATGCCTAAACTCAATATGCCCCCTGATATGTACCTCTTTTGGCTGCGGCGGATTCTCAATCTGCGGCTTTTCGTCCAAGATGGAAAAAATCTTTTCCGCAGACGCTAGCGAGGACTGCAGCGTGCCAAACTGTTCCGCCAGCTCCTGAATCGGTTCAAAAAAGGAACTGATATACGTAATAAAGATAAACAGCGTGCCCAAAGACAGGCTGCCTCCCAATACCGAATAGCTTCCGGTTCCTATCACTACTGCCATGGCAACAATGGAAAGGAAGTAAATTCCCGGGCGGAAAATGGCAAAGGTCATAACCTCCCGCCAGTTAGCGCGAAACAGCTCCTGCGACTTTTTCTCAAATTCCTTATATTTCTTCTCTTCGCGCACAAACACCTGAATCAGCCGCATACCGGAAATATGCTCGGACAAAAACGTGTTCAGCTCCGTAATCTTGTTGCGGGTAATCTTATATGCCTTGCGGGAATAAAAACGGAATACAAAGGTCAACGCACCCACCACCGGAAGCAGCACAAAGGACACCAGCGTCATGCGCACGCTGATAGACAGCATCACTACCGCATAGCCTATGATTTTTACTACATTTTTAAAGAGGCGCACCAAAATGCCGGTAAAAAGCTCATTGACCGCCTCCGTGTCATTGCTGACGCGGGTTACCAGCTTGCCCACGGGCGTGGTATTAAAAAAGCTTAAGGAAAGACTGTGAATATGGGTAAATACCTGCTCCCGCATACGGAAAATAATGTTCTGCCCCATTTTCTGCAGCATCCACGTATCCAGTGCATTGAACCCAAACCCAAGCGCCATCATCAAAAGATACAAACCTGTAGCACGGAGAATTCCCGTAAAATCAGAATGACGAAGTGTCTTTAACTGTTCCTTACTCAGACAGGAAGCGCCCTCTTCCACATACGCTTTCAACAGTCCTGCCTCCCCCTCAGCCAAAGCCTTGCTCTCCGCCGCGGTCAGCCCCTCCGCCATATAATACTTATCCTCATAAAGAAAAAGCTGGTAATAGACGCCGTCCGCCGGTAAATTATCCGCGGTTTTCTCCCCTTCCACTCTTACAAGCCAGACACCGTTATAGGGCACGGCGCCTTTCCTGCCTTCCTCCGCCGTCTGAAAAGGTTTGTCATATCCGTTGATATAATCGTCAATGGCATCGCCGATAATAATAGGGCGGTACAGCTCCACCACGATAATAAACAGTACCAGAATCGTTGCCGCCGTCATCACCCATTTGTGGGGCTTTAAGTATGTCAACAATCTGCCCATGTCACACACCCCCTTCCGCCCAGACCGGCTCCGGTTCGTCTACGTACTCCCTGTGAAGTGCAGCTCTCTGCTCTCCCATCGCCGCCTCGAGCTGCTGCTTTTCAAACATTTCGTAATAAATTCCCTTCTGCTCCATAAGCTGGGTATGGCTTCCTACCTCGGCAATCCGCCCCTCCTCCAGCACCAGAATCATATCCGCATGTTGGATTGTAGAAATCCGGTGTGCAATCAGTATAGTTGTCCTGCCCTTTCGGTTTTCATACAGATTATGCAAAAGCTGCTCCTCCGTGTCCGTGTCCACCGCAGATAGCGAATCGTCCAGAATCAGTATCGGCGCCTCTTTCATCAGCGCTCTTGCGATAGAGCTGCGCTGCTTCTGTCCGCCGGAAAGCGTCACACCCCGCTCTCCTACCATGGTTTCGTAGCCTTCCGGAAATTCCATGATGCTGTCATGAATGCAGGCAGTTTTTGCTGCCGCCGCAATCTGTTCCATATCCTGATTTTCCATGCCAAAGGCAATATTCCCTTTCAAGGTGTCCGAAAACAGAAAATTATTCTGGGGCACATAGGCAATCTGTTCCCGCAGCTCTTTCAGGGGAATCTTGCGGATATCCCTCCCGTCAAACCAAATCATGCCGGATTCCGTGTTGTACAGACGCAGCAGCAAATCCACCAGCGTAGTCTTGCCGCTACCGGTCCGTCCCACAACTGCCAGCGTAGTGCCTGCCGGAACCTCCAGACAAATATCCGAAAGTGCCGGTTCCCGTGCGCCCTTATGAGTATAAGTCAGATGCGCAAAGGTAATCCTTCCCGACAGCCTGATGCTTTCTCCCTCCGGTAAGGCCTGCCCTATAGAAACATTCCCGTTATCACGCTGACTGCTTACGACCTCCCTATCCTCACGTTGACCGCTTATGGCATTCCCATTCCCACGGCTGCATATAGCCTGTGCTTCCTGCAATTCGTCTTTATACCCCATGTCCGCTTCGACAGCCTTAAATTCAATAGTTGAAAGCTCTTTTCTTTCAACCTTTACTTCCGGTTCCGTCGTCATAACGGCACGCACACGCTTCAGAGAAGCGCCGCCCTGTGCAAAAGTATTGATGGCATCCCCACAGGCAATCATGGGCCATACCAGCATATTGACATATTGATGAAACGCCACAAAACGCCCCAGCGTAATTTCCCCCACAATCGCCAGATACCCACCGTAAATCAAGGTAATCAGACTGCTTACACCCACTAGAACCTCCAATAGCGGCATCACTATCGTCTGTATTCTAATGAGCTTCAGATTTTTTTCCTTTGTCTTTTCATTGGCTTTCGTAAACGCCGCAAGCTGCGCTCTCTCCCTGACAAATGCCTTGATAACCCGAATACCGGAAAAACTCTCCTGTACATAATCCGTCAAGTCCGACACAGCCTCCTGACGCTCCATATATTTGGCATGAATCACCTTTCCATAATAGAGTGTGCCGCCACAAATAACTACCATGGGAATCAGGGCAAGCAGCGTCAGTTTGATATCCACATACACCATCATCTGTCCGATAACCATCACCGTCATAACCGTGGCATCGAAGGCAGAAATCACAGCCATGCCGATTGCCATGCGGATAGCGTTCAAATCGCTGGTAAAACGGGTCATCAAATCACCGGTTTTATTCTCATTAAAAAAGTTGACGCTCATTTTTTCCAGATGAGCAAACATGTCATTGCGCAGCTCTTTTTCAATACTGCGGGATGCGCCAAACAAAAAGAAACGCCAGAAAAAACGCCCCAAGGCAAGCGTAAATCCCAACAGAAGAAGCGTAAACAGGCAGCCCTTTACCCCACTCCAATTCAAGGTATGCGCCGCCAGCCCGTCGGTAATCGTACCTGTGATTTTGGGAATGTACAAGTTGGCAAAATCCACTACAAAGAGCGTGATAATACCAGCCAGATACTGCCACTTATGTTTTTTGATATACTGCATAATAAAGCGCCAATCTTCCATGATTCTCCTCATTTCTGCGCACACTGCTTTGTGCCGTTTTTTCTGCTTTTGTATTTCCATGCAAAAAAAGCCCCATAAACGCTCCGCTTACAGGGCTCTTCCTGTATCATGCTTTTACAATCAGACTCTTACACAACACCCTGTGCTGTCATCGCCTCTGCAACCTTTAAGAAGCCTGCAATGTTTGCTCCGGCAACATAGTTGCCCTCCATGCCGTACTTCTTTGCTGCCGCATCAAGATTGTGGAAAATATTTACCATGATTCCCTTGAGCTTGCTGTCCACCTCCTCAAAGGTCCAGCTTAAACGCTCGCTGTTCTGGCTCATCTCCAGCGCGGACGTTGCCACGCCGCCTGCGTTTGCCGCCTTACCGGGACAGAACAATACGCCGTTTTTCTGCAGATATTCCGTTGCCTCCAGAGTGGTAGGCATATTAGCGCCCTCCGCTACCGCAAAGCAGCCATTTGCCACCAATGCTTTTGCATCCTCCAGATGCAGCTCGTTCTGCGTCGCACAGGGAAGCGCGATATCGCATTTTACAGTCCATACGCCCTTGCCGTCATGATACTCTGCACTGGGTCTTGCCGCAGCGTACTCGGTCAGTCTCGCACGTTTTACTTCCTTTACTTCCTTTAACAGGGCAATGTCAATCCCTTCTGCATCATATACCCAGCCGGTAGAATCAGAAACCGTCACCACCTTTGCGCCGAGCTGCTGTGCTTTCTGTGCCGCATAAATAGCCACATTACCGGAACCGGAAATGGCAACTGTTTTGCCTGCAATGTCTTTACCATTGCATTTCAGCATTTCTTCCGTCAAGTATAAAAGACCGTAGCCGGTCGCCTCTGTTCTTGCGAGGGAACCGCCGTATGTAAGCCCTTTGCCGGTCAGCACGCCTTCGTAGAGTCCGGTCAGACGCTTGTACTGCCCATACATATAACCGATTTCTCTTGCCCCCGTTCCGATATCGCCTGCAGGTACATCCGTATCCGCACCAATATGCTTGTACAGCTCGCTCATAAAGCTCTGGCAGAACGCCATTACTTCTCTGTCGGATTTGCCCTTAGGGTCAAAATCACAGCCGCCTTTACCGCCGCCGATAGGCAGTCCGGTCAGGGAATTTTTGAAAATCTGCTCAAAACCTAAAAATTTGATGATACCTAAGTTTACGGAAGGATGCAGACGCAGACCGCCCTTGTAAGGTCCGATTGCGCTGTTGAACTGCACACGGAAACCATTGTTTACCTGTACCTGTCCCTTGTCATCTACCCAAGGAACGCGGAACAAAATCTGTCTTTCCGGTGTACATATTCTCTCAAGCAAAGCATCCTTTCTGTATGCCTCTTCATTTGCTTCGATAACCACGCGCAGGGATTCCAGCACTTCCTTTACCGCCTGATGGAACTCCGGCTGCGCGGGATTCTTTGCAACTACAAGCTCAAATACCTCGTCAACATATGACATTTTTATATCCTCCTTAAATAAAAGCTTATCAACCCACATTTTATTATATAATAGTGAAAAAAAATTGCAAAGCACTTTATCTAAGTAAATTGTAAAAGTTTTTTTGTTTTTTTTGTGCAATATATACAAAAAATGTCAGAGATATTTCTTCAGAATATGGATGTTCTTTTCCTCAAAATCCATCAGTTCCTTCGCCAGCTCCATCGACATGGCGGCCGCCTGCGGATTGTGATTAAGCACTTTACACATCTGCGTGATGCCCCGGTTACTGCCCTGTATCATCAGTTCGGCCAGATGGCTGGT
>WSLY01000010.1 GCA_013316825.1 Lachnospiraceae bacterium | reverse complement strand
CGCATAGGCGCGTGCGCCAAACTTTTCGCCGCCCAAATAAACAGCATCCGCACCTGCATGTATGGCGCCCAAAAAACCCTTATAATTTCCTGCCGGAGCCAGCAGCTCCACCCGCTTTTTTTCCATGAATCAAATAACGCCGCCCGTTTTGACGGACAGCGCCCTTTCTCCTGCTACACGCTCTTTAATTCTGTTTCCAGACGGACAATCCGTTTGGCGTTTTCATTGATTTCTATTTGCAGCTCTTTTGCACGCTTCTCTGTATTTTCCAGCTTAATCTGTGAAGCAATCAACTCGTGCTTCAAATCATACAATTCTTTTTCCTTCGCCTGAAGCTCCTCCTCCAGAAGACTAATTTGTTTTTTGCTCTTAAAATAATCGTCCGCAATGTTGAGCTGCATTAATACAGCCTGCGTATCCAGAGGCTGCCTTTTAAAACTTTCGATTTTACCATATTCTTCGAGCTTATTATTGATATAGGAGGCTACTCTCTGCAAGTATTCCTCACTTTCATATCCGCTCAGCGTAAATATCTTGCCTCCGATAATAACCTCGGTATCCGTTTTAGAAGACATCAGAACTCCCTCCCCAGCCGTAAAACAACCGATTCAAATCCAAAACTGTACTGCCATATACTACATGTGCCATTGTACACTATCCCAAAATACTAGATATATTATATATCAGGATTGCATTGCAGGCAAGTCTTTTTATAAAATTGGCGTAAGTCCCATGTGGCGGTATGCCTGTTCTGTCACAACCCTGCCTCTGGGCGTCCTGTTTATCAGCCCGTTCTGTATCAGAAACGGCTCGTAAACATCCTCAATCGTACCGGCATCCTCTCCGATTGCCGCCGCAAGCGTATCCAGCCCCACAGGACCGCCCTTAAACTTCAGAATCATGGTAGAAAGCATATTGCGGTCGACATGGTCCAGTCCAAGCTTGTCCACATCCATCAAATCCAGCGCAGTCTGTGCAATCTCCTCCGTAATGTTTCCGTCATATTTCACTTGGGCAAAATCACGTACCCGCTTTAAAATACGGTTGGCAAGCCGCGGTGTACCCCTGCTTCTTCTTGCCAGCTCCTTTGCCCCGCCGTCGTCAATCGCAACTTGTAAAAGCACTGCCGAATGTCTGATAATCTGCTCCAGCTCCGAAACAGTGTAAAATTCCAGCCGGTGAATCATGCCAAAACGGTCGCGCAGGGGAGCCGTCAGCATGCCGGCTCTGGTCGTTGCACCTATCAGCGTAAATTTGGGAAGCTCCAGACGGATGGAACGCGCCGAAGAGCCTTTTCCAATCATAATATCAATGGCAAAATCTTCCATCGCCGGATAAAGAACCTCTTCCACTTGTCTGTTTAAGCGATGAATTTCGTCTACAAAAAGAATATCGCCTTCCTGCAAATTGTTTAAAATAGCGGCAATTTCCCCTGGCTTCTCGATGGCCGGTCCGCTGGTAATTTTCATGTTGACCCCCATCTCGTTGGCAATAATACCTGCCAGTGTTGTTTTTCCCAAACCGGGCGGACCGTAAAACAGCGCATGGTCAAGCGCGTCGCCCCTTTTTTTTGCCGCCTCAATATATACTTTTAAGTTTGATTTTACTTTTTCCTGTCCAATATAATCTTTTAAATACTGCGGTCTTAAGGAACCTTCTATTTTGACATCCTCTTGTGTAAAATTGGTCTCGATTGTTCTTGGCATATGCACCCCGTCCGCCCGTTATACAGGCTTTTTTTGTTATACAGGCTTTTTTCGTTAAAAAAGTTTTTTCAGGGCAGCCTTTAACAGTACACCGCTGTCCATATTTTCTGCATCCGGTATCTGGCTCACCGCCCTTAGACTTTCTGCCTGTCCATACCCTAAAGCCACCAATGCTTCCACGGCTTCTTTTGCCGCGCCTTTTGCAGACGGCAGCATTCCGGCGTCTTGTACCGCTTCCCTGTCTATCATGGTATCATCAAAGGATACTTTGTCTTTTAAATCCAATATCAGCCGCTCCGCTGTCTTGGCGCCGATGCCGGGCGCCTTGGCGATGGCTTTTGCATCCTTGGAAAGAATGGCATATTTGAGTGCATCTGCATCCATAACGGACAAAATGGCAAGTGCGCCCTTTGGTCCGATACCGCTGACCGTGAGGCACTTTTGAAACAATTCCAAATCTCCTTTCGCCAGAAATCCATATAATAAAAAAGCATCTTCTCTTACCAGCATATACGTGTGCAGCTTTACCATGCTGCCGGCCGGCGGAAGCTTCCCGGCTTCTCTGGATGAGATATGTACATTCATGCCGATACCGCCCACCTCTACTATCACACTGTCCTCCGTAAAGCCGGCAATTTCACCTTTTACATATGCTATCATAATTCCTCTCATTCTGCCGTTTCAACGACGTCGTCTTGTACTTAATCTGCAATTTCTACAGCCTTGTGCAGCTTCATAAAGTAAATCAGTAAAAAGCATCCCAAATGGACAAATGCAGTCAGTGCCCATGATATCGGATATGAAATATACAGAGTATCCAAGGACCTGTTCTGTGAAAATATCGTATATATCCATACAATTCGAAACAGGCACGCACCGGTCAGGGATACTAACATAGGCAGAACCGAATGTCCCATACCCCTTAGGCAGCCCACCAGCGTATCCATCACACCGCACAAAAAGTATGGGCAGCATATATAAAAAAGCCTTTTCATACCGTAAGCAATCACCGGCTCCTCCGGCGAATACAGGTGCAAGAGCAGCCGTCCCGCCAGATAAACGCCGTTCCCCATCACAAGTCCCACAGCCGTCACAATACCGACACATATAATGGCAATTCTGCCGATTCGCTTGTATTTATGCGCGCCATAATTCTGTCCCACAAAGCTTACCGCCGTCTGATGCAGCGTATTCATTGCCGTGTACACAAAGCCCTCCAGATTACCCGCAGCAGAGTTGCCGGCCATGGCAGTCGCACCAAAGGAATTGACCGACGACTGAATCAGTACGTTGGATATAGAAAAAATAGCGCCCTGCAGACCTGCCGGAAGCCCAATCTGCATCATCATCAAAAGCTTATGGGGTACAATGCGCAATGCCTTCAAATCCAGTCTGTAAGCGCTGTCGCTGCGCACAAGGCAGCGCACTACAAGTCCTGCGGAAATCACCTGCGATACGGCAGTTGCCAACGCAACGCCTGCCACTCCCATAGAAAATCCAATGACAAATATCAGATTTAAGACAACATTGATGACGCCTGCCGCCGTGAGAAAATAGAGCGGTCTTCTGGTATCCCCTACCGCCCGCAGGATGGCAGCTCCAAAATTATAAAGCATCATAGCGGGCATTGCCGCAAAATAAATACGGATATAGAGCACGGACTGTCCCAATACCTCTTTCGGTGTTCCCATGGCAAGAAGGGCGGAAGGCGCAACAAAAAAGCCAACAAAAATTAACAGAACGCCGCAGATAACAGAAATCAGCACCGCCGTATGTACCATATCGGACAGCTCCCTCTCCTGTCCGGCTCCGAAATATCTTGCCACAAGCACATTGGCGCCTACGGACAAACCGATAAATACATTGACTAAAAGATTAATGAGAGAGCCTGTGGAGCCGACTGCTGCAAGTGCATCACTGCCCACCCACCTGCCTACGACTATCATGTCCGCCGCATTAAACAAAAGCTGTAAAATGCCGGACAGCATAAGCGGCAGGGAAAACAGCAGTATCTTGCCAAACAGCGGTCCGTTGCACATATCAATTTCGTATCTGCGCTTCTGTCCTGCATTTTTCTCCACGATACACCCACACCTGCTTTCTTTTCTTTTTTTCTGTGCCAATTCGCACTCTGACAATTATACACCCAAAGAATGGGATTGAAAAGGTCTGCTCAACGCTTTCTCTTCTCAAATTCCTTCTCAAAAGCCGCCAAGTCCTGCCCTGCAAAGGCTCTTTCCAAAAGCTCCGGCAGCTTCTCGGGACTGCAGGCAAAACAGGGAATCCCCATGCCTGCGATGCGGTTTGCCATCTGCGTGTCGTAATAGGGTTTTCCCCCGTCCGCCAGCGCAAGCAGGCAGATAACCATAACGCCGCCGGCTTTCATTTCTTCCAGCCGGCGCAGCAGCCCTGCGCGGTTGCCTCCCTCTTCCAAGTCCGAAATTAAAAAGAATAAGGTTTTGGACGGATTTTCTACATATTTTTCACAATATGCCACAGATTGTTCGATGTTGGTCCCTCCGCCAAGCTGAAAACCAAAAAGCAAATCCACAGGGTCTTCACACTTCTCCGTTAAGTCCACAATATTGGTATCAAACGCCACCACACGTGTGCGCAGGCTTGCCATACTTGCCAGAATACAGCTCATCACAGAAGAATAAATCACAGACTCCCCCATGGAACCGCTCTGGTCGATATCCAGAATCACCGTCCACTTGTTTGCCGCGCTGGTGCTGGTCCGGTCAAAAAAATAGTAGTGCTCAGGCACAATGGTTTTCAAGCTTTTATTGTAGTGTTTTAAGTTTCTGGATATGGTCGTTTTAAAATCCAGCGCTGCCGCAGACGGAATGGGCGAATGTTTTCTTTTGTTTATGGATGCGGTAACAGCTCTGCGAATATCCTGCTCCAACAGCTTATTGATTTCTTCCACAATTTTTCTGATATACCTGCGGACGCTGTCCTTGGAGCGCTTCGGTATCTGCTCCTTTAAAAGCATGATGGTAGAAGCAAGACCTACATCCGGCTCCAAATTCTCCAAAAGCTCCGGCTCAAAAAGAAGCTGCTTTAACCCGCACCGATTGACGGCATCCGACTGGATAACCGTAACCAGCTCTTTGTCAAACAGCTTGCGCACATCCCCCAGCCAGCGGGTAATCTGCGGATTAGAGGCGCCCCCTCCGGCGCCGCCTCCCTGCACTAAAAAACCGCCGTTCTCCGTACGGTTGTAAATAGCGGCGAGCGCCTGATCCATCAAATCCTGCTCCTTTGTAAGCGGCGCATTGCCCATTTTCCCAAAGCGGCTTTGACTCTCCTGCCCCAATATCAGCCGCCATCGGCGGATTTTTGCATCTGCATCCATAATCGTTGTCTCCATTTACATATTCTTATTATAAATCAAAATCAAAGTCTTCCAGACTTTCCACAAGCTCCATTTCCTTTTCTCCCAGCGCACCGTTTACCGCCTCGCTGACCTGACTGCCGTTCAAATTCCAGATTTCCCCAAGGTTTTCCGCTATTTCATCTTTTTCCTTTGCGCCAAAATCCGCAAAAGCACGCCGTAAAAATACAAGCGCACGTTTGAACGCTTCCTCATCAAGCCCTTCTAAATAATTGTCAAGACTTTCCCATAGGGACAGCCTTGCAATCAGGGCATAGCGGTTTTTCATGGCAAGCCCTTCAAACCATCCGGCACCCAGCTCTGCGGGCGTGCCAAAGGACAGCCGCCGCAGCACTTCCCGTTTCAGGCGTTCGGTATTCATCTGTCCCCTCTCCAGCAAGATAGCCGCCGCAAAGCCGGACAGTTTTGCATTCAAATCGTCCCTGTCCGCAACCTGCCACAGTGCCGAAAGCCACGCCTCTTCATTTAAAAAGTCATGGGATAGCGCCGCTGCGTTGATCTGCTGCATAGCGTCAGCTACAGCGCCCGACGCATTGTCGTCACAGAGGCAGGCGCCGGAAAGCAGAAGACAGGCTCGGTAAAATATTTTTTCCAGAATAGGCAGCAAGGGCGCATCATCCACTTGTCTTATGCCGCCGTAACGGATGACCGCTGAAAGCCGCTGTATTGTACCTGCAAGCTCCTCCAAGGAAACGGCATCCACACTCCTCTGCGCCAGCATATCGGTGGCATAAACAGCCGCAGCCGGCATACCACACAAAAAAGAATCCTCTATCATCTGCGCCATAAGAGGCAGGCTGCCCGCATTATCTGCCTGCTCCTTCATGTGAAAAGCGGCTGCCTGCACAATGGTATCTCCCTTTAACGCCGCCTCTACCAGCTCTATCTCCGCCTCCGGTGTCCAGCGCAGCACCCACTGTTCTCCCCATGTAGCGTTCTCCTGCTGCCGCTTTTTTTCATTTACAAAGCTCACCCCCAGCACACGCAGCCTGTGCAGGAAAAAAGAACGATGTAAATCGAGAAAGGCAGATTTTTCCGTTACCACATTTCGCTTTTCCCGTAAATCCAGCGCCAAATCCTGCGCTGTGATATCCCTGTATTTTTCCAGTTTCAACTCTTTTAACTGCCGGTAGAAATCCTCCTGTATACTGGTACGGCTTACACCTTCCGGCAGGCTGCCGATTTTGGTTCCAATCTCCGTGTCGGCAACCGCAAGGCTGACGGAAGCCATGTCGCCGCCTCCCAGACAAGTGACTGCCGCGTCCCGCAAATCCCTGAGCGCCGGAATCCGTCCTCCCCGCAGCCGAGCCAGCTCATAAGAAAGCCGCACCGCTTCTATTACGGATGCAGAGGAAACCGGCGAACCGCTGTTTCTCTGGTAGCCCGCTATTCTTGACAAATAATGGTAAGCCGTCTCCATGGGCGCATGATGGAGGAGCGCTTTCCAGAGAAGCGCATAATAAGCCGGCGCCTTGTTTCCTGCGCCGTAGCCGGAGCGGGAAGAAAGGCGGTAATCGGAATATGGCATCAGCGTGTGATTTGCACTGACCCGCGGCAGATGGCAGAGACGCTCTTTCTCTTCCTGCGAAGGCTCCTGCGCCCAGCCTTTCAGTCCTTCTACATGATAGGCGCCGGTCACTATCACAATCTCCTCAGGGGAGATGCCATCCCCAAGCGCTTCTCTGATTTGCTTTCGCATCCATGCTTCTCGGAGCAGGATTTCCTCCCAGTCGCTGTCTTTTCCCTGCGTCAGCTCACGCAGGCTCTTCCCAAACAGATTCGCGCCCTGATGATATCCCTCTGCAGAGCCTGCCTGCTCCATGGTACGCTCCCAGAAGGTTTCATGTCCGTCTTCTCCCGTCCGTCTGTCAAGGGCGCGGTATACCAAAAAACGCTCCTCTTCTCCCTGCGACGCTTCCTCCACAGAAGGCAGCGCCAAAAACACTTCCGTCGGTAAATCGATAAACCGGCACTCTGCCCCGTTTTCCCCGCACCATAGAACTGCCTGATACTCCGGCGAATATTCCGCAAAGGGATAGAGAATGGTACGCACCGGAGCCTCCTTAGTGTATGCCAGCACTGCAACCGGCGGCTTTGTGTCGGGATTCTGCAGATGGACAAGCATATCCGTCAAATCGTCAGGTCCCTCTACCAGTACCATTTTAGGACGCTTTTCGTCCAAAAAACGGCGCAGATAAAACGCGCCTGCCGGAGACAGATGCCTGATGCCAAAAAAGAAAGGCTCGTTACCCATGTTTCAACTCCTTACTGGTTTAATTCCTTGCACGCGCGGTAAAGCCCCGACCAGCGGGAACCTCTTTTTTTCATTACATTTTCCAGATATTCCTTCCATGCAAGGGAATCCTTTTCCTCTTCCTTTACCACCGCGCCCTGCAGTCCCGCCGCCAAGTCACTGTCGGCAATCTGCCCGTTTCCAAAGCTTCCGGCAAGCGCCATACTGTTGCACAAAAGGGAAATTGCCTCCGCCGTGGACAAAACGCCCGTGGTGGTTTTGACTTTCTGGCTGCGGTCTAAGGTTTCCCCATTTCTAAGCTCCCTGAAAACCGTGCAGACCTTTTCCACCACTTCTTCTGCCGGAAGCGCAGCATTTAAGTCCAAATTGCCCGCCTGCTGCTCTACTCTGGTTCTGACAATTTCCATTTCCGCCTCCAAATCAGCAGGTGAGGGCAGTACCACAATATTAAACCTTCTCTTTAATGCAGCGGACATCTCGTTCACGCCTTTGTCACGGGTGTTTGCCGTTGCAATCACGGAGAATCCTTTTCGTGCCGGTACTTCCATATTCAGCTCCGGCACGGAAATCCGTTTTTCGGATAAAATAGAAATCAGGGCATCCTGTACCTCACTGGCGCACCTTGATATTTCCTCCACTCTGGCAATCGTACCTGTCTCCATGGCTGTCATCACAGGACTTTTCAGCATAGCGCCTAAGGACGGTCCCTGCGCTATCAGCATGGCATAATTCCAAGAATACCGGATTTGCTCCTCCGTAGTGCCTGCCGTTCCCTGAATCACCTTGGTGGAATCCCCGTTGATGGCGGCGGACAAATGCTCCGAAAGCCAGCTCTTTGCCGTTCCCGGCTCTCCAATCAAAAGCAGCGCCCTGTCCGTCACAAGGGTTGCGATGGCAATCTCCACCAGCCGCTCCTGCCCGATGTATTTAGGGGTAATCTCCATGCCGCCTACCTTGCCGCCGCAGATATAAGTCCGCACAGAACGGGGCGACATCCGCCAGCCCGTAGGCACAGGATCCTTTTCCGCCGCAATTAACGCGTCGATTTCTTTTTGAAAGAGCTGCTCCGCCGGCAGCCTCTGCACATTGTTTTGTTCCATTTTTTCTCCATTTCCGCGCAGCTTTGCACATTGCAATTTTATTTCCCAGCGCCACAAAAAATCATATCAAAGCTTTTTGCTCCTGTATATAGGCTTCCAGCACCGCGGCGCAGTTGTCACGTCCCTTTATGATTCCCCTCTGCAGCAGCAAAAGCACCTGTCCCGCCTCCTCCGTCTTCGCGGCGGCACTCCCCGGAAGCTGCCCAAAATAGCTGTTAATTTCCCATGCACTGACAGGGCGTGCCAGTCCTTTAAAATAATGTACGGCAAGCCCTTTGCAGCTCTCAAAACCGCATTTTTTGAGCGGTTCCAGATAAAGACGATTATCTTTCTCCTTCTGGGCACGAATGTAAAAATACGACGAAAGTCTGCGGCACAGCGCATCGTTGTCCGGCTGTATCCATGCAGCCAGCAGTATGTCCGTCGCCTTGTCCTCCAGACGCATCAGGATACTGAATATTTCCTCCGTTATCCCATACAATGAATACCGGATACTGTTTTTTCGCAAGTCCGCCTGACTGACATATGCCGCCTGCAGCACATAACCGCCTGTGCCGTCTGCATATACGGCAGGCAATGGTTTCATGGCAGAAAACGCCTCCCATACAAAAACTGTCCTGTCTTTTCTCAGCCGCCTCCCGAAAATCCCCTTCTCTTCCACGAAATCCTGCAAAAGCGCCTGACATTTTACACCGTCACTTTCCCGAAATGCTGCCGCCATGACTGCCGGAAAATAGAGATCGCCATAAGTCTGATACAGCTCCCATGCAAGCGGCGCCAGTTCTTTTCCCTGAGGCATAAGCAGATTGAGAAACAGGCTTTCCTGTATTGCTTTGCTAAAAGGAACCCTGCTGCTGTTCAAATGATCCGGTCTGAAAAAAAGCATGGCGGAAGTAGCATTTTTTTCTGCCTTTTTAGCGCCGTCCAGCACGGTTCTTACCCTTGCTGCCTGTCTGTAGCACTCGCAGATTTCTGTGCCGCATTTGCCGGAAAACGCCGAAATACAGGCGTTAAGCAGTGCCTCCGTCTCGTTATCCGGCTTTCTCTTTCCCTGCCGCCAGTCTGCAAGCGTCCTTAAGAATATGCCGGACACCAGCTTCGCCGCTTCCGGCCGTCCGGATCCCTCCATACAGGTAACGGCTTCCAGCGGATCTTTTACCGCAAGCGACTCAAAAAACGCCCACGTTTTTTCCCCGCTCATGCAGGCAAGCGCATAAAGCGCCATCTTTTTGTTGTTTCCTGTCTCCGTATCACGCAAAGACAAAAGCAGCTCCTCGTTTTCCCGATTATGACGAAGCGCATGGATAAGCGCTGCCCGTACCTCTTTTTTTGCCGCTCCAAGCTGCTTTAAGTAAAAATCATTTGCCTCGGCGCCAACCACTCTCTCTAACACCTGCACGCGCCGTGCCATCTCCTTTTTGCCCTTTGGGTCAAAGCCTTTCTCCAGCAGAAAACGAATCCCTGCAAAGGAGCTTCGGTTCTGTATACCATCCTCAATCAACCAGCCGGCGGCGTCCTCTGCCAGTTCTCCATAGGAAGCTCCCAGTGCATCCACCAACGCCGCACGCACTCTGTAATCCCGAAAAAGCTGCGGCTGCTCCTTGTGTAAATTTACTACGTAGCTGTATCTGCCGCCGCCGGAATGCTGCAATGCATCCAATAAGGCGGATAATACGGAATAGGGAATATTTTCCATATATGCCCCCATTGCTTCCCGCTGTTCAATCAAAGGCTCTACTACTCCCTCTGCCTCTACGGTACCCTGCGTACAAAGCAGGGCATCCAAAAGTGTCAGCGCATCCAGAAGAGCCCCCGCCCTGTCCTCACAACTTTCACTTACAATCTGTCCCGATAGCTGTACAATACGCGCCAAAACCGGAGATGCCTTTTCTAAAGGTGCCGCAGCCTCCACCGCTCTTTTGAGCCTGAAATCCTCCATAATCAGTCCGGTTCCCGCTACTGCTCCTGTTTGCAATCTCTCCCGCAGTTCATATACCGGTGTCAAATCCATTTTTCTACCATGCCTTTCCCGACTGCTTCCAAAGGGGCAGCCGATATCAAAACATTCAAACGCCCGTCAATATAAAAGGCGGACGATACCCTCCTCTGTCACAATACTGAGCGGCCAGAACAAAAGCCTTTTCGAAACGGCATCATAATAAAAACCGCCTAAAAGCACCTGATTTTCTAACAGCTTTCTATCCGTCAGCAGATGCAGTCTCTGAAGGGTCGGTTCCTTATCAGGGCAGTCACCCAAATAAATCGTAGCGCCGTTTTTATCTGCAAGTACCGGTGTTTCTCCTATCCGTCCAATCTGTTCAAAAGCTATCAGACGGTACAGCACGGGAGCTGACATTGCATTTTTTAAATAATTCTTTGCAGCTTTCGCCTCGGCTGCCACGGATTCTGCGGCAAAGGTACGCACTGTGGCTAACTGCTCTTTTGTCACCTCTGCAACAGTTCCATGCTCCCAGCGAACTCTGCGGGTTCCTTCCCCCGGATATATCTGCATGGAACTTATGCTGACTGCGCCAAAGAGACTGTCTTCTTGTTTTACGTATTTCAGCGCTTTTACCGGTCTGTAATTGCAGGATAAGCAGATTTCTCCCGTATCCATATCCAGCCAGCAGCCGATGTCTATGTACTCGCGTCTGGCTTCCTCATATTCCACCCAAAAGGCAAGCTGTAAAAGATGCGCGTCCTTGCGGCTGCTTCCCAAAGCTTCCAGCTCGGAAAGCTTCCAGACACCGCCAAGTTCTTCATAAAGAGGACTGGCATCCAGTTCTTCCTCTTTGTTTTCCAGTTTTTCCTGCAGGTATGCGGTAGACTTTTTTACCAGCGCCCAAAGCTTTTCCAGTACGGCAAGCGCTTTCTCATAATGGACTTCTCTTTGATCTTCCTGAAAAGCTTCTATCTCCAGAATCAGGCGGTTCAAGAGCCGCTGAGGACCGGGCAGGTAATAGTCTCCTAACTGCTTGGAAAGCTCCTTGTAAGTGGAAAGGGTCGCTCCTCCCATTGTACCAAGTCCGGCATCCAAAAGCTCCCGCACCATTTTTTCCGTCAGCGCCAGTCCTTCTAACTGCTTTTTTCTTTTTCTTGTCCTCGCGGCGGCGCCTGACTTGGCTGATTTTGCCGCAGAAACGCTTTTTCCCTCCGGTTTTGAAGTCGTGTCATCTCCCTTATCCGTCTGTGAGGCAGGATTCTCTGCCTGCGCTGCTTTTTCTTCCTTTAAGCGTTTTTTCTCCCTTTTTTTCAGGATATCCTCCGGTATTTCACAGTCTTTAAAAGACTTTCCTGCCATGATTTCATAGAGAAGCGCCAAGCTGTGCTTACAGGGAAATTGCCTGCTGGGACAGGAGCAGCGGAATACTGGTGCATCCGGCTCCACAAAATCTGCCGTTGTAATATAA
Source organism: Lachnospiraceae bacterium (assembly GCA_013316825.1). GTDB lineage: Bacteria > Bacillota > Clostridia > Lachnospirales > Lachnospiraceae > Acetatifactor. Next base: position 68,166 of record WSLY01000010.1, on the reverse strand, counting down.
TTGCTCTTTCCGCTTCCCTGACACTCCCCCAGAAAAAAAGTGTCGTCCGCGGATTTTTCCAGCCGGACAAACCCGCCCTTCTGTGATATTTTTTTCCCGTTTGCACCGGCTGCCGGATTGGGAGCCAGTGCCAATATCTGCTGTTCGGTAATCTGTTGCATAGCGAATCCTTTCCGCCGCTTTTTGCAGCTTATTCTGCCTTATATGATTGTACTATACAGGCAGGATGAATGCAAGAGCACCCAAAAAGGGAAAAGACAAAAAAGAGATTGGAAGCGTCTGCCAAACCTCCAATCTCAAAGGCATAAAATATGCCGTCTTCTATCTCTTATGTACAACAATAGAAGGCTCGTAAAACGCAAATTCTATTGTTTGTGATTGATGTAATTTATCAGCCCTTCCGCCTCAATAATTTTCTGCATAAAGGGCGGGAACGCCTGTCCCCTGTATGTCTTCCCTGTGGTAAGGTTTTTTATCTCGCCGGAGTCAAAGTCAACCTCCACCTCATCTCCCCCGTTGATGCCCTTTGCAGCTTCCGGACACTCGATGATAGGCAGTCCGATGTTGATGGCATTGCGGTAAAAGATACGGGCAAAGGTCTCCGCAATTACACAGCTCACCCCTGCAGCCTTAATAGCAATGGGCGCGTGCTCCCTCGAAGAACCGCAGCCAAAATTCTTTTCCGCTACAATCAAATCACCCTTTTTTACCCTTCCGACAAATTCCTTGTCAATATCCTCCATACAATGCATCGCCAGTTCCGAAGCCTCCGAAGAATTCAAGTACCTCGCAGGAATAATCACATCCGTGTCTACATTGTCCCCATACTTAAAAACATTTCCCTTTGCTTTCATAATTGTTGTCTCCTTCTTACTATCACTATCCTACCATTTCTACAGGTAATTGCGAAATTTGGTTACTGTGCAAGTGTCATTGTGCAGCTTACAAAAACCGAAACTTCGCAATTATCTGTCACAACTCCTCAGGTGTCAGCGAACCTCTTATCTGCCAGTACCGAATTGTAGATGTTGTATATTCCATAAGCAGACTCTTAAAAAACGTCAGCGCTTAGCGAGGTATTTTCGAGCTTAGCACTGCTACGTTTTTTACGAAGCGAGAGCGGGTCTGCGTTGGAATCTACAACAGCTACAATGACACTCGCATAGCCACTAAGTTCCACGGACACCTGCTACAGCTCCTCCGGTCCGGAAATTTTCCCGCTTACCGCGCTTGCTGCCGCAACCGCCGGACTGGCAAGATAAATTTCAGAGTTTACATGCCCCATGCGCCCTACAAAGTTTCTGTTGGTGGTGGAGACGCAGCGCTCCCCTTCCGCGAGGATTCCCATGTAACCGCCCAGGCAGGGTCCGCAGGTGGGCGTACTCACCACAGCGCCGGCCTCAATAAATATTTTTAACAGTCCTTCCTCCATCGCATCCATATATATTTTCTGGGTGGCAGGAATGATGATGCAGCGCATCCCCTTTGCCACATGGCGTCCCTTTAAAACCTCTGCTGCAGTCCTAAGGTCGTCGAGTCTTCCGTTGGTACAGGAGCCGATAACCACCTGATCGATGGCAATGTCGCCGATTTCGTCCAGCGTATGCGTGTTTTCCGGCAGATGGGGAAATGCCACGGTGGATTTTAGTGTTGCAAGGTCAATGGTAAACTCCTCGTCATAAACCGCATCTGCATCCGCTTCATAAGCTTTGTACGGGCGGGAGGAATGTTCTTTCATATAGGCGGCTGCCGCTTCATCTACAGGGAAAATACCATTCTTGGCACCTGCTTCAATAGCCATATTGGAAATGGTAAACCTGTCGTCCATAGACAGATGCCGTATCCCATCCCCTGTAAATTCAAGGGATTTGTAGAGTGCGCCGTCTACGCCTATCATGCCGATAATATGCAGGATAACATCCTTGCCGGAAACCCATTTGGAGGGCTTGCCCGTCAGGGTAAATTTGAGGGCGGAGGGCACTTTAAACCATGCCTTGCCGGTTGCCATGCCGGCAGCCATATCCGTACTGCCCACGCCGGTAGAAAAAGCACCCAGCGCGCCGTAGGTACAGGTGTGGGAATCCGCGCCGATAATGACGTCCCCCGCCACCGTAAGCCCTTTTTCGGGAAGCAGGGCATGTTCAATGCCCATCTCTCCTACCTCAAAATAATTGGTGATTTCATTGCGCTTTGCAAATTCCCGCACACATTTACAATGCTCTGCCGATTTGATATCCTTGTTCGGCACAAAATGGTCCGGCACAAGGGCAATCTTATCCTTGTCAAAGACGCCTTCTACTTTCATTTTTTCCATTTCCTTGATGGCAACCGGACTGGTAATATCATTGCCAAGCACCAAATCTAAGTCCGCTTCGATAAGCTGTCCGGCTTCCACGCTGTCAAGCCCTGCGTGAGCCGCCAGAATTTTCTGTGTCATTGTCATTCCCATAACACGTATCCTCCTTATTTTTCACCGGTAATGAAAGCTTTCCCTGTACAATCCCGCTGCTTACAAGGCTGTCATTACATACTCAGTGTAGCATGAAAGATTCTATTCTTCCAATATATATATTTCATATTTACCATAACCATAAATTATGTTATTCTGATAACAGCCCGCTACAGGCAATCAGGAATCAAAAAAGCCATATATCCGGCAGAAGGAGACAAAATTGAATCAGCAGAATCTAAATCTCTACCACATTTTCCATGAAGTCGCCGTCTGCGGCAATATTTCTGCCGCAGCACGCAGCCTTTTTATTTCACAGCCTGCCATTTCCAAAGCGATTTTAAAGCTGGAGCACAATCTCTCCACCACGCTCTTTTTCAGGAGTTCAAAGGGCGTCCGGCTGACAGAGGATGGGGCGCTTTTATTCAAACAGGTGGATGCCGCCTTTCATGCCATCGGGCAGGGAGAAGAAATGCTCAAAAAGAATCTGGAGCTGGGCGTGGGCAGCCTGTCCATCGGCGTCAGTACCACCCTCTGCAAATATATGCTGCTCCCCTACCTAAAGACTTATATTCAGGAAAACCCACATGTTAAGCTGTCTATTTTCTGCCAGTCTTCCGCAGAAACCATCGCCGCTCTTGAAAACGGCAGACTGGATATCGGCCTTATCGGAGAAAGCGATAAAATGGGCGAGCTTTCTTTCAAGCCCGTGGAAGAAATTCAGGATATGTTTGTCACCACAAAAGAATATATGGCGCATTTAAAGGAGCGATGCGCCGGCGGCGAAAAAGAACTTTTTTCTCATGCAACCCTGATGCTGCTTGACAAAAAAAACTTTACCAGACAATATGTGGAAAAATATCTGCTGCTGCAAAATATCATGCCGGAGCAGCAGCTTGAAGTTACCACCATGGACCTTTTAATTGCTTTTGCCAAATTGGGAATGGGTGTAGCAGGCGTTATCCGCAATTTTGTAGAAAAAGAACTGGAGGACGGTACGCTGGTTCCTTTTCCTGTCACAGAGCCGATTCCTGCGCGCAAAATAGGATTTGCCTATAAAGTACAGGCAAATCCTACCGCCGCTGTCGCCAAATTTTTAGCGCTTACGGGGAAATGACGTCACTGCCTTAAATAAATCTCCGTCATTTTCCAATAAAAACCTGCCGCCCTGCAGCTCCACAAAGCTTTTGACAATGGCAAGCCCCAGCCCGCTTCCTTCCGTGTTGCGGGAGGCGTCCCCCCTGACAAACCGCTCCGTCAGTTCGGCGGTGTCCACGGTAATTTCCGCAGCCGAAATATTTTTTAGGGAAATCACAATATAATCGTCAGTCAGCGTCCCCCGCACATACACCCTTGTGCCCCGCAGGGAATACTTTACAATATTTGAAAACAGGTTTTCATAAATCCGGTAGGTTTTCTGGCTGTCCAAAGCTACGATTACCTTTTCCTCCGGAAAATCCATCCTGACATCCAGCCCCGCTTCCGCAAGCTTATCCGACATCTCCAGCTCCACTTGTTTTATCAGATTGCAGATATCCACATTCTGATAATTTAAAATAACGTTTCCACTGGTCGCCTTGCTCACCTCAAACAAGTCCTCGATAAGTACTTTCAGCCGCAGGGATTTTCTTTCCAGCGTTTGTAAATACTCTATCTGCTTTTCTCTCGTAAGCGTATCGTCCTTTAATAAGTCTACATAAGTGATAATTGCCGTCAGCGGCGTCTTTAAATCGTGAGAAACATTGGTAATCAGCTCCGATTTCATCTTCTGGCTTTTTACTTCCTCTCCCACTGCGTTGCGGAAGCCCTCCTGTATCAGCAGAAGCTGCTCCTTAAAGGGTTCAAACAAGCCCAAATCCTCCTGTATTTCCACATTGAGATTCCCCGCAGATATCTCCTGTATTTTGGACAGCAGAATGAAATATTTTTTCTGCAGCCTGCTGACATAAAACCTCAGCCCAAAGTACAAAAGCAGAGAATAGCAGACTGTAACGGCAAAACCGCCAAACCAGAGGGAGCTTATCAAAAAGAGGATAACGGCATTGACAAGCACGATTTTTAGAATGGTCCGCTCCGCTTTCTTCGTCACATCAATATGTTCGAGCGCTTCGTACATCGCAAGCAGCTTTCGCTTACAGAAGGGAAAAATTCTGTAAATCAGGCAGTTTTCCTTCACATATCCCTTTATGCCCTTCTCCCTTACCCCACGCAGGCACAAGCCCAGATACCATGCCGACAAAAAAACGGCATACAGGGGAATGATATGGGTATAAAAGGTAAAGACCTCCGCCGTGCTATGGGAAATCCGCATAAAATCAGCAATATCCGCCGCGGTCTGTCCGGTAAGGAAGCGGATAATATACACCAAAAGCTCCTCTGATAAAAGTGCCTCTAAAAGGATAATGAAAGCTGCCGCTTCTATGGGAATGTTTAACAGCTTATATTTATGAAACGGTTTTTCTACCAGACTCCGAAGCGGCAGAAACAGTGCTAAAAGCAGTACCCCGCAGTATACAAGCACAATATATCCCATGATACCGGAATCCAGATAGTTATAGTAAACATTCATGGGAATATTCCGATGTGTCCCCATTCCCTGCAGATAATAGGTGTCTAAAAGTTCCTGTGTCATGCCATAGGCAATACGGCAGCTTTTGGGGGCATCTCCGTATTCCAGTAAATTTGTATTCTCCCTGTTTTCATATCCATGGCTGGTTATCCAGTCCTGCAAAAGCTGGTTTTTTGCCAACGTAAGCTCGGAAGCTCTCCGCATAAGCTGGTCAGCATTTTCTGCTCTTGCGGCAGAAATAGACGCAGAGCCGTTTTCGTCATAAACAATTTCCAGATAGTATGCATACTTGTCAAGGTTATCCGTAAGCGGCGCCTGCGCATTGCTGATGTTTATGCCGCTTTTCAAATCCTCCACATAGTAATCAAAATACTGCAGCGCTTTCAGAGATTCCGTTTCCAGCTCACGGGCAAAAACAGAATTAAAGGCTTTCAGATAATATTCTTTTTCATCCTCGTCGAAATCGCCGAGGGCGCTGCCCAAAAGTCCCTTTAGGTCCGTTAAATAGAGGTCCGTATACTGCACGTTTTCTCCTCCGACCTTTTCATAAAGATTCCGATACAGCACATAGTTTCCCCGAAACAGCCGGTCCAGCATGGTCTCGTCTACATTTTCGTATAGGGATGTTTTATAATTTTTCACCATGCCGTAAGTGCTCATGATAATGGCGACCGCAAACAGGGGCACCAGTATGGTAAGCGCTATAAAAATTTTTTTCTTTCCTGACTTTTTCACTGCTTCCCTGTCCTTCATCCTATTCTATCCTCCGTCCCAATTTATGCAGCAGACGATTCCCCTGCCGCATGGCTGTTACACATCTTCACTGCTTCTCAATTTTATAGCCGACTCCCCACACCACCTTTAAATATTTTGGATTCTTGGGGTCCACCTCTATCTTCTCCCTGATGTTGCGCACATGTACCATAATCGTATCCGTGTTGATTGCCTTCTCGTTCCAGATTCTCTCATAGATTTCGTCCGCGGAAAAAACCCTGCCGGGATTTTTTATGAGAAGCTGTACAATCTTAAATTCCATAGGCGTCATTTTAACGGGCACGCCGTCCACGCTGACCTCCACGGTCTCCTCATTCAGCTCTAGTCCGCCGATGGTATAGACATGCTCGCTTGCCGTGCTTCCCTGTGTGGCAGAAAGGTATTTGGAATACCGGCGAAGCTGGGAGTTGACACGCGCCAAAAGCTCCATAGGCGTAAAAGGCTTCGTCACGTAATCGTCGGCTCCCATGTTAAGTCCCAGTATCTTATCCACTTCCTCTGATTTGGCGGAGAGCATAATCACCGGAAACTCCTGTCCCATGGCGCGCAGCTTCATCAGCATGGTGACGCCGTCCATGACCGGCATCATAATGTCCACGATGCCCAAATGAATTTCCTCCGTTTCCACAACGGAAATCCCTTCTCTGCCGTTGGCTGCCTGAAATACCTCGTAGCCTTGGTTTTTTAAGTAAATTTCTATACCTTCCCTGATTTCTCTGTCATCCTCAACCAGCAGGATATGATATTTATTTTCCATTTTCTTTCTGCCCTCTCATTTTGTCAGTCAGATTTTTCACTTATTTTAACCATTATCAATATACTTTAAATTATCATAATCTGCAATTCAAAATTTCACACACAGTAAAAGCCAAAGATTTTCTTAAGAAACCCTTTGGCTTTTATGAATCGTCAGCTTTGTAATATCTTCATTTTGTAAAATTCACCCTTAAGCGCCATCAGCTCTTCATAAGTACCATACTCCACACAATGCCCGTCTGCAATAACGGCTATTCTGTCCGCCTCCCGTATGGTAGAAAGCCGATGCGCCACAATAAATGTGGTACGTCCGCGGGTCAGATTGGAAAGCGCCTGCTGAATCAGCTTTTCCGAAATACTGTCGAGGGCGGATGTCGCCTCGTCCAGCACAATAACGCGGGGATTGCGCACCAGAGCACGCGCGATGGAAATCCGCTGCCGCTGCCCGCCGGACAGTTTGCCGCCGTGTTCACCCACCATGGTATCAAGTCCGTCCGGCAGTGAAGCGATAAGGTCTTTCAGATTTGCCGCTTCCACAACGCCTGCAAGCTCCTCTTCGGACACCTGTCCGCAGCCATAAGTAATATTATCCCTGATGCTGCCGGAAAAAAGAATGGAAGTCTGGGGCACTACCGCCAGATGCTGTCTGTAAGTTCTCAAATCAATCTCTCTCATATCTTTTCCGTCCATCAGCACCTCGCCTCCTCCGGCAAGGTTAAAGCCAATAACAAGGTTTAATATCGTGGATTTTCCGGCGCCCGATTCCCCTACAAGCGCGATGGTCTCTCCCTTCTCCACATGCAGATTTAAATGATTCAGCACCTTGGCGCCATTGTTTTTATAACAAAAAGAAACATCTTTAAAGTCAAAGACACCGTCAACCTGTTTCAGTTTTTCTTTGCCTTCGTTTTCTTCTATTTCATCGGAAAGCAATACTTCCCCGATGGAGTTGACAGATTCAATTCCTTTCGTAATCGTAGGCAGAAGCGTCACAATTGCGGATACCTGATTGACAACCGTTGCAAAATAACTCTGATACAGCATAATATCACCTGCCAGAATATTCCCCTGAAAGGCAAGATAGCCGGTAAAAACAAGGCAGATAACCTGAAATACCTGAAACACCGCCCACCCCACAGAACCGAAAAGCGCCTGTACCAAGTCCAGCTTATAGCCCTTTTCCGCTACGGCAAAGAGCTGTCCGCTCATCTTTTCCACTTCCTCGTCTTCAAGCGCATGTGCCCTTGTCACAGGAACAAGCTCCACCATCTCCATCACCCTTGCGGAGGTTTCTTCCATCTCTTTCCGAAATTCACGGTTTTTGTGCCGCATGGCGCTGCGGAAGCTTACCATGGTAATCGCCGCCACCGGCGCCGTAATCAGGAAAAATACAAATACCATCCTGCTTTTTGACACCGTAACTACAAGCGCCACCACAATATTGAGTCCAATGTTTAAGACGCTTAAAAACATCTGGGTGGAAAGAGTCTCCACCGCTTCCACGTCACGCATAATCTTGGACTGCAGCCTGCCGGACTGCATTTCCACATGATACGAAATAGAAAGCTGCTGCAGCTTTCTGATAAGCGCTTTTCTGAGTCCCGTCTCCGCATAGCGGGTGGCAAGGCTCTTGTAGGAAGTGTACAGATAATTCATCGGTATATTCAGCCCAATCAGCGCAACCATCAGCACAGCGTAAAAAAGCATATTGCGGATGGTATTGGGATTGCCCGTCGTAATATCATTGATGATATTGGCTGTCACAATGGGCAGCACCCAGACACAGATATGCTTCAAAAAAAAGCAAATAACCGCCATAAGAAACTTATGGTAGTTTCCTTTGTACAAGGATAACAGTATCTGAATCGGATGCCCTTTATGCCGTCTGTAGCTTTCAATGAACCAATTTTCCGTATCTATCTCTTTTCTGGGGGAAGTCAGCTTCACAAAGTCCTTCATTTCATCATACCTTCCTGTCTGCCGGGCACAAAAAGAGCAGATGCAGTAAGCTATCTGCTCTTTGTCTTCTCATCAGTTTTGGAAATTAGTTGTTAATCAGCTTGTCCTCACCGTTCCAGCTATACAGCTTACGGATTTCCTCGCCGACAACCTCTGACGGATGCTCGCCTGCAAGCTTTCTGAGCGCACGGAAATGTGCCTGACCGCCTGCAGCGGACATATCAAGCAGGAAGTCTTTTGCAAAAGTACCGTCCTGAATATCCTTCAATATTTTCTTCATGGTCTTCTTGGTCTCGTCGGTGATAATCTTGGGACCGGTGATATAATCGCCGTATTCTGCTGTGTTGGAAATGGAATACCGCATACCTGCAAAGCCGCTCTGATAAATCAAATCTACAATCAGCTTCATCTCATGGATACATTCAAAATATGCGTTTCTGGGGTCATAGCCTGCTTCTACAAGCGTTTCAAAGCCCGCCTGCATCAATGCGCAGACACCGCCGCAGAGAACTGCCTGCTCGCCAAAAAGGTCTGTCTCGGTCTCAGTCCTGAAGGTAGTCTCCAAAACACCTGCCCTTGCGCCGCCGATAGCAAGCGCATAAGCCAGTGCCATATCCTGTGCCTTGCCCGTTGCATCCTGATGTACAGCAATCAAACAAGGAACACCCTTGCCTGCCTGATACTCGCTTCTTACGGTATGTCCGGGACCCTTCGGTGCAATCATGGTAACATCCACATCCTTGGGCGGTACAATCTGTCCAAAATGAATATTGAAGCCATGTGCAAACATCAGCATATTACCGGCTTCCAGATTCGGCTCGATGTCCTTCTTGTACATAGCAGCCTGCAGCTCGTCATTAATCAGTATCATAATGATATCTGCCCTTTTTGCCGCTTCTGCCGCGGTAAACACCTCAAAGCCCTGTGCCTCAGCCTTCGCCCATGACTTAGAGCCCTCGTACAAGCCGATAATCACATGACAGCCTGATTCCTTTGCATTCAGCGCATGTGCATGTCCCTGACTGCCGTAGCCGATTACGGCAATCGTCTTGCCCTCTAACAGTGCAAGATTACAGTCTTCCTGATAAAATATTTTTGCCATTTTTTCCCTCATTTCTGCGCGGCTTTTTGCGCATGACAAGCTTGTGGATGCCGCACAGACACAAGCTTGCAGATTGAAAATTTTCATTTCCTTTATAACTGACAGAAGGCATGGCCTTCGGGTTATCATTACTCTTTGTTTACTGAATAAAAGTCACGTTGTCCGTACCACGGCAGAGACCTGCAATACCGGTGCGCGCAAGCTCCAATATCTCATACCCTTCCAAAAGATTGATAAACGCTTCTATCTTTGCCTGATCTCCGGTCATCTCCACAATTAGGCTGTCTGCCGCCACATCAATGATTTTGGCGCGGAAAATATCTGCAAGGGAAATCACACCCTGGCGCTCTGTCGCCTGCGCACGGACTTTGATAAGCGCAAGCTCCCTGTAAACGCTTTCTGCCGGCTTAAGCTCCTTGATATCGCGGATATCCACAAGCTTTGCCACCTGTTTTTCAATCTGCTCCAAAATCTGGTCGTCGCCGCTTGTCACAATGGTAATGCGGGTAAACCTCGGGTCCGCCGTCACGCCTGCCGTAATGCTCTCAATATTGTAGCCGCGTCTGGAAAACAGTCCTGAAATCCGGCTTAACACACCGGAAGTATTGTCCACGAGAAGCTGAAATACTTTTTTCTGCAAAATTTATCCCTCCACAACAAATCTTCCCTTAGTTTTCTATCATAGCAACACTTTATTTTTTTGTCAACGTATGACCTTTTGGAATACATTCCATAACTTACAATTATGAAAAATCCCTATATTCTTTTCTTCTATTCCTTTCAGTTATCGCTCTCCGCACATTTCGGCAGGGCAAGCGTCCCTGTCCGCGCCACTTCGACAATACTGATCGATGCCAGCATAGAAATAAACAGCTTCGTCCGCTCCGGAATGTCACACACCTGTATCATCATCTGGTTTTTTGACATATCCACAATATCCGCCTTCATGACCTCGCATATTTCCATAATTTCACGGCGTGTACTTTTATTATACTTTACCTTGACAAGCATAAGCTCCCTGCTTATGCTCTGGATTTCGTCAAAGGTCTTTACCTTAATCACGTCCAGCTTTTTATTGAGCTGCTTTTCAATCTGTTCTATAGTGCGCTCGTTCCCGCTTGAAACAATCGTCATACAGGATACGGCGGCATCGTCTGTCTCCCCAACGGCAAGACTGTCTATATTGAAACACCTTCTTGAGAAAAGTCCCGCTACTTTGCACAGCACGCCGGAACGGTTCTCCACCAGCACGGAATATATCTTCTTCATCTTGATACCTCCTCAAACGCTATTCTTTTACCAAATCCATCGGGTCTATCAGGCATTCCAACAGCATGGATTCGTCCTGTGCCAGAAAGCGCTCGAGCACCTCTTCCATCCGCTCCATATTTTCCAGTCTGAGGAACGGAATATCATATGCTGCGGAAAGCTTTTCCAAATCGGGACTGCCAGACAAATCCACCACGGAATAGTTGTCCTTGTAGGTATAATGCTGATATTCCCTTACCATACCCAGATAGTTATTTTTCAGCACAATAATTTTTACCGGTACATGGTGCTGCTGTATCGTGGCAAGCTCCATCATGGACATCTGAAAAGAGCCGTCGCCACACACGGCAATCACCTGCTTTTTCATATCAGCCAGTTTAGCTCCCATGGCTGCCGGAATGGAATAGCCCATGGTTCCCATGCCGCCGGAAGTCAAAAACCTGCCTTTTTTTACTACATGGTAACCGCAGGACCATATCTGATTCTGACCTACATCCGCCACATAGACGCCATCCTCCTGCATTTTTTCAGAGAGTCTTGTAATAAAACCTGCCGGGTCTACGTATGCCGGATTGGGCGTGCGCTTTTTCTCCATGGTATCGCGGTATTTGTCAAGCTGCACCAGCCACTCTTCATGTTCACATAAAAACTCCTGATGTAAAAAATCTTCAAAAATATGGGCGGCATCTCCTACAAGGGGAATGGTCGGTCCTGCATTTTTGCCGATTTCAGCCGGATCTACGTCGATATGTACCAGCACCTTGTTCTGGGTAATCAAATCCGGCTGGCTGACAGCGCGGTCCGCCACTCTTGCACCTACCATAATCAGCAGATCCGATTCGTTCATCGCCCTGTTGGCATACGCCTTGCCGTTGTTTCCCACCATGCCGTAATATAAAGGATGCTTTGTGGGCATAACGCCAATGCCCATCATGGTGGACACCACCGGTATTTTATGACGCTCAGCGAACGCCCGAAGCCCTTCCTCCGCTTCACTCAAAAGCACGCCGCCGCCTGCACAGATAATGGGGCGTTTTGCCTTTTCCAGCTCTTTTACCACCTTCTTAATCTGCACAATATGTCCCTTGACCGTGGGTTTGTAAGTGCGCAGAAACACCTCTTGGGGATAACTGTAACGGCTTACGGGCGCATTCTGTACATCAATCGGAATATCAATCAGAACGGGGCCCTTTCTGCCCGAACCCGCAATATAAAAAGCTTCCTTAAAAACGCGGGGAATATCCTGCACATTTTTAACCAGATAGCTGTATTTGACAAAAGATTCCACCGCGCCGGTAATATCCGCCTCCTGAAACACATCGCTGCCCAAAAGCTCGCTGTTTACCTGCCCTGTAATACAGATAAGCGGAATGCTGTCGGCAAAAGCCGTGGCAATACCCGTGATAACATTCGTTGCCCCCGGGCCGGAAGTGACCGCGCAGACGCCGGGCTTTCCGGTTATCCGCGCCATACCGCTTGCCGCATGAGCGGCATTCTGTTCCGTGCGGATCAGGACAGTTTTGATTTCCGATTGTAATATACTGTTATAAAAAGGACAGATAGCGACGCCCGGATAACCGAAAACTACTTCCACACCTTCCGCCTCCAGACATCTGACAATGGCGTCTGCTCCTATCATACTGTTACCTCCCATTCTAAACATCGTGTTTTCTTATATTAACACAGTAAAGCGCGCAAGTTCAATAGGAAATTGTTTCTTTCAACTGTTCAATCAGCCGTCCGGCAAGCTTAACTGCCTCTGCAGCATCCTTGGAATAACCGTCCGCCCCGATTTCATCCGCATATTCCTTCGTGATAACCGCACCGCCTACCATGATTTTGGCAGTCACATTCTGTTCCTTTGCATACTGTATTACCGCTTCCATCTGCTTCATGGTGGTCGTCATCAGCGCAGATAAGGCTATGATGGAGGCGTTATGCGTTTTCGCCGCCTCAATGATTTTTTCTTTTGGCACATCCTTTCCCAAATCCACCACCTGAAAGCCATAATTCTTTAGCATCAGCGCCACCAGATTCTTGCCGATATCGTGGATATCTCCCTCCACGGTTGCAATGATGACAACAGGCATGTCCTTCTTCGTGTTCTTTTGCAGCATAAGCGGCTCTAAGACCTCGATGGACAGCTTCATGGCTTCCGCACCCGCAATAAGCTGTGGAAGGAAATACTTGCCGCTGTCAAAATAATCGCCTACCGTATTGATGGCAGGCAAAAGTACCGTATCCAACAGCTCTTTTGCCTCTGCACCCTCGGCAAGTGCATCTTTTGTTATCTGCACAATACCGCTTTTATTACCCTTTAATACGGCACTTTTCAGTTTTTCTCTTGCGGACGCGTTTTCTCCTGCTGTGAAAGTGCCCTCTTTTTGACGCTCCCTTACACCCGCAGCCTGCTCCATACTGCTTTTTGGCGCCTGCTGTGCCTGTAAAGCTGCCTGCGCCTCTTCCTGCTGCAGCCGTTTTTCTTTTATGACGCCGGCATAGTCAATATAACGCATGTCCGCCTCTTTTTTATTCAGCAGCAAATCCGCGGCAAAGGCGCAGCCCATCAAAAGCTCCTGCGACGGGTTGGCAATCGCCATCGTCAGTCCCGCTCCGACTGCCATCGTCAAAAATGCCGTATTCACATAGCTTCTCTCCGGCATACCAAAAGATATATTGGAAAGACCGCATATGGTGGCAAGTCCCTCCTCCTTACAGTAGCGGATGGTATCCAGCGTATCCAGCGCAGCCGTTTGATTGGCACCCACCGTATTGACAAGACCATCCACCACAATATCTTCTTTTTGAAAGCCAAGCGCCTTCGCTCTTTCCAGAATTTTGTTTATGATTTCCTTTTTTTCCGTTAGACTTTCCGGCAGTCCCGCGTCAGAAAGGGGAAGCAGAATAAACATGGCGCCGTACTTTTTGACAATGGGAAGCAGGTTTTCAAACTTTTCCTTTTCGTAAGAAACGGAATTGACAAGCGCCCGTCCGGGGTATCTGCGAAGCGCTGCCTCTAGCACGGGTATATGACTGGAATCCAGCGAGAGGGGCAGATTGGTGACACCCTCAATTTCTGTCAGCGCCCGCAGCATCATCTCCTTTTCATCGATGCCGCCCATGCCCATATTGACGTCCAGTATCTGCGCGCCACATGCCTCCTGCTCCTCCGCAAAGGCTTTGACTAATTCCATGCTGCCTTCTCTGAGCGCAGTCTGCAGCTTTTTCTTACCCGTAGGATTGATACGTTCCCCCACTATCATAAAGCCATCATCAAGGGAAAAAGAAACCGTTTTTCTTTCGGATGACAGATAGCGGAGTCCCTCTTTGCATCTTCTTTCCTTGCCGCGCTTTGTCCCAAGCTTGTCCTGCAGTTCTTTTATATAAGCCGGCGTCGTACCGCAGCATCCCCCCAGAATAGATGCGCCGGCTTCTAAAAGCAGTTTCATTTCTTCCGCAAAGTCTTGCGCCTGCATATCGTAACAGGTATTGCCCTCCCCATCCACAAAAGGCAGTCCTGCATTTGGCTTTGCAATGATGGGAACAGAAACCGCTTCCGCCATTGTGCGTATCACATCATACATTGCCGCAGGACCCGTGGAACAGTTGGCGCCAACAGCATCCGCCCCCAGTGAAGCAAGGACCACGGCGGCAGTAAGGGCATCCGTTCCGTAGAGCGTCCGCCCATCCTTTTCAAAAGTCATGGTTACCATTACCGGAAGGCTGCAGGTTTCTTTTGCGGCAATCAGCACCGCTCTTGCCTCCTGCAGGCTCATCATGGTTTCTACTACAAGCAAATCCACGCCTGCCGCCGCAAGCGCCGCAATCTGCTCTTTATAAATATCCACAAGCTCTTCAAAATCCATGCTTCCCATCGGCGCAAGCTGTTCACCCGTCATGGTAATGTCTCCGGCAACAAGCGCCCTGCCGCCTGCCGCCTGCTTTGAAAGGGCGACAAGCCTGTTTGTCATTTCCTGCAGCCGCTCCTGCAGCCCGTATTCTTTTAATTTAATCCGGTTGACTGTAAAGGTTGGCGCATATAAAACATGACTTCCCGCCTCCACATATCCTTTCTGCAGCGCAAGAAAAACCTCTTCATGTTCTAAAATCCATTGTTCCGGACAAACGCCCGCAGGCATTCCCGCCTTCATCAGATTGGAACCGGTCGCGCCGTCTAAATAGATCGTATTTTCTGATGTCCATGCTGCAAATTCTTTTTTTGTCATAGCCGCTCCCATCTGCGTGTACCAACGCGCATACAAATACATAACTGTCTGCACCAGCAAAAAAGCCGGTAAGCAAAAAAGCCGGTACAATAACCTATATTATAGGGATTCTCCCTTAAAATGACAAGCACTGTATTGCTTTTATGACAAAAATATGTTAAATTTTATGTATTCGGTTCTTTTTTCAAGGAGGTGGAAAATTGAGGAAAGCATTACTGCTGCTCCTGACAGCGTTACTTTTGAGTGTGACGTTTGCAGGCTGCGGTGAAAAAAACCCTGAAATCAATCAGTTCATCGATGCTATCGATGCTTTTTGCAGTGAAGTGGCGGCAATCGATGCCAGTATCAATCAGATTGATGCCCAATCGGAATCGGCAAAGGATGAACTTTTGTTATATTTGGACCAGTTGGAGCAGACTTTTCAAAATTTTGCGTCAATACCCGTGCCCGCAGATTATTCCTATATGGAGGAACTTGCAGATGAAGCCAGCAGTTACATGACTACGGCCGTCAGCGCCTATCACGAAGCCTTTGGCGAAAATTCCTACAATGAATACACCGCAGAATATGCAAGACAAAATTATGAGCGTGCCTACAAACGTGTCACAGTCATCTTAAAGCTTCTACATGGAGAAGATATTTCCGACGAAGGCGCAACCATTGAATCCGTAGAATAACACGGTTACTTCTCAAACAAATCCGAGAGCGGTCTGAACTGATATCCCATTTCTTCCCATTTTGTAAGCAGTTCATCCAGTATCTCTCCATTTGTCTGAGAAGTGCTGTGCAGCAGCACGATTGCACCCGGGTGAATTCTTCCGGTCAGCTTTTCAAATGCTTCTTCATGACTCGGCTGCTTATCCTGATACCAGTCTACATAAGCAAGGCTCCAGAAAAAAGTATGGTATCCCAGCTCTTTTGCCATCTTCAAATTTTCCGTACTGTAAATCCCCTGCGGCGGCCTGTAATAAGGCGCAAGCTCCCTTCCTGTTATTTCTGCAAACAGCGACTCCACATCTTCGATTTCCTTTCGGAAAGAATCCATATCCGATATTTTCGACATATCCGGATGATGGTATGTATGATTTCCTACCATATGCCCTTCTTCCACCATTCTCTTTACAATATCCGGCGCAGACTCCAGAAAATGTCCAACCACAAAAAAAGTTGCCGGTGCGTTGTGTTTTTTTAGTGCATCCAGAATCGGCTCCGTATTCCCGTTCTCATATCCGCAGTCAAAGGTCAGATAGATGACTTTTTCACTGCCGCTCCCTACATAATAGGCATCATACTCGGCAAGCTTTTCAGCGGAAGCATTTCCGGAAGGCTGCGTACCCTCCTGCCCAAAGCCAAGCCCCCAATTCTGCGCCTCTCCCGACTTTGCCGAAAAAGCCTCCACATAGCGGACCGCATAGCCGACGCCTCTTCCCACAAAAAACATGGAAGCCAGAAATAACAGCAGCAATACTTTCTTCATTACCAGAAATTTTTTCATAAAAATACCCTTAATATCTCATTAGTAGAGTATATTAAGGGTATCTTAAAATCATGACTTATCAGCCTGCTGCGCCTATCTAAACATATCAGATAAGTTACCGACAGAAGTATGCGACAAAAAAAAGCCGCCGTTACTTAAGATAAACAGGTACAGAATAAAAAATCCCACGCCGGCAAGAATTCCCAGCACACTCAAAATAATAGCAGCTACGCCAAAGCCGGACTTTTTCAGCGCCTGTCCCACGATGGAGAACACCAGCCCCACAACTGCCACCAACGCGGAAATCCAACTGAGAAGAAAAGAACTTACCAGTCCCAGCGTACCAATGATAAAACCGGCAATAGACCATCCGCTTATCTGTTTCTGCGGCTGCCCATAGCCGTTTTGCCCATACGCATAAGGCGGCTGCCCATAGCCATTCTGTCCATAGCCATTCTGTCCATAGCCATTCTGTCCATAGCCATTCTGCCCATAACCGTTCTGTCCATAGGGATTCTGCCCATAAGGGTTCTGTCCATAGCCATTTTGTCCGTAAGGGTTCTGCCCATAAGAATTTTGCGCCTGTTGCTGCTGGTTATATGCCGGCTGCCCGTAAACGGAACTCTGTCCGTTTCCGGTCTGTCCGCTTCCATTCTGCCCCTGCTGCGATTCATACCCATTATTAAAATTTTGTCCTTCCATAATATAAAACTCCTTCCCCGTCAAATTTACATGATTACTACCAGAAAGCTACGCTTTTTTCGACTGCCTTGCAGCCATCCATTTTCCTCTTATCAGAATGATACCTATGGGAAGAAGCAATATGCTGATTATCTGAGAGGTAGAAAAAGCGCCTACGCCCCCTCTGATAATATCTCCCCTGAGCATCTCCATCAAATACCTGACAATCGCATAGTACACAAAGTAAATTCCCATGAGCTGTCCGGCACGAAGCTTTTTCTTTCTGCGCAAAAGAAACAGTCCTGCACACAGCACAAAATTTAACGCCGCCTCCATAAGCTGTACGGGCACCCTCGGTACCTGATTCAGCTCCGGTATCAGCTCGTTGTACGGAAACTGCACGCTGCCGAATCCGTGGTACTCGATGCCGTAACAGCATCCTGCCAGAAAGCAGCCAATCCTGCCCATGCCATGAACAAACGGCAGAAGCGGTGCGTAAATATCCAGATACGGAATAAACGGCACCTTATACTGCCTGCAATAGCAGTATACGCCTAAAATTGCGCCAAAAAGACCGCCGTAAAACACCAGCCCGCCAAATGCATAAGACAGTGCTTCTATGGGAGCCTCACGCATTACTCTCATATAAACGCCAAAATGCATGATGATTGCCGGCAGCTTTGTCAGAAAATACAGTAACTTCGCCCCTGCCAAAAGACCAATTATGCCGTAAAGAGACGCAAATGTAATATCGTCCTTGCCAATTCCATAAGAAGGTCCTGTTTTTCTTGCAATCAGCACGGCAAGCGCAAAACCGATGCCAAAAACTGTTCCATACAGCGGAATAGGGAACAGTCCAAAAACGTTTACAACAGGAAACATATCCTCTCCTTTTCAAAGAGGCTGTTGCTTATGCAACAGCCTCTGAAGCAATCAAATCATGCTTATTCACAGCCAGCCGTTTATCTGAAACAGCCTGCTTTAATACCATTCATTTAAAAAATCATTGAGGTCACGATAAGCGCCCTTCAAATCACTCTGTGCCTTGCAGTTTCCGCCCACACAGCCATAGCAGGTGTAATCACCTAAACCAGCCACTTTCTGAGAGCAGCCGCAGATACCGCAGCCTGCCGCAAAAATAACAGAGAAGATAAGACCGATAAGAGCACAGATAAAAGCGGGGGTGCCCTGCGCATTGTTCGTCTCTTTTCTCACACCGATGCTTAAAACGAGCGCAACAACGCCTGCAACCAGACCAAAGGCTGCGCCAAATAAACCAAACAGCACCCCGCCCAATACACCGAGTATGATACTTACGATACCAAGAATAAGAGCTATCGTGTTGTTGGTATTGCTGCTGCCGCCCATAGGAGCCATCGGCTGCTGGTAAGGAGCACTTGCCGGCATACTGTTCATCGGCGCCGTATTCTGCTCCTGCTGTGCTCCTATCGGGGCGCCGCAGTTCGGGCAGAATGCCTGACCATCATTCACCTGTGTTCCACATTGATTACAAAACATACTTCTTCCTCCTAATAAGAAAATTTCGCTAAATACTCTCTTATCTTATACCCTGCCATAGAGGAAGTCAACATATTTTCGCAAAATATGTCGCATAAACATGACAGTCCGCTATACGGACAGCGGCGCATAATCCGGCAGATACTGCCTTGTATTTTCAAACATGCGCCCAAACAACTCTTTCGCCTGTTTTAAGCTAAGACACGCCGTAATCGGGTCATTGCAGAAAGCTTCAAAAGCAAGTTTTGTATCTCTGTGAAGCGCCGCTTTTACTATCATCTCCTGATTCTGCATATGCCTGCCCATCAAAAGCGCAACGCCGTCAGGAAGCGCCCCTGCCATAACCGGACGCACAGAGTCTTTGGTAAAAAGCGCATTGGTCTCCACCACTATCTCCTGTGAAGCCTGAAGCTGTCCTCTGTTGGGCAGGTTTACATTGGTAATGATCTCTCCCAGCCCTAAAAGTGCCTTTATCTGCGCAACACCCTCCTCGCCCGAAGGCTCGATGGGAATCGGCTCCGCACCGGTTGCATAGGCACGGCTCTTTTCATTTAGTTCCTTTTTATTGTCTATACGGTATTCTATCGGCGTAAGCGCGTATCCCCACGCCTCTACATTCTCCGGATTCTGCAGGTATTCCGGCACAAACTCAGCCAGATGCCGGTCTCCCGCTGCCGCAATTACGCCGTATCTTTGAAACAAATCAAATTTCACTTTATTGAGGGACATAAAATGAAAATCCGTCACCTTGTCGCAGATGCCTTCTTTATAATGTTTTTCTACAAAACGCGCATATATGGGGAACAAGTCCACCTCTTTGTAGGAGGCCTCCGTAATCCATGTAAAATGGTTGATGCCCACTACATTGGTGCGCAGCTTATGCCGGTCCGGTTCTTCAATGCCAAGCTCCTCTTTTAACGCCATCAGCAAAAGCCGCTGCGCGCCAAATACCTCATGGCAGCATCCGAATGCCTTGATATCCGGAAATATCCGGTAAAGCGCACCCGTACAGATGGACATGGGATTGGTATAGTTGATGAGCCACGCATTAGGACAATATGTCTTGATGGCGCCTGCAATCACCTCATACATCGGAATTGTCCTGAGGGCGCGGAATACCCCGCCCGGTCCCACAGTATCGCCTACGGACTGATAGATACCATAAGTTTCCGGCGCATGTACGTCGGAGCGCATCTCCTCAAAAGTAGCGGGCAGTATGGAAATAATAACAAAATCCGCACCCTTAAGCCCCTCCTCCAAAGAAGCAGCCGTCACAAAATTCCATTTGCTTTTTGCTCCTTCATAGGCAAAAAGCCTGTTTCCGATGGCTTCATTGGCTTTCGCCGCCTCCATATCAATATCATACAATCTTATGGTGCCGGAAAGCGCCTCCTCCAGATAAAGGTCGCTCATCAGCTTCCATGCCCAGCCCTGCGAGCCTCCGCCGATATAGCAAATCTGAATGTCACTGCAACTGTTTTTGCCGTATTCCATGTTTCCTTTCTCCTCCCATTCTGCCGTACTGCGGCTATTCATAGCAGATTTTTTCGGGCTTTCCCGTTTCTGCCGATTTATAGATGGCTTCTACCACCTGCAAAGCCTTTAAAGCTTCCCTGCCGTTTACCAGTGAAGGCACACCCTTTCGGATGCTTTCTGTAATTTCCGCAAGCTGTATCCTGTGAGGAAGCTGTGTTTCCTGTGTTTGATAGGCTTCTTCTCCCTCAATTTTCCACTCTGCCACGGCATTATTCTGTAAAATGACGCTGCCTCTGCTTCCGTTTATGTCAATTCTGGTATAAAAACCGGGAGCTGCCACGGTACTTGCCTCCAGTATTCCCAGCGCACCATTCTTAAATTTCAGCGTCGCCATGCATAAATCTTCCACATCAATCCGCTCATGTGCCCTTGTTGCGCAGTAAGCAAAAACCTCCTCCACTTCGCCCATTAGATATTGGAACAAATCAAGCTGATGGATACCCTGATTCATCAGTGCGCCGCCTCCGTCATACCTGCGGGTTCCGCGCCAGTCCACCTCATCATAATATGCCTGCCCCCTGTACCATTTGGTATGACAGCAGCCGGCATGAAGGGTTCCCAGCCTGCCTTCCTTTACCGCCTCGGCGAGCGCTTTTGTATCCGCATCGTAACGGTGCTGGAAAATGCAGCTTACCGAAACCTGATTTTCCTCGCAAGTGCTTATAAGCTGCTTTGCTTTTTCCACCGATATGTCGATAGGCTTCTCCACGATTACATGCTTACCTGCTTTTGCTGCCTTCATGCCCATATCGCCGTGCATGCCGCTTGCCGTCAGGATAATAACGGCATCCACCTCCTTGTCGGCAAGCATCTCATCCAAATCCGTATAGACTATGGCGCCGCTTAATGCCGCCGCTGCCTCTGCCCGCTCCGCCGACTTATCGCAGACGGCATACAGCTTGGCATTTTCCACCTGCGCAAGCGCCTTTATATGGGTTTTGGAAATAGAACCGCATCCTACAATTGCATAATTTACTGTTTCTTTCATGCCCGCTCCTCCTCCCATGTAATGACGGATGTAATATAATCCTCTTTTGACTGCAGCACATTTGCGTATATTTCATTGTAATCATGATAATCTGCACGCTGGGATACCAGCTTGTCCACACATACCCTGCCTTCTGACAAAAGACGCATGAAGCAGTTTGCATTATCCTGAAAAGTCCAGTATCCGGGATAAGAGAAATCTGTCGGATTACAGGAAATATGCGCACCGATAATCTGAATTCCTTTTTTGTGTACGTCACGATAAAAATTAATTTCCGTGCTGCCTCTGGTACTTCCTAAAATTATAACCCTGCCATACTTTTCCGTCAACCGGATTGCCTGTTCTATAGGACCCGGGAAGCCGGTAGATTCTACTACCACCTGCGGCAGTTTTCCGTTTCCAATGCCCTTTAAGATTTCTTCGATATCTTCCTGACGGGAATCACACACGTAAGTACAGCCAAGCTCTTTCGCCAGACAGCGCTTGCTTTCCACAATATCCAGACCAATAACGGGAGACGCGCCGTTTGTCTTTACAAGCTGCACTGCCATCTGTCCAATCAGCCCCAGTCCCAGCACCATGGCGCCCTCTCCCAGCTCCAGCCTTGCCTTTCTGACTGCCTGCATGGAAATAACGCCGATTCTCACAAACGACGCCTGCTCAAAGCTGACGCCATCAGGAATATGCACCAGATTTCTACTTTCCGCATTGTGAAGACTGGCATGGGGCATAATGCCCGCAACTCTGTCTCCCACCTTAAAATCCGTTACCTTCTTTCCTGTCTTTACCACTACGCCGGCAGCACTGTAGCCTAATATACGCGGATAATTGCGGTCCGTGTTTTCCAATGACAGAATGAACGCGCGCTCCGTTCCCGGGCTCACGACGGAAGCCTTTAGCGCTACCGTAACCTCCGTATCCTTCGGCTCCTCTATCGTCTCCTTTTTTAAAAATACAATACCATCCTCCATGGAAGTCAGTCTTACTCTTTCCATCTTTTTCTTCCTTTCCCATTTTATCCTTTCACGCCGCCTTCGGTTGTTCCCTTTTTCATCAGAAACTCGCTGAATGCATACATAATGACGACCGGAACCGATGTGACAAGCGCCGCCGCCATCATGCGCCCCCAAATATAATCAGGGCGGTTGAACAGCGAATTCAACCCGATTGGCAGCGTAAACAAATCAGATGAACTTAAGAATATGGTCGCATATAAAAAGTCGTTCCATGCAATCATAAACGCATATACAAATACCGATACGATACCCGATACGGAAATAGGGATAACGATGTAGAAAATACTCTGCACATAATTCAGCCCGTCAATTTTTCCTGCCTCCTCGATTTCCTGCGGAATCGTATCAAAAAAGCCCTTCAGCATATAAATCGATGTCGGAAGTGTCTGCACCACCATGATAATAATCAGCGCTTCTCTGTGGTTATAAAGTCCAACGGATGAAAGCAGCCTGTAAAGAGGCACAATCAGCAGAATGCCGGAAAACATATAGACGCAGTAAAAACTGTTGCTGATGGTCATCCGCCCGGGAAACCTGAGCTTCGAAAGCGCATATCCCGCCATAATACCCAAAACAAGCGAAATCGACGCCGCCAGTACCGACACATAAAGGCTGTTTTTAAAATACTTTAAAAACGGAAAAATGTTGGCGTTGAAAATATCTTTATAATGCTGTAAAGTAAGTGCTTCGGGAAGTACGGTGGGCGGAACCTGAATCGCTTCCTTTGCCGATTTCAAGGACACCGTAACCATGAAAAAGAAGGGAATCAGAATCACCGCCATGAGCAGCAGGATGCCCGCATAAAAAAATATGCCCCGCACTATTTTTTTCTTCTTTTTTTTACTCATACTTAAACACCTTCTTTCTCACCAGCATAATAAAGCTGAAGATAATAGCAAACAGCAGAATAGAAATAGCGGCGGCCTTTCCCATATCCCGCATGGAAAATGCATTTTCATACAGATACACGCTGATTGTCTTCACCTGCCCGCTCAAAAGAGCAACTTCCGTGTACATATAAAATACCCATATGGTGCGGAGTGTAACAACTGTCGCCAGCACCGGCTTGATTTCCTGCAGTGTAATGACTTTGAATTTCTGCCAGCCGTTTGCGCCGTCCACATCCGCCGCTTCGTACAACGTCCTGTCGATGGTCTGCAGTATGGCATAAAACGACATAAATGCATAAGGGAAAAACTTCCACACACAAAACAGCGTTACCAGCACAAAAGCACTTGCCGGACGGTCAAACCAAAGCGGCGCCCGCTCAAACAGCCCCAAAACATCCACAAACAGGTAATTGACAATTCCATAGGTGTTGTTAAACATGTACTTCCATGCAAAAATCAAGGATACGGAAGGTACAATATACGGAAGCAGTATCAGCGCCTTCACGATTTTTTTGCCAAAGAACCGGCGGTTTAAAAGAATTGCAACAGCCAGTCCCACCGCCGTACTCAAAAAAACCACCAAAAGAGTAAAAAATACGGTTACGCCAAGCGCCTTATAAAAAGACGGGTCCGCCAGCGTTTTCGTAAAATTCCCAAAGTTTACAAACTGCATGGGTTTTTTGGGATTGACCGGCACCTTATGAAAGCTGATAATGAAATTGTATATCATAGGATAGCCAATCAGCAGTACGATCAGCAATATGCTGGGCGCTATAAATAAAAATCCTGCTGTCATTTCTTTTTTTCTGTTCATCGCCTCACTCCTTACAAGATGGGGCTGTCCCGCAGCCAAAATGCAGTATGGACAGCCCCTTGTTAAGCTTCTGAAGCAATAAAGCCTTGCTTATTGCTTTGAACGTCTGTTATTGAGAAATCAAATCCTCTATCTGTTTTTGTGTCTCAGCCGCCACTTCAGCCGGATCCTTATCATTGACAGTAAGGTCATAGATTGCCCTTGAGATAACATTGGAGCTTGTAACATTACCCATGCTTACAAAATTCCTGCCATCCACAATACCGAACAGGGAGATGCTTCCAAAAGCTGCGGAAATTTCCGGTGAAAGTGCTTCAAATCCTTTGATGATTTCATTATCCAGATAAGCAGGATCGCTTGCTACTGCAGGCATAACCGGCTGCTGTCCTCCGGGTGCCATATGAAGCCATGCAACATTGTTTTCCGTTTCTACCAGGAATTTCACAAAGAGGATTGCTGCTTCTCTTTCCTCGTCGCTTAAGCCGTCGGAGACAGAAAGCATACCAACGCTGCCGTAGGATGCGCTGGTTTCCTTGGTTACCAGTGCAAAACCAAAATCATCCATCATACCTTCATTTATCAAATCTTTTAAAATATAGGTAGAATAAATACCCATGGGTACAGAACCGTTCAGCAAAGCATCCTTTACCTCGGTGGTGCCGTTAGACCCCTGGATGGAATACTGGTAGAGCTCCTTATAAAAAGTCAGCGCTTCTATCATCTTGTCAGAATTGAAATCTGCTTCACCGTCCGCATTCAGCGCATTTGCTCCTACCGATAACGCAAACTGAGAAAAACTCTGCTCAGAAAATGCACCGTCCACCGTGGGAAGCGCAATGCCGTATTTCTTGTTGTCAGGGTCGTGGAATGCCTTTGCTGCTGCAAGAATGTTCTCCCATGTATCAGGAGCTGCCAATCCCTTCTCGTCAAAAGCAGTCTTATTGTACCAAATTCCCTGCACCCAGCCGCCGACAGGAACACCGATAAAATCCTGTCCGTCTTCCGTCGTATTAATCTTTAAGATAGCATCATAATACTCGCCGGGTTTTGCTTCAATTACTTCACGGATGGCAGAAAGGTCCGCAAGCTCGTTTCCTACCAGCCATTTTGCCCGATTTTGGTTTACTTCAATCACTGCGGGCATACCGCCGCCCGCAAAAGCCGTCAGCTTGGTATCATAAGTAGATTCACCGTCCGTCGGGACCTGCTCCACCGTAATCCAGGAATATTCCTCCTCAAATTTGTCGATAAGTCCCTGAATTGCCTGCTGGCGTTCCTCCTGTACCATGCTGTGCATAAACTGGATGGTAACAGGATTTTTTTCCTCATTTTCAGGTTCAGAGGGAGCCGGGGTAGGGCTCTCTGCTGACGGTGTATCCTGCTTCGGAACATTTTCCGGTTCTTTGCCGCCACATGCCGCGAGGCTGAGCGTCATTGCTGCCGCTAAAATAGCCGCCAATGTCTTTTTCATCTTTTTCATAACCTTTCCTTCCTTTCTTTTATCCTTTTTGCTTTATGGGGTTTGTATTCTATAATGAAGCCTTTCCCTGAAAAGGGGAAAAAGCATACATTCTTACAGGATTATCCATTTAAATCCATAGGGTAAAATCTTCACAACGCCATTCACTTTTTCTCCTGTCCACAAATCCGTTCCTTTGATGCCGCTCTTTTCTATCTCCTTCTCCGAAAAATTGTGAAGGCAGAGCACCCTTTTCGTCTTTCCGTTCCTGATGTAGGAAAATAATTCTTTTTCTTCCTGCAAAACCTTCTGTTCTGCATGGGTATCAAAAGCGTCACAGCTTTTCCTGATACGTATCAGCTTTTCCATTTCCTTTCTTATCTGCGCCTGTCCGTCCTCCGCATGTTCCAGTTTTTCCATCAGTTCATCATAGCGAATTTTTTTTCGGTTGATGCTTCTGTTCATACCTGTCCGACAAACTCCTTCTTCGTCATTTTCTACTCCAAGATAGGAATTGATATAGATGGCGGCATCTCCCTGCATACCCAGCAGTACGCCGTGCGCATTCAGATACCGGCGCTTTGCCGTCTCAAAATCATAGTCTTCCCGCAAAGCGGAGAAATACGATACATTCACTTCGTAAGCACTTTTTGAGCCGTCCGCGTTTTCTTTGTAAGAAACCAACGCGCCGGATTTTTCCTGCAAATGCGCAATCAGACCATTGATTTCTTCCTCCGGCACAATACTTCTGACCGGATTGACGCCAATTCCGTCGTGAGAAGCAAGAAAGTTAAAAAAACTTGTCCTCTCAGAAGGCAGTGAAAGCCCTAATGCCCAGTTCGACAGAATTGACGCCTCCTTCTTATAAAAACTGTAGAGTACCAGCATAGGTAACGGAAACTGGTATACCATATGACTTTCATCATATCCGTTTCCAAAATAAGAAACATTATCCGCATGGGGCACGTTGGTTTCCGTTACAATTCTGCCCTCCGGATAAACCTCCTCCATTATGCTGCGGAGCAGTTTGACCAGCTTATGTGTGTTTTCATGGTGCATACAGGTGGTGCCGGCTTCTTTCCACAAAAAACCGATGGCGTCCAGCCGAATCCATGTTCCTCCTCTTTCCAGATACGTCAGAAAAATATCTGCCGCCTCTGAAAAAACCGCCGGATTGCGGTAATTTAAATCTATCTGGTCCGCACTGAAGGTAGTCCAATAATACTTTTCACCGTCTGCCGTATCAAATTTTGTGAGCAGCGGCGTCGTTCTTGGCCTTGTCACCATGGATAAGTCTTCTTTCGGGTCCGTCTCCATGAAATATTTTTCATATGTTTTATCTCCGTCAAGGCATTTCAAAAACCATTTATGCTTTGCCGACACATGATTGCACACAAAATCATACATCAGGGTAAAATTGCCGGAAAGTCCTTCTAAATTTTCCCAATCTCCCAATCCGCTGTTCAAGCTTTTGTAATCCATCACCGAAAAACCGTCATCCGACGAGTAAGGACAAAACGGAAGAAAATGTATGGCGTCAAATATACCTTCCAAATACTTTGCGGCAAACCGTTCAAACAATTCCAGTCGATTCTTTTCTCCGTAAAACTGATCCGGATAGGTAATTAATATCACATATTGATTCTCTGCATCCGCCGTTTTATTTTTCAGCGACTCTTTGGCTTCCTGTATCCTCTTTTCCAGCTTCGGCAGCCACTTTTCTCCTGCTTCTTCGCCGTAAATGTCGGTAAAACGTTCTTTCCAGTTCATGCCCTTGCCCACTTTCCTCCGGTATTCTCTGTTCTTTCTTTTATCCCACTCATTTTTCTCTCATGGTAACGTTTTCATATACTAATTGGTGATATAGTATGTTATTTATGCAAAAATCAGCTTTTTTTATATGTTTTACATATTATTTTATCTTGCTTTCTCTTCTTTCGTGGAAGCGTTTCCATAACTTGATTATATACAATGACATGAAATTTGTAAAGAGTTTTTTTGAAAAAGTTTTGTTTTAGTTCTTTTATCCTATATAATACGCTATCTTTCTCTAATTATCTCAATGCTTTTCTAAAAGGTTTGGATGCATTATTCTTTGCATTTTTATATTTTTTTCATATTTTTCTTGCGTTTGTACATTTTGTTTGGTATAATTTTCATATGTTCATGAAAAACTTTTTCACAGCGGGAGGGGTCTATGAAACCAACAATTCAATTAGTAGCCAAAAAAGCAGGTGTTTCCATGTCAACCGTATCGCGGGTAATGAACAATCATCCCGCTGTACTGCCGGAAACCCGTTCCAAAGTGCTCTCTGTCATGAAGGAACTGGATTATATTCCAAACCAGCTTGCAAGAGGACTCTCATCCAACGGTTTCAACAACATTCTCATTATCTTTACGCGCTCGTCCACGCAGGCTGCCGACAACCCCTATTTTGGCAACATTATCGGTTCTATCGGTATGGTAGCCGAGCAAAATGACTATGATTTGATTCTGCATTCCAACGACAATGAAGATAATGAAATTGAGAAGGCTGTTTCCATGATAAATAGCAAGCTGATTAAAGGTATTGTGCTCTTGAGCAGCCGTACCAACAGTAAATTTCTGGAAGTTTTGGCCGGCACGGGGATTCCGATTGTGGTAATCGGAAAATACAACCCTTCCATTCACTCAGAATGCATTGTATCCGTGGACACGGACAATTATCAGGACAGCTATGAGATTGGCGACTATCTGCTGCAAATGGGACACACGCACATCGGCTGCATCCACGCCCCCTTAAATCATTATGTGGCAGTGGACCGTGTACAGGGACTAAAGGACTGCTTAAAGACCCGTCACATTGCGTTCGACGAGGACTGCTTTGTAGACGGCGGCGATACCGTGGACACAGCTTATATGGCAGCGCTCAATCTTCTCTGTTCTAACAGACAGCTTACTGCTATTTTTGCCACCGATGATATCAAGGCGCTCGGCATCTACAAGGCAGCACGCAATATGAACCTGCGTATTCCCGAGGATATTTCGGTGTTCGGGCATAATGACTTTGATTTTTCCTCTCTCCTTACGCCGCCCCTCACCACCATACGTGTTCCTATTCATGAACTTGGTATGATTTCCGCTTCCAAGCTCTTCTCCATGATTCAATCAGATAAAAAAGAAACCAGCCAAATGCTTCCCACAAAAATACAGTTTCGCGGCTCTGTTGCCAATTTGAAACACCAGTAACTGATAAAGGAGTATTTCTTATGCACATTGTCATTGCACCGGATTCCTTCAAAGGAACCCTTTCTTCTAAACAGATTATAGAAATTGTGTCGGCGGAAGCACACCTTCATTTTCCCGAAGCAAAAATTACGGGAGTTCCCATTGCTGACGGCGGCGAAGGCACCGTTCAAGCCGTTCTTGCCTCATGCGGCGGCAGGACGCGGCATATTGCCGTCACGAATCCTCTTTTTGAACAAGTAGACGCTGCTTACGGAATCATGGAAAACATAGACGGCAGCCTCTCCGCCATCATAGAGATGGCGGCAGCTTCCGGTCTCACCCTGCTCCCAGCCGCTCAAAGAAACGCCTTAATAACCACTTCTTACGGAACCGGAGAATTGATTGCCGATGCCTTAAGGCAGGGAATCAAGGATATCACCATTGCTGTTGGCGGAAGTGCAACCAACGACGGCGGTGCCGGCGCCATGGCAGCACTGGGTTTTCGCTTTCTGGATGAAAATGGCAGAGACGTAACGCCGACGGGAGAAAATTTAATTCATATTTCCCGTATCGATACATCAGGCAGACTACCGGAGCTTACAGAGAATGTTTCTTTTACTGTCATGTGCGATGTCCGCAGCCCTTTCACGGGTCCTGACGGTGCCACTTACACCTACGCTCCCCAAAAAGGCGCCGCTGATGACGCGCTCTTTCTCTTAGAAGAAGGTATGTTACATTTTGCAGAGGTAATAAAAAGAGATTTGGGAAAGGATATCAAAGATGTTTCCGGCTCCGGCGCTGCCGGCGGGCTTAGCGGCGCTCTCTGCGCCTTTTTGGACGCAAAACTGCAGTCCGGCATAAAGACTATGTTAAAGCTTGTCCGGTTTGAATTGTTTTTAGAACATGCAGATATTGTCATCACCGGAGAAGGCTGTGCGGACGGACAGTCTGCGCAGGGGAAAGTACTCTGGGGTATCGGTACAAGCGCCAAAGAAAAAGGGATTCCTGTAATTGCCATTGCAGGCGGTATGCGCCCTGATGCAAAGCTGCTCTACGACTGCGGGATTACGGCAATTGTACCTGCCTTAAACCGTGTCATGCCACTAACGGAAGTCTTCCGGCATTCCCAGAATCTGCTGCGCGATGCTGCTGAGCGAACCTTTCTTTTACTCAAGGCAGGCATGGCGCTGCAAAAGAAATAAATAAACCGTACTCTTTATATAAAAGAGACAAATTTTCTTAGGATGCAAAAAGCAGCGCTCTTGCTTCGATAAAGCAAAGCGCTGCTCTTTATTTTGGTTGTATAAAATCTTTGATATCTTTTTTGCCAGCACCTGCGATCAATAGTCCGCCATCTGACAATGCGCGGAACCGCATACCAAGTCTTCCGCACCTTATCGTAGTTTATCCATAAAGGCATCTACCATATATTAATTCACAAGGTAATTTAGAACTTCCCTTCCTTGGCTGCCTCCTCTACGGAAACGGCAACCGCAACGGTTGCACCAACCATGGGGTTATTGCCCATACCAATAAGTCCCATCATCTCCACATGAGCAGGTACGGAGGAAGAGCCTGCGAACTGTGCATCAGAGTGCATACGTCCCAACGTATCGGTGAAGCCATAAGAAGCGGGACCCGCCGCCATATTGTCGGGATGCAGGGTACGTCCTGTACCGCCGCCGGAAGCTACGGAGAAATACTTCTTTCCTGCTTCGGTTCTTTCTTTCTTGTATGTACCTGCAACCGGATGCTGGAATCTGGTAGGATTGGTGGAATTGCCGGTGATGGATACATCCACGTTTTCTTTCCACATAATTGCAACGCCTTCCGGAACAGAATTAGCGCCATAGCAGTTTACCTTCGCACGAAGACCTTCTGAATAGGGTTTGCGGAACACTTCCTCCACCTTATTGGTATACGGGTCATACTGGGTCTCTACGTAGGTAAATCCATTGATTCTGGAGATAATCTGCGCTGCATCCTTGCCAAGTCCGTTCAGGATAACACGTAAAGGTTTCTGGCGTACTTTATTTGCCTTTTCCGCAATACCGATAGCGCCTTCTGCCGCTGCAAAGGATTCATGTCCTGCAAGGAAACAGAAGCAGTCCGTTTCTTCCTCCAACAACATTTTTCCCAAATTGCCATGTCCAAGACCAACCTTACGAGTATCCGCCACAGAACCGGGAATACAAAATGCCTGTAAGCCTTCGCCGATTGCAGCAGCAGCCTCAGCAGCCTTGCGGCAGCCCTTTTTAATTGCAATTGCTGCGCCTACGGTGTAAGCCCAACATGCATTTTCAAAACAGATAGGCTGGATTTTCTTCACCTGCTCATATACGTCCAGTCCGGCATCCTTTGTAATTTTTTCAGCTTCCTCAATGGAAGAAATGCCGTAGCTGTTCAGTACATTGTTAATCTGATCAATACGTCTTTCATATGATTCAAATAAAGCCATTTGTCTTTGCCTCCTCTTCTCTTATTTCACTTCTTCGTCAGTTCTGGGGTCGATAATCTTCACCGCATCCGCCACACGTCCATACTGTCCACATGCCTTCTCATATGCGGTATTCGGGTCGTCACCTTTCTTGATGAAGTCCGTCATCTTGCCAAGGCTTACAAACTTATAACCGATAATCTGGTTGTCTGCATCCAAAGCAATACCTGTTACATAGCCTTCCGCCATCTCAAGGTAACGGGGGCCCTTCGCTTTCGTACCGTACATAGTTCCTACCTGACTTCTCAAGCCCTTGCCCAAATCCTCAAGACCTGCGCCTACCGGCAGACCTTCCTCAGAAAATGCACTTTGGGAACGTCCGTAAACAATCTGCAAAAACAACTCTCTCATTGCCGTATTGATGGCATCACATACAAGGTCCGTATTTAATGCTTCCATAACGGTAAGACCCGGCAAAATCTCTGCAGCCATGGCTGCGGAATGGGTCATACCGGAGCAGCCGATTGTCTCAACCAGCGCCTCTTCAATAATTCCGTTCTTTACGTTCAGGGACAGCTTGCAGGCGCCTTGCTGCGGTGCACACCAGCCAACACCGTGCGTAAAACCGGAAATGTCTTCTACTTTTTTAGCCTGAACCCACTTTGCTTCTTCAGGAATCGGTGCACAGCCGTGATGAACACCCTGCGCTACGGGACACATTTCTTCAACTTCCTTTGAATAAATCATGTGAAATCTCCTTTCAAAAATAAATATGATATTTATTTATCATTTTCATCGTGTTCATTTTCTCATATTTATGGTAAAAAATCCAGTGATTTTTCAAAAATATAGGGAATTTACACGATTACTGCCGCTTTAACACAATTTCGCCGTTCTTTTTAAAAATAGAATCTGCCGGCACAAAGCCCCGCACGCTGGATGTGGGGTAAATATTGCTGTTTTTTCCTACAACGACGCCCGGATTTAATACGGAATTACACCCCACCTCCACAAAATCGCCTAACATGGCGCCCATTTTCTTCAGTCCTGTCGGTATACGCTCCGCTCCTGCCGCTACCGTTACAAGCGTTTTATCACTTTTGACATTGGAGGTAATAGAGCCTGCCCCCATATGGGCACGGTATCCTAAAATACTGTCACCTACATAATTGTAATGGGGTACTTGCACCTTATTAAAAAGCACCACATTTTTCAGCTCCGTAGAATTACCCACAACAGCGCCTTTTCCCACAATGGCATTGCCCCTGATATACGCGCAATGTCTGATTTCTGCTTCCTCATCCACAATGAGCGGTCCGTTTAAACACGCCGTGGGCGCTATGCTTGCGGACTTTGCCACCCAAATGTTTTCTCCCTTTCTCTCAAAGAGTTCTTCGGGCAGGGAATTGCCCAGTTCTATGATAAAATCATGAATCCTGCCAAGCACTTCCCATGGATGGACAACTCCCGCAAACAAATCTGCTGCTATGGTTTCCTCCAAATTGTATAACTGCTTTACACTGACTGCTTCCATAAGCTGCCTCTCCCTTCCGCTTCTACTGCTTTTTATAGTTGACTGCCGCCTCGTTAAATTTTACGTATAACTGCGTCTGGTTAAACTGCTGTTTCACGGCGTTGGTTCTTCGGGAAACGAAGCCGTCCAGCTTTTCCATGTATTCTGCCGCTGTGATGCTGCCGTCCGCAACCATGTTAAGCCCCTTTTCCCAGCTCGCCGTGAGCGCCGGATTTAAAAGCGGACGAATAGAGCCATCCACCACGTCGTAAATCATTTCCCCCATCAAGGTCGGTGTCAGAATCTGGGTCTTCTTATTCAGCGCAAGATATTCTATATTGACTAATTTCTTTAATATTTCCGCACGGGTTGCCGAAGTGCCTATGCCGGAGCCTTTTATCTGCGCCCGAAGCTCCTCGTCCTCAATAAGCTGTCCGGCATTTTCCATCGCTAGTATCATCGTACCGGAATTGTATCTTTTGGGCGGCGATGTCTCTCCCTCTTTGATGGTAAGCTCCCTTAAGGTAAGCGGCTCTCCCGCCTTCAGCTTCTGAAGCTGTTCCATAAAAGCGGCATCGCATTTTGTTTCTTCCTCTTCCTCACCCTCCGCCGCCTCACGACTCTCCTCTTTCTTTTTGAAGAAGGAAAACTGTGCAACGC
Organism: Lachnospiraceae bacterium; assembly: GCA_013316825.1. Classification (GTDB taxonomy): domain Bacteria; phylum Bacillota; class Clostridia; order Lachnospirales; family Lachnospiraceae; genus Acetatifactor. The sequence goes on along the minus strand of WSLY01000010.1, from coordinate 34,865 downwards.
GCAGATAGCCTTCCTGCCAAAGCACCTTAAAATTGGCAAAAAATTTTTCCCCCTTTACATTCGCCACAAGGGACACCTTCTGGTAGATGGCCGGCGGAAAAAAGATACTTAAAAACCGACGCACGATAATCTCATAAACCTTCTGCGCCGTAGCATTCAGACCTGCCAGCGCCCCCATGCCCTGTCCTGTGGGGATTACCGCATAATGGTCCGTTATCTGCTTGTCATTGACATAACGGGTTTTGGCAATGTTTTTGTGACTTCCATTTTTGAGGATTTCCTCCGCAAAAACAGCCGCCTTATCATAGTTTTTAAGTCCCGCAATATTTTTGTGGATTTCTTTTGCAACCGCCGTAGAAAGCACTCTGGCATCCGTTCGCGGATAGGTCACAAGCTTTTTTTCATAGAGCTCCTGAATAATCTGCAGCGTCTGGTCAGGACTGATTTTAAAATATTTGGAGCAATCGTTCTGCAGTTCAGCCAAATTATAAAGAAGAGGCGGATTTTTACTTTCCTTCTTCCGTTCTATGCTGTCCACCACCGGAATATGCGCCGTCTGCCCCGATTGCGGCGCGCTGCCTGATGTAGCTGGCTGCCCTGACTGCGGCGCGCTGCCTGATGCGGCTGACTGCCCTGCCTCCCAAACAGCGTCTGCAAGTGACGTCTTAAGCGCTTCGGCATCTTTTTTTTCTTTAAAACCATTTTCCTTGTACAAAAGCGGAGACGCAAAATAGGGAGATCCTTCCACAGCGCGCCACTCGCCCTCAAAATTTTTGCCCGCATAGGAAAATCCACCCAAAAGGCGGTAGAAAGGCGTTTTCACAAAAGCCCTAATTTCCCGCTCCCTTTTTACCACCATACCAAGCACACAGGTCATAACGCGTCCGACGGAAATCACTGCCTTCTCCCTCTTTAAATAGCCTTTTACGGCATTGCCGTATTTTAATGTGAGTACCCGCGAAAAATTGATACCCATCAGGTAGTCTTCCTTGGCACGCAAATAAGCGGCATCCGCCAGAGAATCATAGGCCGACAAATCCTTTGCTTCCCTGATGCCGCGCAAAATTTCCTCCTCCGTCTGAGAATCTATCCATACTCTTTTTCTTTCTTTTCCTTTTACGCCCGCCATCTGCTCTACCAGACGGTATATGTACTCCCCTTCACGTCCGGAGTCAGTGCAGACATAAATCGTGTCCACATCCTTCCGTGAAAGCAGGCCACTGACAATGGCAAACTGCTTTTTCACACTGTCAATGACCTCATATTTAAATTCTTTCGGGATAAAGGGAATCGTATCGTAAGACCACTTTTTGTATGCGGCATCGTATGCTTCCGGATAGCTCATAGTCACCAGATGCCCGACGCACCATGTCACAATTGCCTGCTCCGACTCCAGATAGCCGTCTTTTCCCGCCATATTCTGTTTCAGCGCCTTGGCAAATTCCCGCGCAACACTTGGTTTTTCTGCTATATATAAACTCTTTCCCACCCATTCTCCTTACTTGCGGCACACAATCTTATATTATAAAAGCCCTATCAGCATCTGTTCTATGTCGTCCGCAGGCACCGGTCTGCCAAGCAGGTATCCCTGAATGATATCACATCCAATCTGCTTCATATAATCAAACTGCTCCTCAGTCTCCACACCCTCCGCCACTGTCTCATAACCGAGCTTGCTAACCATGGAAACAATGGACTCCGTAATGATTTTTGTGGATTCGTCCGTAATAACCCTGTCTATAAAGCTCTTGTCTATCTTGAGCGTATCAATCGGCAGCCCGTTCAAATAGGACAAAGAAGAAAAGCCTGTACCAAAATCATCCAGTGATATCTTGACACCGTAATCTCTCAGTGTCAAAAGCTTGTCCTTCACTTCTTCAAAGTCCTCGATTAAAATACTTTCCGTAATCTCTAATTCGATTTCTCCCGGCTCCACATCATATTTCTGAATCATTTCCAACAGCTTTCCCACAAAATCCTTCCGTTTATACTGAATGGACGAAATATTGATGGACATGATAAGCGGATACCCATATTTGCGTTTCCACTCTGCGTAGTGCTTAATACTCTCCTCCATCACCCAGCTTCCAATCGGGATAATCGCGCCGTTTTTCTCTGCAATCGGAATAAAAACAGAAGGACTTATCATTTTGTTGTCCTCGTCCTTCCAGCGTATCAACGCCTCCACACCTCTGAGTCTCTTGGTGTTGGTATAATACTGCGGCTGGAAATGCAGGCAGAAATTTTTATTAAAAATTGCCTCTTTCAGCTTATTTTCAATCTCCACCGTTTCCAGAAAATCATGCAAAATTACCGCATCAAAATACTGTATGGATGCTTTTCCGATTGCTTTCGCCTTAAACATAACAATCTCGGCACAATTAATCAATTCAAGCGCCTGCTTTGAGGACTCCGGATATTCTGCAACGCCGATGCTGACCGTAAGCCGGATTTCCATCCCGTTGCTTAAAAGAAATCCTTGATGAATCCTTTCCAAAATACACTTATGTATATGTTCTACGCTTCTGTCCCCATAGGGGTCATAGATTGCCATACAATAGATATCGCTCGTCATATGGCAGACAATCACATTGTCATCAGAAAAAGAGCCCAGAAACTGTCCGTATTGCTGAACCACCTCATCACCTACCAGCAGTCCCATGCCGTCGTTGATTTTCCTGAAATCGTCAATGTCAATAAACATGACGCTGACAATCCTGTGCTCTTCCTCCGCCCTGCGGATAAATTCCCCCAGCCGCATAACAAAATAATTGCGGTTATACAGCCCCGTCAGCGAGTCATAATAAGCCATATACCGAAGCTCATCATTCTGCGCCTTAAATTTTGTGATATCTCTGATACAGACAATCTTGTCAATGGGAACATTCTGCTCGTCATAATTAATTCTAACTTCAAATTCCAGCCATGTTTTGCCATTTTTCATACAGCATTCCACAACGTCCCGCTCGCTGCCGGTTTTTTCAAGAAACAAAGCTTCCCTCACCGGCAGAATATATTTTTCTTCCAATTCGTCAAGGATAAAAGGAAGCTCCCTGTTCTCCTTGACCTTGAAAGAAAAATATTCATCCCAGTTGCCAAGCGTAATGACATCGTTCTTTTCAAATACGATATAGAGAAAGGCATTGTTGGACGTGTCACAAACCAGACGGTACATCTTATCCCGTCCGCTTAATTGTTGATTCATCGCCTTCAATAAATCTATCTGATACCGCAGCTCGTCCATTTTGTTTCCTCCATTCAAACCCTTATTTCCCGGCAAAACACAATTTTACCGTCTTTTCCCCGCTTTTGTAACCTTTACTCCCCTGCTGCTTTTCGCTCCCCGCTATTTCTTACTTATATACCCCTGTGCCTTCAAAAGCTCCGCACACAGAACGGCTCCCCCCGCGGCTCCGCGGACCGTATTGTGTGACAATCCCACAAACTTAAAATCATATACAGAATCCTCGCGAAGACGTCCTACGCTGATTCCCATACCATTTTCATAATCTACATCAAGACTTACCTGCGGGCGGTTATCCTCCTCCATATACCGGATAAACTGCTTCGGTGCAGAAGGAAGGGAAAGCTCCTGCGGAATGCCCTTATAGCTCACAAGCTTTTCGATTAACTGCTCCTTTGTAGGTTTTTTCCTAAACCTGACAAAAACGGCTGCCGTATGTCCGTTTAATACCGGCACTCTGATGCACTGACAGGTAATAACCGGCAGCGCAGCAGGAACAATCACCCCGTCCTTTATCTCTCCCCAGATACGAAGCGGCTCCTTCTCGGATTTTTCTTCCTCGCCGCCAATATACGGAATAATATTGCCCTCCATCTCAGGCCAGTCCTTAAAAGTTTTACCCGCACCGGAAATTGCCTGATAAGTAGTCGCTACTACTTCCACCGGCTCAAACTCCTTCCATGCTGTCAGAACAGGCGCATAACTCTGAATCGAACAGTTAGGCTTTACCGCTACAAATCCTCTTTTTGTTCCAAGACGCTTCTTTTGGAAATCAATTACCTTCATATGCTCCGGATTAATCTCCGGTACTACCATGGGAACATCCGGTGTCCAGCGATGCGCGCTGTTGTTGGATACCACCGGCGTTTCCGTCTTTGCATATGCTTCCTCAATCGCCTTGATTTCTTCTTTTGTCATATCCACGGCACTGAATACAAAATCCACCTCTGCCGCAACCTTCTCCACCTCATTGACATTCATAACCACAATATCTTTTACTTTTTCAGGCATGGGAGTCTGCATCTTCCATCTGCCGCCCACTGCCTCTTCGTAAGTTTTACCTGCCGAGCGGGGACTTGCCGCGATGGTCGTCACTTCAAACCAAGGGTGATTCTCTAACAGCGCAATAAAGCGCTGCCCTACCATACCCGTTCCGCCTAATATTCCAACCTTTAATTTTTCACTCATTTTTTTCTGTTCCTTTCTGCCAGTCTTCTTTTAAATATGCTCTATGTAAACGGATGACTTCACGCATTGCCTCCGGTCCCGGTGCGCCAAGCGTAAGCCGCTTTTCCACACAGGTCTTTAGGCTGACAGCATCATAAATATCCGGTTCAAACTTGTCGCTGACCGCCTTCAGTTCTTCCATGCTGAGTGCGTCGATTCCAACGCCCTTGTCAATGCAGTAAAGCACCAGCCTGCCAATAATGCCATGCGCATCCCTGAAGGGAACGCCCTTGTTTACCAGATAATCGGCGGCATCCGTAGCATTCGCAAAGCCGTTTACCGCGCTTTTTTCCATTGCTTCTTTGTTAAATTTCATGGTGGAAAGCATCTTCGTAAAAAGCGCCGTACAAACTTCCGCCGTATGCATCGCGTCAAAGCTAAGTTCCTTATCCTCCTGCATATCCTTGTTATAAGCAAGCGGAAGTCCCTTCATTGTAGTAAGAAGCGACATAAGCGCGCCATACACTCTTCCGGTCTTGCCTCTGATAAGCTCTGCAATATCCGGATTTTTCTTTTGCGGCATAATGCTGCTTCCAGTGGAATATGCATCGTCTATCTCTACAAAATGATACTCATTGGAATTCCATATGATAATTTCTTCACAAAATCGGGAAAAATGCATCATCAGAATAGAAAGAGCCGCCAAATACTCTATCAAATAATCCCTGTCAGATACAGAATCCATGCTGTTTAAACCGGGACCCTCAAATCCAAGCAGAGAAGCCGTATAATTCCTGTCCAGCGGATACGTAGTTCCGGCAAGCGCCCCTGCGCCCAAAGGACAGTAATTCATGCGGAAATAAATATCTTTCAGCCGCTGTCTGTCCCGCTTAAACATTTCAAAATATGCACCAAGATGATGCGCCAGAGTTACCGGCTGCGCTTTTTGTAAATGTGTAAAGCCCGGCATATAGGTCTCTACATTTTCTTCCATAATGAAAAGAATCGCCGCAAGAAGCTCTTTTAACAGCCCATCCAACTCAAGCACATGCGTCCTTGTATACAAACGCATATCAAGCGCCACCTGATCATTGCGGCTCCGCCCCGTATGCAGCTTTTTGCCGGCTTCTCCAATCCGCTCTGTCAGCACCGCTTCTACAAAGCTGTGAATATCCTCCTGCGTCTCGTCAATCGCAAGCCTGCCGCTCTCTACATCCTCCCTGATACCCGCAAGTCCTTTTACAATGGCATCCTTTTCCTCTACGGTCAGAATCCCCTGTTTGCCGAGCATCACTGCATGCGCGATACTTCCCTCAATATCCTGCCCAAATAAATTTTTATCAAAACGGATGGACGCATTAAAAGCAAAAACCTTATCATCCGTCTCTTTTGTAAAGCGTCCGCCCCATAGCTGCGCCATAGTATTCCTCCATTATAAAGTAAAATCTAACCATGATAGTAGCATAAATTTTGCTTTAATGCAATACAGTGCAACAAATCTTTACACCAATCTTCTTCTTTTTCATAGAATAACAGTAAAACAAAAAAGGAAATGTATTATGCCGGAACCTCTGCTGCAATTAAAAGATATCTGTTATTCCTACCACAGCCTTCAGATGGAAACTCCGGCACTTTCCCACGTATCTTTCCACATCGATACGGGAGAGTTTGTTGCCATCGTAGGACCGAGCGGCTGTGGAAAATCAACCCTGCTCTCCATTATTGCAGGCTTGCTTCCACCTGAAGAAGGAACCATTGTCTTTCATAATCCTGACGGCTCCTTCCACTATCCGAAGATTGGCTACATGCTGCAAAGAGACCATCTTCTCGAATGGCGCACCGTATATCAGAACGCCATCCTCGGGCTGGAAATAAACAAGATGCTGACACAAAAAAATACCGACCGGGTGCTGCAGCTCATGAAAGACTACGATTTGTATAAATTCAAAGATAAGAAACCCAGCGAATTATCCGGCGGTATGAAGCAGCGCGCAGCACTGATACGGACGCTTGCCCTAGACCCCGGTCTTCTGCTTTTAGATGAACCCTTCAGCGCTCTGGATTATCAGACCCGCCTTATGGTTTCCTCCGATATTTGCCAGATCATCCGGAAAACAGGGAAGACTGCACTGTTGATTACCCATGACTTATCGGAGGCAATCAGTCTGGCAGACCGAATTATCATACTAAGCCGTCGTCCTGCTACCGTAAAATTTGAAGTTCCCATCAAGCTTTCCCTGCCTGACGATTCCCCGCTGGCTTCCAGAAACGCTCCGGAATTCCAATATTATTTTAATCTTCTATGGGAGGCGCTGTCCAATGAAAAAATATAACAATGCCCCCGCAAAGGAGCTGACGCGGCAGGAAGCCTTTGTCAGGGCGCATAAGCATTATCACAACAAAATATCTCTCTGCCGCACTTTGATTTTTATCTTGTTTTTAGCCCTGTGGGAAACTGCTGCAGATTTAGGCTGGATAGATACCTTTTTTTTCTCCAGCCCTTCCAGAGTGCTCCTCTGCTTCTTTGAACTGGTAACGGGAAAAAACCTGTTCCTGCATATTGGAATCACGCTTGCCGAAACACTGGTAAGCTTCTTTTTGGTGATTCTTATCGGCATGGCGGCGGCAACTCTGCTCTGGTATTCCTCCGGCATTTCGGAAATCATGGAACCGTACCTTGTCGTCTTAAACAGCCTGCCAAAGTCCGCGCTTGCTCCTCTTTTCATTGTATGGCTTGGCACCGGCACCCCCACGATTATCGTAGCCGGCGCTTCCGTTGCCATCTTTGGCTCGATTATCAGCCTCTACACTGGTTTTAGACAGGTAGACGGCGAAAAAATCACCTTGATTTATACGCTGGGCGGCAGCAAGTGGAATGCCTTTTTCAAAGTGGTCCTGCCTGGCAGTATTCCTACCATTTTGAGCACAATGAAAGTAAATATCGGTCTCGCCCTCGTAGGCGTTATCATCGGCGAATTTCTCGCTGCGCGAAGAGGACTCGGATACCTGATTATCTACGGTTCACAGGTTTTCCAAATGCATATGGTGATTACCTCCATTATCCTGCTCTGTATCATTGCCATGGGCCTCTATCAGATTATCCAGTGGGTAGAGCATTACTATAAAAAAAGAATGTAATAAAAAAACCGGACTCATAAAATATGAGCCCGGCTACATAACTGCAAATTAGTTTGCCCATCCCTGCCATTCTACCCAGCCGTCGTCATAGGTAAAATGTTCAAGAGACAATCCTCTGATTTCTCCCCATTGGTCCAGATTAACCGCAAATACCACTACCTCTTCATAGTCATCCAGATTGGCATCGCAGAACCACGTATCCTGCACCTCATAATCCCGCAGAGCTCTCCACTCGCCGTTTTCCTTACAGAAACCGATATCCAGCCATGCGTTATTATAAGTTCCATCATACATATCAAAAGGGTCCTGTCCCGTATATTCGGCAAAGCTGGTATACTCGTTGTTTTCACCGCGGAACAATTCCCACGCCGCATACCCCGGCTCTACGAAATACAGATTCTTGTAATCCTCCAGTGTCATTCCAAGCGCCAGACCTCTGTTGGTAACATAAACATCCTCTGTCGTTTCACGTTCCGCATCCACATAAGAAATAATCTGACTGCCGTCCGCATACACGATAAAAGAATGATTCAGGGAAACCTCAGTGCTGTCGCTGCCACAATAAAACATTAAGTCCGCATCCGTAAACTCCTCTTTATTGCCGTCATACTCCGGAACGCTGTAGTCGCCGCTCCCATTGCCGCTATCGCCATTTCCGCTGTCCGTTCCATTGTCCCATGCCTGCCACTCTACCCAGACTTCATTATAGGAAAAATACTCGCAGGAAATACCGACAACCTCTCCCCATGAGTCAAAATTAACGGCAAATACAATCACTTCTTCATAATCGGACAAAGGAGCTTCGCAGAACCAGGTATCCCTGATTTCACGGTCTGTCAAGGCTCTCCACTCACCATTTTCCTTGCTAAAACCGATATCCAGCCATACATTGTTGTAACTTTCATACATGGTTGCAGGAGACTGTCCTTCATACTCCGCGAAACTGGTATACTCATTGTTGTCACCGCTGTACAATTCCCACGCAGAATAACCGGACTCCACCGTGTAAAGAGACAGATAATCCTCCAGCGAATCTCCAAGCTTTAAGCCCCTGCTCGTCTCCAGCGCCCCATATTCTTCATAAGAGCCGTCCACATAGGAACTGCAGTAGCTGACGCCCGATGAACGCACGATGAGCGCATGGTCACGTTCCACCGTAACCTCTTCGGAACCATTACGGAACACCAAATCCGCATCTGTAAATCCCTCGTTATTTGCCGCATTCAGCGCCTCCAACGCTTCCTCATATTCACTGATTGCCTTTTTGATGGTCTTGCTCTTTGCATGGTCGTCCGCGCCCTTCAGAATAGAAATGGCTTCTTCATAATTTTCATCCTTTGCATAGCGCTCTGCCCACTCAATATAAGTATTCGTCAGTCCGTCAATAGCTTCACTGTTCTCCGGATTCTTTTCCAGTATTTCCAGATATGCATCGATTGCTTCTTCATAAGAACCGTCCGCCCTGTAATTGGCAGCCGTCTCAAGCTGATTCTGCAGCTTCTTTTCCTGTGAGCCTTTGTTAATAAACAAAAACGCTAAAACGCCAATCCCAATTATCAACAACGCAACGATAATGCCCACAACTACCTTCACAGCACCGTTTCCTTTTTTCTGTGACGGCTGTGCAGGAGGGACCGCCGCATAAGGCATAGGCGGCATCTGTCCATTTGTAGGAGGTATCTGCCCGCCCTGCATAGGCACCTGTCCCATAGGCGGCATCTGTCCGCCCTGCATAGGCACCTGTCCCATAGGCGGCATCTGTCCGCCCTGCATAGGCACCTGTCCCATAGGCATCTGTCCGCCCTGCATAGGTGCCTGTCCCATAGGCGGCATCTGTCCGCCCTGCATAGGTGCCTGTCCCATCATAGGCGGCATCTGCCCACCCTGTACGGAAGCCTGTCCCATAGGCGGCATCTGCCCCATCTGCACGGGAGGCACATTCTCCATCGTCTGCTTAGGCTGCCCTCCCATCCACGACTGTTCCACAATAACAGGCTGATTTGCCATCCAAGGCTGTTCTGCCGGCGCAGGCTGTTCTACTGCCTGAATCGGCTCTGCCGGTATAGGCTGCTCTGCGGACACGGGCTGTTCTGCCGGTGCAGGCTGCTCTGCGGACACAGACTGTTCTGCCGGTGCAGACTGCTCTGCGGACACGGGCTGTTCTGCCGGTGCAGGCTGCTCTGCGGACACGGGCTGTTCTGCCATTTCGGACACTGCTCCCTGTTCGGCAGACGCAGGCTCTGCAGGCGTTTCCTGATTGACCGGTTCAGGCTGCTCCATCATTGCACCGCAATGAATGCAGAATTTCACCCCATCCGCGTTTTCTCTTCCACATTTTGTACAATACATTCTTTTCCCTCCTATCCACATTTTCTTATTTGCCTAAAATATACCACATACAGTCAGCGTATATTAAAATAAAAAACCCGAACACCGCGCTTACGGTTTTCGGGGAAATAAGAAAGAGCTGAAAAAGGGACTTGAACCCTCGACCCCTTCATTACGAGTGAAGTGCTCTACCAACTGAGCTATTTCAGCACGTGACTAGTACCAGCCACAACATTTATTATTATAATCGGTAACCCCCGAAAATGCAACTATTTTTTTTAAAATATTCAAGAAAGCTTCTGATGAACATCCAACTGCGGAAAAGGAATGACAATTCCCGCCGCATCGAGCGCATATTTCGTCTCCTCAGTCAGTCTCCATTTGGTCTCCCAGTAATCCTCTTTGTTCACCCAGCAGCGAATATCCAGCCTGATACAAGATTCGGCGAGCTCGTCCACAAACACGCGCAGCTCTTTATCCTTCAATGTGGTTTCATCCGCCTGCAGCATAGCAATGAGCACCTCTCTCGCCTGCTTTATGGAGGAATCATAGGCAATTCCCACATAAATATCCAGTCTCCTGACCGCCGCCTCCGTTACGTTTGTCATACTGGTATTTGCCAGCGTGCCGTTTGGCAGTACGATAATACGGTTATCCGGCGTGGCAAGTTTTGTATAAAAAAGCTGTATTTCTACAACCGTTCCTTCATTTCCATTGCTGTCTTCTTTAATGTAATCACCCACCTTGAAAGGCTTTAGCAAAAGAATCAGAACGCCTCCCGCAAAATTGGACAGACTCCCCTGAATGGCAAGCCCCACCGCTACACCGGCTGAGCCCAGCAATGCCACAATGCTGGCTGCATCCACGCCAAAGCCTGATGCTATCGTAAAAATCAAAACCACATACAAAACTGCTTTTAACAGGGAATCCAGAAACTGAATCACACCCACATCCGCTTTTGCACGCTGCAGCGACTTTTTTAAAAAGCGGCGGAAAAGCTTGATAACCTGTATGCCGATAAAAAACACCACTGCCGACAAAAGAATCCTGATTCCCAGATTCAATGCCTTTTCCGGCAGCCCTTGCAGAAACTCTTCCATAATGCCTCCTCTGCCTATCGCAGGCATATTGCTGCTCTTTCCTCTTTTTTATCCCTTAGCTTTCGATCTGCTTATGCCTTTGCTGCTTCCTTCTTTTTTCTGCCCTGCTTTGCCGAAGACGTCCCCGTTTTCCCATCCGGTTTCTTCTTTGTCTCGCCGCCGGCCTCCGGTATATAGGATAATATGCTCACCGACAAAGGCGCCAGATTGATATTGATAGAGTAAGGTTTGTCGTCCCATTCCTTTGCCGCCGCCTTTTTTGCACGACCGTTTACCACGCCGGTTCCGCCAAACTTTACGGCATCCGTATTCAGGATTTCTTTGTAGCTGCCGGCATAAGGCACTCCAACCTGCAGCTTCATTGCCGCACCGGAAAAATTCGCCGCCACCAAAAGCGCATTCTCACGTTTCCTGCCTTTTCGCAGGAATGTCAGATAACACTCATTGGCTGCGATACAGTTGAGCCACTCGAATCCGTCAGGGCGGTTGTCCAGCTCATACAGCGCCGGCTGCGTCCTGTAAAGGTGGTTCAATTCTTTTACAAGCTCTCTGACGCCTTTATGCGCCGGATATTGCAGCAGCTCCCATTCCACCTGTCTGCTTTCGTTCCACTCGTCAAACTCCGCAATGTCCTGCCCCATAAACAAAAGCTTTTTACCCGGATGCGTCATCATATATGCATAGCTTAAACGCAGCCCTGCAAACTTTTGTTCTGTATCGCCCGGCATTTTACCAATCATGGAAGCCTTGCCGTGTACCACCTCGTCATGAGAGAACACCAGCATAAAGTTTTCACTGTAGGTATAAATCATACTAAAAGTCAATTCGCTGTGATGATGACTTCTAAAATAAGGGTCAAAGCGGATATAGCGCAGATAGTCGTTCATCCAGCCCATATTCCATTTGATGTCGAAACCAAGCCCGCCTTTATCCAGCTCTCCGGTAATCATGGGCCACGCCGTACTCTCTTCTGCAATGCTCAGCACGCCGGGATTCCGCTTCTTTAAAATGGAATTCACATGTTTTATAAACTCAATCGCTTCCAGATTTTCATTGCCGCCGTAAATGTTGGCAACCCACTCCCCATCATTTTTGCCATAGTCCAGATAAAGCATGGATGCCACTGCATCCATACGAAGCCCGTCCGCATGGAATTTCTCCACCCAGAATAAAGCATTGGCAATTAGATAGTTCTTTACCTCCGCACGTCCGTAATTGTAAATCAGCGTACCCCAGTGGGGATGTGCACCCTGCCTTGGATCAAAATGCTCATACAGGCAGGTGCCGTCAAAATTAGACAAACCATAGGTATCCCTTGGGAAGTGCGCAGGCACCCAGTCCAAAATCACGCCGATTCCCGCTTTATGAAGCGCATTGACAAAATACATAAAGTCCGCAGGGCTGCCATACCTCGCCGTAGGCGCATAGTACCCGATAACCTGATAACCCCATGAGCCGTCAAAGGGATGCTCCATCACAGGCATAAGCTCCACATGGGTGTATCCCATATCTTTTACATATGCAATCACCTTTGGGGCAATTTCCCTGTAGTTGGCATATTCGCTGTCTTCGGACGGCTCCGTAAAACTGCCCAGATAAAGCTCATAAACACTCATAGGCGCCTCTGGCTTCTGACAGCTTTTTCTCGCTTTCAGCCACCCTTCATCCTCCCATGTAAATGCCCGTAAATCAGCAACCACAGAAGCCGTTTCCGGTCTTAGCTGCGCTGCATTGCCATAGGGGTCCGCTTTCAGGTAAGTAAGCCCGCCTTTCAGTTTTAATTCATATTTGTAGTTATCGCCTGCTTTTGCATCCGGAATAAAAATTTCAAAGATACCGGATGGAAGCCTGCGCATCTGATGCATTCTTCCGTCCCAGTGATTAAAATCGCCAACCGTACTGACCCTGACCGCACCCGGCGCCCAGACTGCAAAATACACTCCCTCCTCGCCGGAAAGCGTCATAGGATGCGCGCCCAGCTTTTCATAGATAGTATAATGCACGCCATGGGCAAATGCTTCTTCATCCTCCGGCGTAATCAACGGCTTATGCCGGTATGCATCCTGACGAATTTCCACATTGCCGTCAGGCATGGTAACAATGTAACGGTATCCGCCCGTCTTTTTGCCGGACACAAGCAAGGCAAAAAAGCCGTCTTCGTCCGCCATTTCCATATCCTTCTCCGTCATATTTTCAACGAACTGTATCTGCACCCTCTGCGCCCCCGGGAAAAATGCCTGAAACAAGGTATTGTTCCCTACCGTATGGGGTCCTAACAGGGCATGTGGATTTGAGGCTTCTGAATATATGATTTCTTCAATCGCCGGCCAGTTCATCAATTTATATAATTTATTCGTCATCTTGCTTCCTCCCGCTGCACTTCTTCAATCTGCTTCAGACTGTGGATAAACAGCCCGCTCCTTAGCTTAGGCTCAAACCATGTGGATTTTGGCGGCATCAATAATCCGGCATCCGCCACGGCAAACAGCTCTTCAATGGAAGTCGGATACAGGGAAAACGCCGCCGCCATATCTGTATGCACTCTCTTTTCCAGCCCTTCCAGCCCCCGAATGCCTCCCACAAAGTCTATTCTCTTATCCGTTTTCGGGTCGCATATCCCCAATATGGGAGCCAGCACATAGTCCTGCAATACGGACACATCCAGATTTTTTACCACATCTGCACTTCTTACACTTTCTTTTGCCGTAAGCAAATACCACTCTTCTGCAAGGTACATGCCTATCTGTCCTTTTTTCTTTGGTCTGACAGGCTCGCTGCCCCTTTCTTCTACAATAAAGCAAGTCGAAAGCCTTTCCAGAAACTGCTCCTTGGTAAGTCCGTTCAGGTCTTTCACTACCCTGTTATAATCCATAATCATCAGCTCGCTGTCTGAAAACAGCACGGAAAGAAAATAATTGAATTCCTCTTTTCCCGTGTATGCGGGATGCTCTGCCCTGCGCTTCAATCCCACCTTTACGGCGGAAGCGCACCTGTGATGCCCATCCGCAATATAAATCTGCTGCATATCCCGAAACGCTGCCTCTATTTTTTCTATATCTTCCTCTTTGTCGATACAAAACACCCTGTGGCGGATTGCATCCTCCGAGACAAAATCATACAGAGGCCTCCCCCTCTTATATGCTTCCACGACTGTGCTCAGCTCTTCCTTCTTGCGGTAGGCTAAGAAAATAGGTCCTGTCTGCGCATCCAGCACGTCCACATGCCGGATACGGTCTTCCTCTTTTTCTGCTCTGGTATTTTCATGCTTCTTAATCACATTTTCCATGTAGTCATCTATGGAGGCACAGCCAACGATTCCTGTCTGGCTCCTGCCATCCATCACAAGCTCGTACAAGTAAAAGCAGGGCTTTTTCTCCGTAACAAACTCTCCTCCCGCTATCTGTCCATAAAACAGCTCCTTCGCTTTCTGGTATACACGCTCGTCATAAGTGTCCACCTCATCGGAAAGCTGTGTTTCTGCGCGGTCTATCCGCAGAAAAGAATAAGGCGCGTCCGCCACCGCTTCCTTCGCTTCCTTACGGCTGTACACATCATACGGAAGCGCCGCTATACTGCTTTCCAAGCCTTTTGCCGGTCTGATTGCACGAAAGGGTCTGATATCCGCCATACCATATTTCCTCTTTTCCTGTGATTTTAATTTCATTTTAACAAAAATTGCTATACATCACAAGCAAATGGTGATAAAATATCGAAGAATCTGATATTTTTGGTGGCAATAACCGAGGAAAGGAGTGGTATTGTGACAGCAGAAGACAGAAAAATGCTTGCTCGTATCAACAAATACGCTGAGGAAGCCCTTGCCGACATTGACCCGCAAAAAGTGCAGGTGGGCGCTCAGCTCGAAAAGCTGAAGCCCGTCCTGCAGGAAATTGCCGGCGAGCAGGGCTCTTCTCTCGAAGATATTTTTATCCGTTACATGGATTTGCAGAGCGAAGCCGCCTGCCTGACCGACAGTAAAATGCGGGAAGAGTTCAGGGATGAGCTGAACGAAAACGGCAGCCAGCCCTTTTTCTACCGCTGAACCGGATTTAATCCGGTTCTTTTGTTGTCAGATAGATAACTCCCATCCAGTAATACCCATACAATTTTTTGTCGCCTTCAAGCGCAGCGTAAACATCCTGCCCGATTCTGGAAAATGTTTCGTCATCCAGACCGTATTCCGTGCGCAAAAGCGCCGTCCCTTCTTCGTTAAGCAGTTCGGCAAGCTTCTCACCGATTTCGCCATAGCCATAATACATACCGTTTAAGCGGTAATACTCCCTGCGTCCATTGTCAGCCGCGTAATTTCTCATGCAGCTGTCCAGCACATAATCACTGTTCTCCGTCAGGGTACGTCTTCCTGCCTCATCAGGCAGATTCAAAAGCGCATTGGATAAAAACTCATTGTCATTGTTCGTGACGTCCAGAATCTCCCATTCCCCGTCGATTCTCACCTTATTCCATGCATGTGCCAGATTGCCTTCCAACGTGCCGGTCACCACAACACATTCCAGTCCGGCAGCATCCGCCAGAATTTTAAAAGCTCCTGCATAGCCTGCACAAACACATTTTCCATTGATAAGCGCGCCATATGCCGTAAAGGAATCGTTGAATTCGTTATCTACATACCTGAAATTGTGCTGCTCGGCATTGGCAAGCGCTGCATCGTCGTACTCGCAGGTATCGCAAAGATATTGGTTGATGGCAAGCTCTTTTTCCAGTTCCGTCATGCCCGGCGTGATAATCTGTGCAATAACCTGCTGAATCTTCTCCTTGATTTCACTCTGCTTTTTGGCATTCACCTCTGCCGTATCGTCATAAACCACCTTCACGGCAGTCCCCGCCGTATTGGTACAATAACCGTTTATTCCTAAAATAAGCGGATTCTGATAGTATGCTTCCAAAAGGGAATCTGACAGGATATCGGGGTCTGCCGCCTCCGGAAACGCCGACACATCTATGACCTCCACACCGGCAAGCATATTCATGGCAAGGTATTCGGAAAGTGCACTGTTTGCCGTAATATCAACATCAACCTGTCTTATCTTCGTGGAAACTTTTTCATTCGCTTCAAACACCACATTGCGGTTCAGCGCAACGTCTCCGGCACGTTTTCTAAGCATGTCTTCTCTTTCTTCAATATACTTTAAATCCGCCTCCAGCCTGCTTTCATCATAATCTACGACTTCTGCTACATTCTCAAACGGAGTACCTTCAATCCGGTAAGGTATCTTCAATACTTTGACATTCCTGCCCTCCAAAAATGCTCCGTTTTCATCCGTATAAATGTACCTATCCTCCACTATCATCGCATTTGCCGTATCGTAATCTATCAGCTTCATAGCCGTCGTGCCATCCGCCATCGTGACATAGCCGTAAGGCATTACCTCTTCTATCCTTTCATACCCAATGCTGCTGTAGCCGTTTGCATTCCATGTATTCCTTGCAATTGTCACCGGTATATTTTTCTGCATATCCAGAATATCCACAGGATTGCTCATCATGGAAGTTCCTTTTTGGCTCACTGCTATCACATAGAAAAAGCTCCTGCTCTCCGTCTTATAGACAGCAGACGGTTCCTCCCCGTATTCTGCAATCCGGCTTTCCCTGCGAATCGCATCATACCAGTCATCCTCTGCTGCGATATAATTGGAAAAGGTAGTGTTTAAGATAACGGAGCCATACTCCGGCGCTTCCGATATCCACTCCGTATCCGGCGTCACAGCCAATACGCTCATCGTACCGTTGTACCCGTATTTTTCGCTGAAGTCCATATGGCAGACAAAATATTCCTCCGCGCCATCCACCTTGTTCCATGAAAACTGCACCCTTCCGTCATCCGCATACGTGCAGGTAAGGACCGGTGTATCCAAAAGCTCACCTGCAAGTGATACCACCTGCACCTTCGGCGTTTCCAGCTTTTCTCCTGTCTCCATGTCGATGTAGGAGGCAAGATACATGGTCCCCAGATTTCCCCAGTCCTTACCGGCATCCTTGGGAAAGAACTTGATGTCATCATGCTCATACTTTCTTACCACGTCTGTCTTAAGTCCGCTTATGCTAACCTGTCCTACCGGATAATTGGTCGGGGAAAGCACAATGGCGCCATTTTCTTTATCATAAGCCCATGCACTTGGTCCGACTTCATATTTCAGCTCCGGATCTGCATAGAGATTCAGGATTTCCGTCCAGTATTCTATGTCCAGTTTATCCACATCAAACCCAACGGGAATCACAATGTTACTCCCCCTTGTAAGACCTGTTATGGCAGTACCATAGTCATAACCGTAAGGAGACTTTCCGCCCTCATACTTATCCCGCGTCATTTCCGCAAGATAGGCGCTTGTCACATAGGATTCCTCCCCAAACTCGCCGCCGTCCGGATCCGAGCCCTGCACATCATCCGCCGCCTTGTCTGCGTCTGCCGCATCGCCTGCCGTGGAAGGCTGTCCGGCTCCGTCTGTTTCTCCTGCACCGCCGTTACTCTCCGCTATTGTATGCTCGTTTTTAATACCCGCTCTTCCGGCAAGTACACCGCCGCCAAAAATACCTGCTGCAAGCACAAAACACAACAGAATGGGGAGCAGGGCGCCTCCTCTTTTTTTCTTCTGCAACACCAGTAAAAACAAATTATTTTCTATCTTCATATATATTCCCTCCATTTTGAAGCAGACGCCTTACCGCTTCCCTAAAACCATCCAAATCCTTTGTCTTCATGCTGACTACCATATATCCGTCTTCCTCTGCATATGCCGCTATGCAGGTATCGCCTTCCTGCACAAATTTTACTTGTGTACCTTCCAGCTCCTCCGTCCATGCATCCTCCTTCAAAAATCCCATCGGCAAAACTGTTTTCTTCTGCAGCAGCATGACCTCCTCCGACTTTTCTGTCTCCCCCGCACTCTTTGGCATCTCCTCAGTGCTTCCCAGATAAGGCTGCACCGATTCCTGCCCCTTTTTCTCCGATATCCTGTTCCACATAGGGAAACAAAAAACAAGCAACAAAACGGCGGCTGCCACAGCCGCAGGCAGATATACGCTTCTATATCTCTTATGGCGTTTCTGTTTCTTTTCTTCCGCCGCCGCTCTTTCTTTCGTAAGCGTTATCAACTCCGCAGGCGCATGTATGTCCGCTAATTCTTTTTTATAAGATTCACCCATATTCCAAACGACATCCGGCTCTGTTTGTTGTTTCATGGCAGTTCTCCTTTCAGCCTTATTTTTAGTATACTCCGAGCTCTGTACAGACGGGATTTCACCGTCGCCTCTTTTTCTCCCAAAATCCTTCCTATCTGTGCAATGCTCATCTCCTCATAGTAAAACAAGTACACTACGCTGCCGTACTTTTCCGGCAGCTCTTTCACCGCCTGTAAAACTGAAGAATCGGCATTTTCCACCGCTTCATAAAAGTGTTCTGCTTTTTTGTCCGGACCCTCTTTTGCCGTCTCTTCCAAAGAAACCTTTTTCTTCCAAAAGCTTGCCTGATACTTTTTCGCGCAATTAATCGTCACCCTGATAAGCCATGCCTTTACATGTTCTTCACCGGAAATTCTGTCACGGCAGCGAACCAGACGCAGAAATACTTCCTGAAAAATATCCTGCGCTTCCTCCCTGCTTCCCGTCTGGTTTATCGCTATCCGGTAAACCATATCCGCATATTTATCTATAATCTCTTCCGTCTTAAGCTCCAGTGCACCCATGTCTTTTCTCCGATAGTCCGCCTTTATTTCCACATATCTTCACGCATATTTGATGTTTACAGCCGTCAAATACCTTTTACGGACATTGTACCATATGCTTCGGAATCTTTCCAACTCCATTCGTCACGGGTATATTCTGCCGTTTGCAAGGATGTTCTCTGCTACCGCCATCGTTTCCTCGAATTTGTCAGTGTTTGCCGTCACAAAAACCACGGAAAAGTAATTTTCATCTGTAATCAGGAACATCACAGCTTCTATTTCACCTTCTTCGTTCTTTGCCCTGAAAGTGAATTTCATCGCCTCTCCCATACAAGTGCTGCCGTAGGGCTCTATTTTCATATCTTCCATCTCGTATGACGCACTTGCTGCAAAACCGGCAGTATAAGCATCAATCGCTCCCTGACTCGACAGTATTTCCGTAATATCTATCTTGTCAGCTCCCATATACTCATGAGATATACTGACTGCACAGCCTGCATCCGCCACAGAGCCGCCCGGTGCAAAAGTTTCTGTTTCATAGCCGTAGCTGTAATCCTCCGCCCAGCCCTTCGGCAGTTCGAACAAGAGATAGCCTGTTGTTTCCCTTATAGTATCGGGAACGCCTGCCGCCATAAAATTCTCCAGCTTTTTCTGCGCCTCTTTCGCATCCCATGCAATGTCAAATCCATAAAAAGCTTCCAGCTCTGCAAGCATCTCCTCCATACCATCCCTTACATCCACAAGGTTGATTTCCACTTCCACAAGCACCATCTCACCTGCTATCTGTGTCAGATAATACGTACAGTATACCGGCATAAAAGAATCCGTCCACTTGTCATAATAACAGTACTTTGCCACGCCTTTTACGCCGCTTTCCGTTGTTGCAATCTCTGACAGCTCCAGATCATATACGGCAATGTTAAAAAACACATCATATTCCGCTTCTATATAGTACTGTAAAGCCTCTTTCAGCGTACCGGCATCGTCATCCCCCAATAAATAGGGCGAAAGCGCCACTTTCAAATCCATGCCTCTGCTGTCGGCATAACCAATGTTTTGGTTTACGCTGGTATATTCACCGGAAGGGAGAAATATCTTCAGTTTTTTTTCCTGTGTCTGTTCCCCGTATTCATCCGGCTTCAGAATCAGGGTTTCACACTGCAGATAGGCAAAACCATCATACGCTTCATCAAAATCGTCCCCCAGCTTAACGTCTGAAACAGGTTGTTTTCCTTCTTTTTCTTCTTTTTCTTCTCCTTCTTCGGCTGTCCGGCCATTGCCGCCTTCCCGCTTGCCGTCACTTTTCGTTTCCTCTTTTTCCTGTTCATCTGCCGTCTCAGACTGTTTGGGCACATCATGAGCCTGAGGCTCCTTTCCACAGGCACCGGCAAAAAGCACTGCCATGAAAACGAAAAGCAATAAAACAAATTTATTTTTCAAGTCCTCTCCTTTCTCCCGCTCAAACGGCTTTTATATCTTATATAAGGAATACCCCCAAGCGGCAGAAAAAGTTGCAGAATTTTTCCTGTTTTGTAAGATATTTTAAAAAAGCACATACCGCGCACCGGCTCTTTCGCCAAATACGCAGTATGTGCTCTATTTTGTCAGGATAAACTTTATACCGTAAGGCTATTTTACGACTCTTACGCGGAATACACCGTCTATTGCGCTCAGCTTTTCCACGATGTCGGCTGTCGCCGGGCTCTCTACATCCAGCATAGTATAGGCAACCTCGCCTCTGGACTTATTCATCATATCGCTGATATTGATACCGATTTCGCCAAAGCAGCCTGTAAACTTGGTAATCATGTTGGCAATATTTTTGTGGAAAATGGCGATTCTGCCGGCATTGGTGCAGACGCCCATATCGCAGTTCGGATAGTTTACACTATTTTTGATAGTGCCGTTTTCCAGATACTCCATCATTTCCTTTACTGCCATAGCTGCACAGTTGTCCTCAGATTCTTCCGTCGAAGCGCCAAGATGCGGAATCACGATACAGCCCCTTTTGCCTGCTGTCACCGGATTCGGAAAATCTGTTACATACTTGCGCACTTTTCCGGTCTCCAAAGCTTCCAGAACATCTTTTTCATTGACAAGCAAATCTCTTGCAAAATTTAAGATAACCACGTCATCCTTCATCATGTCGATTGCCGCCTTGTCAATCATACCTTTTGTGGAATCTAAAAGCGGCACATGGATGGTAATATAGTCACAAGACTTGTAAATATCCTCCACATTGATTACATGCTTGACATCCCTGCTCAAATTCCATGCGGCATCTACGGACAAATACGGGTCATAACCATACACTTCCATACCAAAATGCCTTGCAGCATTGGCAACTTTGACGCCGATTGCGCCAAGCCCGATAATACCCAGCTTTTTGCCGTTAAGCTCCGTGCCTGCAAAGTTCTTTTTTTCTTTCTCCGCGGTTTTGGCAATATTTTCATCGGAAGCATTTTCCTTCACCCACTCGATACCGCCTGTCACATCTCTTGCCGCAAGCAGCATGCCGGCTATCACCAGTTCCTTCACGCCGTTAGCATTTGCGCCGGGCGTATTAAACACCACGATACCCTTTTCCGCGCAGCGCTCCAACGGTATATTGTTGACGCCTGCTCCGGCTCTTGCCACCGCCAGAAGGCTGTCGGGAAGCTCCACCTCATGCATGGACGCGCTTCTAACCAGCACCCCCTGCGCTTCTGCCATATTGTCGGTTTTCTGATACTCCTCCGTAAATTTTGATAATCCAACCTGTGAAATCGGATTCATGCAATAATATTGAAACATTTGATGCCCCTTTCCTGCTGCCGCAGATTTTTCTTACGCTTCCGTATGATTTTGTTCAAATTCCTTCATAAATGCAACCAGCTTCTCAACGCCCTCTATCGGCATTGCATTGTAGATGCTGGCGCGCATGCCGCCCACACTTCTATGACCTTTCAGGTTCACCAAACCTGCTGCTGCCGCTTCCTTTACAAACTCTGCATCCAGCTCTTCGCTTCCCGTCACAAAAGGCACATTCATGAGAGAACGGTCTTCCTTCCTGACGGTTCCCTTGAAAAGACTGCTCTCGTCCAGATAATCATAGAGAATTTTCGCCTTCTTTTCATTGTATTCCTTCATCGCTTCAAGTCCGCCCTGCTTTTTCAGCCACTTGAATACCTTACCGCAGATATAGATGCCGTATGCCGGCGGCGTATTGTATAAGGACTCGTTATCCGCATGAATTTTATACCGGAACATGGTAGGCGTACCGGCAAGTACGTCCTCCGTAATCAAATCCTCTCTGATAATCACAATCACCACGCCTGCAGGTCCGATATTCTTCTGCACGCCTCCATAAATAAGACCGTATTTGCTCACGTCCACCGGCTCTGACAAAAAGCAGGAAGAAACATCCGCTACCAAAGTCTTGCCCTTTGTATTGGGAAGCGTCTTAAACTTGGTGCCGTAAATCGTATTGTTTTCACAAATATAAACATAATCCGCATCTTCACTAATGGGAAGGTCCGAGCAGTCAGGTATGTAGGAAAACGTCTTATCCTCGCTGCTTGCAATCTTATTTGCCTTGCCGTAAATTGCCGCCTCCTGATACGCCTTTTTTGCCCACTGACCGGTTACTATATAGTCAGCAACCTTATTTTTCATCAGATTCATGGGAATCATGGCAAACTGAGAACTTGCGCCGCCCTGTAAAAAGAGCACCTTATAGTTGTCGGGAATCTGCATAAGCTCCCGCAAATCAGCTTCTGCTTCTTTGATAATCTTATCGTAGACCTTAGAGCGGTGGCTCATCTCCATAACGGACATGCCGCTTCCCTGATAGTCAAGCATTTCCGCTGCCGCTTCCTGCAATACCTCTTCAGGCAGCACCGCCGGACCTGCTGAAAAATTATAAACTCGCACGTTTATACCTCCTCATAATCGTATGCGCCCATTTTCTACATGCTTCGGGCATTTCTATTTATTTTAAACTCTGATTTCGCTTTAGTCAACTGCATTGTTAAATTTTTTTCAACCATGTACTAAAGTACTATATTTCAATATTACAGCACGCTATCAATAAAACATGACAACCGGCACTCCGATTTCCAGCATATCGAACAGCGTCGCCATCACAGAAGGCGGCACATTGATGCAGCCGTGAGAACCGTTCGTCTTATAAATTTCTCCGCCAAAACTCCCTCTCCAGGAAGCATCGTGAATCCCGATGCCGCGGTTAACCGGCGCCCAATATTTTACAAAGGATTCATAATCCGGCCCTCTTAAAATGCGGTCTCTCTGCATGGCATAAACATAGTTGACGCCGGAAGGCGTTTTATGCCCGCCCCTCACATTTCCGGTGACAACGTCTGTTTCCAGAAGAAGCTCTCCCTCCTCATAATAATAAAGCTTCTGCTCCGTCATATCGACCTCCACATAGGTATCGCCGATATCGTCCCTGCCCCGTATGCGCGCTTCCTCTTCATACGCCGGAATATGCACCTCGTCCGCATGTTCCATAAGCGCCTGCGTTAAATACGCAATTTCCGCATCTCTGTCAATTTTATTGCCATAGGTACCGCCTTCCACCGTTATGATATCCCCTCTGGTGGACTGGAAAGATCTCGCGCTCCCCAAAGTATCATATTCCTGACAAAGCGAATCTATGAAAGAAGCCACCGCTTCTTCGTCTATCACGAGCCTTCCGGTCTCATCTAACAGAAATCCGCCCGCCTCATCCAAAGCAATAAATTCACTGACAATCTCCGGCGTCAGGGATATTGTTGCGTCCCCCATATCATACTGGATACGGCAGCTTTGAAATGCCTCCACCTGTTCCCACAAGGAAAGCGTCTTATACATCTCTTCCGTATAGGGCAAATCTTCGTAACAGCCCGATATATCCGCAAAAGTCTTTCCTTCTAAAAGCGCGGCTGCCACCGTGTCATAAACCAAATCAAAGTTCAAAACATGCTCTCTGCCGTTAAAAAGCACATAGCCCGCCGTCTTTCGGATTTCCACAATTTCACCCGCCGGTTCTTTTGCCGGTGCAAGCTTATCTGCAAGCGCATTTTTAAGCAGCTCCTCCTCAAAAGACACCTGCGGCGCAAGTGAAGTCTGTCCGCTTCCAAAAAGCGCGGTAATCCAAAGGAAAGGATTCTGCCCGCCCTTCAGTTTTCTTAATTGACCGGTGTAGTCTATGTTGACCGCAAGGTCTGCATAAGAAATTTCAAACTGTACTTCTTCACCGTCCTGCACCCATATACTGTTGTGCGGATATATACTCTTTAATTCTTCATTTACCTCTTCTGTCGTTTTCCCCGTACAGTATATACCGTTAATAAAGGTTCCCGGGGCAAACCGCCCCCGATAACAGAACCCAATCCCGATATACAAGACAATCCCCAGACAAATCCCTGCCAGTACGAAAAAACGCACAATGGCCTTTATCTTTTTCCTCATAAGTCCTTATACCGCTTTTGCTTTTTGCCTTCTTAAGCCTTCTGTAAATCGTCCTCGTCAAATGCTTCACTAATAGGCGCTCCTGCCGGCACCATAGGAAACACCTTGTCATCCTCGGGAATCACACATTCAATCACTACCGGAGCCTGCATTGTAATTGCTTTTTCCAGCGCTGGCGCAAATTCCTCTTTCTTTGTTACCCGCATCGCCGTACAGCCAAGTCCCTCCGATACCTTGCAGAAATCCACCTTATCATTTAAGACAGTCTGTGAATACCGGTGGTCGTAAAACAATGTCTGCCACTGACGAACCATACCTAGCACATGGTTATTGATAATAACCTGTATAATCGGGATATTGTACCGGCTTGCCGTCGCAAGCTCGTTCATATTCATGCGGAAGCAGCCGTCCCCCGCAATGTTGATGCAGATTTTATCCGGCTGTCCTACCTTAGCGCCGATACATGCGCCAAGCCCGTAGCCCATGGTGCCGAGCCCGCCGGAAGAAAGGAAGGTACGCGGCTTCGTATACTTGTAATACTGCGCTGCCCACATCTGATGCTGTCCGACATCCGTGCTGATAACCGCCTCCCCCTTTGTCACCCTGTCAATTTCCTCAATGACAAACGGACAAGAGAGCTGTTCCGTATTGTATTTCAACGGATACTTTTCCTGCAATTTTGCAATATGCGCCATCCACTCCGTATGCTCTTTCTTTGCAAGCCTTACGTTCAGCTCTTGCAGTACACTTTTTAAGTCGCCCGTCACGCTGGCATATGCCGGAATATTTTTGCCAATCTCTGCTGCATCAATATCGATGTGAAGCACCTTTGCATTCCCCGCAAAGGTTTTGGGATTGCCGATAACGCGGTCAGAAAACCGTGCGCCAAGCGCAATCAGCAAATCACATTCGCTGACGCCAAAATTGGAAGTTTTGGTTCCGTGCATTCCAATCATGCCCGTATACCGGCTGCTATGCCCGTCAAAAGCGCCCTTTCCCATCAAAGTGTCACAGACCGGTGCGTCTATCTTTTCCGCAAACTCCGCCACTTCTTCTGCCGCCTCTGAAATGATGGCGCCGCCGCCCAGATAAATAAAGGGTTTCTCGGCTTTTTCAATCAAGGAAACAGCTTCCTCCAAATCGCTTTCCGTATACCGTTTCACCTTTTGAGCCTCTTTTGGGGAAACCGGCGTATACTCGCAGGTATTGGCGGTCACATCCTTTGTAATATCTACCAGTACCGGACCGGGACGCCCGCTCTTTGCTATCTGAAACGCCTTTCTGATGGTATCTGCCAGAATATTGACGTCTTTTACAATATATCCATGCTTGGTAATCGGCATAGTCACACCGGCAATATCCACCTCCTGAAAGGTATCCTTGCCGAGAAGCGGCAGATTGACATTTGCCGTAATTGCCACCATGGGAACCGAATCCATATAAGCCGTCGCAATCCCTGTCACCAGATTGGTTGCCCCCGGACCGCTGGTCGCCATACAGACTCCCACCTTCCCCGTCGCCCTTGCATATCCGTCCGCCGCATGGGAAGCGCCCTGTTCATGGGAAGTCAGCACATGACGGATTTCACTGCTGTGTTTATAAAGTGCGTCATAAATATTTAAAATCGTACCGCCCGGGTATCCGAATACAGTGTCCACACCCTGTTCTTTCAGACATTCGATTACAATTTCCGCGCCTGTCAGCCGCATGATTTTATCCTCCTTGTTTCCTCTTATATGCCGATACTTACACCGGAGCGGCATCCAAAATGCCGCTCTGCATCTGCCTCACTTTTTACCGGGTATCTCCAGTATCGCGCCACGGTTTCCACTGGTAACCAGCTCACGGTAGCGTGCCAGATAACCGGTGGTAATCTTCGGCTCTCTTGGCTGCCATGCGGCGCGCCTTCTTTCCAGTTCTTCATCGGAAATTTTTATATTCAGCGTGTTTTCCGGAATATTGATGCTGATGATATCCCCCTCATTGACAAGGGCAATCGGACCACCCACCGCCGCTTCCGGCGAAACATGCCCGATGGACGCGCCTCTGGAAGCGCCGGAAAAACGTCCGTCCGTAATCAGCGCCACACTGGAGCCAAGTCCCATGCCTGCAATGGCAGAGGTGGGATTCAGCATTTCCCTCATACCGGGACCCCCTTTAGGTCCCTCATAGCGGATAACCACAACGTCACCTGCCACAATCCTGCCGCCTTTAATCGCGTCAATGGCATCTTCCTCACAATCAAATACCCTCGCCGGTCCCTCATGCACCATCATTTCAGGCACAACGGCAGAACGCTTTACCACGCCGGAGTCCGGCGCCAAATTTCCCTTGAGTACTGCGATGCCGCCCGTCGCCGAATACGGATTCTCCACCGGTCTGATAACGGTTTCGTCCCTGTTTAAGGCAGGCGCAATATTTTCGCCCACAGTTTTGCCGGTGACGGTAATCAAATCCAGCTTTAAAAGATTTAACTTGGTAAGCTCCTTCATCACGGCATACACGCCGCCCGCCTCGTTCAAATCCTCCATATAGGTAGGACCTGCCGGTGCAAGATGGCAGAGATTCGGCGTTTTTGCGGATAGCTCATTTGCAATATCCAGATTTAAGTCAACCCCCGCTTCATGAGCGATTGCCGGCAAATGCAGCATGGTATTGGTGGAACAGCCCAGCGCCATATCCACAGTAAGGGCATTCATAAAGGCGTCCTTCGTCATAATATCGCGGGGTTTGATATCCTTCTCCACCAACTCCATAATCTTCATGCCTGCCTGCTTCGCAAGGCGGATTCTCTCAGAGTAAACGGCAGGAATCGTACCGTTGCCGCGAAGTCCCATGCCGATTGCCTCAGTCAGACAGTTCATGGAATTTGCCGTATACATACCGGAACAGGAGCCGCAGGTAGGACACACCTTCTCTTCATATTCACAGAGCTCTTCCATCGTCATGGTGCCTGCCGCCACGCTTCCCACCGCTTCAAACATAGCCGAAAGGCTCTTCTTTTCACCCTTTACCCTGCCGGCAAGCATGGGGCCGCCCGACACGAAAATGGTAGGAATATTAAGTCTTGCTGCCGCCATCAAAAGTCCCGGCACATTTTTATCGCAGTTTGGGATGCATACCAGTCCGTCAAAGCCATGCGCAACAGCCATGCACTCCGTGCTGTCCGCAATCAAATCCCTTGTCACAAGAGAATACTTCATGCCGATATGCCCCATGGCAATCCCATCACAAACTGCAATCGCCGGAAACATAACCGGTGTACCGCCCGCCATTGCCACGCCCATTTTTACGGCATCTGCAATTTTATCCAAATTCATATGCCCGGGTACAATCTCATTATAAGAACTTACAATGCCGATAAGCGGCCTTCTTCTCTCCTCCTCGGTATAACCGAGCGCATTAAATAAACTTCTATGGGGCGCCTGTCCGGTGCCCGTCTTTACGGAATCACTTCTCATATCTGCTCCTATCTGCGCATTTCGGTACAGGTGCGTTCCCGTATCCGGCGCAATGATTTTATTTTTATATCCGCTCTGCAATCAGGCTTCCCATCTCAGAACAGCTCACCTGCTTACAGCCGTCGGACATAATGTCCCCCGTGCGGTACCCTTCTGCAAGAATCTGCTTTACCGCCGCTTCCATAGCGCCTGCCGCTTCATCCAAGTCAAAGCTAAACCGCAGCATCATGGCAGCGCTTAAAATCGTTGCGATAGGGTTTGCAATGTTCTTTCCCGCAATATCCGGCGCAGAGCCGTGACTCGGCTCGTACAGTCCAAATTTGGTGTCATTTAAAGAAGCAGAAGCCAGCATACCGATAGAACCGGTTACCATACTCGCCTCATCGGAAAGAATATCCCCAAACATATTCTCCGTGAGAATCACGTCAAATTGTGCAGGATTCTTGACAAGCTGCATAGCGCAGTTGTCCACAAGCATATGCTCCAGCGTCACCTCCGGATAGTGCTCTGCAACCTCTTCCACAACCTTTCTCCAAAGTCGAGAGGAATCCAGCACATTTGCTTTGTCCACACTTGTAACTTTGCGTTTTCTCTTTAGGGCAATTTCAAAGCCCTTAATGGCTATCCTGCGGATTTCATTTTCATCATAGGTCAGGGTATCCGTTGCTTTTCGAATGCCTCCCTCCACCACTGTGCTCCGCTCTCCAAAATACAGTCCGCCGGTCAGCTCACGCATAATCATAATGTCAAACCCCGCCGCACTGATTTCCTCTTTCAAAGGACAAGCCGCCGCAAGCTCCTTGTAGAGAAGCGCCGGTCTTAAATTGGCAAAAAGGTTCAACTCCTTGCGGATTTTCAAAAGTCCTGCCTCCGGTCTGTTTTGGGGAGGCAGCTTATACCATGGCGAAGTCGTCGTGTCTCCGCCGATGGAGCCCATCAAAACGGCATCAGCCGCTTTTGCCACGGCAACCGCCTCTTCTGTCAGCGGAACGCCGTGCACATCAATAGAAGCGCCCCCCATCAAAATATCCGTAAAATCCGGATAAAATCCATACTTCTCTCCGGCACGGTTTAAAACCTTCTTTGCTTCTGCTACAATCTCCGGACCGATTCCGTCTCCGGGAATACAGGTAATATTTAAGTTCATTATGTACTCCTCTTTTCTGATTTAAAGTAAAAAATTGCTTTTATAATCATAACCCAATAATGTGAAAAATTCAATAGGAAATCGTTGTGGGGCAGATGGGAGGGGTTTTTAGGGTATAGGACGCCTTCAGGGACGGGATAGCAGCCTGCGACAGGGATAAAAAAAGTACTGCGGGGGAATCCGCAGTACTTTTTTTGCTTTGTTTATGCTTCTCCGGGTTTTTCTACACGGCTGATGGCAGATTTCTCCATCGGGATACGGCAGTTTTTGTTGTTGCCGAACTCTACGATAACCGTGTCGTCGTTGATGTCGATGACAATACCGATAAATCCTGACGTTGTCAGTACACAATCTCCTGTCTCCAAAGATGACAGCATGGCTGCCAGTTTCTTTCTTTCCTTTTTCTGCGGTCTGATAAGTATAAACCACATTACGGCAACCATTAATACCAAATATACCACCGTCAGCATAAATGAACCGCCCATTGCAGCCGCATCGTTTCCTGCTGCTCCCGCTGCCGCTCCTGTTTCCGCAAGTAAAATACCCATGTTCTGCCCTCCTGTAACTTGTCCAACTGTTTGTGGACACCTATTGCATATCATACACAACTTCCCGCCATAGGGCAAGCATTTTATAAATTTTTAATTTCCCATCAGCCCTATCGGGATAAAGACAAAAACCATACCTATCAAAAAAGACAAAAGCAGTATTGCAGACCGTTTGCACCTTTTTATTCATGCAGCATACCTTCCAGCTTCTGCTTCTTGTAGGCGGCAAATTCTCCCTGTTCAAGTGCATCCCTGATTTCTTCCATCATGGTATTGTAAAAATAGAGATTATGCAGCACACAAAGACGCATACCCAGCATTTCTTTCGCTTTGAGCAGATGGCGGATATATGCCCTTGAATATCTTTTGCAGGCAGGACAGCCGCATCCCTCTTCTATCGGGCGCAGGTCCAGCTCATATTTGGCGTTAAATAAATTAATTTTTCCCTGATTGGTATACAAATGCCCATGCCTGCCGTTTCTGGTAGGGTATACGCAGTCAAAGAAGTCCACGCCCCGCTCCACGCTCTCCAATATATTGGCAGGCGTTCCCACTCCCATCAAATACACCGGCTTGTTCTTTGGCAGAAAAGGAATGGTCTCCTCTAAAATATGATACATCTCCTCGTGCGTCTCTCCCACGGCAAGCCCGCCGACTGCGTATCCGTCCAGCTCCATCTCAGATATGATTTTGGCATGTTCCACCCGAATGTCAGGATAAACCGCACCCTGATTAATCGCAAAAAGAAGCTGGCTTTTATTGATAGTATCCGCCATGCCGTTCAGCCTCTGCATCTCCTTTTTACAGCGCGCAAGCCATCTTGTAGTGCGTTCCACGGAATTTTTTACATAAGTTCTGTCTGCTCTTGCGCTTGGACACTCGTCAAAAGCCATCGCGATGGTGGACGCCAGATTGGACTGTATCTGCATACTTTCCTCCGGCCCCATGAAAATTTTCCTTCCGTCTATGTGGGAATTGAAATAAACGCCCTCTTCTTTTATCTTGCGCAGCCCTGCAAGGGAAAAAACCTGAAATCCTCCCGAATCCGTGAGAATCGGCCTGTCCCAGGACATAAACCTGTGAAGGCCGCCAAGCTGCTTTATCACTTTGTCACCGGGTCTGACATGCAGGTGATAGGTATTGGATAGCTCCACCTGCGTGCGAATCCCTTCCAAATCCTCTGTAGAAACCGCTCCCTTTATCGCCGCAGCCGTTCCCACGTTCATGAAAACCGGCGTATGAATCACGCCATGCACAGTATGGAATTCACCCCTTCTGGCTCTTCCTTCCTGCTTTAACACTTGAAACATATTTTATAAGTCCTCCCAGAACTCTTCCAAGGTAATTTCTTTTTCCGTAATGACTGTCGCCGCTTCCACTCCTACATACCTAAAATGCCACGGCTCATATCCGATTCCCGTGATGTATTCCTTTCCTTCCGGATAGCGCAGGATAAAGCCATACTCGTAACTGTGCGCCGCAAGCCACCTTCCTGCTTCCGTGTCCGCAAAACCGGTATCCAGCCTCATATAACTGCTGCTGTAAAAATCAATTGCAAGCCCGATTCTATGCTCGCTGGCATTGGGAGAAGTCACTGACATAGAAGCCGTCTTGTATGCATCCATATAAGACATGCCTGCATTCATATAACGGGTAATTTTTCTCTCAAACAGATAGGTCTGCCGGTTGTAATCCCTGTAAGGGGAGCAGACTACCAAATCCACGCCGTCAGCCCTCGCCGCCTGCATCATGGCAAGCAGCTCTTCCAGTATTCTCTCATCGCACTGCATACTGCCGGTTATTGTTCCCAGAGGAAATGTATAATCCTCCGGTATGGAATGCTGCTTATTAACCAGAATCAGACGCCAGTCTGCGGAATCAAATTCATAATCGCTGTAATCGGAATCTTCCGCATTCTCCACTTCATTTTCTGTCGTTTCCACTAGATTTCTGTAATCGCTGTTGCTTTCCAAAATTTCATCCAGTGTATATGTATCAAGCTCCACCTCCGACAAAAGCGCCACATCGTCATAGGTTTCCATATCATCCGTTTCAATCTCAATGATGGCAACCTCAGCCTCATTGACCTCCTGCTCCGCCGCAAGCTGTGCACCGTCCGGCGACAGTGCCGTCCCGCCCTGTCCCGCAAGGCTTTCCGGTGCTGCAAAACTGCTGCTTACCACCATAAAAAGCATCAGCAAAACAGCACAGGAATACCGCTTGCCATTCGCTGCAAGCCTTAGTCCTGTGTAATAAACCAGAAGAACCGCCGTCATATATATGGTTACGGGGAATTTCAGCCATTTATGCTTTTTTACTTTTGCGCCACAGCGGGCTATGAATTTTTCCCGAAATGTCTTCTTCATGATTCATCCTATCAGTAAAAGTCTATACGAAATTATAATATCACACTTTTTTGCGCATTGCATTACTTTTTTACAAAAATTCAAAATTTTTTTGATTTTTTTGTTTTTTTAGTATTGCAACAGCCACTTCTTTTATTGTATGATTGAAAAACGAAGAAATTACAATGTTTCCGGCTGCGGAAATTGTGTAGACATTTTAAAAAAGGACGGAAAAAGAAAATGGGAGGTTCATCCTACGGCACTATTTTTAAAATTACAACATGGGGCGAATCCCACGGCAAGGCACTTGGTGTGGTGGTGGACGGCTGTCCTGCAGGACTTGCGCTCTCCGAGGCGGATATCCAGCCCTATCTGGACCGCAGAAAACCCGGGCAGAGCCGCATCTCCACGCCTCGCAGAGAGGACGACGAGGTGGAAATCCTTTCCGGCGTATTTGAAGGACTCACCACAGGAACCCCCATCTCCCTTATTGTAAAAAACACTTCACAGCGCTCTGCCGACTACGGCGAAATTGCTTCCTATTACCGCCCCGGACATGCCGATTACACCTTTGATGCCAAATATGGCTTTCGGGACTATAGGGGCGGCGGACGCTCTTCCGGCCGCGAGACTATCGGACGCGTGGCTGCCGGCGCCATTGCTGCAAAGCTTCTAAGTCTCCTTGGCATCCGCGTTACTGCCTATACCCGCTCTATCGGCCCTATCATGGCAGACTTGTCTGCCTTTGACAGAGAAGCCATCCTGCGCACTCCCACCGCCATGCCGGATTATCACGCATCCCTTCGCGCGGAAAGCTATCTGCGGGATACCATGGAAGCACTCGACTCCGCAGGCGGCGTTATGGAATGTCTGGTAGAAGGAATGCCCGCCGGTATCGGCGAGCCGGTATTTGACAAGCTCGACGCCTGCTTAAGCAAAGCCGTTATGTCCATCGGCGCCGTCAAAGCAGTGGAAATCGGAGACGGTATCAAAGTTTCCGAAGCAAAAGGCAGCGATAACAACGACACATTTTACATGGATGGCTCTAAAGTCTCCAAAAGAACCAACCACGCCGGCGGCATTTTGGGCGGCATCAGCGACGGTTCCCCTATCTTAGTGCGCGCCCACGTAAAACCCACTCCTTCCATTTTCAGAACGCAGGAAACCGTGGATAAAAATAACCGGGACATTTCCGTCCAAATCAAAGGACGTCATGACCCGGTCATCGTTCCAAGAGCCGTCGTTGTCATGGAAGCCATGGTAGCTCTTACCATAGCCGACGCGCTGCTTCTCAATATGAGTGCACAAACTGAACATATGATTCAATTTTACCACAGGCCTCTTTTATAAAGAGGCCTGCTTTTAAAGCAATGAAGCCGTGCTTATTGCTTTTGTACGGCAGCCGCCACGGATTTTCTATACACAATGGAACAGTCTATCGTCACAACCCTCGCCCCTGCATCGGGCGTTTCCATTCTCCTCTTCATCAGGCTCACCGCCTGCTCTGCCATAAACTTACGTTTTACGTGTACCGACGTAATCGGCGGCTCCGATATTTCGGCGTACAGTACATCATCAAACCCAACCACACTGATATCCTCCGGCACCTTAAGCCCCATTTGTTTTAATTGTCTAATCAAAAGATACGCCGCGTGGTCGTTGTTGCAGACAAAAGCAGTCGGAAGTGCATCCGGCAATGCAAATTCCTGCAAAATCCCTCTCTCGCTCCTGTCATCTATCCGGTTTTTGGGGTCAATTTCCAGATTTTCCTCCAAGAGCGCCTTACAGTAACCCATATATCTGTCGTTGACGCTGTTTGTATAGTTTTTGTTTCCCAGAAAGCAGATTTTTTTATGCCCCTGCTCAATCAAATGACTTGTCAGTTCATAGCTCGTCTGGTAGCTGTTAGAAATGACGGAGTCCGCCTCTATCCCCCTGTAATAAAAGTCAAGGCACACCACCGGAATCCTGCGCTCCACAATACTAGCCACAAATTTTTTGGAAAACTGCCCCAAAAGCATAATGGCGTCATTCTCCAGCACCATAGGGTTTAAATACAGATTTCTCTCATCCTCCCTGTTTACATAAATCATGGAAAACTTCATGCTGCTGCGCCATTCCTGCTCTATCAGCCGCTTATACAATTCATTATAAAATTTTTCGTTCGGTTCAAAATAAACCTCTGAAAAAAGCACTGCAATCCGGTATTTCACCCGCTTCCTGTACTCATATCCCATCTCGTCCGCTTTTTTAAAAACCGCCTGTTTCGTCTCCTCCGGAATATCCTCACTATCATGAAAGCATTTGGATACCGTCATTTTGGAAAAGCCCAGTTCTCTTGCTATATCCTGCATGGATACTTTTTTCATTCCTACACCCCCTGTATCTTAAAACACTTGCGCATCTTTGTCCGCAGTCTGCGGTTCTCCCTAAACCAAATGTTCTACCAGTCCTATGATACGCCCGCTCTCATTTTTGATTACAAGCAAAATTCCTTTTTCCATTTCCCGTTCTTTTCGGGAAATTCCCCGTTCTTTTTGAAAAATTTCCCATCCCTTCAGGGAAAAATCCATTGTCACGGCAATCCGTTCCTGTCCGCAGCTCCGCTCATAATAAAACCTGTGCCCGGAAAGCGTTATTTCTCCGTATTCCCCCATACGCAGCGCTTTATATTCCCGCCGCAGCTTCAGCAGCTTCCCGTACAGGCATCTCAAAGTGCAGTCCGAGTCGCATCCCAAAGGCTGTGCCTTGGGCTGTGCCTTGGGCTGTTGCTTAGGATACTCCCAATGCCGCCAATCAATCAGCGCCCTCGCATAGTCTCTGGCGCGTTCTTTCGCATAGAGGAAAGCCTCCTCCTCGCCGGCTCCTGCCGAAAGCATCTTTTCATAGGCATACCTGCCCTGTGCATCCTTTAAATCGCTGCTGTCCGCAAGGCGCACATCCGCAAGCGGCAGCTCCTCTCCCTGATACAAAAAGGGAACTCCTTTTGCCGTCAGCAAAAACAGCGCCAACAGCTCTGCCATTTCCATATTCTCCCCGCACAGTCTGGAAAAATGCCTTCGCATATCATGAGAACTGAAAAACAAAGTCGGATTAAGTCCTGCCTCCTCCATACAAAGCACCTGCTTTAGCAGATACGCCTCGTCCCACTTTTCCATGCTGCCAAGATTAAAGCAAAACGCCGTATCCAAAAGGGTTTCCCCTATATAGGACTGAATCGTCTGCAAGTCATCGTCACCGATTTCCCCTAAAAGAAA
>WSLY01000042.1 GCA_013316825.1 Lachnospiraceae bacterium | reverse complement strand
AACACGCACTGACGGGGGCGGTCTGCCGGGTGGGTTTCATAGGGTATCTTGTAAACCTCTTTCTGCCGGCTTAAAAATGACTTGATTTCCTCAATGCTCTTGGCGTTTGCGGTTGCCATCATTTCCGACATTTCGATAATCCAGTGACCTTGCAGCTTGCGGTACACATTGTCATCGTCCAGCTTCCGCAAATCATCGGAGAACCACTCGTCCCGGATTGCCAGCAGACGGAAGAAGGTGGACTTGCCAGCCCCCTGACCGCCTACCAGACAAAGCATGATTTCAAACTTGCACCCCGGCTGAAAGGCTCGTGAGATTGCACCCAGCAGGAACAGCTTCAACGCTTCATAGGTGTAATCGTCTGCGTCAGCCCCCAGAAAGTGCCGCAGGCAGAAGCGGATTCGCTCTGTCCCGTCCCACACAAGGGAACTTAAATAATCCCGGATGGGGTGGTACTTGTTTTCATTCGCCACAATCCCGATGGCGTTATCAATCTTTTTCTCATTGGTAAGCCCGTAGGTTTCTTCCAGATAGAGAAGCAGATACTTCATATCTGTATCGTTCAGGGGGGTGCTTTCCCTGTGGAAGCCGATGGGCTTTATGATGTCCTTGCGGTCAGTCAGGATATTGTATGCGATAGCCCCGGAAAGCAGCGGGTCACGCTGGAATACAGTCAGGCAGTTCCGTATACTCTGACGGACGCCGCCTTTCTCGGTAGTTTCCAGCCCCTCCTTGATTTCCTCAATGCTCTGGGGTGGCTGCATGGCGTTCATGGTGTTTTTTAGTTCTTGCTGCGTCTGCGGCGGCAAGCTCTGCCATTCGCTGTTCAAGCTGTATCACATCCTTTCCGTAGTCCGTAATCAAAGCCGCTTTTTCCTCTGTTTCCCCGAACAGCAGCACATCCAGCAGATACTCCACTTGGTCTTGCTTCTGTAAGGCTTCTATAAACCGGGGATGAAAGGCTTCCTCCGGGGAGTGTGGGGCGTAGTCCGTTCTCCATGCCCGAAGCAGATGGAGATAATCGGCAAGAATACGGAAGCAGCGGCTCTTTGCTTCTTGAAACTGTTCCTCCGGGGATTTCTGCCAGGGCTTGGGCTTTTTTGCCTTTCCCGGCGGCTTCCAGTCCTCATAGGAAAGCCCGAAGTCCTGTGCCAGTTGTACGGCGGCTTCTTTCTTTCCCAGCCCATACAGGGCGGCGGCAAAATCAATCACATCCCCATCCGCACCGCAACCGAAGCAGTGGTAACGCCGATCCAGCTTCATGCTTGGGGTTTTATCGTGATGGAACGGGCAGCAAGCCATCCCGTTCCGCCCTGCATGGATTCCATAATGCTCCGCAGCCTGTCTGGTTGTGACGGACTGCTTCACAGCTTCAAATACATTCAAATCTGTCCCTCCTTGAAAAAAAGAAAAAACACCTGACATTCTCTGATTGAAAATGGCAAGTGTCTGTTAAAGTTCCATATCCTGTTGTTTGCGTTTTGTCTGCGCCGGGATAGTTCTTTTAGCCTTTTTCTCGTCCACCTTATCCTGCAAGGCTTCCTTGATGGGCTGTTTCTTGGGTGGCTCTTTACTTTCCTCTGTGCCGGGTGTGGCTTTCCGTACCCAATAACGGATGTCCCGCAGCTTCTTCAAATCCTCCTGTACCTCGGTCAGCGGTACTTTCAGCTCTGCGATTTCGCTGAGAAGCGTTTCCTGCTCCTCTTGCAGTTCCTTTTGAGTGCTGTCCTTATCGTCCGGGTGCTTAGCAAGGTAGGCGGCGGCTTTCTCATACCGGGCAACCTCCGGGTGTTCCTGTTTGAATTTTTCCTTTGTTTTCTTAAAAAATATCTTCTGGTACTTGTCATAGACGGGCTTACATTCCTTGCTGTCTGTCCGGCTGGCAAGAATCCCGTCAATCACTTTGCTGCGGGCTTCCTTTGGCTTCATCTGATTGCGGTAATCTGCGGCTGATTTCCCGGAAGATTCCAGAAATACTTCTAAGTCCTCCACAGTAGAAAGCCCCTTTTGCCGGAGATAGGACAGGGCTTCGCTGACTGCCTTTAAGTCCTGTGAAGTCCCCCGGTTCTGTCCAGCCCTTGTCCAGTCCTTCCGTTCTTCCTTTCGTATCTCCATATACTTCATCAGCAGATTTGGAAGAAAGACCGCTTCCTCCGCCGCTTTTTGTGCAAGCAGCTCTTTCCGTTTTTCTCCCAGCTCGGTAATCCAGCCTTTGAGGTTTTGGATAAGCTGCCGGATGGACTTCATCAGGCGGTTGGCGGCTCTGATTTCCCGGTTCAGATTGCCGATATTCGTCTGGATACCACGTTTTTCCATCTGCCGGACAGCAGCACCCTCATGGACAGTGGGGACAATATCAAGCCCCTGTCTGGCATAGGAACGCAAGTCCACACGCTCCGGGCGGTCATTGGCTTCCAGATAGCGGTTCTGGATGACCTCCCATTCATGCCTCCAGATTTCACAATACTTCTGGTCGTTCCAGTCAACCGTATCTTCCTTGTGGCTTTTCCATCTGCCGGAGGGAAGTTTTATCCGTTCCCCGTTTTCGTCAAGGTCATAAACCTTGCGGCTCTTGGGAAGCCATTTCCCATGTTCATCCATTGCCCTCATAGTCAGCATGACATGGGCGTGGGGATTGTGTCCCGGCGGATGGGGGTCATGGATGGCAAAGTCAGCAATCATGCCTTTGGAAACAAACTGCTGTTTACAAAACTCCCGGACAAGGACAGCATACTGGTCAGGTGGTATCTCTCTGGGGATGGTAAGCACCCACCGCCTTGCAAGCTGAGAGTTCCATTGTTTCTCCACCGCTTCGGCGGCGTTCCATAGGGTATTGCGGTCTGCATATTTCTGTGGGGCATTTGCCGGGAGCAGGATTTCATTGTGGACGATACCACGCTTTTCCGGGTAGTGCTTCACTTGCTGGTCATATTCACAGAAAAGCTTTTCGCCACTCTGGTAAGCAGCGGCGGCAACCGCAGACTGCCGCTGGCTTCGCTGTACAATCGTGATTTCGTTGTGTGGACAGGGCATTTCGTGTCCCTCCTTTCTATGCTTGGTGGATGGGGTGGCGTTTTGCCACCTCATTTTGGGCAGAAAAAAAGCAGGAGACCTTTTTCAGATTTCCTGCTCGGTATGCCGCTGGGCGGCGGGTATTTAGTTGTAAAAGTTCGGGGCAAGTTGACCCGATGTAGAAAAATAGCAAAATGGAATTTCAAGCTTCTACTGACAACAAATAAGCAAGCAAATCCTCTTTACTAAGAGGTTCGCAATGACTTAGTATGCAATATTTACAATCGATAGATTGAATAGTCTGAACCAAAGAATACAGTTTATCCTTATCCATATATCCATTATTAAAGAAATCTTCACTCGTTGAATCTCCTAAAAACAAAACTTTTTCTTCTGGCACATAAACACAAGTAGTATCTTCTGAATGTGGCGAAATTGTATGAAAGATTTGTGCAGTAATGCCACCTAAATCCAAAGTCATTTTATCCGAGAAAGTTATGTCGGACAGCACAATACTTAATTTGTCCTGTCCGCAATATTCTTTTCTAAAATGAATATCTTCCTTTTTCAGAATTTCGATATAATTGAGGTTTTTTGCCTGTTCTTGCTGGTCTTTGAGGAACTCATTTGTTTTGCCATAGGCAATACTTATTCCATTGATTGCGTGCATACCAAAGGTGTGGTCATAATGCCAATGTGTAATAACCGTAAAATCCGGCTTGTTAAACTGTTCCGCTTCGATTGCCCTGTAAAAATCCTGAACATGAGATGCCGAATATCCAGCATCAATCGCCAGAGAAATTTTATCTCCTTTAAGATAAGCTAACATCGGTCTGTCCACTTCGGGGGCGTGTTCTAAAAAATAAATTCTGTTGGTTAATTTATTTAATCCCATTTTTTGTCCCACCTTTCAGGTAATAATTCTTTCAATGTAACCTTTTGGTCATTGTTAATGGCAACTACTGTATTTTCATTATCCAGATCTAACTGTGAAATCAATTCTCTGCATCTTCCACAAGGCGACAGGATGCTGCCATCTTCATAAACAGATACAATTCTTTTGATTTTCGTTTCTCCATGTTTCAGCATTTCGGCAATAGCTGCCTGTTCTGCACAAATTCCAATTGAACAGGGCACATCAATACAAATGCCAGTATAAACAATACCACTTACTGTTTCTAAAGCACAAGCCACATGACCTGCTTTACCATTTTTCTTTAAATTTATGTTTTTTACCGTACACAAGGCAATATCATATAAGTCTTTCATCACTATCTTCCTTACTTAAATTGTTATCAACATCATTATACTGTATTGCCTATCGAAAAGATAGCATATTTTATGAAACTTGTCGGCTGGGAACAGCTTGCAAGGCAAGGTGTCCCCAGATGGCAAGTCCACAAAAGGGTAGCTGGCGGCAGCCAGCGCAGGGGAAGCGTAGCGTCCCCTGTATGATTTGGAGCAGACCATGACTGCGGAAAATCACAGCCCTCCGGCGAGGAGCCTTCGGAGAACGCAATGCACCAACCTCTGGGTGGTGTATAATTGCGCCCTATCCGAGTTCTTGGATAGGGCGCATTATCCGAGATAAAAACTTATCCGAGGTAAATTGATTAAATCCGATGAATACAGCATTTGAAAACGATTATCTCGGATAATTAACCCCGCTTTCAATTGTGGGTGATTTGTACTTATCCGAGATAATTGGGTAAATCACACCTTTGCCTCTGATAATTTTTGAAATGGCAGTTGCTCTTTTCATAAATAATTATCCGAGATAATTTCTTTGAAAGCCTTTCATATCGGCAGCTTTGAGAGTTACCTCGGATAATTGGAAATCTCGGATAATGCGCCCTTAGTAAACTAAGGGGTTTCCGGCTTCTCCCGTTCCAGCATTTTTTTCAATAGTTCCTGCGTGTCCTGCCTGTGAAAAATGAGTTTCAACAACAGCATGACATCATCATCTGTCAGGCGTTCCGGCTCTTGCAGAAAACTTTCCAGCATGCCGCCACGAGTACAGAGCCGGTGTGTCCGTTCCTTTCGGGTAAGCTGCTTTAACTGGTGCTGCAATGCCTTTTCATCATTGATGGCTTTCCGCAGTTTCTTTTCGCTTTTCTCCAGCTCCCGGTTGAGCTTTTCCAGCTTTGAGGTATCAGGCAAGGGCAGCGTCCTCCTTTCCCGGTATCAGCACATAAATCCGGTTTGGTTCTCCAACGCCCTGACGCACTCGCATGATAAGTCCGGCGGTTTCCAGTTCATTCAGAGAACGCTTGACCGTCATGGGGCTGCGGGACAGGACAGTGGCAATGGCTGTGACAGGGAAGCAGACAAACAGGATTCCGTTCTCGTCCTCCTGCCCTTTGGATAGCATAGCGTCCAGCATCCGGCAGTACATGACCTTTGCGGTGCTGCTGACTGGAAATCCTGTCAACGCTCTGGGAAATGGCATACAGGGCGGCAATGGTGTGTCTATCGTCATAAATTCAAAATTCATTCGGTGTGTTCCTCCTTTTTCTTGGCTCGTTTGGATAAATAACGGGGGCAGTCAACCACAACCGCCCGGAAGCTCTGCCTGCACCCATGCTGGCATTTCCGGCATAATTCGTTGTAAGTGACACGCCCCCGGTCATTGAGGTAAAAGGAAAGCTCATGCTTCCTCTTTTTGCTCATTCTCGGCATATTGCGCTTCCTCCCGTTTTAGTGTATGGTTTCGGGGCGATTTTCGGCAAAATTACGGTCATAGAGCCGCTTAAAATCTCCCGAAGTATCAGCGATAGGGTAGACTATCCCCCTATCAGATTGTCGTGTTTCGGTATCATTTCGGTGTCAGT
>WSLY01000027.1 GCA_013316825.1 Lachnospiraceae bacterium | reverse complement strand
TTCCAAGCGTTTTCAAGGCTGCTTGCAAATATCTTTCGATAACATGGCTTACTCTTTCCAAAATTTTTATCTGAAATCTATCAAATTCTCTATTGAAATTCTTTTCGGAATCCATTATAATTCTGTGTAGGTTTATTGAAACCGCTTACATAGTTATTTTCTTAAACAAGAGGGGCTTATCCATGACAACAAATATGACTATTTACGACATTTCCGAAAAGGCTGGGGTTTCCATTGCTACGGTTTCCCGCGTCCTAAACGGCAGCAGCAATGTCAGTGATAAGACCAAGAAAAAAGTTCTGGACGTTATCAATCAGTACGAATACACCCCCAATGCTTTTGCTCGGGGGCTTGGTCTTAACACGATGAAGACCATCGGCGTCATGTGCGCAGATTCTTCCGACCTTTACTTAGCTAAGGCTATCTACTTTATCGAACAGAAGCTTCGTGCCAACGGCTATGACAGTATTTTGTGCTGTACCGGTTATGAATTGGAAACGGAAGAAAAGTGCCTGAATCTTTTGATTTCCAAAAAGGTTGACGGCATTATTTTAGTCGGTTCCCATTTTATATATGAAAGCGAAAGCGACAACCGCTACATTATGGATGCCGCCCTTCAGGTGCCGGTCATGCTGTTAAATGCGTCCTTTGATGCGCCCAATGTATACAGCATCGTTTCTGACGACTACAATTCCATGTACGAAGCTACCAAACAGATGATAGCTTCCGGCATTCAGGATATCCTGTATTTCTATAATTCTACTTCTTACAGCGGCAAGCGAAAGCTCGCAGGCTACCGTGCCGCTATGGAAGAGGCTGGATTATTGCGAAGCGGTAATCTGATGCAGCTTTATACAGGCTCCCATGAAGATATTCAGGGTATGAGCGAGCATCTGATGAAGGTACAGGGAAAGGGCATCCTGTTTCGGGGTGTCATTGCCTCTGATGACAATCTGGCTCTCGGCGCTATCAAATATGCGCGTACCGCAGGACTGCGCATACCGCAGGAGCTTGCCATCATCGGCTACAACAATTCCCTTCTGGCCGCATGCTGCAATCCGGAGCTTACTTCTATCGACAACAAACTGGAAACTCTGTGCCAGCATTTGATTACTACGCTGATGGGTCTGCTGAATGGCAGCGAGATGCCTAAAAAAACTGTTTTTTCAGGTGAAATTATTCATCGCGGCACTACTCTTTCTTAAAAAGCGTATTACCGCCAAGTCTGCTTCTGCGCTGCTATAACAGATTTGGTGGTTGCAAAATACAGGAAAGCGGCGCAAAAATTGGTCTGCGTTTATCAAACGCAGGATGTAAGCACGCCCGAGCGTGTAAGGAGGTATCGCTATGAAAGCATTTATGGACAAAGACTTTTTACTTGACAGTGAAACTGCCAAAGTGCTTTTCCACGAGTATGCGGAAAACACACCTATTCTGGACTATCACTGCCACATCAATCCGCAGGAAATCGCGGAAGACCGCAGCTTTGACAATATCACACAGGTATGGCTGGGCGGCGACCACTACAAATGGCGCTTTATGCGCTCCTGCGGTGTGGATGAAAAATATATTACCGGAGATGCGACTGATAAAGAAAAGTTCTTGAAGTGGGCGGAATGCCTTGGAAAAGCAATCGGCAATCCCTTATACCACTGGAGCCATCTCGAACTCCAGCGGTATTTTGGCTACACAGGCGTCTTAAATAAAAATACTGCCGAAGAAGTCTGGGATTTGTGCAATGCCAAGCTGGCTGAGCCTTCCATGAGCGTGCGCAATATCATTAAGCAGTCCAACGTGACGCTAATCTGCACCACCGACGACCCCGTCGACAATCTGGAATGGCACAAAAAGATTGCAGAGGATGCTTCTTTTGATGTAAAAGTGCTTCCTGCATGGCGCCCCGATAAAGCAATGAACATCGAAAAGCCCGATTATCTCGACTATCTCGACAAACTGGCTGCCGTGACCGGCGTCATGGAAATCACCACCTTTGCCGCACTGAAAACCGCTCTGAAAAAGCGAATGGAATTCTTTGCTTCCATGGGCTGCAACGTATCCGACCATGCGCTTGAATTTGTCATGTACTATCCTGCTTCTGAAGATGAGCTGGAAGAAATTTTCTTAAAGCGCCAGAACCACATTGAGCTTTCCAAAGAGGAAGAATATAAATTCAAAACTGCTTTCATGCTTTTTGTGGGCGAGCAGTATCATGATATGGACTGGGCTATGCAGCTTCATTATGGCTGTAAGCGCGACAACAATACTTTGATGTTTGAAAAGCTGGGCCCGGACACCGGTTACGACTGTATCAACAATTACGCGCCCAGCGCACAGATGGCGGACTTTTTAAACGCCCTTATCAAAAACGACAAGCTCCCGAGGACGGTACTCTACTCGCTGAATCCCAATGACAACCAGTCCATTGGCACCATACTCGGCTGTTTTCAGGATTCTTCTGCCGTAGCAAAAATACAGCAGGGCAGCGCATGGTGGTTTAATGACCACAAGACGGGAATGATTGAGCAGATGACTTCCCTTGCCAATTTGGGCAATTTATCCGGTTTTGTCGGTATGCTGACCGATTCCCGAAGCTTCCTGTCCTACACAAGACACGAATACTTCCGCCGCATCCTGTGCAATCTAATCGGCACATGGGTGGAGAACGGTGAGTTTCCGGCAGACATGGAAACCTTGTCGGAGATTGTAACAGACATATCCTACAACAATGCAAAAAACTATTTCAAATTTCCCCTATAATTTGATGTGATTCCTTCCGCATTGTTGTGTTATCTGACCCCTTTTTCATTATACGCAGAGAGCCATGCCTTACGGCATGGCTCTCTGTGGTAAAAGAAAAGCTCCAACCGAAGCTTTTCTTTTTAAATGCCCTTAATATATCATCGCTTCTTCCTCGCCGTTCATCACGCGAAGACCGCCCTGTGCAAG
The DNA here is from genome assembly GCA_013316825.1 of Lachnospiraceae bacterium. Classification (GTDB taxonomy): domain Bacteria; phylum Bacillota; class Clostridia; order Lachnospirales; family Lachnospiraceae; genus Acetatifactor. Next base: position 24,143 of record WSLY01000027.1, on the reverse strand, counting down.
TGCAAGCAGCTCGTCCTCGCCCGGATATACGGTGAAGGACGCTATCCAACCCGCCTTTTCCTTCAGATTGGCAACCACGTCCTCCCCGTAAGCAATGCCGCCGGTCACAATAATCTGGTCTACCCTACCCTCCAGCACACATGCCATGGAACCGATGTCCTTTGCCACCTGATACAAAAATGCTTCCTTCACTTCTGCAGCATGGGCATCACCCTCGTTTGCCATCTTTGTCACATTGCGCATGTCATTGGTTCCAAGATATGCATTGAAGCCGCCCTTTCCCACAATTTTTCCATACACCTCTTTTTCGGTATATGCGCCGGAAAAACACATTTTGATCAGTGCACCCGAAGGTACTGCGCCTGCTCTCTCCGGTGAAAAAGCGCCGTCGCCGTCTAAAGCGTTAAACACATCCACTACCTTGCCGCCAATATGAGCGCCCACGGAAACGCCGCCGCCCATATGCACCACAATCAGCCGCAGGGACTCATAAGCCTTTCCCACTTCCTTCGCATAGCGTTTTGCCACCGCCTTCTGGTTCAATGCATGGAACACGCTGGTACGGGGCAATTCGGGCACGCCGGAATACCGCGCCACAGTCTGCAGCTCGTCTACCACAACGGGGTCAACAATATAAGAAGGAACTCCAATTTCATCCCCGATTTCCCGCGCCAAAATGCCGCCGAGATTGGACGCATGTTGTCCCTGCTTCCCCATTTTCAAATCCTGTAAAAGCTCATCGGTAACGGCATAGGTGCCGCCGGGAATGGGCTTTAACATGCCGCCCCTGCCTACTACCACGCCAAGGGTTTTGATGTCAAAATTTTTCTCTGCCAAAAGGTCCGTAATAATTTTTTTGCGGAAATCCTTTTGGTCTACAATCGTCGCATAGCGGCTGATTTCCTCTGTTGTATGCCGCAGCGTTTCTTCAAATAAAAGATTCTCATCCTCAAACACACCAATCTTGGTGGAGGTAGAACCCGGATTAATAATCAGACTCTTCATTTCTCGCTTCCTCCGCTTTACTTTTTCTTTCCATTCTTTTCCTTCTTTTTCGGTCCTCTTTCCATCTTCGCTTCCATGATATCCGCCGCGAGCTCAACCAGCCCTAACAGAAAGGTAAGCAGGCTTTCACCCATTTTTCTTCATCTCCTCAGCAACCACAGCCGCAAGCGCAAGAGAATTTACTTTCGTCTCAAAGGTGTCGGAACGACTAGTCAAGATAACAGGAACCTTGGTGCCGGTCAGGATACAGCCATTCTTTACATCCTTTACCATATGTACAATTGCCTTGTATACCAGATTGCCCGCATGAATATCCGGAAACAGCAGAATATCCGCGTCACCCTGAATTTTTCTGTCCGTCGCGCCCTTATGCTTTGCCGCTTCAGGGTCGATGGCAAGGTCTAAAGAAAGCGGTCCGTCGATGATGCAGTCTGTGATTTCACCAGCCTCGTTCATACGTGTCAGCTCAGCCGCCTCCACAGTCACGGGCATCTTGGGGTTCACTACCTCTACAGCCGCAAGGGGTGCAATCTTGGGACAGGCAATGCCGCAGGCTCTTGTCACCGGCAGGGTATTCTTTATAATATTTACCTTATCCTCCAGTGTAGGATAGGTCATAAATGCCACGTCAGTCAAAAACAGGAGCTGTTCAATGCCGGGCACGTCAAACACGCACACATGGGAGAGCACGCCGCCTGTGCGGAGTCCCACTTCCTTGTCGAGCACGCTCTTTAAAAAGTTCTTTGTGTCAATCAACCCCTTCATGTACATATCTGCTTTTCCCTCATGGGCAAGCTTCACCGCCTTTAGGGACGCCTGTATCATGTCCGGTTCGTCAATGATTTCATAGCCTGCAAGGTCCATGTTGATGGAAGCTGCAATCTCACGGATTTTCGCCTCGTCGCCCACCAAAATGGCGTCGGCAATTCCGCGTTTTTTTGCCTCCTGTACTGCTTCCAGCACTGCTTCGTCCTGTGCAACGGAAACAGCCACTTTTTTCATACCGCACTCATTTACTTTTGCGATAAGCTCATCAAAACCTTTCTTCATTTCTCTTTACCTCCTGCATTTCAAAGCGGCGTAAATTCGCGCCTTTATCGTTAAAATAATAACACGGTCTTATGTAAAAATCAACGCTGAAATCAACGGGTGCCGCAGCTAACGGTACATCATTTCCGTAAACTTTACGGCATATTCGTTCCAAAAATCCATATCATGCCCGCCCTTGCTCTCCATATAGACATGGGATACGCCAATACCGTCAAGGAATGCATGCATAACACGGTTCTTTTCCAGAAGAAAATCCTCCGTGCCGCAGCTTATAAACATTTCCGGTATCTTTTTGCCGCTCTCCTTTAATCTTTTTACCAATACCTCCGGATTGTTGTCACTCTCCTCCACTGTTTCCAAATCCCCAAAACATTCATGGTAATAAGCATAATTAGCAATTTTATCGCTGTCTCCCTCTTTCATGTGCGCGATATCATGGACAATCAATGCAGACGAAAGCCCTGCTGCTTTTCCAAAAACATCCGGATAGGCAAGCGCCGTATGCAGCGCCCCAAAGCCGCCCATGGAAAGCCCCATAATATAGGTTTCCTCAGGACCCATGGCAAGCCCGAATGTTTTCCTGAGATAAGCAGGCAGCTCCTCCCCCAGAAATGTGGCAAACTTATGCCCTGAGGAAAGCCCGTCCAGCCAGAATGCATTCTCACCGTTCGGCATCACAATCGCAAAATTATATTTTTCCGCAATATATTCCGGAACCCAGTTTCCCGCATTCCCCGTATACCCATGCAGCAAAAACAGCACCTTCATCTTCCGCCTTGTATACTCGCTTTCCTCATGCGGCACATCCTCCCTGATGTCATTCGGTATAAACATCTCGAACGAAGTATATCTTCTCAGTGCATTCACAAATAACTTAATCGTATAATACGCCATACCAAATACCTCCTGTATTTATATTAGTTTCTATTGATTTTCAATATTTTTGCCTATCTTTCTTCCTTTTCATTTGGAACAAGTCCAAACTTATCTATTATGGTTGGCTTTACTCCATTCGGCAAAATAGAAATTGCCGCCGTTTTTTGTAAAATCAGGATTTGCATTACCTAATATCAATCCAAATGCCAGCATCCCTCATCACAGAGTCCGGAACACTCTTACAGAAACGCTGCGCTACCCCTTGATTTCAGACAAATTATTTATTTCATAATCCGCCTGCTGCGGTTTACAGGCTGCTCTATTCAGAGCAATTTCAAAAATTCTTTTGTCCGGCTTCGCCGCACCTTCTTCTGCCGAAGCAATGACTAGATCGATATACTGTAATATGCCAAACTCTTTTAGTCTTTTTTCTGCACCCAAGCTTTGATTACGCTTTGCCATCACCTCACACAAATATCCGCATATTCTGCCCTTGCCGCCTTTAACAGATTTTCCGGCTGCAGCTCAATCTGAGAACCCAGCCGTCCGCCGCTCACAATTATCGCAGGCAGCGCCGCCGCACATGCCGCTACTTTTGTCACATACTGCTTTTTCATACCGATAGCGGTACAGCCGCCGCGGATATAACCGGTCACAGCATGGATATCTTTCACATGCAGCATTGCCACAGCCTTCTCCCCCACCGCCTTTGCCGCCTTCTTTAAGTCCAGCTCCGCCTCTATAGGAATCACAAATACAAAATAATTTTTTGAGCTTCCCTGCGCAACCAATGTCTTATACACCTTTTCATGGGGCAGGGAAAGCATGTCCGCTATCTGTATTCCATCAACAAATTCCTCACATTCATAGGTGTAACTTGTATAGGAAATCCCCATAACATCCAAAATCCGCATGGCATTGGTTTTTACCTCTTTTTGCTTCGCCATCACTAACTCCTCTCCGCTACTCTTTTTACCAGAACAACCCCGATTCCGACAAGTATAACTGCTGCCGCCAGTAAAAACAATACCGCCGTCTGCCTGCCAAGACCTGCGCCGCCCCTTGTCACGCCTATTATGCCAAGCGCCGCCAAAGTACCGCACAGCACCGGCTGCAATACGGTAAACACACCTGCCATAAGTGCTGTTCTGCCCCGAAACCGTTTCTTCTTGATATCCTGCAGCGCCTCCAGCACGCCGGCAATGCCGCAAAGGACAATACCTGCGCCTGCTGCGGCCTCTGCCGGATAAGCCGTGCGGGATTTCTGTCTGCCTTCCGTACCCGCACTGTCTGTCAGGGGTGCAGCACCCAAAACCGTAATGTGCTCGAAGCGAAAAGTGCTGTCATCAGAAAGCCTGTAAGCGAGCTGCCGCCTCGCTTCCCCACGCAGGGCATCCTCTCCGACTTCCAGCCTTGCATCTGCAAACATCGCATTTTCTGCAATGTATCCTTCAAACCACTCCGCCGATATTACGTAAAAAATTCTTTCAAATAATACTTCATTGACAACACGGGTCATGGTAGAATCTGCCTTTTCATATGCCTCTATGGACCATATACCATTTCCTGCCATTATCTGCTCCTGCAAGTCTTCCTGCAAAACATAACCACATTCCGCATTTCCTCTCACCACATTCCGCTTTACCTCTTCAGAATCCTCGCACACAAGAAAATGCACCAGCCCGTCATATTCGGAAATAATCTCCCGCAATTTCGTATCCGGCGTATAGACAGCCGCCGTAATCACCGCTTCCGACTGCTTTTCCAAATGATACTGCAAGGCAGAAAGAAAAATCATACACAAAAGGCAAACCCAGATTGTCTTTTTGTATAACAGCCGTTTTCCTAATATCCAGAACAACAAACCATTTTTTTTCGTCTGTCCGACTCGTATGGCGGCTTCCTCTTTTCCCTCATATATATGCTTATGACCTGCTTCGGCGGATATATCTTCCGTCTTTTCTGGTATTTTCCTTTCTTTTTTCCACCTTTTGCGCTCCTCCCGGCGCACCACAAACAGCGCGCCCAAAAGAAAGCATACAAGAAAAATACATAAAAGAACCGCCGTTTTTAGCGCATCTTCCTTTCCCCCCGAAAAAAGCGCCGTAAACGCTTTTTTCACATACGTGGTAGGAAGCGCTGCCGCAAGTCTGTTCACCACCTTGGGCAAAATCGCCGAAGGTACAAAGCAGCCGGATACATAACACATAAAGACTACCGCAAAGCCCGCCGGCAGAACAGCAGAACGTTCACCCTCCGCAAGCAGATATACAAATAGAAGCCCTGCCGCGGCGCAGCAGGCGGCAAGCACTGCCAGAAGTATACTTTGCATGGAAAAGCTTATTTGCAAGGCCTCTCTGACACTACCAGAAAGCCACATAAGCCCTGCTGCAAAAAGCAGCAGAAGCATACACCCCGTCGTAATAAAAGTCCGCCCCAAAAGCTGGGTTCCATAAGCGATGCCTCCTCTTTTTTTCAGCAAAAGCATTTCTTCTCTGCTGCGTTTCAAAAAGCCGCCCAGAAACATGCCCGAAGCAAACAGATACAAAGTAAAAAAAGCACTGGCATAATACACTGCAAATCCGGTATTTCCGGTTTCGGACAGACGCCGGAACTTAAAATACTGTTCCCGCTCCATCACAATCCCCAGATTAAAAGCATCGATTTCCTGATATGCCTGCGCCAGTCCGCTGCTTTCTGCCTGAAAATACTCTGTCAACGCGTGCATCGCATAAATTTCCGCCTGCGCTGTCTGCAGCAATCCTGTCGCCGCGCCTGCAAACTCCTCAAAAACAAGCCCTTCCGGTGACGGATTTTCAGTCAAATACAGGCTTGCCGGTTCATTGCTGCCACCCAGAATACCCTCTATCATATTTTCCGGCAGCACCAAAAGTGCAGCCAGCTCTCCCTCCTGCAACAGCCTCTTTCCTTCTTCCTCCTCCACAGGTACAAAACGACATAACCCCTTTACCGCCTCCATATTTTCTACATAGGAAACAGCCAGCCGTATCAGTGCGTTTTCCTCCGAAGCATAACCAATCTGCACCGGCGCTTTGTTTGCGGAAGCTGACCGCTGCTTTTGCGCGCAAAAAGCAATCATACCGACAACAACCAGCAATATGACTGCCCTTCCCAGCGCTGCGGGCAGCTTCAATGCCGCCCGCTTATATTCTGTTTTTAACCAAATCCAAATTTCTTTCATACCTTTAAAGAGGCGATACGCCCCACGGGTCATCCCACTCGTTATTCATGATATTCTCATAAATTTCATTGATAAGCCCAAAAATATCTTCCTGACTCATTGTCATAAAGTTTACTGCCTCAGATGGCATCTCAATTTTATCCGTAACAGGCCCTACCGTAAGTGCGCCGGAAAATCTGCATACCTCTTCCTCATCCAGCAGAACTTTAAGCTGTCCCAGACGGAATGTTGCACACTTCCCTTTTTCAATATCTTCAAAACCGCCCACCATTTCAAAGGTAAGTTCTTCATATTCATCATACACCTTGAAATCGGCATCAAACTCCTTGTTTTTTATGTCCCATGAGATATTGTAAAGCAGATTTGCCTCATTTCCTGCCTCATCACTGAATACTACCTTATATGCACTTTCATAAACATCTGCGGTAAGAGATGCTTCACCTGTAATATCCATATACAACGTGTCATCCGGACTTACCATCTCCACATTACCGGACACCTCATCCATTGTCCGTTCTTTGCCGGAAAACACAAAGGTAAATTCTATCGTTTCTACCGCCGAGTCCTCCAGTTTCACTTTTTCTGCTGTTTCTATGCAGACAATACGGTCTTTATTATCCAAATAAAAAGTCAGTTTAATATCTTTTTTGAAACGGAATACTGAAATATCTCCCTGACCGCTTGCTGCAAGCTCCGCCTCCAGTTCATCCAAAAAATCATTCATGACTTCTTTGTCAATCGTCACACTGATGCCGCTGCAGCTTACGGTTTTACCATCCATTTCAATTTTTTTGGTATCCTTACTGTTTTCAATGGTAATTCCTTCGGCAAGCTTCTTGATATCCTTACCAAAAATCCCTCCGCTTCCGGCTTCGTCCTCCTTTGCCACTTCCGGAAACAAATCCAACGCATAGTCGTCATCAAGCCCGTCAACGCCCAGAAGCTCTCTCCATACCGACGCATTATATTCCTGTCCAAAATTGGCCGCATCGATATAATACGTATTGCTGATGATTCCCGGCATACCAAAATAGAATCTGTCCTCGTCTGCCGCAAGGTTCATCTGCGCAAGACTGACATTGTACGCACTGACAACAAATTCCGCACTCATCAGTTTATTTGCATGGTCATAATTTTGTATATAGTCAAACCCTATGGTGTCCTCCCCGGGCATCGTAAAATTCAGGCTCAAATCAAGGCTTCCGCCTTCTGTCCGCATCGTCTCCGCAATAGCAGGATAATCCACGTCTTCCAACACGGCTCTTTCACCTGCGTACATTTCCTCTGCCAAATTTTCAAATCCCTTTGCAAGACGTACCTGCGGACTGCGGGACATAGAAGCATGGACTGCGACGCCTATCCCTATGGCTGCTACTATCACCGCCACCAAAACAATGGCTGTCACCATGCCCTTTTTCTTTTTCCTGCCGCCCCCCGCCGAAGCCGGCATCTGCTGTACAGGTGCGCCGTATAAATAAGGCGACTGTGACTGTATGGGCTGCTGTCCGTAAGCATATACCTGCTGGTTCTGCTGCGCTGTCTGTCCTGCCGTATACTGCTGTCCGTAAGCATATACCTGCTGATTTTGCTGCGCTGTCTGTCCTGCCGTATACTGCTGTCCGTAAGCCTCTGCCTGCGGGCTCTGCTGCACCGGCTCTACGGCGGGTTGCTGTCCCCCTGCTGCTGCCGTCTGTTCCTGTGATTGCTGCAAATTATTTTCTTCCATTTTCATCCTCCCTGTTTCTATATGTGTACAGTCCCTAAACAACTTACCATAAAATTCCTTCATAGCCGGCACATTGTCAAAGTATCTGTGCAAGCAATGCCTCCCCCCGCAGGCCTCTGTCAATTTCCTGACTGTATCCTTCTTTCAGTACATACAGCCGGTCACAGATGTCCAGCTCTGTCTCTTCATGGGTTGCCAACACCACCGTCCCGCCCAAACTTTTATAATGCAAAAGATATTCCCTAACCTTTGCCTTTGCCGGCAAATCAAGTGCTGCCCCTGGCTCATCCAAAAGCAGTACCGGCGGATTGCCAGCCAGCGCACAGCCTATACTGACCTTCTTTTTCATGCCGCCGGAAAGCTTCCCTGTCTTTTTCGAACATATCTCTGAAAGTCCCAGCATACCCAAAAATCCTTCTGCCAGTTCCCGCATTAAAACCTCTTCATCCCTATACCAGAGCAGCAGATTGTCCTTTACACGTAATTCCTGTATCAGCGTGTTTTCCTGCGGCACATACCCCGTATAACGGATAAAAAGCTGTTCCCCATCCTTTTGCCTGCGCTGTCTCTTCTCGGCAATACAATCAGCCACAGCTCCGTCAAACGCAATCATCCCCCTATCTGCCCGCCGCAGCCCTGCAAGAATATTCAACAATGTAGACTTTCCACAGCCATTTGCACCCACAATGCCGACACACTGCCCCGCTTCTGCAGACAGGTTCACACCTTTCAGTACCTTTTTTCTGCCATATGCACTTTCTATTCCCGTCGCGCAGATACGTTCCATTCCAAGCTCCTTACCTATAGTAAATCATATCATAATTTGTTGTTTTATACAATGAAGAGTTTTTTTGAACGGGAAATCAAAAAACAGGCAGCCGTCCGCCGCCTGTTTTTGACACGCCTTATTATCGTTTCCTGCTTCCACGAAGCTGAAATCTTTGCACCGAAATCTTTAAATCCTCCGCATAATTCTGCAGCTCCTGCGCTGATGAAGCCGATTCCTCAGCCGTTGCCGCATTGTTCTGCACCACTTCGGATATCTGGCGCATACCCTCCGTCACCTGTTCAAGCGACTGCGCCTGCTGCTGGGCAGATTCTGCTATCCGTTCTATCATTTCCGTTGACTGCTGTCCGCTCTTTATCACTTCCATAAGCGCCTCCATCGTGTCCGTTGACAGAGCGGCGCCGCTCTGCACCTGCTTGATGGACTTTTCTATCAGCTCCGCAATGTTCTTTGCAGACTCCGTACTCTTATTCGCCAGACTCTGTACCTCATCCGCCACAACAGCAAATCCTTTTCCTGCTTCGCCGGCACGTGCCGCTTCCACAGACGCATTCAGCGCAAGAATATTGGTCTGGAAAGAGATATCCTCAATCGCCTTTGTAATACCGCCAATTTGACGGGAAGACATGGAAATGTCGTCTATTGCGGATTTTAACGCTTCCATCTTTTCATTGCACGTCTGCAAATGCCCCATTGCACCCATGGAAGCCTGACGAGCATTGTCCGCATCGGAGGATGTATTGTTTACCTGCTTCGATATTTCCTTTATGCTTGCAGACAACTCCTCAACGGCTGCCGCCTGCTCCACCGTACCGCTTGACAGACGCTGCGCGCCTGCCGACACAATATCCGACTGTTCAAATACCTGTTCTGCCGTTACATGAATCCGGGAAAGCGCATTGTTTAGGGAATCCAGTATCTGCCCCATTGCGCGCTGTATCGGTAAAAATTCTCCGCGGTAATCGTCGCCTGTGGTTAAATTCATATTGCCCTGCGCCATCTGCGTCAGCTTTGCATCGATATCGCTGATATATTTTTTAAGCTCACGCTTGGTGTCGTGAATGGAATCCACAAGCCGCCCAATCTCCGACGTATCGGAACGCATCCCGAATTCTGCGGAAAGATTTCCCTGTGAAATCTGCGTCATTTGATTCTTTATCGATATCACAGGGCGCAAAACTTTTAGCTGCACCATCAGCATATTACTTAACTGTATCACTCCCACCAATACCAGCGCCAGTATCATTTCTATTTTTATGTAATCTGCCTTCTGCTTCAGGCTTTCAACCTTTTCCAGTGTCCGCGCATCCAAATCGGCAAGAAACTGCTCCTTCAAAGCATTGATTTGTGCAATCGCCTCACTGTATTTGTTCCCATATACATAGCCGAGCGCTTCATTCAGTTTTCCATTTTTTACATTTTCCATTGCCTTCTCTTCCAGCGGAACCAGTTCGTTGGAAAGCGCAAACATATCATCAATCATTTTCTGCTCTTCAGGAGTGATTCCTATCTCCTGCAGAGCGGCCACACCTGCATCACGGTTTTTCAGATTGTTGATTTCATTCCAATAATTGTCATAATGCTCTTGATTTCCTGTCGCGGCAAACGCCCTTACTTCATTTGTCAGATAGGAAGAACCGTTCATAAAACGATTGGCATTGTAAGTCAGTTCAAATCTCTCTTCGTTGGCTTCGCTAAGCTGATTGTTTACCCTGCCATAGGAAAACAAGGAAATCACCAGAAAAATCAGTGACAAAATGGAAATTCCATTCAAAATCAGGGTAAGCAGTGACTGGCTTATCGTTTTTTTCATTTAATTTATACTCTCCTTCCGATGTCTCCCCTTACGCAAAAATACTGTACCGCTGTTTTCTGAAAGGGATAATTCTTTGGTGCAGTGATTACTTCTAGTGTACCTAAAATGAATATTTTTTTCAACATAATTTTCAAAATATTCTGAAAAATTATTTCTTTTGGCACACTGTCCTCCCCACTTCCATATGATAACAATAGAACAAAAATGCCGCGCTCGCACAAATACTGCCGTTTTCCCGCAAAAAGCGCCTGCCGACAGTGCAATAGGCGATTGCGCAAGCCGGAAAGGAGTATTATGAATCCTCCCCTGTCCTTATATCATCTTGCCCCGGGTGAAAGTGCCGTTATTAAAAAACTGTACTGCAGCGGCAGCATCCGAAGACGCCTTCTGGATATCGGCATGACAGAGTTTACAAAAGTCGTCTGCGTAGGCGCCGCCCCTACAGGAGACCCAAAGGCTTTTCTGATTCGGGGCGCCGTCATTGCCCTCCGCAGAGAAGACAGCATAAACATCTTGATTGAAAAGAAGGAGAAGGTAAATGGAAGCTGCTAAAACCGTAGCCATCGCCGGCAATCCCAACGTAGGAAAAAGCACTTTATTCAACAGCCTGACCGGTATGCATCAGCACACCGGCAACTGGGCAGGGAAAACGGTAGCCAATGCACACGGCTGCTGCCGCACCCCAAACTATACCTGTACGCTTGTCGATATCCCTGGCACCTATTCTCTGCTGGCGCATTCCCCTGAGGAAGAAATTGCCAGAGACTTTCTCTGTGCCGAAAAGACAGATGCCGTCATCGTTGTATGTGACGCTACCTGTCTGGAGAGAAACCTCAATCTGACGCTGCAAATTTTAAAAATCAACCCTCATGTGATTCTCTGTGTCAATCTCATGGATGAAGCAGAAAAAAAAGGCATTTCTGTTGATTTTTCCGTTTTATCAGAAAGTCTTGGAATCCCCGCAGTCGGAATCTGCGCCCGTAAAAAGAAGGGTATCCAAAATCTCCTCCACACACTTGATAAAGTACTTGCTGCGGCATCGGAAAACAAGTCGGATTTCCATACAACTTCCCTGACAAAATGCAGGTGCGAAGCCGACATCACCGCAGCAGACGATGTTAACACAGCAAAAGCAGGACATACCGATGCCGACACTCTGATAAAAGCTGCGGAATCCATTGCTGCAAAAGCGGTCACATTTCACAATCCCCATTACCGAGCAAAGGACATCCGGCTGGATAAGTTCCTGACAAGCCGTCTCACCGGCTACCCCGTCATGATACTTTTGCTGGCTGTCACTTTCTGGCTCACCATTTCCTTTTCCAATTATCCCTCGGCACTGCTCTCCCACCTGTTTACAAAGCTGGAAGGTGTTTTATCTGCGCTGCTTTTTTCTATCCGGACCCCCCTGTGGCTGCATGACCTTCTAATCCTCGGCGCATACAGGGTCCTTACATGGGTAATTGCCGTCATGCTGCCCCCCATGGCAATTTTTTTTCCCCTGTTTACCCTCCTTGAGGATATGGGCTACCTGCCGCGTATTGCCTATAATCTGGACCATTGCTTTAAAAAATGCCGCGCCTGCGGAAAGCAGGCGCTTACCATGTGTATGGGCTTTGGCTGCAATGCCGCCGGCGTTGTGGGCTGCCGTATCGTGGACTCCCCGCGGGAACGGCTGATTGCGATACTTACCAACAGCCTTGTGCCATGCAATGGGCGCTTTCCCCTGCTTATCACCCTGAGCGCTATGTTCTTTACGGGTACAGCCTCCGGCATAACAGGTTCCGCCGCCTCCGCCCTGCTGCTCACAGGCTTTATTCTACTTGGCGTAAGCATGACCTTTCTTGCCTCCCGACTGTTATCCGCTACTGTGTTAAAAGGGCTCCCCTCCTCTTTTATTTTGGAGCTGCCGCCCTACCGATGCCCCCAACCCTGCCGCATCCTGCTGCGCTCGCTGCTCGACCGCACGCTCTTTGTCTTAGGCCGCGCTGTGCTGGCTGCCGCTCCCGCCGGCGTCATTATCTGGCTTGCCGCCAACATTACGGTTGCAGACGCCAGCCTGCTCACCCACTGCGCCGGTTTTCTTGAGCCCTTCGCCCGCCTTATAGGTCTGGACGGCGTTATCCTGATTGCCTTTATCCTCGGCATCCCCGCCAATGAAATTGTACTGCCCATTATCCTGATGGCTTATCTTTCCACGGGAAGCCTTGTGCAGACGGAAAGCCTTACCTCCCTGCATACGCTCCTTGCCGTCAATGGCTGGACACCTGTTACCGCTCTCTGCACCATGCTCTTTTCCCTGCTGCACTGGCCCTGCGCCACCACGCTGCTCACCATAAAAAAAGAGACCGGCAGCCTGAAGTGGACGCTTATCGCCTTTCTGCTTCCCACGGTTTTTGGATGCAGCGCCTGTTTTCTGGTAAACAGCATCGGCAAGCTTCTTTTTCATGTCTGATTGATCGGGAACGGCTTCTGCTATACAGACCGTTTCCCGATAAAAACATCATTTTTACCATGCAAAATGAGAGCTCATAAAAAAGCCGGAAAACTGCTGTTTTGCAACGCAGTTTTCCGGCTTTTCGTGCCTGTTTGCTATGTTTGAGGCTTGTTTTTTTGCAGCCTTATTTTGCTGCCGTCTCTGCCTTAATCTTTTCAGTCAGCATGGGAACAATCTTGTTCAAATCGCCCACAATACCATAGTCCGCCACATCAAAGATAGGGGCTGACTCGTCCTTGTTAATTGCAATGATAATATCGGATTCTTCCATACCTGCCAAATGCTGGATAGCGCCGGAAATACCGATTGCAAAATATACATTGGGACGAACGGTCTTGCCGGTCTGTCCAACCTGCAAATCCTTGGGTTTCCAGCCTGCATCCACAACTGCACGGGAGCAGCTTACGGTGCCGCCTACTGCCTCAGCCAAATCCTCCAGCAGCTTAAAGTTTTCGGGGCTGCCTACGCCGCGTCCGCCGGATACCAGAATCTTGGCATCCATAATATCCACGGTATCTACCACCGATTTCACAATCTCTAAAATTTCCACATATTTGTTGTTTGGCGTAAATCCGGGATTGAACTCTTCCACAACTGCCTTTGCGCCTTCTACTCTGGGCAGCTTCTGCATAACGCCCGGGCGAACGGTTGCCATCTGGGGACGGAAATCCGGACATGCAATGGTTGCAATGGTATTTCCGCCGAATGCCGGACGGGTCATTAAAAGCTGATTGTGCTTCTGCTCTACATTAGGCTTGGGCTCTAAAGGGAAATCACCGATATCCAGTTTGGTACAGTCTGCAGTCAGTCCTGTGTGGATTCTCGCAGAAACACGGGGCGCCAAGTCACGTCCGATTGCGGTTGCACCCACAAGGAATATTTCCGGCTTATATTTTTCAATGACCGAAGCCAGCGCATGTGCGTAAGGCTCCGTCCTGTATTCTTTCAGTTCAGGGTCATCCACCACAATAACCTTGTCTGCACCGTATACTGCAAGCTCATCTGCAAGTCCCTTTACATCGCTTCCCACTAAGACCGCAGTCACTTCCGTACCCAAATCACCGGCGAGGCTTTTTCCCTTGCCAATCAGTTCAAAAGCGATGCTGCTGATTTCATTGTCTACCTGCTGGGCAAAGACAAATACGCCCTTATATTCTTCTAAATTCATCGTTTCCTCGCTTTCTGCCGCCTGAGACGGCATAATCATTCTCTTTATTCGTGTGCCGGCACATTCTATTTCACGCAATCATTTAGCGAAAAAAGAACGAAACGGTACACTAGATTACATGCTTTTCCTTCAACTTATCCATGATGTAGTCTACGGACTCAGACGCATCCAGAGTAACCTTTTCTCCGGCGCCCTTTCTTACCTTATTGGAAGCTTTTGCAATCTGGGTAGGGGAACCCTTTAAACCTAAATTGGAATCATCCACATCCACCAGATTTGCTCTGCCCCATGTGGTAATCTCCTTCTTTACTGCATCAAAAATGCCGCCGGGAGTCATGTAGCGAGGCTCGTTCAGCTCGGAAAGCGCCGTAACCAGACACGGCATCTGCGCCTTCAGCACATGATATCTGTCGTCAAACTGACGCTCTACAATCACGCTGTCGCCTTCAATTTCAATCTTCTGCGCATAGGAGATAACGGGAATCCCCAAATGCTCGGAAATCTGCGGTCCCACCTGCGCGGTATCGCCGTCGATTGCCTGACGTCCGGTGATAATCAAATCATATTCCAGATTACGAATCGCACCCGCCAATGTCTGGCTGGTTGCCCATGTATCCGCGCCGCCAAGCACGCGGTCCGTCACCAAAATCGCATTGTCTGCGCCCATTGCAAGCGCTTCGCGAAGGATATCTTCTGCCGTGGGAAGTCCCATAGAAATAACAGTAACCTCTGCACCATATTTATCCTTTAACCGCAGTGCAGCTTCCAAGCCTGCCTTGTCGTCAGGATTCATGATAGCAAGCATGGCGCTTCTGTCAAGCGTGCCGTCAGGATTGAATTTAACGGCGCTCTTGGTATCGGGTACCTGTTTCGTACAAACAACGATTTTCATTGTATTTTCACTCCTTATTTATAATATTTGCCGCGGCGCGTACTGCGCCGCCAGACCTTGTATTTGCGTTATTTCAACAGATTTGCGGAGATAACCATGCGCTGTACTTCACTGGTTCCTTCATAAATCTCCGTAATCTTTGCGTCACGCATCATGCGCTCCACATCATACTCTCTGGTGTAACCGTAGCCGCCGTGAAGCTGTACCGCCTTCGTGGTAACCTCCATTGCAACCTCTGCTGCATATAACTTAGCCTGTGCCGCTTCAAAAGAGTATTCCTTCTGGGTAGCCTTTGCCATTGCAGCCTTGTAAACCAGAAGCTTTGCAGCCTCCACCTTGGTTGCCATATCTGCAAGCTGGAACTGCGTATTCTGGAATGCGCCGAGCGCCCTGCCAAACTGCTTTCTCTCCTGTACATAAGCGATGGTTCTCTCCAAAGCGCCTTCTGCAATGCCGAGTGCCTGAGAAGCGATACCAATACGTCCGCCGTCCAAAGTATGCATTGCAATCTTGAAGCCCTGTCCCAGTTTTCCTAACAGATTTTCCTTCGGAATCCGGCAGTCGGTAAAGATAAGCTCGTAGGTAGAGGAGCCGCGGATACCCATCTTCTTCTCCTTGGTGCCGAAGCCAAAGCCCGGGGTGCCCTTTTCCACGATAAATGCGGAAATCTCTTTAATCATCCTGCCGCGCTTTTCAATGGTGCCCGTTACAGCAAAGATAACGTACACATCGGCTTCCTTGCCGTTGGTAATGAAAATCTTGGAGCCGTTTAAGATATACTCGTCACCGTCTAAAACAGCCTTTGTCTGCTGCCCCTGTGCATCGGTACCTGCGCCAGGCTCAGTCAAACCAAACGCGCCAAGCTTCTCTCCCTTTGCAAGGGGAACTAAGTATTTTTGCTTCTGCTCCTCCGTACCAAATGTCATAATCGGGTCACAGCACAGGGAGGTATGTGCGGAAACAATAACGCCCGTGGTGCCGCATACCTTGGAAAGCTCCTCCACACACATTACATAAGTAAGAGGATCACAGCCCTGTCCGCCGTACTCCTTGGGAACCGGAATGCCCAAAAAGCCCAGCTTCGCCATCTTGTCTACCGTACCGCGGGGAAATTCCTCGGTCTCATCCACCTCTTGCGCAAGAGGCTTTACTTCTTTTTCAGCGAACTCCTTAAACAGAGCCCGCGCCATTTCATGTTCTTTTTTCAAAGTAAAATCCATGATACTATTTCCTCCATCAAATTATTTAATCAATCTTCAGCGCCGCCGCTGTGCGGCAGGGCTGTCTTCCTACTTTGCGTAATCGTAGAAGCCCTTGCCGGTCTTTTTGCCGAGCTTGCCTGCACGCACCATCTTTCTGAGCAGGGGATGAGGACGGTACTTCGGGTCGCCCGTCTCATTCTGCAGCACTTCCATAATCGCAAGCACAATGTCCAGTCCAACCAAATCGCCAAGTGCCAGAGGTCCCATGGGATGCGAAGCACCCAGCTTCATTGCCTCATCAATATCCGCTACGCTTGCAATGCCGTCCGCATAGATACCGGTTGCCTCGTTAATCATGGGAATCAGGATTCTGTTTACCACAAAGCCCGGTGCTTCCTTTACCTCGACGGGAGTCTTGCCGATTTCGGAAGCGATGCCCTTAATCTTCTCTACAAGCTCCACCGGCGTATTCTCGCCTGCGATAACCTCCACCAGCTTCATTCTGTCAGCAGGATTGAAGAAATGCATACCAATCATAGGTCTGTCAAGCCCTGCGCCGATTTCGGTGATGGACAGGGAAGAAGTATTGGTTGCAAAAATGCAGTCCGGCTTTACAATCTCCTGCAGCTCCTTGAAAGTCGTCTTCTTAATCTGCATATTCTCGGGAGCAACCTCAATAACCAAATCGCAGTCCGTACAGATATCCTTAAGACCCGTGGTAATCTTTCCTAAAATTTCATCCGCCTTGTCCTGCGTGATTTTTTCCTTATTTACTAAAAATGTCATATTCTTGGCAATTCTGCCCTTGCCGCCGTCGGCAAACTCCTGCTTAATGTCGCAGAGACATACCTCATAGCCGTCCGTCATGGCAAATGCCTGTGCAATTCCCGCACCCATGGTGCCCGCGCCGATAATACCTACCTTCATTGTAGTTCCTCCTTATTTTTTATAATAAATTGTAATCCTTGATTAGCAGTTTTTAAAAGGTTCTTTTACCTTTTCCTTGTTCTTGTCAAGAAAAAACGCCATGCCGCACTTCTGGTCTTCGGTTTCAAAGCAGTCACCGAAGAGCTTCTCCTCCAGCGCAACCGCCTCGTCCATGGAAAGGTCAAGCCCCTCGTTGATTGCCTTCTTGCAGTTGCGCACTGCGATGGGCGCATTCTTTGCGATTCCTGCAGCCATCTTTTCCGCCGCGGGCATAAGCTCCTCCTGCGTATAAACCGCGTTTACCAGACCGATGCGGAGCGCTTCGTCCGCCTTAATATTTCTTGCAGTGTAAATCATCTGTTTTGCCATGCCTGCGCCAACCAGACGTGCCAGCCTCTGGGTGCCGCCAAAGCCCGGCGTAATGCCTAAGCCGACTTCCGGCTGTCCGAACACCGCGTTGTCAGAGCAGATTCTGATATCACAGCTCATGGAAATCTCGCAGCCGCCGCCCAGCGCAAAGCCGTTTATTGCTGCAATTACCGGAATAGGGAAGGTTTCCAGCTTGCGGAATACATCATTTCCCTTCTTGCCAAAGGCCTCTCCTTCCGCCTTTGACAGCGTACTCATCTCGCCGATATCCGCACCCGCAACAAACGATTTCTGTCCTGCGCCGGTCAGAATCAGACACCTTACTTCATTTAAGTCCACCGCGTCAAGCGTAGCGTCAAGTTCTTCCAATACCTGAGAATTTAAGGCGTTCAATGCCTTCTCGCGGTTGATGGTAATCACCGCAGTCTGTCCTTTTTGTTCATACAAAATATATTCCATATTATCCTCCATGAAAAAAGCCGAAGCTGCACCGGCGCCCTTAGGCGCCAATGCCGTTCCGCCTTTTTCGCAGGCCGTGACCCGCTTATCTTAGTCTTCTATTTTTACAATTGTGGAGCAGCCCATGCCGCCGCCGATACAAAGCGTTGCAAGACCTGTCTTTGCGCCCCTTGCCTGCATTTCATGCAGCAGGGTAACCAGAATACGGCATCCGGAAGCGCCTACAGGGTGGCCCAGTGCGATTGCACCGCCGTTGGGGTTTAACTGTTTGTCAACATCGATGCCCAAATCCTTGCCAACTGCAACGGACTGTGCCGCAAATGCCTCATTTGCCTCGATGATATCAAAATCTTCAATCTTCATGCCTGTCTTAGCCATTACCTTTTTCGTCGCTGCCACAGGTCCGATACCCATAACCTCAGGTCTTACGCCTGCAAGCGCGCCTGCAACAAAGGTTGCCATCGGCTTCACGCCCAGCTCTTTTGCCTTTTCCTCGCTCATCACCACGATGGCTGCCGCACCGTCATTGATGCCGGAAGCGTTGCCCGCGGTTACGAATCCGCCGGGATTGATGGGACGCAGCTTCGCAAGACCTTCTATGGTGGAGCCTGCGCGAGGTCCTTCATCCTTATTAAATACAACGGTTTCTTTTTTCTTCTTTACTTCAACGGGAACGATTTCCGCGTCAAATGCGCCGCTGGCCTGCGCTGCTTCCGCTTTCTGCTGGCTCTTTAATGCAAATGCATCCAGCTCCTCGCGTGACAGACCCCACTCCTCGCAGATATTGTCCGCTGTCTTAATCATATGATAATCATTGAAAGCATCCCAAAGTGCATCCTTAATCATGGTATCCACCATGGTTGCATTGCCCATGCGGTATCCGTAACGCCCCTGCGGAATCGCATACGGTGCCATGGACATATTTTCCATACCGCCTGCCACTACGATATCTGCATCGCCGGCCATAATCATCTGTGCAGCCTGATTGACACAGTTTAAGCCGGAGCCGCATACCACATTCATGGTAACAGCGGGAACCTCAATGGGAAGTCCTGCCTTGATAGAAGCCTGACGGGCAACATTCTGTCCCAGTCCTGCCTGAATGACGCAGCCCATGTACACCTGGTCTACTGCTTCAGGAGCCACGCCTGCTCTGTTTAATGCTTCTTTGATTACGATTGCTCCCAGCTCAGCAGCAGGAGTCGTGCTCAGGCTGCCGCCCATGGTGCCGATTGCCGTACGGCATGCGCCTGCTAATACAACTTTTCTTGACATTTGTCTTTCCTCCATTTTTTCCGCATTTCTCGGGCTTTTACAATGATTGTTATTTTTTTGTCATTGCCGATTGGTTTCATTTTAACATAGGAGAATATGTTTTGCAATGGCTTTTTCTTTATGTTACACTGATTGTAAGCCAAATAGAAAAGGAGGCCTTACTTATGGAACAACCCCTATACACTTTACGCTTTACCGACGGGATTATGAAACCCAAAAAGGAATCGGCTGCCAGAACCGTCTCCATTGTTCTTCTGTGCGTGGCGGGAGGTATTTTTCTGCTGCTCGTACTGGCATTCGGCTTTGAAATTATCAAAGATTTTTCCCTTCTCACACTGGCACTGCTGATATATTCCATCGGTGTCCTTGTAAGCCAGAGCGGGCGGGAAATGGCGCAGACGCCCTGCGAGCTCCAGTTTTACGGGGATTATCTCATACAATTCTGTCCCCGCAGGTATTACAACCGCAAAAAAATCCGGCAGGAATATTACAAATTTTACTATCGGGACATTACGCGCTGTGTGTACCGTGCCGGCAAAAAGCATATCTGTTTCATGGGAAAGGTCGACGCCCTTTTTTATTCCTACGACAAAAACGGAAACCTCTCCGGTACGCCGGATAAGCGCGTGGCGGCAGATTCCACAAGCTCTTTTTATACGGGCTTTGCCCCTGAAATCAACTTTGTACAGGAAATAGAGACACATTCCCCTCTCCATGTGGAATCTGAATAGAATGAGCGTGTCAAAAGCCCTGATTGAAGTTGCTTCATGTCAATTTGCCCAAACGTATTGGTGCGCTCTCCATTGCACCAAACATTCCAATGAGCCTTTAAAACGAAAATCGTGTTCAGCAATGGCTTCCACGATTTTTGAGTCTCATTTCCATGGTGCAAAAGTCGTTTGCACCAATACGTTTGGGCAAATTGACAACTAACATTTTTGACAGGGCTTTTGACACCCTAATCTGAGTAGGTAATTGTGAAACTTCGGTTTGCTAAAACCAAAGTCTCGCAGACGCCTAGGAATATGAGAAATAAAAGGGAAATGTGCTGTAAGGAGTTTTATGGATCAGTTATCTTTATTTGACATGCCAAATGACAACGCCTCATTTTCGATTTCCACCCCCCTCGCCGACAGGCTGCGCCCGCAGACCTTGGAAGCGTATATCGGGCAGAAGCATCTATTGGGAGAAGGAAAAATACTCCGGCAGATGTTAGAGCGCGATATGATTGCTTCCATGATTTTCTGGGGACCGCCCGGCGTCGGTAAGACGACGCTGGCGCGCATCATTGCCGGCAGGACGAAATCGCGCTTTATCAACTTCAGTGCCGTTACCAGCGGCATCAAGGAAATCAAAGAAATTATGAAGCAGGCTGATGAAAACCGTGCTTACGGCATCCGCACCCTTGTCTTTGTGGATGAAATCCACCGCTTTAACAAGGCGCAGCAGGACGCCTTTCTTCCCTATGTGGAAAAAGGCAGCATCACCCTGATTGGCGCCACTACGGAAAACCCGTCTTTTGAAATTAACGGAGCGCTTTTGTCCCGCTGCAAGGTCTTTGTCCTGAAAGAGCTGACCGTGGAGGACTTAACAGAGCTGCTTTCCCATGCCGTCAAAGACGAACGGGGTTTTGGCAGCAGCACCATAGCTATGGAGGAAAATGTACTGCCCGCCATCGCTGCTTTTTCTAACGGGGATGCCAGAACAGCTCTGAATACGCTGGAAATGGCAGTCTTAAACGGAGAAATCCGACAGGACGGCTCCATCTTTATCGGACAAAATACGCTGGAACAGTGCCTTGGTAAAAAAACACTTCTCTACGACAAAAAGGGGGAGGCGCACTACAACCTGATTTCCGCCCTCCACAAATCCATGCGCAACAGCGACCCCGATGCAGCAGTCTACTGGCTGGCACGTATGCTGGAGGCTGGCGAAGACCCCCTTTTTATTGCCAGAAGACTGATACGCTTTGCCAGCGAGGACATCGGCATTGCGGACAGTCAGGCGCTTTCTCTTGCAGTTGCGGCGTATCAGGCATGTCATTTTAACGGTATGCCGGAATGTAGCCTGAACTTGGCGCAGACGGTTATCTACCTCTCTCTTGCGCCGCGCTCCAATGCGGTCTATGCCGCCTATGAGAACGCCAAAAAAGATGCCCTTACCATGCTCTCAGAGCCCGTTCCTCTCGTGATACGCAACGCTCCCACCTCGCTTATGAGCGAGCTGCACTACGGAGAGGGCTATGTGTACGCCCACGATACCGAAGAAAAAATAGCGCAAATGACCTGTCTCCCCGATAGTTTAAAGGAGCGGCGCTATTACCTTCCCACAGAAGAAGGCGCGGAAAAAATCTTTAAGGAGCGGTTAGAAAAAAGCCGCAGCTTTCGGCTGAAGAAGCAGTAAATTTGTTTTGGGTTTTCCCTACTCCTGCTTCTCCTGCCGGTACGCCTCCGCCAGCGGGTCCTTCATGTCATAGACCCGCTTCCACTCCCTTGTATCCCCTACCTTTTCCACCTCGCTCCGATGTTTATACAAAAACTGTGTCAGCGGATACACATCAATCCATATTTGATTGCTGCCGTCCTTCTGGGAGTCATCAAAGATGAGCTGCATTCCCCAATGCAGGTGAATCACTTCTATGTTGTTTACATTTTCCGTGGCGCTATAGCCTGTGTGCCCCATATAGCCAATCACATCTCCCGCCGTCACGATGCTTCCCTCCGAAAGCCCTTCCGCATAGGGATAATTCTGCCGCATATGGGCGTAATAATAATAGCGCCTGCCGTCAAAGCTCCTGATGCCAATCCGCCAGCCGCCATACTGATTCCAGCCGATTGCCTCCACATAGCCGGACTCCACGGCAATAATCGGCGTGCCAATCTGTCCCATCATGTCATGCCCTAAGTGCTGTCTCTGGTATCCATAACTTCTGCTGGAGCCAAAGTCCGCATAGTGACTGTAGGCAAATCCCCTTGCAATGGGAGAAAACGCCTTCAGTCCATACACCCGCTTCCAGACCTTGTTTCCGTTTTCGTCCGCTTCTTCTATTTCATACTCTCCCACCATGCCGCTAAGAACTGCGCCGTAAGCCTCTTTATAATAGGCATAATACTGCATGTCTTTTGTCAGCTCTTCCATGGTGGCGCCTTCCTCGATAAGCTGCCTTGCCAGCTTTTCCACATCTTTTGAAAGCCGCTTCTCATTGGCTGCAAAGTCGCCGCCATAACGCGCCCCCAGATATGCAAGCATCTCCACCCAGTCAATATGTACTTCTTTCCCCCACGTGTTTACATCCCACTCATAACAAAGGCAGAGCGCTTCATAACTGACATTAAAATCCACCCACTTAATGTAGCCCTCACTGAGCGCATCCGCCGCCCATCCTTCACCCTCCGGCGCAGACTGGCTGGTCTGTACACTCTCTGCCCCCGTTTTCCCTCCCTCTTCTTTATCGCATAAAATGCCTGCAAACGCCGTCAGGCACAAAACTGCCTCCGCGGCAATCACAAGCTTCCACTTTTTTATCCGGTTTCCCTGCACGCTACGCTCCTTTGGCCCGCGCCCCTGCAAGGCGCTTGCTTCTTTGCTCTTCTCCATAGCAAATATATGAAAAAACGGGAATATTTATCACAAAGAGGACCTGCCAAACTGCTTTGGCAGGTCCTCGCAACAGGCTGTTATTTGGGAAACACTATCAAAAAGGTCTCCTTAGTACTCAGGCTCAATCAATCCGTAAGTATCGCCCTTACGCTTGTACACCACATTGACCTGGTCTGTCTCCGCATTGTTGAACACGTAAAAGCTATGCCCCAAAAGCTCCATCTGCACACATGCATCCTCAGGGTACATGGGTTTAATGTCAAAGCGCTTCGTGCGGACAATTTTGATTTCCTCGTCCTCCATATAGTCATTTTCTGCAAACATTTTGCTGAAGGATGCTGCCGCCTGATGCTTGTCCACCAGTTTGGTTTTATACTTTTTGAGCTGCCGCTCAATAATCTCTTCCACCAAATCAATGGAAACATACATGTCATTGCTAACCTGTTCGGAACGGATAATGCTTCCTTTCACAGGTATTGTGACTTCTATTTTCTGCCTGTCCTTCTCCACGCTCAGGGTAACCCGCACTTCCGTATCCGGTGTAAAATACTTCTCAAGCTTGCCAATTTTTTCTTCAACTGCCGACTTTAATCCCTGTGTTACTTCAATGTTTCTGCCTACAATAATAAATTTCATGTCGCTCATCCCTTTCGGTTATTTATTGTATGGACATTATACCACAAATTTACCCTTTTTTGCAATAATTTACGAAAGAATTTGGTTGTTTTTGACATTCTAAATGTCAATACATTTTTCGACATTTTTTTACAGAATACCATTTTTATTCATTCTTAACAAAACGTTTGTTTATTTACAGGCAGAACGGCTCCACCTCTTTTTCCTCAAAAAACAATGTGGACAATGTGGATAACTCCGTGTATAACTGTCTTTTATCTGATTTTTGGTTCTTTTTCTTGTGGATAACCTTTTCTTGTGGTGTTTTGCAATACGTTAAAAAAACACTGTTTTTACATTTATTTTGTCTATTTTGTACAGGCACGAATTTGTCAATAGCATTTTTCTTATTTTTTATTTTCTCTCAATAGATATCCTATCATATAAAACAGCCCCATGAACTCCCTTACGGCGAGTCCATGGGGCTGTAACCTCTTTTAGAAAATACGTCTGATTGCCAGAATCTTCTTGTTACTATAATTTACATCCGAAACGATAATGCCGGTTCTTGAGTTGGACGCATGAACAATCTGTCCATTGCCAATATACAATGCCACATGTCCGGAGTAGCATATCAAGTCGCCGGGCTGTGCATTTTCGATTCCATCCACCGCATA
>WSLY01000041.1:659-6305 GCA_013316825.1 Lachnospiraceae bacterium | reverse complement strand
ATATTATACAATGCAAAAATTATTATATAATACCCGCTCTTTTATGTCAATCATTCTTGTAAATGTTATGATGCCTGTTCCTGTGTCCGTTTCAATTCCTGCGCATTTTTATTTAATCTGGCGGCTACCTTGCTGACCTCGCTTACAATCTGCCTGTTGTCATGACAGGTATTCATCGTCTCGCTGGAATGCGCCGTAACCTCCTGCGTCACCGCCGAAATGGTCTGGATATTCTGCACAATGTCCCCATTTGCCACAGAAAGGTCCGTAATCATCTGCTCCATGCCTTTGGTTCTTTCCGCTATGCTCTCCGTCATATCCGTGATAACACGCAGGCTCTTGCCAAGCTGGACAGATTTTTCATCCTGCGCCTTGGTGTTCTCCTCCAATACGCCGACTGCCTCTATTACCTGCTGCAATTCACCTGTGACGGCCTGTATCAGTTCCGTAATATTGACCGCTGCCTGCTTGGTCTGTTCGGACAATTCCGTAACCTGCGTCGCCACCACTGCAAAACCACGTCCTGCTTCTCCTGCACGCGCCGCCTCTATACTTGCATTTAAGGCAAGCATACCGGTACGGTTTGCCACGCTGGTAATCAGTGTGATAATGGCATTCATCTTTTCCGCCTGTTCCTGCAAATCCTTCATCAATACGACTACCTTCGCATTTGCCTCTCTGGATTTCTCAGACTGGTGCATAAGCTCTTCCATATTGGCTGTGCCTTCCGTCACCTCCGCAGCCGCCTTTTCCATGCCCTCCGTGATATGTTCGCCTACTTCCCGCACACTGTCAATCAGCTTCTGTATCTCTTCCGTTCTGATAAGCTGATTCTGTACCGATTCGGCAGTCTCCTCCGTACCGCTGTTGACCTCTTCCATCGCGCTTCCCATTTCCTCCGTGGATTTGTCCAGTCTGCCCATATACTGATCTACCTGTTCAATCCCCACTGACAATTCTCCGGAAAGCCGCAGCATCTCCTGCAGCATTTTTTCTATTTTTCCCTTTTCCAGCTCCAGCTCGTGATGCTTATTTTCATTAATTGCCTGAATAACCCGCGTGGTAATAACCACGTAAATGACTATCAGAGCCACCAATAACAGCCGGATTTCCACATCAGGAAGCTCTTCCTTCGCATAACCTGTCGTAACTGCCTGATATGCCACATCTCCAATATTAAAAAGCATCGCTGCCACTCCAATGGCAAGACAATATTTCTGGTCCGAATACAGCGTAATCACCACCATCATAGGGATAATGTAGGTAAATGGCAATATACTGTTCGTCGTAAAAATGGCAACCGCATACAGTGCCAGATAGCAGCACGCCATGACATGCTTAATGGCACGGCTTTCCTTGTTTACCTTATACAGCACCGCTTCCGCAATGACCGGCACCATGGCAAGCGCCGCAATCATTACAAAATACGGAATGGAACGGCTTCTTTTGATAACCTCCACCAGATATGCCAGCGTGATGATACCGTCTATCCCTCCGTGGCACAAAATTGCCGCTCTGTTAATTCGCGCAATGTCCGTCATTCTCCTTTTACTTTCCGTCGTTTTCATTCCCTTTTCCTCCTACAAAAATCTTAAAGTAAAATGTGCTTCTCCAAACCTGTCTATATCCATCAGCACATAGGAAGGCTTGCGTCCGTCCTGACGCGGATAAGACAGACTCCCCGGATTCACCGCCATCACATCTCCATGCAAATCCAGTGCCGGTCTGTGCGTATGTCCGTAAAACACAATATCCGCCCCTCGTATTCTCGCCTCCTGCTTCAAGTGCTCATTGCCCATGGACACATAATAATTGTGTCCGTGCGTCACCCACACATGATACCTGCCAAGCTCAAATTCCCTCTCTAAAGGAAGTCCGGTAAAGAAATCATTGTTTCCGGCAACCATCTCAACCTGACAGCCGGCGCTTTCTGCAATCGCGTACTCGCTTCCCTCAATATCCCCACAATGAATGACCATATCTATCGGAGAAACTTTCTCCAGCACACGAAAAAAATTATCATTCTTTTTATGCGTATCGCTTACAATCAGTACCTTCATTTTTAATCCACCGTTATATATTTTTTCAATTCCTTCTTCATGGCACTAAGCGCTCTGCCTCTGTGACTGACTGCATTCTTTTCTTCTTCCGTAAGCTCTGCCGTTGTCTTTCCATATTCCGGTACAAAAAATATCGGGTCGTAGCCAAAGCCCCCGCTTCCTTTCTCCTCATACCCAATTCTTCCCTCTATCACCCCTAGCGTAGTCAACTCCCTGCCGTCCGGCAATACCGCGGCAATGGCACATACAAACCTTGCCGTCCTTTTTTCGTCCGGCACGCCTGCAAGCCGCTCTATCAGATTTTTGTTTTTCTGCCTGTAGGAAGTCTGCTCTCCAAGATATCTCGCTGAATAAACGCCCGGTTCCCGATTCAGATACTCAATTTCCAATCCCGAATCATCCGCAAGGACAATGCAGTGTCCGCCTGCGCTTTGGGCGACTGCTCTCGCTTTCAGCAGCGCATTTTCCTCATAAGTCGTTCCATTTTCCTCTATCTCCATGTTTATGCCCGCATCACGCATGGAAATCACTGCAAGCCCCAAATCCTCCAATATCCTGCTTACTTCTTTCATTTTGCCGCTGTTGCCGGTAGCAAAAATTATCTTTTGTTCCATCCTTATTGTAACTTCCTTTCCTTATCCCAACTGCTTTCCTTGTTCCGCCTTTTCCACATGCCGGCTATTCTTCATATGCAGCCAAAATAGCATCATAAAGACCTTCTGCTATCCTGTCCCTGTAATCCGCCCTCTGAAGCAGCGCGTTTTCCTGCCGGTTGCTCGTATAGCCGATTAATACTGCAGCAGCCGGTACCTCTGCCTTCTTCAGCAAATCGTCCGTTTCTTCTGCCATAAACAGACCGTTTCCCCTGCCGCTTGCGGCAATCGTTACATACCGCACCAAATTGTCCGCCAATTCCACACCGCCAAACGCCGGAATAAAATATTCTGCATTATACAATGCCTCTATTCCATACCGTGCCGCATTATCACTTTCATTCAGCCGTATGCTGATAAGCATATCCGCACCCACAGCGTTCGCAAATGCCGCCCTGTCAGACGCAGATGCCGCGTTGCTGCCAGTGCCCGTGTCATATACTTTAATTCCGCTTCCATCCAAAAGCTTCCGCAGACGCTTTACAATATCATATGTAAGCTCTGCTTCCGGCTTTCCTTCCGCAAAATCCCCCGCCGCTGTCAATACGCCCGCATCAAGCACAACAATTCTATCATAGACCTCTCTCGGCGGCACAAATTCTATGTACAGTCTGCCTTCTTCCAAAACACTCTTGCACTCATAGACATCGTCAAGTCCAAATTTCAATAAAACCGTATCTCCCGCATACTCGTAATTGCCCTCCTCAATCCCTGCAATATTTCCCGATATTGCCTCTTTCGCATAATAATACGGGGATGTTCCTTCTATATATATCCAGAACTGCTTATCCATATAATGATTTTCAATCACAATATTTTCCGCTTTCGTACCCGCCTCCAGCGGAATACACAGCGCCGAAGCCTCCCCGCTGTTTGGTCTAAAGCGAAGCGGCTGCTCTCCTTCCGGCTGAAAAGCCTCTTTTCCCGTCTGTTCCGGCACGACATCGCCAATGACGATTGCTTTATGCTTTGCAAAAAACAACATTCCCCACATTGCGCCTGCACAAAAAAGAAGCGCGGCTGCAAATGTTCCTATCCTTAGCTTTTTACACATAGTTACTTTGCTTTCTATCCTGCCAAGCAGCCGCGCCCATTATCCGCGCCTGCTTCCCGTTGGTTTCGCTCCCATAAACTGATAATAATACGCTTTCATCATCCCATTGTATATTTTCCGGTTTTTATCCGCTTTACGCCCGATATACCGCTCCGCGTGCTCATATGCCGAAATTACATAAAGGCTCCATGCGTCCAGTCCGGCAAACCGCTCGCCTATCGCCCTGTACAAATCGGGCAGCCCTTCTTTATCCTGAAGCCTTTCGCCATAGGGCGGATTGGTAATGATAAAACCATATTTTTTTGCATGACTTAATTCCTGCACACTTCGGCGCTGAAAATGTATCAGCCCGTCAACCCCCGCAAGCTGTGCGTTTTCTCTTGCGATTGCCACCATTCTTTCGTCAATATCATAGCCTTGTATATCGGTATCTACCTGCAAATTCACAAGCTCCCGTGCCTCTTCAAAAGCCTCGTCCCAAGTTTTCTCTTGGATGACATTGCCCCACTGCATCGCTGTAAAAGTCCTTTTCATGCCTGGCGCCATATTTGCCGCCATCATAGCCGCCTCAATCGGTATGGTGCCGCTGCCGCAAAAAGGGTCCACCAAAATTCTGTCTCGCTTCCAGGGCGTAAGCATTATCAGCGCCGCCGCCAGATTCTCCGCAATCGGCGCCTTTGCCACCAGCTTTCTGTAACCACGTTTATGCAGGGACTCACTCGTACTGTCAAGTCCTACCGTCACCTCATCCTTCAGCAGAAATACCCTGACCGGATAACTTACCCCGCTCTCCGCAAACCAGTTCGTATGATAAACGCTCTTAAGCCTGTCAACCATCGCCTTCTTCATGACAGACTGGATATCAGAGGGGCTAAAAAGCTTGCTTTTCACGCTGCCCGCCTTCGCTACCCAAAACCTGCCGTCAACCGGAATATACGACTCCCAAGGCAGTTCTTTGGTCCCCTGAAACAATTCCTCAAAAGTCTCCGCATGAAAGCTGCCAATTTTAATCAGCACCCGCTCCGCCGTGCGCAAAAAAATGTTAGCGCGGCACAAAGCCTCCTCATCACCCGAAAACGTGACCCGTCCGTCTGAAACTTCCGTCACGTCATATCCCAAATCGACAATCTCTCTCTTTAAAACCGCTTCCATACCAAAATGGCAAGGTACTATCAATTCAAATTTCTTCATGAAATACAATTCCTTTATCTTTCCGGCATATGCATAACTTAAGATGACTGTTTTTTTGCTTACGTTTATAAGTATACCATTTTTTTTCGTTTCTTCCAACATATTTTTTCGTTGCCCGTCTATATACAAAATTGCACAAACACGAAAAAGGGGCGCATATCGCGCCCCTGCCCGCTGCAAAACCGGAATTAATAATTGTTCTGCTGCTTGTTCTGCTTCTGATTGTTCTGGTTATTCTGCTTGTTGTTCTGCTGTGTGCTGTTCTGACTGTTCTGTGTGCTGTTTGAACAATTGTTGTACTTGTTCTGGTTTTCATTGTTCTGATTGTTATTAGACATATGAAACTCCTCCTGTTGGTTTTTAGTTACAACAGTAGTATGTCTGAACTGCACAAAAAATATTCCAAATTTTTATGGGACTTTTGTACTATTTTTATGTTGCATTTGGTACTAAAGTATTATATAATAAAGACAGCAAAGGGAATTGACCCTTCATCAATCTCCTTTTGCAAACCCTTATATATTAATTATTTATACTCCCCTCAATGAGCCGCCAGTCCCCCTGACGGCTCATTACCTTTTCTTTTTTCTTTTTTTGGAAACATGTGTAAGCAATTTGATTTTTCCAAGAAGCCGGCGGACGAATATAACAAAAGGCGTTCCTAATTTCTTGTCGCCGCAGGAATAAA
>WSLY01000041.1:0-649 GCA_013316825.1 Lachnospiraceae bacterium | reverse complement strand
GGAATAAATATGGCAGCAAGGCACTATAACAGCCGCCGAAACAAACGTATTGCCAGCGTAATCAGTAAAACCGGAATCAAAATCGGTGCAAGAAATGAAAGCACGGAAAATACAAAAGACAAAATCAAAACAATAAAGAGCAGTACCAAACAGACTATCAGCCACAAAGGAACTCTGCCGCTTCGCTGTCCGGCTCCATAACCGTTCTGTCTTCCTGTCTCGTAACGATACCCATAAGCACCCCTCTGTCCCTGTTCACCATCATACTCATAAGCACTCTGCCGTCCTCGCGCATGGCCATAGCTCCTGCCGTCCGCTCCATATTCTGCTTCCTGTTCTTTTGCCATTCCCGCACGCTTTTCCGCTTCCGTAATACTTCTTGCTAAAAGCCTCGGGTCTCCCAGCTCTCGCAAAACCTCAGACTCACTTTTTCCCATACGCACCTGCGTATTAATATAATCTTCATAAAAGCTGATATTTTCCATGACCGTCCCGGTAAAAAGGCACGTATCCTGAAGGACCATCCCAAGGGAGCGCCTGAGATCCGCCTTCTTAATCTTGTTAATATTGATATTATCATAACGGATTTTTCCGTCGTCAATATCATAAAACCGGTTGATCAGATTGGTAATGGTCGTCTTTCCCGCTC
>WSLY01000009.1:8106-83121 GCA_013316825.1 Lachnospiraceae bacterium | reverse complement strand
AAAAAAAGAAAGATACCGATTATCAGCCACAACATCCAACAGGTAAAAAAAATGGAAAACCATGGGATAAAAAGCATGGGAAGCGGCGCAAGCATGAGCAGGACAAAATCCCGCTTCATGGAACGCCGAAAATCCGCAAGAATGTTCTCCGCCTCCGGTGTCTGCACATTTTCCTTCGTAAGCTTTACACCGCAGTAAATCCCGCGCTTAGGCGCCATCTCATTTTTTAGAAGAAAAAACATAATCATGACAAAAGGATACACGCATATTGTCAAAATCAACCCCGTTACGTTCATAAGCACTCCTATCTGCGTGCCTTTGCACGCGCATTATTTTATATCGCAAAATGCTCCGTATTTTTTCAAAAATACTTCTCGCACTCTTTTACAAATTCTTCCTTTGACATACCGCTTATCTTTGCCTCACAGATAAGACGCCGCAGCAACTCCTGCGATTCACCCGACAGGCTTTTGCCGCCGTCAAATGCCTCCCTGACCCGCGCGCCGTTGCGCCTGTCAGTCAAAATATAACCCTCCTGCTTCAAAAGCTGGTATGCCTTATTCACCGTCATGGAATTGATTCCAATTTCCTCCGCCAGCGCCCGAACGGTAGGCAGCCTTTCCCCGGGCAGAAGCTGCCCGTCGGAAATCCCTATTACAATTTGATTGCGAATCTGCTGGTACACCGGCACGTCGGAAGCATCGTTTAAGAAAATAACCATACTGTTTCTTTCTCCAACCACATAATGTCTATCCTGTTTCTTTTTGTTTATTTGTATCATTAATAGTAATACAAATAATACAAAATGTCAATTCCTATTTGCCCTTTTTGATTGACTCGAATCTATGACAACATCAGCGAATTGTTTTGCCGAAAAAGATGGTGAAAAGCCTCTATGAATCTGCTATAATAGACACAGGTTATTCCGGCATATCGGCAATTCTAAATAGAAACGAGGTTTCCCATGAGACGCAGCGCCCCGCTTAAAATGTCAGACAAGCAAAGAGAACAGTTAAAAGAAGAAATCAAGGCGTTTTACCTTGATGTTCGCGGAGACGCGATTGGTATTATCGAACAGGAACAGCTCCTTTCGCTATTTATGGAGCGTTTAGCCCCTATTGTATACAACAAAGCGCTCGACGATGCACAGTACTGGTATCAAAAACAGTTGGAAAATATGGAATCCGACTTCTTTTCCCTCTATCGGGATTTTTAAACAGGGAGGAATTTGTCATGCTGAGCGTTCTTTTGAACTGGATATATATTGCCTTTACCGTATTTGCTCTGGGACAGGCTTTTGCTTTTCTTGTAGAAAAATGGTTTCACTATCAAATCCGCGCCTTTGACAGCATACTTGTCGCCGGTCTTGTGACCGCCACCGTGTACGCGCAGATTTTCAGTCTTTTTTACAAGGTTGGTATGGCTGCCAACCTCCTCCTGCTTTTATTCTGTCTGTCCGTCTACTTCCTTCTTCGACACAGAATTGCGGCGCAAATCAGACAATGGTATGGCAATTATTCTGCCGCCGGAAAGATACTTCTGTTATTTTTGGTTTTGCTATGGGCTTATTTTACTTCCAGAGGCTACTTGGTCTACGATTCGGATTTGTATCACGGACAGAGCATCCGCTGGATAGAAGAATATGGCGTTGTAAAAGGATTGGGCAACCTGCACGTCCGCTTTGCATACAACAGCTCTTCCTTTGCCTTATCTGCATTATACAGCATGAAATTTCTATTGGGACGTTCCCTGCACACGGTCAGCGGCTTTTTTGCGCTTCTGCTAAGCGCCGCCACGTTAGACATTGCGGCATCCCTCAAAAGAAAAAAACTGCTGCTCTCCGATTTTGCAAGAGCCGCAGCCATTTATTATCTGACAACCATCTGCAACGAAGTTGTTTCCCCGTCCTCCGACTATGTTGTCATGTGTATTATCTTCTTTATTGCAATCAAATGGCTTTCCGTGCTGGAAAACGAAAAAGAACGCGGCAGCGCCGCCCCCTATGCCCTGCTCTGCGTATGCGGCGTATATGCAATAACCCTAAAGCTGACGGCTGGATTGATTTTAATTCTGCTTATCAAACCGGCGTATATGCTTATCAAAGAAAAACGGTTAAAAGAAATCTGTCTTTACCTCGCTTTGGGATTACTGGTCGGCGTGCCCTGGGTTGTCAGAACAGTCATCATTTCCGGCTGGCTTTTGTATCCTTACCCGCAGCTCGATTTGTTTTCTTTTGACTGGAAAATAAAAATAGAAAGAGCAATCGCTGACGCGGCGGAGATCAGGACATGGGGACGGGGATTGTATGATGCCTCCAAAGCAGGCTTACCCATTACACAATGGTTCCCAAACTGGTTCTTCCAAACCTTACCCATGACCGGAAAATTATTGATAACAGCAGACATTATCTGCTGCGGCGTCTTTGTCCTGACGGCCGCGGTCACATTTATGAAAAAGAGGTGGGGCAATCTGGATTATCTTCTGGTGCAGGCTGCAATCCTCTGCTCCTATTTGTTCTGGCAGTTAAGCGCCCCGCTGCTACGCTACGGTTACGCTTATGTTCTGCTCCTTGCCGCGCTGACAGCAGGTTGGATACTGAGGGAAAAAAGAGTCGTAAGCATAATCGTATATTGTCTATTCCTTTTTTATGGCGGATATAAATTATGTATGATATCCGGCTACTTGATTCAGAGCGCAGGCATTCCCAATTACATATGGCAAAGCGATTACGGCGCCTACGAGCTGCAGTCTTATAAGCTGGAAAATGAAACCTTTTATATTCCTGTCAGCGGTGACAGGACCGGTTACGCCTATTTTCCTTCCATTCCTCTGATGCCGGAGGTGGAATTTCGGGGAGACGGCATAAAGGACGGCTTCCGCCCCTGCCCCTAAAGACGCTTAGTCCTCCACCACAATATTGGACAGCCACACGCCCTTTTTCACAAGTGCAAAGCCTATCACGCATTTTATCAAATCCAGCATTTGGCAGCACAAATACAACGGCACAATGGGAACTGCCGTAAATCTGCTCAGAATATACGCACAGGGAATACTGACGCACCAGATAAACACACTGTCAAACAGAAATGTAATGATGGTCCTGCCGCCCGCGCGCAGGGTAAAATAGCAGGCATTTAAAAATGCGCACACCGGAATATAGACGGCTACAATTCTAATGAACCATGTGGCAAGCGCCCTCACCGAATCCGTGGTATTGTACATCTGCGGAAACAGCGGTGCAAAAACTGCCAGTACCGCGCCGACCGCCACACAGGAGACAACCGTAAATGCAATCAGTTTTCTATCCGTGTCCTTTGCTTCCTCCATTTTACCCGCGCCCAGAAGCTGTCCGATAATAATGGATACCGCATTACCCATGGAAATGTAGACCACACCGAACAGGTTGGAGATGGTGGAGGAAATATTGAGCCCCGCCACAGTCTCCAGCCCTCTGATAGAATAGCACTGTGTCAGCACTGCCATGCCCGCTGCCCACAAAACCTCGTTCAGCATAAGCGGCGTACCCTTTACCAGTATTTTGGACACCAGATTGCCCGGGATATAAAAACTCTTGTATACGCCGGTGATAAAGGGATATTTATCCGCATGTCTGTGCGTCCACACAAGCACAATCGCCATTTCCACATATCTTGCCACCACTGTCGCAACTGCCGCTCCCGCAACTCCCATCGCAGGAAACCCAAACATACCAAAAATCAGGACCGCATTCAGGCAGAGATTCACAATAACCGCCACAATTCCCGCTTTCATGGGCACCACTGTCTCCCCGCACTCCCGCAGCGTACTGGTATAACACTGTTCCCATGCAAAAGGAGGAAGCCCAATCAGCATAATCATCAGATATTGCTTTCCATAATGCAGCGCCGCCGCAAGCTGCTCCGCATTTTCCTCCCCATGCAAATACAATTTAATCAGCATATCGCCGCCAAAAAGAAACAGCAGGAAGGCAGAAACCGTAAGCACTGCAGCCGCAATCAGCTTAAAGCGGAAGGTATGCCTGACGCCCTCCGGTTTGCCGCAGCCAAAAAACTGCGCGCCAAAAATACCCGCGCCGGACAGCGCCCCAAAAATGCCCAAATTGAACACAAAAATAAGCTGGTTGACGATAGCTACGCCGGACATAGGTTCTGTTCCTACGCGCCCCACCATAATATTGTCTAACAGGCTGACAAAATTTGTGATGCCGTTCTGCACCATAATCGGCACCACAACCGCCAGCACCGTGGCATAAAAAGCCTTATCTCCAATATATCTCTTGAAACCCTTTTTCATTGTAATCTTATCTCCTCTTTTATAATGAAATAATCAGGCAATTACAAAACTCCTGTTTGCCGGTTCCGAATTGTGCAACTTGTATGTTCTATAAGCAGACTCTTAAAAAACGCCGGCACCAAAGTCATGCGGGCATGACTTGCGCCGTATTTTGGCAGCTTATGTACCGCTGCGTTTCGCAATTGCCTAAGTCTGCCTGTCAGACACCCCGCAGTTCAACCCTTGCAATATTGCGCCTTACTATTTTAGCAAATACTTCCATTTCTTCCTTACCGTAAGCGCTGAATCCCCCCGCAATCACATTTTCATTGTCCTGATACGCCTGCAAAAAATAGGCTCTTGCGCCGGCAAGCCATTCCCCTATGGCGGCAAAGTCTTCTTTCCCGTGCAGCTCCCGCACTACCGTTGTCCGAAATTCATAAGGAATCCGGCTTTCCTTTAAAATTGCCACGCTCTCTGCAATACGCCCCACATCCAGTTCTTCTTTTCCCACTGTGGCAGCATAGCGCTCCTTTGCATTTTTAATGTCCATTGCCACATAGTCGAGGATGCCTTCCTCCAAAAGCGCACGCAGTACTTTTGGTTTATAGCCGTTGGTATCTAACTTCACCAGATAGCCCAGCTCCCTTATTTTTCTAATAAATATGTCCAAGTCCGCCTGCAGGCTCGGCTCTCCGCCAGTGATGCAGACACCCGTCAGGATTCCCCTGCGCTTTTTCAAAAAGGCCAGCACTTCCTCCTCTGCCAATACCGAAAGCCCCTTTGTCCCCAGCACCAAATCCCTGTTGTGGCAAAAGGGACAGCAAAAATTACAGCCCCCTGTAAAAACGGTGGCTGCCACATGTTCCGGAAAGTCCAGTAATGTTGTTTTATTTAATCCATATATCTGCATCATCTTGCCTCTTTCTTTTTTGGCAGTTATAATACATAATAACACAATGTTTACGAAATGCAAATGGAATTGCTTCACAAACGCCCGAAAAATTAGGGTGTCAAAAGCCCAAATCCTTAAGAATACGAGGTGCAGCATGAATCAGCATGAGAAGTATATGAAAGATGCCTTAAAGCAGGCAAAAAAGGCATACGCACTTGGAGAAGTGCCGATTGGCTGCGTTATTGTCTATCAGGATAAAATCATCGGCAGGGGCTATAACCGGCGCAATACGGACAAAAATACTCTGTCCCACGCAGAAATTACCGCCATCAATAAAGCAAGTAAATATATCGGGGACTGGCGGCTGGAGGAATGCACGCTCTATGTAACCTTGGAGCCATGCCAGATGTGCGCCGGCGCCATTGTGCAGGCACGGATTCCCGAAGTCGTCATCGGCTGCATGAACCCAAAGGCAGGCTGTGCCGGCTCTATCTTAAATATTTTACAGATGCCTGCGTTTAATCATCAGGTCAATATCACAAAAGGTATTCTGGAAGATACATGCAGCGATATGCTCACCACCTTTTTTAAAGAGCTTCGCATCCGCAACAAACTGGAAAAGGAGAACAAAATGCATGAAGAGACAGACAAGCTTTCCTAAAAATATACCGCCTTTTAAGCGCTGCTCTGCTGCTGTCTGCTGCTCGTTACTGCTGCTTTTCTCTCTGTCTTTCTCCGGCTGCGGCAGACAGGATACAGACACACTTTCCGGCTCCGCCATTGCCCACGCTTCTGCCCTGATTTCTCCTTTGGCTTCTGCGCCGCTCTCTCACCTGCACGCCGCCTCCCTTTCCATACCCGCTTTGGCTGACGGCACAGTTTTGGCTGCTTTTCCCTACGCCGCGCTATCGCCTGAGACAAAAGCCATTTTCTGCCAGATACTTCTGCTCTTGCAGGACGGCTTCCGCCAGTATCACGTGCCCCATACCTATCAAGTCTATTTTTCCGCACCTGAAGAATGCCGCACGAACGATGACGGCAATACCGTCATGGAATGCAGTCTGTTGCTAAAGGATACCGATGCCGTTGGGACTGATTCTGCTTACTGGCAAGAAGTGCTTCAATTTATCTTTGACAAAGAATCCCGCCGATACACCTTTATATGGCAGTACGAGCCTGTTATGACACAGGACGATTCTTTCACCCGCAGCGCTGATTTTTTCGAGGGGAAGAATTATTAGAAAATTGCATTTATGAGACCACATTGTCTCAGGATACCGTCATCGATGCACCGGTACAATATGATGCCGCCTCCGGTCCTGTCGTTTCTGACAGTTTTTTCACCACCTCCCCCTATTTTCCGGTACATACACCGCTCTGGCTGTATACCTATCGGGATGAGCGAATGGGCGTTTGCATTACCATCCCATACCCTGTGCTGTATGTCTCGGATCCGGACCTGCATAAAATTCTGAACGCACGAATCCGCGAGGCCTTTTTCTACGGCTATGACTGGGAAAAAGAACCAAACCTGCTTATGCCTGAGGAAATGATGCTTACCACCATCGATCGAAGCTACTTTATCACCAGAGAGGACGCGCAATACTTTTCTGTCCGTATCTATGAATATAACGAGTCACGTCTGGCGGCGCACCCCAACGAATGGGAATCATGCCTTACGCTTTCCATGGAAACGGGAAACGTGATTACGCTCAGTGATATCGTGGGAGAAACATATACTTTGACACAGCTTCTTGACAGCGAGGCTTTCCACGTAAATTGGGGCAGCTGGGGTAGTTATGTTGATGCCGAACGGCTGACCGAAGCCGAAAAGGAAGAGTTGGATACGATAAGAGAGTATTACCAAAACTCTGCCTTAGAAGTCTTCGATACAGACTTTTACCTCACCGATGACAGCCTTGGGCTTATCGTCCCCACATTCGGTGATGAATACACCTGTATCGAAGCCAACTTAAGCGATTTGGGGCTGGACGAATGGATTGCTGCTAATCCGGCAGATAAGTAGGCGCCGCCTTGGGGCTTTTTCCTTTGATGACATTGTGATAATACGCATATGTCATGGCAGTATCCTGCTTCACGATATCGCAGTCGAGCACCTTTCCTAAAAAGACGGTGTGTGTCTCCGTCTCCATCTTATCGATAACCTCACAGACAATATAAGCGCAGGCATCCGACAGCACCGGCAGACAGCTCTTCACCTCATGCGCCACGCCCTCAAATTTGTCGCAGTCCCTGCCGCTGCGGAAGCCGAAAGTTCCAATCAGAGAAGGCTCGGAATGCTCGCCCAGCACGGATACGGCAAATTTGCCGGTATCCTGTATACAGGCATTTGTGTAATTGTCATGATTAATGCTGACCGCCACGGTAGCAGGCTCGGACGTAATCTGCATCACACTGTTTGCCGTGCAGCCCGTTGCTCTTCCTTTATCCCATGTGCTGATAACATACACGCCATAAGAAAGATTTCTAAATGCATTTTTATTCATTAAAAGTTCCTCCATTCTGCCGCACAAACGACACTTCTGTTTTATAGTTTATTTTCAGTATATCCTTTTTCTCCAAGCATATCAAAAAAACCCTTGCTGCTTTTTCTGCTCTTGCCAGTCGGAATCCCAATCATAGTCGTCATCCGAATGCCGATACATTTGGGCTGCGGTTATCCTCCCCTATATACACCCGCATCTTATCAAGCGGCACATGGCTCTGCTCTGCCCACTGCTTTAGCTCTTCGATGGTCTTAGGCACACCGTTTGAGAACCTGCGATTACCTGCAGCCGCATTTTTTACGCAGTAAGTATAACACAGATTATAAGGTTTCGTCTATCCCCTCCTGCACGTCTTTTGGTAAAAGAAAACAGAGCATACCATGGCAATCGTCCAGCCGACAGGCCATGCGCACCATATGCCGATTGCAGAATTTGTCCAATTAGACAGCACAAAAGCCAGAACCACCCGCAGAATCAAGTCGGTAAAGGTAGCCGCCATAAACTGACGCATTGCGCTGATGCCGCGCAGGATTCCGTCCGCCGCTAATTTTGTTGACACTACAAAATAAAATGGGGATACTATCCATAAAAACTGTCTGCCTGTCAGCAGGGCACCTGCAGAACCTTCCTTCATAAAGAGGAGCAGTAAGTATCTGCCAAAAACAATATACAGGATACAGAACGGAATACACAGGGACCATACCATTTTTAAACCGGCACGAAACCCCTCCCGAATACGCTCCTGCTTTCCTGCCCCAAAGTTTTGGGCGGTAAAATTGGAAATCCCGTTGCCGATTGTAGTGAAAGAAGTAATCACCAGATTATTTAACTTGACCGCCGCCGAATAGCCCGCCATGACAAAAGTGCCAAATCCGTTGATAACGCTTTGAATCATAATATTGCCCACTGAAATAAAGCTTTGCTGTAAAATACTCGGAATTGCAATCACTAAAATTTTTTTCAAAAGCCCCCTGTCAAATAACGCCGGCTTCCCCAAAACCGGTATTTTTCTTAATCGCTGCCATACGCTTAGGAACGCCAGAATACAACTGATTCCCTGACACAAAAAGGTTGCCCATGCGACGCCTGCCACGCCCATGTCAAATACTTTTACAAACAGAATATCCACCGCAATATTTGCCGTAGAGGATGCAGCCAAAAAGCAAAACGGCGTTTTGGAATCGCCCAACGCGGAAAAGATACCGGTTGCAATATTATAAAAAAATACAAAAGGCAGACCATATATATAAATATCCAGATACAAACGGGAATCTGCAAAAACCTCCGGCGGCGTTTTCATAATATACAACAGCGGACTGCATCCAAAAATACCGGCAGTCATCAGCATACCGCAGAGTATGGCGCTAAAAATACATGCCGTACTCACCGCCGTTTTCAGCCTGCCATATTCTTTGGAGCCAAATAACTGCGAAACAATAACAGAACACCCCATATTGCAGCCAAACGCAAATGCAATAAAAATCAGCGTGATTTCATAACTGTTTCCTACCGCCGCCAGTGCATTTTCGCCGATAAATTTCCCTGCAACCAGACTGTCCGCTATATTGTAGAGCTGCTGAAAAACAATGCTGCCAAACAGCGGAAGGCAGAAGCGCCATAAAATGTTTTCTGTCTTTCCCACAGTTAAATCCTTGTTCATAAGACCATATCCTTTCTAAATTTCCACCCATTTCATTTACATATTTCCGAAAATATATTATAATACATTTTGTAAAATACGAAAAATATATATATTACATTACAGGAATACAAAAAGCATATGGATATAAACCTTGAATATTATAAAATATTTTACTATGTGGCAAAATATAGGAACATGACAAAGGCGGCTGCCGCATTGGGCAGCAACCAGCCCAATGTGACAAGGATTATGAAGCTGCTGGAATCGCAGCTAAACTGCAGGCTCTTTATCCGCGAAGCAAGAGGAATCAGTTTGACACGGGAGGGAGAGCAGCTTTTTTCCCATGTGGAAATTGCATACAAACATCTGTTAAGCGGACAGGAAGAGATATGCAGGCAGGACTCGCCGCAGTGCGGCACAGTAGAAATAGGCGCGACGGAAACAGCTCTTCACCTTTTCCTGTTACATACATTGCGCGGATTCAAGGCGGCGTATCCTGAAATCAAAATAAAAATTCATAACCACACGACGCCGGAGATACTAAAAAAACTGATAAACGGCAGGTTGGATTTTGCATTGCTTACAACACCCTTTGACCCTCCCAAAACCATCCTGAATGAAAAAATACTGGATTTTAACGAAATACTTGTAGGCGGCACACAGTATAAGGAATTATGCAAAGCGCCGTTAGAACCGCAGGACATCAAAAAGTATCCGTGGATTGGTCTCGGCAGAGAAAGCGCAACCTATGAATTGTACCGAAACTTTTTTATAACCCACAGGACGGATATTGAGCCGGACATGGAGGTTGCAACCTCCGACCTTATGCTGCCCCTGATTGAAAACAATCTGGGAATCGGCTTTGTACCAAGAAAGCTGGCATTGCCGCTGTTACGCAAAAAGAAACTGGTGCAAATTCCTGTAAACTGCCGCCTTCCTATCCGTTCCATACGACTGGTATCGGATAAAGGGCGCGGAAAAAGTCTTGCAGCAGACAGATTTTATAAATATCTGAAAGACGAGGCGGCAAAGATGGATATTGAATCCGCCGCAAGCGCACATATGCAGGAGCAGGAAAGCTGCATCAATCGGCAGTAGCAGTCCTTTCAAGCTATGCAGTCCGCTGCCGCAAAAGCTTGATATAAACTTGCCCTGCGCAGAAATAAGGGTAAAAAATGATAAAAAATAATGCTTGCCGGAATCAGCATATTCCTCCCCCAAAAAGCAGTCAAAGCACAACCGAAACGCGTTTTGTACCCATATATTTTATTGCAGCAAACCTGCTGTTGCTCGTCTACGGCGCGCCGTTTCCCGTCAGTTGTCCATGCTTTTAAGCAGCGCCAAGAACAAAGCCATTTCATCCAGATTTTTTTCTGCGGCATCTTTATCACTGTCCGCCATGATATGTTCCCCTGTCAGAAGCACATTCACATTTATTTAGATTACAATAGGCGCACTGTCATACTGCTTGACAGCACACGTCAAACACGCTATACTAAAACAGTCGCATATACGGGTTTTGGTGGGCGCTTCTATGGCGGCTTCCTTTTCCGGTGATGAAGTTTGGGTCTTGCGCAATGGACATCTGCGAACCGTGTCAGGGTGGGAACACAGCAGCACTAAGCAGAACCGTTCATGTGCCGCAAGGGCGCCTGGCGGAGCCGGAGGGGGAGTATCGCGTAGGAGTGTCCTCTAAAAACCGGATATGCGCTTTTTATCGGAAGAAAGCAGGCAAACACATTGCCCTAGAAAGGAGCCGCATGAACTGCAGACTATGCCCCAGAGAATGTAATGCAGACCGCAAAAACGGACAGAAAGGTTATTGTGGCGAAGATAATTCTCTCCGTGTGGCGAGGGCTGCTCTTCATATGTGGGAGGAACCATGCATTTCAGGCAGCACCGGCTCTGGAACCGTATTTTTCTCCGGCTGTTCCCTGCACTGTGTTTTTTGCCAGAACATCGCCATTTCAGAGGGAACCGTTGGCAAAACCATCACTCCCAAACACCTTGCCGGCATATTTTTGGAATTGCAGGAAAAAGGAGCATGTAACATCAATTTGGTAACGCCAGGCCACTTTATTCCCCAAATTATCTGTGCCTTAAAGCAAGCCAAGGCAGACGGGCTTTTTCTTCCCATTGTCTACAACACCGGAAGTTATGAAAAGGTAGAAAGCCTCCGTCTTTTAGATGGCCTGATTGATATTTATCTGCCTGATTTAAAATATGTTTCCAGCCGTTTATCCGCCCGTTATTCCAATGCCCCCGATTATTTTGCCGTTGCCAGCGCCGCCATTGCGGAAATGTTCCGCCAAGTGGGAAAGCCTGTATGGGATACCAAAACCGGTCTGCTGAAACGCGGCATTATTGTGCGCCATCTTTTGCTCCCGAAACGGCTTGCCGACTCCAAAAAGGTAGTCAACTATCTTTACCATACCTACCAAGATGCTGTTTATCTCAGCATTATGAATCAGTATACGCCCATGCGTGTTTTTTCCGACATGCCGGAACTAAACCGGCGGGTATTCCACAAAGAATACAATGCACTGATAGATTACTGCCTTTCTATTGGTATTCAAAACGCTTTCGTGCAAGAGGGCGAGACTGCATCCGAAAGCTTTATCCCGCCCTTTGACTTGAAAGGCATCTGATTTTCAGATGTCTACCTGTTTCATATAATAGCCAAATCCGCCATCCACAGCCTGTTCCGTTCCTGCTTCAAAACCTTCAAAGCCGAACATAAGCGCCGCTTGTTTTTCCCTTGTGAAGTATACGCCGGGGACGCCAAGATAAAAATTTTCTCCATCCCTTTCTTTGATTTTTGTCAGAATCACGTGTCCATAATTATAGTATCCATGCAGCAAAAAACTGTTTTGTACCAGATTCTGGTATTTACGCGACAGGATAATAAAGTCTCTCGGTGTAATAGAAAGATATTCCCTCGCATCCCCAAACGGATGAATATGCGGGTACTGTCTGCTAAGCTGTTCCCACTTATCTCCGGAAAGCAGCACGCCGCATTTGGTTGTTTGTTTTCCCTCTTCCTTTCCTTCCCCTCTGCCGCCATTTCCACTACCAGCCTTCGCAGATGCTGTTTCTCTTTTTATCACTTCCGGTTCGGTCCCCACAGCACTTTCCACCTTTATCTCTGCCGTTTCTTTCGCTTCTGTTATCAGCCCTCCATCTTCCTGCCTTACGCCTGCTCCCCAGCCTGCACTCATTTCCCATCCGATACCGGTTTTCCGGTCGGCGTCCGTTTTCCGTCGTGTATTTACTTCCTGCACGGTGTCCGCTTCCCGTCCTGGTTCGGCTTCTTGCACAGTGTCTGTTTCCTGTCTTATGCTTGCTTCCTGCACGGTGTCCGCTTCCCGTTCTGGTTCGGCTTCTTGCACAGTGTCTGTTTCCTGCCTTATGCTTGCTTCCTGCCCTGTGCCGGCTTCCTGCATGGCATCCGCTTCCCGCCATGCACTTTCTTCCTGCCTTGCGCCTGCTTCCCAACCCATGTCCGCTTTCTGCTCTGTTTCCGTTCCCTTTCCTGCATTGCCCTTCTGTCTTGCGTTTGTTTCTTTTGCCGCTGGTGCATTCCGTTCTGCGCTCTCTTCCACAACTTGCACGTATGGTTCAAAAGCCGGTGCTGCACTCTCCGCTGCCTTCTCCGATACATCTTCCTCTATTATCTGAGATACCTCCGTTACGCTTTGCGGCAGCGCTTTCCGTTCTCTCCACTGTCCCAAAAGAAGCCTGCTTTCTGAAAGTCTGACCTGAACACCGTCACATTCTGCGTAGCCGACCGCCGTCCCTGCCAAATTCTCATTATCCCACACCGCAACATATTCGCCTGCTCCAAAGCTAATTTTGACACTGTCGGCAGTAAACACAGACTTTCGGGAAATAAGCTGGATTTCTCCGCGCAGAGTATCCGTCGGATACAGCCCTCTGATATGTATTTGTATCCGGCTTGTCTTACCCCTTGTCTCCCATTTCACAAAACCGCCGTTCTTAACCTTTTCTCCTCTCTCAAGATAGTCGAGATATACAATTTTCCTGTCATAAAAATCCTTGTCCGTTTTCACCATAAAAGTCCCCGATTTTCTGTAGATTTATCTCTACATTATATTCCTAAGGCCATCTTCCTATTCCTGTTTTTTGATTATCATACGGCAAATAACGGAAATAATCGGCAAAGAATGTCAAACGCAGCTTTTATTGCTTTTCTTCCTGCTATATGCTACAGTAAACGTATGAAGCGGCTGCGGTCTTGCTGTTTTGGCGGACAAAATATTGTGTCTTGTCAAAGACACATACAGCAACTTTCTCATGGTCCTAAAGGTTCGAATCCTTTCCGGCCGCTCCTGTTTTCAAAACGATAACGCAGTTGGCAGCACAGGAAAAAGGAACTTTCTCGAATCCGGCTTATCCGAATCGCAGATGGAGGAAATGCTATGGGTTTTCTGCTTTCAGAAAATATTTAAATATAACAGAAGTTATGATGAGCAGC
This sequence comes from Lachnospiraceae bacterium, assembly GCA_013316825.1. Taxonomy (GTDB): domain Bacteria; phylum Bacillota; class Clostridia; order Lachnospirales; family Lachnospiraceae; genus Acetatifactor. The sequence continues at coordinate 69,310 of WSLY01000009.1, read as the reverse complement.
GGCAAATTCACGCAGATGTACTTTTCCCACACGACATTGTGCATTCCTATCGGGCTTCTTCTGAAGTGAAGGCTGACAGAAGCGGTATACATGTTATTCGGCATATTCAACCGCTTGATACCACATTGGAGGAGCTTTGGCGCTCACTTCCCGACTATGTACAGGGCACAGGCAATACGCTTTGCATCGCTGACGGTTCCTCCAGCATGTTAAGCCGCATCGGAAAGACCAATCTGTCCTGATTTCTTTCAGTCAAAATCCACAGCTTGTAGACTTATCAAAGGGAAAGTCATTGCATGACAAGATAGAAATTGCCCTGCATTACAACGAAGCAGCAAACACCAACTTAGAAGCGGTATTTGAACTTATTCTGCTGACCGCTGTCAAAAACCATATGAAGCAGGCTGACCTTCCTGCCAATCTGCTGATTCTCTCCTATAATTGCCAAAATGGTACTCTCTAACGAGGTTGACCCTTATCGTGCACTGACCGAGCAGCTTGCTCTGCCGCGGTACGATGCCGTGGAGCAGGCTGTAAAAGAGCTGCTAAACGTAAAAGCTTAAAAATTTCATAAGACCATTATCATGTAAAAAGGAGGCTTTGCTTATGTCAGGCGTTTTTGATGAAAAGAAGATGCTGCAGGTTTTGGGGGAATTTATCCCTGACGGAGAAACACTGTTGGCAGGCATACATGGCAATACTCTTCAGGTAAATAAGAAAAAAAGCTCAAATTTTGATGTTTATGTCGGTATTACGGAACGGTATTTGCTTGTCGCCGAATGCGAGGAACGTGAATATTTGGATGGATTCGAGCTGATTGCCGACCTGAGAAATACGGTGGAAGAAGATATCGGCGCCTGTTTTCCACTGACCGACATTCAGCGCTGTATCATCAAGAAAGGCTTTATGGGCGCTACCCATTGCTCCATCACCTTAACGGGCGACCGCTTTCTGAAGCTCCAGCTTCCAAAACTTGCCGGATTGGGAAACGGTATGCCGCACCACGCAGAATACCGTGAAAAGGTTATCGCGTGCCTGAGCGCCCTGAACTGCGAGCACTAATCAGACTGCCAAAGCCGCGCAACTGCCGGTTGCCGCCGAATTGAAAGCTGCGCTCCAAAACAGATGGCGCAGACGGCTCACAAAGCCGCTTGCGCCACTTATTTTCACATATTTTCACTCATATTCCGGCAGAGGCAAAAACTTATGCCTTTTTCTTCGCTTAATATTCCAGCGAATCCAGATACTTCATATAACTCACCACCATCAACGCTATCTTGAAAGTGAGCGCATCATCAAATGTTCGAATGTCCAATCCCGTGCTTTTCTGCAGCTTTTCAATCCTGTACACCAGCGTATTCCTATGTACAAAAAGCTGTCGGGAAGTTTCGGACACATTCAGATTATTCTCAAAAAATTTGTTAATCGTACCCAACATTTCATCATCCAGCTCTTCCGGCACATTATCTCCGAAAATTTCCTGTATAAAAATCCGGCACAAGTTGACAGGAAGCTGATAAATCAGGCGTCCGATACCCAACGTACTATATGCAATTACATTCTTTTCCGCATAAAATATCTTGCCTACATCCAATGCCATTTTCGCTTCTTTATAAGACTTTGATACATCTTTCAACTCAGATACTACCGTACCGTATGCCACCTTCACATTCAGCATTGCCTCTGCATTCGTCATATCCGCAATGGTATTGGCTATCTGATTCAGCGTTTCCTGCGTATAATTCTCTTCCAGCGATTTTATCAGTATCACGCTGCGCTCATCTACGGCTGTAATGTAATCCCCGCCATGCGCAGAAAACATTTCCTTTAAAAGCTCTGTGACAATACTATCCTTCTCCATTTTCGTCTCTACAAGAAAGACCGCTCTGGGAGCTGTAACCTCTACATGCAGCTTTTTGGCACGATTATAAATGTCAACCAAAAGCAAATTGTCCAACAGGAGATTTTGGAAAAAATTATTCCTGTCAAAACGCTCCTTATATGCAATAATCAAATTCTGGAGCTGACAGACTGCAATTTTTCCTACCATATAAACATCATCACTAAGTCCGCGTGCTACAAGTACATATAAAAGCTCCCCCTCGTCTAAAATCTTCAGAAGATGATGCGCGCCAATAACCTGACTGTCTGCCGGCGACTTTGCAAAACCAACTATAAGGTTATTGTTTATCTCCGTCATATCCATTGTGCCTGCCGTCAAGCCGCCGTTTACATCATAGACACAAAAGTCAACCTTGGTAATTGTCTTTAATTCCTCAATGCTTGTCTGAATAATCTGGCTAGAAATCATGCTCCTCTTCCTTTCATAATCATAATTGTTCCGGTAACTATATTATAATCATAGCTTATTTTAATTTTGACCGCAAGGCATAAAGAAAAATTTTATAATTCCCAAAGCATCAAAAAAAGGAGGCGACAACGCGCCTCCTTCCTTTTTTTACTAGTTGGTAATAACCTGCTCTGTTTCCTTATCGAATACGTGAATCTTCTCTACATCCATTGCAAACTTCACAACATCGCCAGGTCTTGAGGTTGTACGGGAATCCACTCTTGCAGTTACAGGGAACTCCTCAATGTCAAAATACAGATAAACTTCTGCACCAAGCAATTCGTATACTTTGATAGTAGATTCAAATACACTGTTCGGTGAAGACTCAATGTATGTTGCAGAATCATAGATATCTTCAGGACGGATACCAAAGGTAACAACCTTTCCATCATAACCGCCGTCAATCAGCTTCTTGGACTTAGCGGGAGGAAGCGGAATGCTGTGACCTGCAATCTTCAGGCTTGCAACATCGCCATTCACCTCAACGGTTGCATCAAGGAAGTTCATCTGCGGTGAACCCATAAATCCTGCTACGAACAGATTCTGAGGCTTCTCGTACAGATTCTGAGGTGTATCTACCTGCTGGATAACGCCGTCTTTCATAACAACGATTCTGGTACCAAGGGTCATAGCCTCTGTCTGGTCATGGGTTACGTAGATGATGGTGGTGCCAAGTCTCTGATGGAGCTTGGAAATCTCAACACGCATCTGTACACGCAGTTTAGCGTCCAAGTTGGAAAGAGGCTCATCCATAAGGAATACCTTAGGATTACGAACGATTGCACGTCCCATGGCAACACGCTGTCTCTGTCCACCGGAAAGAGCCTTCGGCTTTCTGTCAAGCAGCGGAGTCAGGTCCAAAATCTTAGCTGCATCTTTAACCATCTTGTCGATTTCGTCCTTCGGAACTTTTCTCAATTTAAGACCAAACGCCATATTATCATATACGGACATATGAGGATACAGAGCGTAGTTCTGGAATACCATCGCGATATCTCTGTCCTTAGGCTCCACGTCATTTACGATTCTGTCGCCAATTTTTAATTCGCCGGAGGAAATATCTTCCAAACCTGCAATCATACGAAGTGTGGTAGACTTACCACATCCGGAAGGACCTACAAAGATGATGAACTCCTGATCTGCAATTTCAAGATTAAAATCCTTAACTGCCTCAAAGCCATTGGGATATACCTTGCAAACATTCTTTAAAGATAAACTTGCCATTGTAAAACTCCTTTCTCATTAAAAGATACTTACGTACCACTAACTAATTCTAAGTATATAGGAAAATCTTCATTACCGCCATACCACTATTACACAAAGATTTCCTTTATGATTGTAAATTTTGCTTATAATCACCACTTTTTTCATTTTTTATCGACAAGTTGACCAAAAAACTCTTTTCTTACTATACATGTTGTACAAAATCAATGCTATTTTGTATCTCCATAAAATGCCAACTGATTTTTGCCGCGTTTTTTAGCCGTATACAGCGCCTTATCTGCCGCCTTGTAAAGTCCTTCAAAATCTTTGGCATCCGTAGGGAATATCGCCGCGCCAATACTTGCCGTTGCAGAATACTTGACAGACTCTCCTGCCCTGAAATCCTTGAAAAACTTTTCTACACGGCTTGCCTCCGCCCGAATAATTTCTTCCGACTTCATATTACACAAAAATATGGTAAACTCATCGCCTCCGGTACGTCCCACAATATCCGTGGCACGAAACTCCGCTTTAATCCGCCAGCCAAGCGTCCGCAGCACCTCGTCGCCAAATGCATGACCCATGGTATCGTTAATCTTTTTAAAATTGTCGATGTCGAGGACAAATAAAAGACCCATCTCTCCCGGATGCTCCGCAATGTGTTCTTTTATCTTCCTCTCTGTTGCCATCTTATTGAGCAAATCCGTGAGAAGGTCCGTATCCGCCTTATTGGCAAGCTCCTTTCCTTTCTCATTACTCTTCATCTGCGATATGATATAGATGGTTAATACCGCTCCCACAAAAAAAATTAACACAATCACAATCTGCCAGACCATAGCATTATTAGGAGACCAGTTATGCTTCACCACGGAATCGATATACGATTTCTCAATTCCGGCCAGCAGCGTAAGGTTCCCTATGCCCACCGGTGCGTAAACCAGACCCCTTGCATCCTTTTGCATCTTCAGATAAGTAATATCGGAATTTTTATTCTGTACACGTGAATACAGGCGGTCTATCACCTTTCCATCCTGTTCTTCCCGCAGAAACGTAAAGTAATTTCCCGCTTCTATACACAAAGGACTTTTGGTGCCGCCCGCCACATCTACAATCTGTCCGGAATTCTCTAAAAGCATATAAAAGGTATTGGAATTTAAATGTGTATTCTTTACCAGCTTTTCAAACCTTGTAACATCCACATAACAAAGTACATAACTCACGACGCTCTCATTTTGTATCACGGGAGCGGCTACCAATATCGCCGGCTGTCCCGAAATACCGTCATCCGCCACGTAGAGAATTGTTTCCGTCTCCACAGAAATAGTTTCAAAGTATTCCGTTCCTGTCAGATTGACGCTTTCACCGCTTAGCCGGTATCCTGCACCGCTTGTATCACAGATTACCGCATCATAGACCTCTTCATTGCCACAAACTGCCGCCAGCACTGCTTCCCACTGTGCATCATCATCCGCCGCCATGTAAGCGGCCGCCGAATCTGCACTCTTTGAAACGCCATACAAAAGCATCTGCATTTGTGCAGCGTAGCCCTGTACCATGGTAATCATTTTTTCCTCGGCATCTGAGCGTTCCTTCCGCTTGCCCTGTACGGTAAACCGTACTAACAATACAACAAAAACCACAAGCAGTATAGACACGGGAACCAGCCATTGTGTCACATTTCTGTTTATGCGTTTACCTTTCATTTTCTTCTCTCATTCCGCCGCTTAAGCGGCTGCAATCCCCAGAATCCCTCATCCAGCACATCCTCAGTTCTTTTCTGTTTCTTCAAGAATCGGTTTGTCGCTAAATATTTTGTCTTTTTCTTCTTCTAAAGGCTCTTCACCGTCTTTTGCAGTATTCTCCCCCTCGAGCCTCTCAAGTATTTTGTCTTCCAGTTTTTTAAACATTTTATTGTAGAGCATGGCGCTCACGTACACCGGAACGGATATCCCCAGTACCAGTATAACAGGAAACAGCCTCAGACTAAAGATACAGAGCACATACGGCAGCACGTACAGAATCACCATCAGAATCGTTCTGGGTATCTGAATCACACTCAGGGCAAACGCATTTTTGATGGTTTTGGTAATCGTGTTGACAAATTTTGCCTGCACTGCAAATACCCATAAGACCATAAACAGGAACAATATGGCAATTGCCATAATCACCACCTGTAATGCCGTCGGAATTTTGACTTCTTCCACGTTATTCATAATGTAAAAATCTGCGCTGAAAACAACCAGCACAAGCAGTATAATCAGCCATATGGCTGTTGACTGCTTAAAGTTCATTTTAAACGACCTGAAAAAGTCTTTTGTGATGTATCCTTCCTCATTGCGGTGCAGTTTCAAAGCCACATAATGTGCAGAAGTAAGTGAAGCTCCTACCGTAATAATGGGAATACAGCACAGCAACGTCAGAATATTCAGCCACATCAAATCCGCCACTTTATTGAGAAATTGAATCAGCGGACTTTCAATATCAAACCATTTACCCATGTAAGCACCTTCCGTTCTGTTCTTTACCGTAATTCATAATTGCCATTACAGGAACTTTTCCATAGACGTCACGCGGATACCGGAATATTCCTCCTCCGGCGAGCAGGCATGAAAGCCCACCCTATAATAAAAACCGAGCGCATATGGAGCCGCCTTGACTGACATATAAATCTCATGCCGGTCCTTTTTCAGATATTCTGCCATTCGTTCCACCAAACTGCGTCCCACTCCCTTTTTGTGATAATCCTTATCCACAAATAAAAGTGAGATATGGTTGCCGTTCCTGACAGATATCTGCCCGATAATTCTGCTTCCGTCCACTGCCACCAGCATAGGATAATTGCCCTCCACAAACATCCTGTACAGCCTGTTGTCAGTAATGAAATCCCAGAAGCTGGCAATTCCTTCCTGTGTGTAATCCCCCGCCTCAAACTGCATAAAAGTCCGCCAGACCATGTCCATGACCGCCTGCCAGTCCTCAGAAGTCGCCCACCGTATCCGGTAAAGCGCCTTATCCATTTTCCTCATAATTAAAAATTTATCCCCTCTGTCGGGCTGCCGTCCGAAACTTTCCCTTGTAAATCATATCAAATTTCGCTTCGAATGGCAAGGTGCTTTGTCAGCCATATTTCTATGTCTTCCATCACCTTCCTACGGTCCGGTTCTCCCAAAAGCTCATGTCTGTCCTGCGGATACAATTTTATTTCCACATCCGCAAGCCCTGCATCCACAAGCGACTGATATGCCTTTTTTACCCCTTTTCCGTAATCTCCCACAGGGTCGTCTTCTCCCGAAAGAAAGATAACCGGCAGTTCTTTCGGAATTTTTAAAAGATTTTCCCGTTTTTTTGCTCTTGCTATCAATTCAAACAGCGTTTTAAAGCCGTTTACCGTAAAGATAAAGCCGCAATCTTTATCGGCAATATACGCTTCCACCCTGTCAGAATCCCGCGAAAGCCAGTCAAAATCCGTTACAGCACTTTGGATACGCTTATTGTAGCCGCCAAAGGCACCCTTGTCAATAAAACGACTGGGATGCTTTGCGCCTTTCAAAAATCCTACCACGGCTGCCGTCGCCTTGGAAAGGCACAAAAGTGCATTGGACTGCATACCGGTTCCCACAAGCAGCGCACCGTCAATGCCGGAACCATATCTGCAAATATAATTTCGGAGAATAAAAGAACCCATACTGTGACCCAAAATAAAGTATGGCACTCCCGGGTATATCTCCTGTGTCATTTTTTTCAGCCTGTGCACATCCCGTACTACTACCGTTGCCGGGTCCTGCTCACAAAAATAACCCTGAAGCCCTCCCTCCGGCACGCTCTTTCCATGACCCAGATGGTCGTCACCTGTGACAACAAATCCTCTCTCTGTCAGAAATGCAGCCACTTCCTCATACCTTTCGACATATTCCGACATACCGTGCACAATCTGTACGACAGCCACGACATTGCCAACATCCGGCGTCCACCTGACGGCATGTATCCGAGAGTGATTGTCTCTGGAATCAAAATAAAATTCTTCTTTTTTCATTCCCTCGCTATCCCCTTCTCTTCGTCTACATCAAAATTGCATGGTGTCCAAAAGCACACCATGCAATTATTATACACTATTCCCTAACATTTTTTAAGTGGTTTCATATAAATTTAACAATTTTATTACCCTGCGAAACATTTTTATCGGGAATTTTCGATAAATTTAGTACACTAACATATCTCTGCGCCCGCCGGCATATCCTTCTCCGGTGTCATAAGCGCAAGCTGCCCCTCTGCATTCTCGGCACAAAGCAGCATTCCTTCAGATACAACGCCGGCAAGCTTTGCAGGTTTTAAATTCACCAGCACCATCACCTTTTTACCTACCATCTCCTCCGGTGTGTAATACGCCTTGATGCCGGATACAATCTGCTTCACCTGACTGCCGATTTTGACCTGCGAACAGAGCAGCTTTTTCGACTTCGGCACCGCCTCGCAGGCAATGATTTCTCCTACCTGAAACTGCAGCTTCGCAAAATCATCATAGGTAATCTCCGGCTTTGCCTCCATGTCCGCCTCGTTGCTTTCCTGCTGTGCGGCTCCCGCGCCTGCCGCATTTCCTTTATTTTCCGCCCCCTGCAGATTTGAGGCATGTGCGGCAGCCTTCTCCTGTTCTGCCCGCCTTGCCGCATACATTGCATCCGCTTTTTCCTTTACTTTTTTAATATCCTGTCTGGCAAAGAGAATTTCCGGCTCCTTTGTTACTGCATTGCCCTTTGGATAAAGCCCTGTCTTATCCAGCTCGTCAAAGCTTCTGAGATTTGTGTGAAACTGCCTTGCTATTCTTTCCGCCGTCTCCGGTAAGAACGGCGCCAAAAGCGACGCACCCGTCACAATACTATCCGCCAGATGATAGAGCACTGCGGCAAGCCTTTCCTTTTTGTCCTCCTGCTTCGCCAGTTTCCACGGCTCCGTCTCGTCAATATACTTATTGCACCGTTTAAACAAGGCAAAAATTTCCGTCAATGCATCGGCTGCCCTCAGTTCCTCCATCTTGGCTGAAACCTTTGGCAGAGCGCCAATTACCACCGCCTTTAAGTCATTATCCAAAGCCGCTTCCTCCGCCGTACTGCTGCCGCCGGTCAGCACGCCGCCAAAATACTGGTTCGTCATGGAAATGGTACGGTTGACAAGATTGCCCAGCGTATTGGCAAGGTCGGAATTTAATCTTTCCACCATCAATTCCCATGTAATTACGCCGTCATTTTCAAAAGGCATTTCGTGCAGTACAAAGTACCGAACCGCATCCACACCAAAAAAATCCACCAAATCGTCCGCGTAGATGACATTTCCTTTCGATTTGCTCATTTTTCCATCCCCCTGCAAGAGCCACGGGTGTCCGAAAATCTGCTTCGGCAGCGGCTCTCCCAGCGCCATCAGGAAAATCGGCCAGTAAATTGTATGAAAACGTATAATGTCTTTTCCTATCAAATGCAAGTCTGCCGGCCACAGCTTTTTGTACTGCTCCGTGCTCTCGCCGCCCGCATCATAGCCGATGCCGGTAATATAATTGCTGAGCGCATCCAGCCATACATAAACCACATGCTTCTCATCGAAGTCCACAGGGATTCCCCACTTAAAAGAAGTACGGGAAACACATAAATCCTGCAGTCCCGGCAGCAGGAAATTGTTCATCATTTCATTTTTGCGGGATACCGGCTGTATAAATTCCGGATGCGCGTTGATATGCGCTATCAGCCTGTCGGCATATTTACTCATTTTGAAAAAATACGCCTCTTCCTTTGCCGGTTTTACCTCCCTGCCGCAATCGGGACATTTCCCATCCGCAAGCTGAGACTCCGTCCAGAAAGATTCGCAGGGCGTACAATAAAGCCCTTCATACGCGCCCTTGTAAATATCCCCCTGCTCGTAAAGCTTTTTAAATATCTTCTGTACCTGCTTTTCATGATCTGTATCCGTTGTCCTGATAAATTTATCATAGGAAACATGAAGCATATCGCACAAATCCTTTATCACGCCCGCCACATTATCCACAAACGCCTTCGGCGTCACACCTGCCTCCTGCGCCTTCAGCTCAATTTTTTGTCCGTGCTCATCCGTTCCCGTCTGAAAAAACACGTCATATCCCTGTGCCCTCTTATATCTGGCAATGCTGTCAGCCAACACTACCTCATAATTATTGCCGATATGCGGCTTGCCCGAGGTATAGGCAATCGCTGTCGTAATGTAATACTTTTCTCTTTCCATCTTTCTCCTTTCCATGTGCCTGTCAGTTAGGTAATTGCGAAACTCCTATTTGCCGGTTCCGAATTGTGCACCTTGTATAATCACTGAGTTTCGCAATCAAAAAATCCGCCTTCCTGCACCTTACGGCGTAAGAAGACGGACATGCATCCGCGTTACCACTTCTTTTTATTCTTTCCTCACGAAAAGAACCTCTGTGAGTGTCAGACAACACCCTCCGCTATAACAGGCGGACCTGTTGCAGCCTTACCGCAGATATGCATTTTATGACACTGGTGTCAAATATGCTTTCCGCCGCTCGGTGCACTGCTCGGAAGCCATGTTCCCCATTGCCGCGTTTTCTTCCTCTCAGCTTCCACGGCGGCACTCTTACAAGCGCGCCATATCGGAAGATTCTCTGTAAAAGCATTCCATGAGTACTCTCTTCGTCATTGCGTTTTGCTGTTTGGATTAGGGTAGCATAAATTTTCTTTCCTGTCAACTCGGGACTTGCAAAAATAAAATACCGTTGTTTTATATCCTTCCATAGAACATCGCAAATTATGAAAAAGTCTCCGTAACCTGCGGCGGCATTTATATATTAAACGGAGACAGGGTACAACCTCGTATTGTTTCAGGAGAAATGCTGACGCTTGCGGATTATGACAACCATATATATCATAGCAGACAAGAAGGCCTTTCTATAGCACAATGTCCGGCACCGCTTACCTTAATGGCAATAGAAACAGCCGCTGCGGTTCAACTGGTTGATATGCAGCAAGGAAAGAATACCATCACCTTCCCTGCACTCCTACAAGCATCATCTGCACACCCAGCCAAAACCCTCCCGCACAAAACAGAATATCCTGCAAAAAGGTAACTTTATCCCGCCTTTGGGACAGCTTTTCCTGATTCCGCGGAAAAAGCTCCATCAGCCAGTACACTCCCGCACCGATTACCGGAAAAATCAAGGATACCTTCCAATACCGAAGCAGCACAAAAAACAAAACCACATCGGCAATGCAAATCATAATGGTGCATACATTCCTCGTAAAAGCTGACCACACCGGCGCATACCACTGCCATATGAGTATTGATACAAACCAAACCGTTACTCCTATCGTACTTTCCATATTACTCCCCCTCTCCGCTGCCTTTTTACCATCACAAAGCAGCGCACAGGAAAACTTTACGGATTTCCGCAGTCAAAAAGGGGGGTATGCCTGCCCAGACATCCCCCCTTTCCAGCCGCGTCCCGCATCCATATTCCTTGCAGCCTATTTGGAGAACATTACCTTCTCACTGTCAAACAACTTGGTAAGTACCCATGACAACACGCCCGCATATATGAGATTCATAAGAATCGTAATAACAATCCATACGGGTTGGTAAGTAAAGGAAAAAATACCATGAATGCACAGCACACTGTTATAAATCGGAATAAAGAACATGGCAAGGCTCTTTTCCCCATCACCGCCAAACATCGGCACAAGGCTGATTACCATGACGATAATCATAAGAGGAGATACCGCCGTGCCAGCCTCCTTGATGCTCTTTGCAATGGCGGAAATAATCGATATCAGCGCCACCATCACCAGCACCGTCGTCAAAATAATTCCTAAAAGCATCAGATAGTCTGTAATCACATAGACAGAAGCATTCACGCTTTCTGTCGTACCCATCAGGTTCGGCATGGACAGCATAGTTCCCACAAAACTGGAAAGTCCCGACAACAACGCAATACAGCTTAAGCTGATAACCTTTCCCAAAGCAAGCGCGCTCCTCTTCATGGGCGTTACCAAAAGGGTCGCAATCGTTCCTCTTTCCTTCTCGCCGGCAATCGCCTCAGGCGCCACGGACATACAGCCGCTGAACATAAAGGTCATAAGCAGCATAGGAAGCAGCATGGCAAAAATCTGCCCCGTCATATCCTTTTCGGATGCAAGGTTATATACGCCGTCACCTGCATTGACGTCAAACTTATTTATCATGGACGCTTCATACTGGTCCAGTATTTCTACCAAAATACCCTTCAAGTTGGAAGATTCCGTCTCCGTAGAGTTGAAATAAATCTCTACATTAGGAGCCGTTTCCCCACCCGTAACATCATACGCGGCAACCTTTGCAGAAAAGTCTGCGGGGAATACAATCAATACGTCCGCTTCCTTATCTGCAATCAGCGCCTTAGTGTCCTCGATTTCCGCATCAGAAACCACCGTCCACTCAGCGGACAACTGTTCAAACGCAGGTGCAAGCTCATCCGGCAGATTCTGCACATATGCTTTTGCCACATAATCCTCGTCAGTCATAAACTCCTTCATCATACCATTTCCCATAAAGGTATAAATCAGGTAAATCAAAACACCCGGGAGCAAAATGGTCGTCAGGACCAAATTCTTATCCTTAAAAAACCGGGCAAATTCTTTTCTTATAATTGTAAGCATATCTGTCTTCATGCGATACTACCCACCTTTTCTTCGTAGATTTCAAAAAACCGTTCTTCCAGACTCTTATCTTCCGTGATTGCCTGCAGCGTATCGCAGACTACCATCTGTCCGTCTACAATAATCCCGACTCTGTCGCATATTTTCTCAATCAGGCTGAATATATGAGTCGATACAATGATAGTCTTACCCTGCTGCTTCAAATCCACCAGAAAATCCGTAACCACCTTGGCGGTCAGGACATCGAGTCCGTTGGTCGGCTCGTCAAAAATAATGACATCAGGGTCATGTACAAGCGAAATCACCAGCGACACTTTCTGCTTCATACCGGTGGAAAGATTGCCTACCTTTACCTCCGCAAACTTATCAATGCCAAAGCGGGCAAACAGCTCCTCCCTGCGGGCATTTTTTTCTTCCGTGCTCACACCATGCAAATCCGCAAAAAAATCAAACAAAAAATTCGGTGTAAAAAATTCTTCCAGTTTCAGCTCGCTGGTCAAAAATCCGATTTTGCTGCGAACCTCCTCCGGATTCTGCATTACGCTTGCGCCGTCCAAAACGGCATCTCCCTCATCCGGCTTAATCAGCGTTGCCAGCATACGAAGCGTCGTCGTCTTGCCGGCGCCGTTGGGTCCTAAAAGCCCGAAAACCTCTCCTCTGTATGCGATAAAGGACAAGTCATTCACCGCCACTTTGGTCTTTTCATTGGTTTTTTCAATTTTTTGCTGCTTGGCAGACAGCTTAAAGGTTTTCTTCAAGCCCTGCACCTTTAATATCTCTTCCATATCTCCTCGCATTCCGCCGCTCAAGCGGCATTTTAATTTGGTAAAAACCTTAACGCACTGCGTTACACTTTCTATTGTCCGGCAGTTTTCCCATTACACTTATACCTTTCTTTCATAGTACCTTTGAAATCCTATATAGCTTAACAGAAAAATGCCGATTAGTAAACAACACAGCTTTAATAATTCTTCTGAGACTAAAATACCGAAAACCATCAAAATATACATAACCAGCAATAAAAGCTTCGCCGTCTGTCTAAGCGCCAGATTTCCGATTTCCACCTCCCTCTCATCCGTTTCCTTCAGGCGCTGCTCCTTCAGCTTCCCCTCATCCGACAAAATTCTGTGAATCCGGAACATGGCTACTGCCGAACCGAGCATAAGCCCTGTTCCCATCCCGTATACGGCGCCCTGATGCCACTCCCCCGCTTCCTGAAGCAACGTATGAAACAGCGCCGCCGCACCTACAATCACCAGCAGCCCCATCATACACATCAATCTGACCTTGATGAGCCTCTTTCGCAGTACCACTCTGTACTCTTCGTTGTTTTTTGCCTTGCAGTGTACACAAAAAAGCCCCTTCATAAGTTTTCCTCCTCTCCATCAAAAACAAAAATATCTTCAATCCGCACCTGAAAAAACTGTGCAATTTTATGTGCAAGCACCAGAGAGGCATTATACCTGCCGTTCTCAAGGGATATAATGGTCTGGCGCGAAACATTGACCGCATCCGCCAGCTCATTCTGCGTAATTTTCCTCTCCTTTCGCAACTCCTGTATTTTCGTATGCATAATACCTCCTTTCCTCAAAAATGCAAAAAGTAAAGCCCGCTTTACGTTTTGAGTATAGTAGGCTTTACATTAAATGTCAAGTATATTTTACATTTTTATATTTCAGAATTGCATTCAAAATATTCTCTGTAATCCTCTTCGCTGGCAAATAAGATATAATCACCATCCACATATCCCATGTAGCCGCTTGATGTTGTATAACCTTTCATGCCTGTCACCTTCCTTTCTGCGGCTTTCCCCGCCGCTCTATTGGAAGGATAACATTTTCATTGTCCTTTAATCCGTACTTTTAACCACAAAACCTGTCCCCGTCAATATCCGTACCGCCTCCGATACCGGAAAAACAGACTTGCCGACAAGACAAGCGCCATCAGCTCTGCCGCCGGCGTCGCCAGCCAGATGCCATTGACTCCAAAAACGAGGGGCAGTACCAGCATGGTAATCAGCATAAACACAAAAGAACGCGAAAATGCCAGAACCGCCGACACCACACCGTTAGACAGCGCCGTAAACATCCCGCTGGCAAAGATGTTGAAACCGATAAAAAGCAATGCCGCCGTACATATTCTGTTTCCGGTTACCGCCAGGTCATAAACAGGATTGTCGGGACGGGCAAATACGGACACCAGCGGCTTTGTCAGGAAAAAGGAAGCTGCCACCGTCAGCACAGAGATACCTGCTATTACCTTTAAGCTGACTGCCACCAGCCTTTTTAACTTTTCTCCGTTTTTCTCCCCATAATAAAAGCTGAGCATGGGCGCCACTCCATAGGAATATCCCGTATACAGGGAGCTTGCAAACATCAGCACATACATAATGATGGTGACGGCGGCAACGCCATTCTCCCCAACGTAATGAAGCATTGTCCAGTTAAACATCATTGTAATAATGCCGGTGACAAGCGCCGTCGCCATTTCGGAGCAGCCGTTCGCGGCTGCATCGGCAAGCACCCTAAGACGGCATACCGGTTTTTTAAAATGAAGCAGGCTCTTTTTTCTGCGAAACACTATTAATCCCGTCACAGCCGTCACGCAATAACCCAGACCTGTGGCGGTCGCCGCTCCACTGATTCCCATGTCCAGACATGCAATAAACACATAGTCCAGCACAATATTCAAAACGCCGCCCGCTACAGAACAAATAAGAGAAAGCGTTGCCTTTTCACTTGCAATCATATACAGTGTAAAATTGTTCATCAGCAGGATGGGCACCGTAAACAAAAGGTATCGATTCAAATATGCCGCGCAATACTCTGCCACATCCGCCGACAAATTCATACCCGCAAAAATCCGGTTTACCAACAAATACCCAATGCCGCACATAAAAAAACCAACTATGATATTTACCAGAATCAGAAAGGTAAAATCCTCCCTTGCCTCCTCCTCCTTTTTCTCCCCCATCTTTTTCATAATTACGGCGCTTCCGCCGGTTGCCAGCATAGTAGAAATGGCTGTCACAAGCTGAATAACAGGCGCCGTCAGGTTGATTGCCGAAAGCGCATCTGTGCCAATCAGATTGGACACAAACAGACCGTCCACCATCGTATAAAAGGACATAAAAACCGTCATGGCAATCGTTGGTACGGCAAATTTCATGATATTTTTCAAAGTAACAGGTTTTTCATACACATTTTGTTTTTCCATATGCCTCTCCATCTTCCGCGCACTTCGGGACAAAGCCGTATCCTGTCTCCAATACGTGCATTCCCGTCACATGCTGCTTGCAATTTCTCTTTACAGGCAGTATCATAAACCATACAGTAACAGTACGGTCAAGGGGATTTATAGAAATTTTTATACGGACTAGTAATATTGAAATATCACTAAAAGATGATTTTTTATTGACGTATCGTGATATGCAATGATATAATGATTAAGGATAAAATAAACTACGCAATAAATAATAGAGGAAAAATCATGAGCGTTTGTTATGTGAAGTTATGGAAACTTCTTTTAGAAAAAAATATTAAAAGAACAGATTTAATTTCTATTGCAGGTATTAGTTCAAATATCGTTGCAAAAATGGGAAGAAATGAATATGTTGCAATGGAAAGTTTGGAAAAAGTGTGCAGAGCATTAAAATGTGATATAAGTGACATTGTTGAGTTTGTAGCAGAGGGAGAACTATAGTGAATACAGAGGCTATTTTTGCAGAAATCAGAAATAGATATTCCAGTGAATACTATAATACAGATGAAGCTATTCTGGTTAACGGTGATTCATTAGAGCTTCTAAAGAAAATACCGGATCATAGCATCGCACTAGTTTTAACTGATCCTCCATACCATTCAACCAAAAAAAGCAATATTATTGGAGATACTAATTTTTTGAAAGATTCTGAATATATAGAATGGCTAAAAAAATACGCAAACGAATGGAAAAGAGTTTTGAAACATAATGGCAGTATTTTTTGTTTTTGTTCTTCTGCCATGTCGGCGCAGCTACAGATAATGTTCTCTGAGTACTTTAACGTGCTATCTGAAATTATTTGGACAAAGCCTAATGCACCGGGATATGATGGTTGGAAACAAAAAATGAAAAAGGAATCTCTGCGCCAATGGTATCCCCATTCAGAGCGTATTATTTTTCTTGAAAATGCTACAGAAGGAAATTTGTTTAAGAGCTATTTTGGAGAACAACTTACAATGTGGCGAAAAAGCGTTAAAATGTCCACAATAAAATTAGCAGAATTAACAGGCGCATATGGAAAAGTGAATCATGGGGGGGCTGTCGCAAATTGGGAAGCAGGAAGAAATATTCCGAGTAAAGTGCAATTTAAAAAACTTAAAGCTGTACTTTCAGAAGCGGGTGTTCCTGACATTCCAGATTTTGAAGATATAATACGCCCATTTAATGTGAATAAAGATGTCGAATTTACAGATATATGGTCTTTTGAAAATGTTCGACAGTATAGAGGAAAACATCCCGCCGAAAAGCCTGTAGATTTATTAGAACATGCGATAAAAGCAACCACATACGAAGGAGATATTGTTTTGGATTGTTTTGCCGGTTCTGCCTCAACCGGAATTGCCGCTATGAATTTAGGTAGAAAAGCCATATTATTCGAAATTGCTCCAGAATGGTGCGACTTCGGAACTAATAATTTAAATAGTAATAAATTTTTGAAAATTATTAAATAGCCAAAAGACCTAAGCGCTTTTTGCACTTAGGTCTTTATAATTTGACTTTATTTCAAATAACCAGCTTCTCTATTTTGAGCAATGACTTCTTGCATCCAATTGAGCGTAGGATATATACCAGAATCTTTTACTACTACATTGCAAAAATGACAACCCCAACCAAGATTATATGGGCGATGATTAAATGCTCCATATTTTAGTTCTTCTATATGAAACAGGTTTACTTGCGTCACTGTAAGATCGGGAACCTCTCTTCCTTCTGGCTGTTCTAAACGATTGAGAAACTCTTCTCCGGATAGTTCTCTTAGGCAGAGCGGACAAATCGTGTGATTTTGAGAGTTGATAATTCTTTTTGAACGCAACTTTTCGAAATCGCATAATCCGTGTGCTAAGGCTTCTTCCAAGACCAAACGTTTTCGCAATTCAGCCTCTTCACGAGACATACCATTATTTGTCATAGCTTCAACAGCATCTACACATAACCAGAATATAGCTTCTAATTGCAGCCTACATTCTCTAATTGTTTTCTTTGAAGCATATTCGTATAATCGAATACCAGCTCCTTTTAAAGATTGCGTGGTATAACCAAGATTGACTTTTTGAGAGCGAATTTCATCAATAGAAGTATTGGCAGGAACACGTGCAATAAATTGCCCACCTAAAGGAGCCTGCCTGCTATCGGCATATGTCCATCCATAGTTATCCGGAAAATAAGTGTCCCAATCTGCACGCGTTTCATAAAAAACTAGAGCATTTTCTCCTAAAGTTAAATTATATTCGGCAATATAATTCATCGGGTTGTCTTTGGAAAAATAATCTGTTGGAGAAATCAATACTATGTATCCACATTCAAATTGGTCGGATATTTTTCTTAATTGTGGGTTTACCTGCCACTGGTGAAAGGGAATCAACACTGTATTACTACGTGAAACTCGGTTTTGAAAAATGACATCATCATCAGCACCACGGGTTTGTCCCGTTTTGCTTAGTTTTCTTTCAAGTAACTGCGGCAATTTGGGTTTGGTTGCTCTAGACATTTGAATCTTCCTCCACAAATAGTTTATATGTTTCGATTTGAAGCGCATCGGCAATGCGTTGAATATTCTCTAAAGAAATACTTCTACGACAGCATTCAATGGCACTAATATAAGTACGATGCATACCGCATTTGTCTGCAAAAGCTTCTTGGGACAATCCAATGGCAACGCGGTATTTCTTCAAGTTGTTTCCAAAAACTTTTACTATGTCCATACACTTGTAATCCTCCACATTACATAATATAGTGAGAGTGAATACTAAAAGTCTACATACAATAAGTCACAAGGCAAAGCGGTGTATTTATGACAACGCAAAAAATCAGCAAAAGCAACTCTATATTCAGAAGGTATAATTGAGGAAATAAAAAAGAGATATAGTAGAATCGACAGCAAATGAGTACTAGATTTGATAGTGAAAGCCCATATACCTAAGTATTACTGAAATATGGAATTTACAGTACCCCGACCTTTTCAAATACGAAGTACAGTCGGTATGCCCTCTAAAATATAACCATTGTCGGTAAATACACCGCCTTCATCAAATCGAATATCTCCGTCAAACTCCTAAAGTGCTATAATAAAGTTGTATCAATAGTGGTTAATAAGATATAATTAATTTATCAAGAAACGAGGTGCTTATGAATCAAAAAGAAAAACTTCTCACCATAGGACAATTTGCTGCCATGCACGGCATTCACAAAAAGACATTGATGTGGTATGACGAAATCGGATTGTTTACGCCTGCCGCCATTCATCCGGAAAACGGATACCGCTTCTATGATTACCACCAAAGCCCTGTTTTGGAGACTATTTTGCTGCTGCGGGAACTGGGCGTATCCATTGCGGAAATACAGGCCTTTATGAAAAATCGTTCCGCTGCAGGCATGAAAGCGCTTTTAGCAGAAAAAATAGCCGCGCTGGACCACAGCATCCTTCACCTGCAGGCGGTCAGGAAAAACCTGTGTGTCTATCATCAGAATATGGAAACGCTGCTGACAATGGATTTATCCGCAATCGATATCATTGAAAAGGAAGAACGCTGTCTCGTCACCGTGGATATTGACAAAGACACCTCCTTTTATGAGGAAGTAGAAATGATTACGGCTGAAACGGAAAAATACAAACTCGGGCGCTTACACGACGCTCTCTACGGTTCCATGATTTCCGTCTCCAGCCTGCAAAATGGCAATTTTGACGATTATTCCAAACTTTTTATTGAAATTCCCTTTCTCAAACAAAAAGACGGACTGCATATACAGCCCGCCGGTAAATATTTGAGAGCCTTTCACAAGGGAGACTGGGACACAATTCCCCTGCGTTATCAGGCAATTCTTGCTTATGCTAAAAAACACAAGCTGAAACTCTCCGGTTTTTCCTACGAAATGGGACTCAACGAAAATGTAATCGACCGGATTGAAGATTATATTGTGCAGATTGAAATCCCTGTCCGCTGACGCTCACAGGCTTACAAAAGCGGCGCAATGACCTTCATCAGACGCCCCAAAAGCTTTACCCGCCATTTTTCCTTGCGAATCGTTTCTTTGGAGACCCGCCTGCATTTTGCAAGCGTCGCCTGAAAATCCGCCTCGATATCCGCAATACAGTCCGTGCCATAAAGGTAGGTTGCACACTCAAAATGATGATACAGACTGCGGTAATCCAGATTGATAGTACCGACTACCGCTTCCCGCAAGTCACTGACAAACACTTTGGCATGGACAAAGCCGGGTGTATACTCGTATATTTTTACGCCCGATTCCAGCAAAGACGCATAATGCGTTTTTGCCAGCGCGTAGGGAATTGCCTTGTCGGGAATTCCCGGCAGTATCAGCGCGACATCGACACCCCGCTCCGCCGCAAACTTCAGCGCCGTCTCCAGCTCCCCGTCCAGAATCAAATATGGCGTCATAATATGTACATAGGACAGGGCCCTATTGAGAATATCCATATAAACCCTCTCCCCCAGCTTGTCATTATCAAGCGGACAGTCCCCATAAGGAATCACATAACCCTTTGCAGCCTCCACAGGCTGCGCCGGATAAGAAAGAAACTGCGCCGTCCCAAGCTCCTTCTCATCAATCCCCCACATCTGCAGGAACATCAAAGTAAAGCTTTTGACTGCCTCTCCCTGCAGCATAACGGCAGTATCCTTCCAATGCCCGAACCTTGATTTTTTATTGATATATTCATCTGCAAGATTTACGCCCCCGTTAAAGGCGGTATGTCCGTCAATCACCAAAATTTTTCTGTGGTCGCGATAATTGTAGTGGGTGGAGACAAAGGGCGATACATGCGCAAACACCTTACAACGGATTCCCAATGCCTTCAGTTTCTTCGGATAATTGCGCGGCAGCAGCGAAAATTCACAGGTGCCGTCATACATCACGCGGACATCCACGCCCTCTGCGGCTTTTTTTGCCAGGATTTCCAACACCCTGCCCCACATTTCCCCTTCGTCCACAATAAAATATTCCATAAAAATGAAATGCTTTGCCGCTTCAAGCTGCCGCAGCATCTCTTCAAATTTATCTTCTCCAAGAGGAAAATATGTCACCGCCGTCTTGTCATACACCGGATGGCAGCCGCTCCTGCCCATATAATGCACCAAGGCAGCCGCTCCTGCATTTTCCTTAGAAAGCGACTCCACAACCTCCTTCTGCTGCACAATCTCTTCCTTTGTATGCTTAATAATCCAGTCAATGCGCATCTTTAACGCCCTATGTCCGATATCGCTCTGTGTATACAAAAGCAAAAGCACGCCAAACACGGGCAACAGCATAATCACAATCAGCCACGTAATTTTTGCCGTGGGATTAATCCTGCTGTTTAAAAGATAAATCACCATAATAAAGGTAAACAAGGCAGCTCCGCCCATAATATGAGGCAGAAACTCCTCAAACCGCTGAAAAATGCCCAGCAAAATCAATACCTGCACAACAAGCATAAGTAAAATCAGCCCAAAGCGGCTGAACACGGCATGTACAATACCCTTTTGTCCCTTTTTTAAGAGCGAGAGCCCCTTGCTTTTATCCGTCGGCATAATTCTTCCTTTCTCCATCCACAAAGCGGCAGGGCTTTTGACGCCCAACGCTTCATCATCCTGTTTCGTCATGTTTCGCTTGTACAGGACTTACTATATCCTATCATAAACCATACAGCAGCAGTATAGTCAAGTACTTATTTATCTAAATTGCCTTTTGCGTCTTTCTATTGACACTCCTGTAAAAAAGGACTTCCGGCGCATTTGCCGAAAGTCCTTTTATCTCTGCTTATTTTTTAAACCACCAAATCCACATGCTGTATCGTACCGACCGCACCGCTTTCCTTTAAGAAAATACCGGTGCTGCGGACAATTCCCTGCGTCCGGTTGGTATCCAGCGTATTTACCGAAAACTCCGTGGAGGCATTCCCGAGGTAAATGGCGCCGACTCCCGCATCCGCAATCGCAATCAGGCGGTCGCTTCCATCCGCGTTCTTTGTCCATACCTTCAAGTGTTTAAACACCTCGTCGTTTTCATCAATCCAGCCGTTTCCGTCCTTGTCATACGCTGCAAGGTCCTTAAAGCCGTCGCCGCTCTTTGTGCCAAACAGCTCGCTTCCGTCATTGATGACGCCGTCATTGTTTAAGTCCAGCGCCAAAAAACCGCTGCCGCCGGTCAGTGAAGACAGTTCTTCCGCTTTGCCGTCGCTGTCCAAATCAAAGAAGAAGGTCTGGTCCGAGAAAGACGCGGGATTGCCTTCCAAATTGATAACCAGCGGGTCGATACAGAACGTCTTTCTGGCATATTCCATCCCGACTGCGCTCGTAAATTCTCTGGACATTTCCAGGTTCAAGTTGAAGTGAATACTTCTTCCGTCGGCTGTTTCCACCGATCCGAACGTTGAAAAAGAAGTAACCTCCCTGTCCGTAAAGATTTTAGACGTGGTCACACGCTCCTCCCAGTGTCCGGCGCCTACCTTTGCCGTCGTCCCCCTGCTGCCTGCCGAAGCCTTTATACTGACAGCCTCAATGGAAGCCGAAGTTCGCTGCCAGGACTGCATGCGGAAGCCAAACGTCTGCTGGGTTTTCTTTCCCCAGCCCATGTAATTGGGACGCTTATTGCCCTGTATGCCGCGCAGGGATTCAAAAAGCCGCCTCATCATTTTCAGTTTGAAGCTTTCTTCCGTTTCCCAATCGGGCTGCTTTTTCGCCTGTCCCGTCAGCTCGTCAATAAATCCTGCCTTTTGCCCTTCCTTTTCCGGAATCGGTCTGTTCTTGTCCTTTTTCCGGTAAGAGCCGTCCTTTGTTTTCTCCGAAGCCTCCTGTTCCTTTGCCTCCTTCGAAAGCTCTAAGGTCGCCGGCTGCGACGACCAGCCAAAAAAGGCTGATGCTTCCTTCTCCTTGGATGCCTGCGAAGTTGTGCCGTTCACCCAAAATCTGTCACCTGTGGCAGTTACGCTAAGGTCATAGCTTTGCGATGCCTCCCTCTGTGACGCCATTGCGACGGCGCTTTGTTTGATTTTCATGCCGCACCTCCTTGTCTGCATGAGAAAACGCTGTTATGCGCTTTAACCGGGGTTCCTTCCCCACAACAGTTATTCCCTCACTTTCCGCTTATTGGTAAAATAAGGGTTAACTATTATATCGGCACAAATCAGAAAATCATTTATGAGAATTGGAACCATTTAAAGTCAAAATCGCACCCCGGCAGGAAAATAAATCCAACGCGGCATTTTCCTTTACAGCTCTCCAAGGGGAATGTACGCTCCGTGTACTCCTCACTGTGAGGGAATTCTACAAGCTGGTTCACCGGCTCCCTGTCTTCATAGAAGAAACGGATATGAATGGAATTGACCGGAAGCTTGCTGCGCCCGCAAATGGTAAGCTGTTCAAAGCCCTTGTCTAAAAAGTCCATATCTTCAAACTCCAGCGAGACATTATTGCCGATGCCTTCAACCGACTCCTGCGCTACCGTAAAGGTATCCCCGTAAATCCGGCTGTATTCCGACGCCCAAAGCTTCTCATACGCTTTTTGCAGCTTTGTAAAGGTAAAGCCTTTGATAAAATAGCGCTGGTTTTTCGCCACAAGACAAATTGTAGTGACACCCTTCACCCGTCTTTTCAGTTTATACGTCTCCGGCTGGTAAACATTCCAAATACTAGGCTTCTGATAGACCACATCCGCCAGCAGCTCGCTCCCCTCCTCCTCCGGCATACCTTCCCATATCTGCAGAAAATGCGGGTCGTCATTCTGGGTAAAAATCGGCAGGGTAATTTCATCAGAGCCATATGCTCCAAAATCAAGCCCCCTGTAACCAACCTCGCTTACACCCTCCTGCGCCATTGCCACACTCTTTTCGCTAAATCCGCCCACATCTCCTGCAAAGCAGTTGTACAATGCGCCTGTCACGAATTCATACGGGTTGATATACGCCTCTCCAAGCCCTTCTGCCGTGAACTCGAGCTGGGAAATTAATTTTATGGTTCCGGTGCCGTTGTCAACGGAAGCACGCAGCTTAAAGTCGCCGTCACCTTTTGCATGAACACGGCAGCACGCAGCCGGACGCCGCAAGCCTTCGGCGGTCAAATCGTCCGTGCCGGCTGCAAATTTGCCCTCTGCTCTGTCCGGTATGCCATCCAGCAGCTCTACTTCAGCCAGATTCGACTGGATTCCCATATCGTTTACCACAGAGAAAGTTATCTTCTGCTCAGCACCCGCCGGATACAGATACGCGCCCACTACAATATCCCTTTTATCTTCATTAAATTTCTGTCCGTCACCGCTGACAAGAGCAATCCTTCTCACCGGCGTTATACCTGACGCTCCTGTCACAAGTTTCATGGGGCTGTTTTCCATCAGGGCAGACACGCCCTCTCTGGCATTAGCTTCCACTGCTTTTAGGAAAAGCGTTTCTGCCTGCACCCTTCCTTCTTCCATGGGACGCACCGTAACCGTAATCTCTCCCGCTTCGCATTTTGCACCGATAATTGCCAGAAGCTTTCCGTTAAAGAGCTTTCTTATCGTTCCTTTATAGGGGTCATAATCCGTACTGTCGCCATTGTCAAGCCCTACAAGCCGCCCTGCTCCCGTGACGTTTACCTCTACATAATCCATGGCATTTTCCACGGGATTTCCCTCCTCGTCCGCCATGCCGATTTCTACAAACACCAAATCCTCACCGTCCGCCTTAAGCTCACTCTTGTCAGCCCGCAGCGTGATACGCGCCGGGTCTTTAAAAGATTTATGTATATCCTCCGCAATCACCGCTCCATTTTCATCATAGGCAGCCGCCCTAATGCACCCAGCCTCGTAAGGCACCTGAAAGCTTGGAAACAGCACCTCACCGTGCGCATGGTCTATCCGTACCCTCCCCAGCGATTTTTCATTTACAAACACCTCTGCCTCAGGTGCATTGCTGCATACGCGTATATCAATCAACTGACCTTCATTAAAATCCCAATAAGGAAGCAGATGCACCATGGGCGCTTTTTTATAATCCGTCCATTCCGCCTGATACATATAATAAGTATCTTTCGGGAAACCTGCCGTATCAATCTGTCCAAAATAGGAATTTTTTGTATGGTACGGCGTCGGCTCGCCAATGTAATCATGCCCGGTCCACAAAAACTGCCCTGCCGCATACTCCCTGTCCCTGTCTGCGCAAATACAAAACTCTACGGATTTGCCCGCCCAGCTCGGACGGCTGTTGCCCAGAGCCGAACACTGTTCGTCATCCTCCGTCAGAATGGGCTGTGCCAGCGGGAAATGATAAACGCCCCTGCTCTGCACCGCCGAAGAAGTCTCGCTGCCATAAATTATCCAGTCGGGATGGGCTTCATGCTGCTCGTCATAATACCGCTCCAGATAATTATAACCTGCAAGCTTTACTACATCCGCGCATTGCTGCGCCCCCTCCCACGGCATATAGTTGGAGCCTATCGTCACCATAGCATTGCCCTTCGGGTCATGCTCCTTCACATAATCCGTCAGCATCTTCGCCACCTCTAAGCCGCGCGCCACATTGGTATCATGGATTTCATTACCAATGCTCCACATGATAACAGAAGGGTGGTTCCTGTCCCGCCGGATCCAGCTTGCCACATCCTTTGCGGCCCACTCCGGAAAAAATCTGGCATAATCATATTCCGTCTTGGACTCCTCCCACATGTCAAAAGCTTCCGAGTCCACATAAAAGCCCATTTCATCCGCAAGCTCCATAAATTCCGGCGCAGGCATGTTGTGCGAAGTGCGGACTGCATTGACGCCCATCTTCTTTAAAGTCAAAAGCTTCCGGCGCATGGCTGTTTTGTTGAACGCCGCACCCAGACTGCCCAAATCATGATGCTCGCAGACACCATGCAGCTTCACCTGCTTTCCGTTGGCAATAAAACCCTTCTTTGGACTAAATACAAATTCTCTGAAGCCAAACACTGTTTTTTCTATATCACCGTTAGAAAGCTCCAGCTCCAGCTCATAGAGATTCGGGTTCTCCGCATCCCACAGCTTTGGGCGCTCCACCGGCACCGTCCCCTTTAACAGTGCGTTTCCTGCTTCTTTTGCAAGCCGTCCTTCTTTGACAAGCTTCCCTTCCTGCCATATCCGCACTTTGGCAAAGCTGCCCGCCTGTCCCGCAGGCTCTTCTCCCTGCTGACTGCCGTTTTCCGCAGGCTTTTCCCCCTGCGCGCCGTCTGCTTCTCCGGCAACCTCCGCCTCTATCTCCACAACAAAGTCCTCGCCCTGCCTTCTCGTCGCCACATAGATGCCATCGGAGGCAAAATGAACAGCCGGCACCGTTTTCAGCCAGACATTGCGGTAAATGCCCGCGCCTGAATACCAGCGGGAATTTGGCTCATGGTGGTCCACACGCACCATAATCACATTATCGCCCGCTTGCAGGTACTTGGTAATATCGAGCTCAAAGGTAGAATATCCATATTTCCACTCACCCACAAGCTGTCCGTTTATGTACACCTTAGAATCCATGTAAACACCGTCGAAGCGAAGCAGCCTGACAAAGCCGTCCGCCGCAGTCATCTCCAAATGCCTGCGGTACCAGCCCGTTCCCGTTTCATAAAGCCGCTCCGTGTCATAAATCAGCCAGTCATGCGGAATGTCCACCTGTTCAAAATTCTCTTCCCATGCCGAAAGCGCTGTAAGCTCTGTCCCATATGGCGTCTTTACAAACTCCCATTTGTCATTCAATAGCCTTTTTCTATCCATACCTTCCCCATTTGCGCGTACAGCCTGTACGCTTCCCTTTCTAAATTGTAATCTTATAGGTGATTCCGACAGGGCTTTTGGCACCCGAATCCTATTGTAATTTTATTCTACTGTCTGCACCCTTTCTTCACAACCCATTTTTTTGCACTGTTTTTGTGTTATTTTGTACAGCTTTTTCTGTGTTTTTCGCAAAAAGAAGAAAGGCTCAAAGCCTTTCTTCCCTCTTTTTTTGTATCATTTTTACAATAAAATACATAGCCGCCGCGTCCGCTATCCCCAGCAGCATACCTGCAAGAATATCCGTCGGATAATGCACAAACAGATACATTCTGGAAAAGGCGATTGCCGCTGCAGACAAAAGTGCAAAAACTCCTGCTTTTTTATAATACAGAAACAGGACCGTCGCTGCCGTAAATCCGTTCAGTGTGTGACCGGACGGAAAAGAATATTCCCCTGGCTGCGGAATCAAAAGTATAACGGAAGCATCCACCGAAAAAGGACGAGGTCTTGCCACCAGATTCTTGATTATCACATTTCCCAGCAAAAAGGACAATGCCATGGCGCCCATCATGGTAAAAGCGCAGAGCCGGGTTCTCTTTGGGATTGCCAGAACAACGCTCAGCGCAATCCATATCAGTCCGGCATTCCCCAGTGCAGACAGCAATATCATCACCGGATCCAGCCATTCCGCATGTATATCCTGCAGCATGTGTAAAATTTGCAGTTCCATAGTAAATACCCAAGTCGTACTACATTGTGACAAATATAAACTTCAGTGCAAAGAGCA
Organism: Lachnospiraceae bacterium; assembly: GCA_013316825.1. Taxonomy (GTDB): domain Bacteria; phylum Bacillota; class Clostridia; order Lachnospirales; family Lachnospiraceae; genus Acetatifactor. The sequence goes on along the minus strand of WSLY01000009.1, from coordinate 42,357 downwards.
GCGAGATAACTGTTACCACGATATCTTTCTTCTTATATTTGCCTGTGCAGAGCGTCATAATCACATACGCAATACATCCAAGACCGATGCCGTTTGCAATCGAGTAGGTCAAAGGCATCATGATAAGCGCTACAAACGCCGGAATTGCAGAACGAAGGTCGTCCATATCCACCTTTGCAAAGCTCTTTACCATAAGCACGCCTACGTAAATCAATGCGGAAGCCGTTGCCGCCGACGGTACGATGCCCGCCAGAGGACTTAAGAAGAGACATACGACAAAGCAAATTGCCGTTACAACACTGGTTAAGCCTGTCCTGCCGCCTTCTGCAACGCCTGCGGAGGATTCTACGAAAGTAGTACAGGTGGAAGTACCGAGTACTGCGCCGGCTACCGTTGCCGTCGAGTCACAGAACATAGCCTTGTCCACACGGACAGGGTCTCCGTTTTCATCCAGCATATTTGCCTGTGCCGCGGTGCCGTAAAGTGTGCCAAGTGTATCAAACATATCTACAAGACAGAAGGTTACAATCAGCATAATCGCATTGAAAATGCCTCCCACATGCGCGCCGGAAAATGCGCTCTTCCATGCTGCGCCGCTGAAAACACCGGCTATGCCTACCTTTCCGAAATCAGCAAAGGATTGTCCCACATTGCCAATATCAAAGCTGGGAACCGTCCATGTAAACAGATAGTACAAAACGGTGGAAGCGATGATTCCGATAATGACGTTGCCCTTTACTTTCAGCTTGCCTAAAATACCGATAATCAGAAGCCCAAGCAGTGCTATCAGAGCCGGCAGCGCCGTCTCCTTAAAGGTTCCGTTTTTGATTGCGCCATGAATATCCACAAACTGTACAAGCGTGTACTGGTTTGTCTGGATAATGCCTGCATTCTGGAAACCGATAAATGCAATGAAAAGACCGATACCTGCTGGAATCGCTTTCTTTAAGCAGTCCGGCATTGCTTTCGCAATATAGGTACGCAGACCCGTAACGGAAAGAAGCAGGAATACAAGACCGGATATAAAGATAATAACCAGTCCGGAGTGATATCCTGTCAGTATATCTACGTTTTGGAAGAATGCGCCCGAAACGAAGCAGGTGCAGAAAAATGCATTGAGTCCCATGCCGCATGCCTGTGCGTAAGGCAGCTTCGCCCAAAATGCCATCAGCAGAGTACCAACAATCGCTGCCAGAACGGATGCAATGTATACTGCATTCCAAACCTGCCCAAGCGCTGCGCCGTCAGCCCCAAGCGCTGCAAGCCAGCCGCCTGCGCCGCCTGCTGCCACCTGATTCGGATTGACAAATACAATGTAAGCCATTGCAAAAAATGTAGTCAGACCTGCCGCAATCTCAGTTCTGACCGTTGTGTTATTCTCCTTCAGTTTGAAGAACTTATCCATATGCTTTACCTCCATAAGAAACATAGGTGTGACTGGCGGACATGCCGCCGTTTTTTGCAAACACAAAGAGAGTATAACATTATTTTCCACATATTTCAACAAAACATTGACGATTGGAGTTCATTTTCCCCAAAAAAGCCTTGGTGTTGGCGGCGGCATCGCCGCCAAACACGGCAGAACCTGTCACAATCACGTTTGCTCCGGCTTTTAAAACAGTTTCCACATTTTGTAACGTAATGCCGCCGTCCACCTGTACGTCGATATGCCTGCCGCTCATATCCGCCAGCTTTCTCGCCTCTTTTACCTTATCCGTACAAAAATCCAGATACGCCTGCCCGCCAAATCCCGGCTCCACCGTCATAACCAGTATCATATCAAGCCTGTCCAAATAAGGGCGCAGCACTTCCACCGGCGTGTCCGGCTTTATGGAGATTCCCGCTTTTAACCCCCTGCCATGAATTTCTTCCAAAATCCCGTCCGCCTTATCCGTCGCTTCTATGTGAAACGTGATGCTGTCTGCCCCGCAGTCCGCAAACGCACCGATGTACCGCTCCGGTTTTTCGATCATCAAATGCACGTCAAATACGCTGTCCGTAACCTTTCTCAAAGATTTTATCACCGGCATTCCATAGGAAATGGACGGTACAAAAATCCCGTCCATCACATCTATGTGTATATATTGTGCGCCGGCATTATCAACCGTCCGTATCTGTTCGCCCATCACGGCAAAGTCTGCCGCCAAAATTGAGGGAGCTAAAATATTCATTCGTCCTTTATCTCCTTAGCCTTTAAATTGAGCGCATCGCCAAACGCACCTGTATTTTCTATATAATTTTTTATTTTGCGGGACATATATATGGTGGCGAACAAATCTGACACCCCGCAGAACAGCAGTCCGATTCCAATCAGCCGCATCAGCAAAATGGCTGCATGGAACGGATTGATAATCAGAATGGTACCATGCACAATGCTGACCAGCGCCAGCAGAAAAAGCCCGAGTCCATTGCCGCAGCCCATACGGCGCACATCAATACAGTCCTGCAGCTTGATAAAACCGCTCACCACAACCGCAATACCCAGCACAAAAGGAATCAGCGCTTTTACCAGATCCACCCTTGCAATCAGAAATAAGCCCAGAAGAATTGCGGCAAGACCGGTAACAAAATCATTCCGATACGTGTTTTTGGCAGCATCCCGAAACAGATAAATGCATACCGTAACCGCTCCTACGACAACAGATGCACCGCCAACCGCATAACATAATATCGACGCCGTCGTCTCCGGAAACAGCAGCAGCACAATGCCCATCAAAATGTAGAGCGCCGCGTACATAACGGATTTCCATTTTAATTCCTTCAAAAGCTTCATCGGTCAACCTCCTGACAGAGTTTACGCTCTTATATTAACCGATTTTATGGTGCAAGGCAAGAGGCAACCTCCCCAAATTCCGCATTTGCCGGTGCGCACGGGCCCCAGACGCTGAAAACTACTCCGCCGCAAGCTTTGCCGCTACATCCTCTTTCAGCTTATCCCACGCATCCTCATGCTCCGTGTAATACAGCGGACACTTTTTGCCGCTGGAGTCATAATGCCTTAAAATATCCTCCGGCTCCAAATTATAAACTTGCAGCAGATATGCCAGCAGCTCTATCAGCGATTCATAGGTTGCTTCCGTAAAATGACCGTCCTCTGCCAGATAACAGCACTCTATGGAAATCGAATCATAATTTCTCGACTGCACCGCACAGGCAATTTCATTCAAAGGAATCACCTGTAATATCTCGCCCTCATAGCCAATAATAAAATGCGCGCTCGCATAGCGCTCGTGCGTATCCTTTAGATTCTCAAAATAGCTTCTGTTCTGTGCGGCGCTTGTTTCTTTATTTGCCGTATAGTGCACAAAAATATTGTCCACCCTTGGAAGCGGCTCGCCCGGTCTGGAATACTCGTTCGGCGTCAGGTAATCCTCTGTCCATTCCGGTTTCTGCGGCAAAGGTTTGACTTGCATTTTCTCCTGCGGCACAGAAACGCCGTCTCCGGCAGACACAATGGAATCTGCATGAACAGGCACGCCGCCCTTATGAATAAACAGGCTTGTCAGCCACCAGAATAAACACACCGTTGCAAAGGAGCCAATCAGAACCACCGATAACATTCTCCTGCGCCGTAATTGTTTCAGACGCTTCTGCCTCTCTCTGGACAATTCCACGCGCCGCCCGCCCTGCTCTTCGGTCTGCAGCCGCAATCTTGTCTCCACACGTATTCGGGCAGACTGCTCTGCATACGGCGAATACATATCTGTTTTCGCACGTCCTCTGCCATTCTGCCCCAAATCCCGTGTACGTGCATTCGCCTCCGCACGCCCTCTGCCGCCTTGTCCTGATTTCCTCGGATACGCCTGCTCCTCTGCCAGTCTCTCCCTGCTTCTGCCGCCTGTCTTCGGATACGCCTTTGCCTCCGCAAATCTCCCATCCGCCTGAAGCCTGCTTTGTGATATATTTCTCTTTTGCCCGCGCGCTGCGTTTCCGAACTCCTCCTCCAGATACGGATTTCTCATCTTGGTTAATTCAAGCCGAAGCTCCTTCTCTCCTCGAACCTCTCCCATAAGTATTTTCTTCTTTCCAAATCTTTCGTTTTTTAAGGAGCCGTAACATGTCCGGCTCCTTAGCTTATTATACCAAATCTTCAAAGAAGAAATATTAAGATTTATTTAGTTTTCTATTAGGTTTTCGTTAGGAAAAAAGTCATTCCTGCCAGTGCAGGCGGTGCAGCTTTCCTTCTGTCTGCATTCCCGAAAAATGATTCTGCCTGAGCGCTTCGTACAGTACAATGGCGACCGAATTGGACAAGTTCAGAGAGCGGATGGAAGGCTGCATCGGAATCCGGATGCAGGACGCTTCATGCACGGCGAGAAGCTCCTCCGGTATGCCGGCGCTTTCCTTTCCAAACATAATAAAGTCATTTTCCCCATAGGAAACTTCCGTATAAGAACGCTTTGCCTTTGTGGTTGCCATCCAGATTTTTGCGTCAGGATGGCATGTCAGAAACTCCTGATAATTCATATAGCGCGTCACATCAAGCTGACTCCAGTAGTCCATCCCCGCCCGCTTTATGGACTTTTCGTCAAGCCGAAACCCCAACGGCTCAATCAAGTGCAGCGGCGTTCCCGTCGCCACGCAGGTTCTTCCAATGTTGCCCGTATTTGCCGGTATCTCCGGTTGATGAAGTATGATATGCATAAGAATCCGCCTATTTATTCTGTTCTTCCCGAAGCCTTGTGATAAAACGTTCCAGCCTCTCCATCGCAACCTTTAATTTCTCCAGCGAATACGCATAAGAAATGCGCAGAAAGCCCTCGCCGCTTTCCCCAAAGGCAGTTCCCGGGACAGCCGCCACCTTTTCCTCTTCCAGAAAACGGCTTGCAAACTCTTCGCTTGTCATGCCGAATTCCTTGATACAGGGAAACACGTAAAAAGCGCCGAAGGGCTCAAAGCATTGAAGCCCCATCTCCCTGAAGGCATGCATCAGATAGCGTCTCCTCTGGTTGTAGGCGGTGCGCATCTCAATAATATCCTCTTCTCCGTTGCGCAGCGCTTCGATACCGGCATACTGTCCCGTGGTAGGCGCACACATAATGGCAAACTGATGTATTTTCGTCATCTGCTCAATGATATTTGCCGGGCCGCAGGCATATCCCATACGCCAGCCTGTCATGGCATACGCCTTGGAAAAACCGTTAATAAGTATGGTTCTCTCCTTCATGCCGGGCAGCCCTGCTATGGAGATATGCTTTCCCTTATAAGTCAGCTCCCCATAAATCTCATCGGACATCACAATAAAATCTTTTTCAATCGCAATCTTTGCAACCGCCTCCAAATCCTCACGCTCCATAATGGCGCCCGTCGGATTGTTGGGAAAAGGCAGAATCAACAGCTTGGTTTTTTCCGTTACGGCGTTTAACAATTCCTCCGCCGTCAGACGGAATTCATTTTCCTCCTTCAAATTGATAATAACAGGCTTTGCACCTGCAAGAACGGCACACGGCTCATAAGACACATAGCTGGGCTGGGGAATCAGCACTTCCTCGCCCACGCCCGGATTTATAATTGCACGCATTCCAATATCAATTGCTTCGGAGCCCCCCACTGTTACCAACACTTCCCTGTCTGCATGATAACGGACGCCCTGCGTATGGTAAAGATAATTTCCAATCTCCTCCCTAAGAGTACGCAGGCCCGCATTGGAGGTATATTTCGTATGTCCTTTTTCCAAAGAATAAATGCCCTCGTCACGGATGTGCCAAGGCGTATCAAAATCAGGCTCGCCGACGCCCAGAGAAATCGCATCCTTCATCTCACTCACAATGTCAAAAAACTTGCGGATGCCGGAGGGTTTAATGTCAACTACCTGTTTGGCAAGCGGATTTCTCATGGTGTAATCAACTCTCTTTCATCTTCATATTTTTTCGTCAGTATCGTTCCATGCTCCTTGTACTTTTTCAATACAAAATGAGTTGCCGTACTGAGCACACCGTCCAGTGTAGATAATTTGTCGGAAACAAAATTGGATACCTGCTTCAGCGTTTTTCCCTCAAGAGATACCAAAAGGTCATAGCCGCCGGAAATCAGGTACACGGAATGTACCTCGGAATATTTGTAAATACGCTCTGCAATATTGTCAAAGCCCTGCCCCCTCTGCGGCGTAATACGCACCTCTATCAATGCATTCACCTTTTCAATACTCGTCATCTCCCAGTTTATCATCGTATGATAGCCGCAAATAATACCCTCATTTTCCAGCGCGGCAAGCTCATTGACTACGTCAATCTCCTCCACGCCCAAAATAACCGCCAGCTCTTTTAAATTCATACGACTGTTTTTCTCAATAATGCGCAATAATTCTTCTCTCATCATTCTCTGTCTCCTTACATCATTTTAAAGATTTCAATCGCCTTCGGTCTTTCCAGAAAACGCTTCTCCTCTTCATTCATGACAACCCTGTCATTACCTTCCGTTATTTTGCCGATAACCGTGGCCGGTATCTGCGCTGCTTTCAAAGCCTGCACCAGATTCTCACCATTGTCCGCCGTCATCAAGAGGCTTCCCCCCGATAACAGTTCATAAGGATTTCGTCCCAAAAACTCGCAAATCTCTATGGTTTCCTGTTTCACGGGAATTTTTTTCAAATCTACCGAAAGTCCAACGCCGGCGCTTTCTGCAAGCTCCCACAGCGCAGCGAAAATACCGCCGCCGGAGACGTCATGCATCGCGCCCACATTGGACTTTGCGGCGGTGGCGGCCTCCGGTATAATCGAGAGGTACTTCTTAAAACCAATTGCTTTTTCTATCAAGGAAAGCGGATACCGCTCCGCAAGCTCATCCTGCATTCTGGCAGCAAGCCTCACCGTACCCTCCAGGCCAATCCATTTACTGAGCACCACGTCCTGTCCGGGACGCGCTCTGCCGGGCAAAACAGGCGAAAGCACCTCCCCCATAACACTCACTGTCACGCACGGCATCAATGCCGCCTTTGAAACCTCGGTATGCCCGCCCGCTATCTGTATGCCAAGCTCTGCTGCCGCTTCGTCAGCCTCCTGCATATGTCTCTTGATATCCTGCTCCTCTATATAAACCGGCAGAAACATGGCAATCGTCGCCATAACCGGCTTAGCGCCGCAGCATGCAACGCCGCCCGCCGCTCTTGCCATAACGCAACCTACATCCTCCGAACTCTTTACCTCTATCATCTGGGTACATACGGCCGTAAAGGTATCTCCGCACGCAAAAACGGCGCAGTCCGACCCTACGCCTGCACCGTTTTTTACAGCATCATTTTTGCTTTTTATCTGTGTTAAAACACAACTCTTTAACACCGTTTCCGATATCTTTCCAACCTTCATCAACTGCATACCTTTTCCTTTGTCTTATCTATTGTGCCGGCGCTGCAGGAGGCGCGGTCAGAAGTGCAATGACGTTTCTCACATGGTCTATGCTTCCTGTCCCGATTGCCGCCATTATCTCATTATATGCATTGGGGTCCGCCGTAGAAACGCCTACCACTGCGCTCCGCGGCACCATCTTGTAGCTGCTGGTATTGATAACCTCACGGCTTACCTCCACACCATTTTCCTTTACAATCTTCCAAAGCCTTGCCTTGTACCCGATATGAGCGCCCTCCACACTACCGATATAACCGATTGGCTGCGATGCATCCGGATAAATCGTATCGGATTCCGGCCGGATGGTTTCCAACACTTCCCCCACATATTCCACGGTACGTCCTTCGCTTCTTGTTTCCACGCCATAAATATTAAACGTAATCTCTTTATTCGGCGTCGTATAACCTTCTATATAAATCGGATAATCCGTATTGTTCACAAAACGAAAATCCTTTCCCGAGCTGTCGGAAATCGCCGCATCTGCCGAAGGCCTTACGTAGGTAACTATCATCGAGTGATTGTAGCGCTCCGTTACTTCAAGCTCCGATAAAAGCACCGCATTATAAAGCGTAGTTGAAACCTGACAAATGCCGCCGCCAAGGGAATCCACTACCTTTCCGTTTAAATAAGAGCCCGCCAGATAATACCCGTTTTGCTGTGTAAACGGCGTAACCGTATCACAAGTAGAAAATTCGTCGCCCGGGTACAGAAGCGTTCCGTTTATCAGCCGGCAGCCATTCGCCACATTCGCGCTCCTGTTAGAGTTTGACGTGGAATAGGACGTGGTAAAAGAACCCAGCAGGTCTTTCACCATAAGAAGCTCTTCCTCGGAACCTCTCGGCTCGGTGACTGCAACCGAAAGCTGAATGGAGCACGACTCATGGTTCCATTCGCCCGCCAGATAATCATATATCACATCAATGGAATCCTCTATATCCAGTGCGTAGCCGGTTTCTCCTTTCTGTACGATGAACACGCCATTTTCCAACGTCAGTCCCGTGTCTACCATTTCGGTGTCATATTGCTTGCATTCATCTGCCAGAATCCGGTTAATCGCCACAATATCAAAATCAAGCTCTATCTCGTATACCTTATTTTCCTTTTCCAAATCCTTCAGCGCTTTATACCGCTGCACAATATTTCCCTGCGTGCCAAGGGTAGCTGCCGCATCCACAATCTCCGGATTGCTCCAGCTAACGCCAAGATCGCCCGCTGTCACTACCACGCTGTTTTCTTCTGTAACCTGAAGCGTAATTTCCACCTGTTTCAGAGAATCTATATATGCATTTACAGCATCCTTTGCCTCGTCGGCAGACATTCCGGCTAAAGAGATATCTCCTATGTAAATACCTGCTTTTATGGTATTGTCGCTTTTTGCCGCCGCTTCTTTTGCCGGAAACAGCGCAAGCGCAGCAACTAAGCCAAGTAACAGTGCGATTTTTTTCATAAAGCTCTTCCTCATTTTAATTGCGCTCCTCAACACTTGCCTAATTGTTTTTTATTGCAATTTGTGTTACTCTTAAAAAGCAGACCTACGCGCCAAGCAGCATAGGAATTACCATAGCAAGAATCAAAAAAAGGACAATTACGCCCGCAATGATTCTCTGCGTTTTTCTGCTGTGAAAGTTAATCATGACAACCACACCTCTCTTTTTGCACAAAACCTGTTTGAAAGGAATTATATATGATAGGAATGTTTTTGTCCAGTCTAATTGTCTTTTGTCTGGTAATTGCCTTTACAAACCGCAGACATAAGAAAATGATTGAAAAATACGAAAAAGAGTTCTGGGACAGAGAAGCGCGCGCCAACAACACGCGCAAAAAATCTCTGACAAACCTCACCTATATTTCCCTCCCCGATTATCTGCTGCCGGAGGACTTCATGCCCGAAGATGAAGAGGTTTCTGCGCTGTTGGAAACCCTAAGGGAACTTGCCGGACAAAAAATCGTCAATCTGACCGGCTATACCAACACCGATTTAAAGCTGGAATACGGTACCGCCAATATAACCTGCCTTTCCGAATACGACCAGAATTATACGCTTCTTGCGCGCTCTCTGCAACGGTTGGCGGAAATTTTATACACAAACTCACGTATAGCGGAAGCACGTGCCGTACTGGAATTTGCCGTTTCCACAGGCACGGACGTCAGCCACAGTTATTATCTGCTGGCAGACATCTACGACGCCGATGGCGAATATGACAAAAAGGCGGCGCTCATCGAAAAAGCCGACGCGCTCCGCTCCACCATGAAAAAAGTCATCGTCCGTACGTTGCAAGAATCCGGTCCGTATAGCGGCTGGCTTCACTCCGGGTAAGTTTATCCAATTCGTATTCTACTTCTATTTTATGCTTTATGAGAAGTTTATATAACCGTTCCTTCTGCGCAGGCGTGGCAGGCGTTTCCCGCTTTACCTGATACTGCAGCATGACAGGGGCAAAGACCGCGTTTTCTTCCTTTTCTCCAAAATCTTCCCACAGCCTGTCATACAGCCTGCAAGTTGCTTTCGCATCCGCCAGCGCCCTGTGCGCTTTGTGCGGAATCTCATAATGTGCGCACAAAAAGTCCAGGCTCCTGCTGGGAAGATTCGGCAGAAACCGCCGTGCAGCCTTAAGTGTATCAATCCCCAGCCTCTCAAACCTGATACGGTTGTTGACCGCCGCCTTTTTCAGAAAAGAATAGTCAAACAGCACGCTATGCCCCAAAAGCACGTCTTCCCTCAAAAACGCCAGCAAATCCGGCAGTACTTCCGTAATTTCAGGCGCACCATTAAGCACTTCATCGGTAATCCCCGTCAGCTCCGTAATCTGTTCCCGCAGGCGGCAGCCGGGATTCACAAAAGTTTCAAAAATTTCTACGGGCGTCCCGTTTTCCACCCGCACTGCGCCGATTTCGATAATTTTATCCGTCTTGGGATTCAGCCCCGTCGTCTCCAAATCCACGCACACATAGCTTTCCTGCTTCTTCATACTGCCGTTTCCTTTTCTGTCACATCTGTCATAAATTCGCTTTTCAAAATAACGGTAACAGCCGCCTCATGTGTGATCGGATTTCGTTTCCGGTAATCAAACAATAAAAAGCAGTCCCTTTGCTTTGGCACGCTTTCCCAGACAGTATAATGAAACTGCTCCAGATGTGTCATGCGGGCAAGCTGGCGGCTGTCATAATCACTGTAATCCGGCAGATACCTTCTCTCCCTTTCTTCCTTTTTATAGAAGGCAGCCACCTCTTTCCTGTATGCCTCCTGCCCACCCGCAAAATCCGGACGGCTTTTCGCTTTTTCCCGCAAATAAAAATCAAACACAAGAAGCTCCCTGTAAAGCGCTTCCTCCCTGTTTCCATACTTACCCGCAAAGGACAGCAGTATACGGTAATGAAAATCCCTCGCCGGCATCTTAGTAAAAAATCCTTCCTCTGCGTAATAGTCCGCGAGCGCTTCATACATAGAAAACGGACTTTGAAAGCTTTCTTGCAGGACAAAAATCGTGTGATGAAACTGTCCGCCATTGTAATATATCTCAACCATCTGTTCTATTTTCTTAAGACGCCGTATCTCTTCATAGGAAATCCATTTGGTACGGAGCACCTCATAAGGGGGCGCGGCAGTATACACAATTTTATAGCGCTCTGCCATTTCATACAGATATGAGCCCTTCAGCACCTTCAGAAACCCGAGCTGAAGCTGATTTGGCTTCATGCCGTACACTTCGTTAAAAGAACGCCCAAAGCTTTGATAATCCTCAAAGGGCAGCCCTGCAATCAAATCCAAATGCTGATGCACCCTGCCGCCCCTGTTTATCTGCGCCACTGCCGCTTTCAGCTTTTCCATATCCGTCACGCGCCGTATTTCCGCAAGCGTCTCCTGATTGGCGGACTGCACGCCGATTTCAAGCTGCACCAGACCTGCGCGCATACTGTTTAACAGCTCTATTTCCTCTTCTTTCAGGATATCTCCCGCAATCTCAAAGTGAAAATTTGTGACGCCATTGTCATGCTCCTTGATATACGTCCATACAGCCATAGCATGTTCATGATTGCAATTAAAGGTACGGTCCACAAATTTTACTTGTTTGACCTGTCTGTCCAAAAAAAACTGCAATTCCTTTTTTACGACACCAATGTCACGGAACCGCACCGTTTTATCAATCGAAGAAAGGCAATAGCTGCACGAAAAGGGACAGCCGCGCTGCGATTCATAATATATAATCCTGTTTTCAAAATCTGTTGTATCTTCGTAAGCAAAAGGAATTTCCGTCAGAGGAAGCAATTCCCTCCTGCGGGTGACGCCTTCCTGCAGCACCAGCCCTGCGATACTTTGTATCTCTCCGCAGCCTTTTATGTAAAAAGCAAGCAGCTCTGCAAAAGTCTCCTCGCCTTCCCCCGCCATAATACCCTTAATCTGCGGATGGCTGCAAAGAATCTGCTCCGCATCCAGAGAAGCCTCCGGCCCTCCCAGCCAGATAGGAAGATCCGGCAGAAGCTTATGAAGCTCCGCAGTAAGCCCCATTATCATTTCCCGATTCCAGATATAGCAGGAAAAACCGATTACATCCGGCTTTCTCTTATAAATATCTTCCAAAACTTCTTCCATCCGGTTGTTAATCGTATACTCCGCAAGCTCCACATATCGGGCATTTTCCCCCGCATACCGCTTAAGGCTGTAAATTGCCGGGTTGGAATGTATGTATTTCGCATTGAGCGCCACCAGCAAAAATTTCATACTCCGAGCCTTTCCGCCGCCTGCTCCCAGACCTGCTCACGAATCTTTGGCACGGGTTCTCCCGATATCCGCACAGCTTCGCATACTGCCGCGTAAAAATAGTCAAGTCCGGTCTGCAGGGTTTTTTTGAGGCAGCGGCTTAATACCATGCCGCACTCGTCAAGACCTGCCTCCGTAAAGTCCTGCAAAAAGGAATCCAAATCATAGGGAATACTGACAAAATCCACTTGGTACGACGCTTTCCCACTCATATTCCGGACCTCCAACATGGCAAACTGCGCCTGCCTGCCCCTGCCGTCTATGGCACAGCCCAAAGAACCCGGATTCACATAGGTTTTGCCGCCTATACACTCCATTTCCTGATGGTGGGTGTGCCCGCCAAACAGATAGTCCTCCTTAAGCGCTTTTAAAATCTCCGGCTTTAACAGCGGCTTTTCCCACACATTGCCCCTGATATCCTCCGGTGTGCCGTGGCAGAGGAGCGTCGGCGGGCATCCCGCAAAGGAAAGCTTCTTAACAGAAGGTAAACTCTCAAAAAAGTGAATGTCCGCCTCCGTCACATGCTGCGCCACATAATACAGCAAGCCGTTTGCAGAAGAAGGCTTCCAGCCCTCGGGCTTGTAAAAGTTTCCAATCAAATACGCCTCCCTGTTGCCCCTTACCATTTCACAGGAATACCTCTCTCCCATATCATGCAGCAGGGAAAGTGTCCTTTGCGGATAAGGACCGTCCGTCACATAGTCTCCCAGACAGATGATGCCGTCCACATTTTTATGTTCAATATACGCCAAAAACGCCTCGAGTGCTTTATAATTTCCGTGAACATCACTGATGAGCGCAAGCCTTTTACAGTCAGCCATGAAAAAATCTCCTTTTGTGCAAAGTGATATACCTCCTTGCAGCTTATCCCTATTTTATCACGGCCGGCAAAGAATACACAAGCCCAGTTTTCCCTATTCCTCTCCGTCCGTCTCCAACGTAAAGCTTACGCTCCAGTCTCCCTCCACATAACCGCTTTCTTCACAAAAAAGACCGTACAGCGCATATGCGCCGGCGTCTGCATCCACATTCGCAAAAACATATTCATAAAATGTATAGGCAACGCCTCCCCAGCTTTCCTTCCACATAACCGAATTATCGCAAGTTCTTTCGTTCCCGCTCTCGTCCGTCAGAAGAAGACGTACATGACGGACTGCGCGGCTCTGGTCGCCCATGCAAATCTGCACCCGCAAATTTCCGTCTAAAAAGGCAATTCCCGTGACGGTAAAGCCGTCTGCAAGACACTCGCCGGCAGGCTTTACCTTCATAACAGCAGCGGCAGGACGCGGATCCTCCCGTCTCTCCTCATCCGTGCGCCGTGGGGAATGGCTCGTCAGCTCTGCCCACGCCGTCCAACTGCCTCCGCTCAAGGTTACGTTTTGAAGCTCCACTTCCGTCAGCGCTTCTCTTAAGTCAATCTCTCTTTCTTCCTCGCTGATGCTGCTCAAAATACTATAAACATAAAAGGTAAGTTTATCCGTTTCAAAGTCGTCCCTGCCCTGCAGACTGACCTTCCAATATGATTTCCCTGTCTCGGCATCATAACCGGCAAAGCCGTGGCCGCCCATTACACTACATCCGGTTCTGCTCTGCAGCCCATAGCCCGTCCACAAGTCAATCTCCCCGTTAATGACATTGCCGGCGCCTTCCGCATCTTGAAAAGAAATGTAAACTTCTGCCTGATTTCCCTCCACACAGACCGCTTCCACCTGCATAGTGATACCCTTTTTCGTGCAGGACTTTTCTATCGGCACAAAAAAATCTGCCAAAGCAGGCGAAATTCCCTGCAGAAACCGGTAAACGGCAGGTATGTTTGCCGCAAGTACCGGCATAATCGTCAGTGACACGATTGTCATAAATATGCCAATTGCCGCTGCCATCGTAAGCATCGGACGGACAACACGCGCCTGCCTGCTTTTTGCTGCCCTTCTTTCCTGCTCCTCTTCTTCTGCAGCCAATAAAAGCATTTTCTCTACCAATGCATTGTCGGGAATAATGGCGTCATACGCCTTTTTATAATTTTTCTGAAACATCATACATTTCCTCCTTCCTCCATCTTCTTTTTCAACAGTCTTCTTGCCCTCGTAAGCTGTGTCCTGACAGTTGACGGTTTCCTTTTCAGAACGGTGCTGATTTCCTCCACGCTCATATCCTCATAATAAAACAGATGTATAATGGTACGGTATTTTTCGGGTAAAAGCTTCACCTTCTCTATCAGTTCCGCCTCCTGCCCGTCACCGGCATACCGTTGTGCGGCAAACGCTTCCTCTCCGCGCCGCCGAAGCCTCCCTGCATAAGATTTTGATGCGCCCTGCTCTTCGTTTTCATCAAACCCGCCTGTACGGCTCTGCCATGCAGATTTCCAAAAATTCTTGCAGCGGTTTACCGTAGCGCGTATAAACCATGCCTTTTCATGCTCCTCGTTTTGAAACTGCGGATTTTTCCTGATATAACCTGCGAAGACCTCCTGATAAATGTCATCCGCGTCATATTTATCCTTTACCAGCGCATATGCCAGCCGGTAAACCATCTCTGAATACTGCAGAATGGTCTTCTTCAGCCTCTCCTGTCTTTCCTCAGGCTCCTTCATTCTGTCACCTCCTTTTGGCATGTGGTAATTACAAAGTGTGATATACTGTTTGCAGTGCCCGTTATATATACAAAGCAAAAGGATAAAAAGCTACAAAACTTTTTTATATCAAAAAAAGAAAAGCACATGGCTGTTGCTGCCCCATGCGCTTTGTGATTCTCTAATCCATTTGATTCAGTTGTCAAAGACTGTAAGCAAATATTTTGTCAGCCTTGCGGTTACGGTCACTCTCCGGTCTTGTCGGCGGCATTGTCCAGAATCAGTGTTTGCGGCGGCAGAAACAGTTTAAAGTGCGCATATGCCTGATATAGCTCCTCAGCGCTCTGAAACCATCCCTTCCAGACTGGTTTCGTTTCCTTGTCGGCAAGGTACAGGGACAACGTGTAAAAACGGCGGAATGTCCTCATATCAACCGGCTCCCGTGTCAATACGACCCTGTGAATGCTGCCGGTCCGAAAGATACGGCTTTTCCCGGGCTGCCGCATATAACAGTAAAATGGCGCCGCCATGATTTCACATTCCTTTACCTGCGGCAGCGGCTGGTACGTGATGCAAACCGCCGCGGACATCTGCCGTGCAAATTCCTGACGCTCCTCTTCGGAGGAAAGTTCTTTTTTCACGGAAGCCATAAGCGGTTTTATCAGCCTTCTTTTATAATTTCCCAAGAACAATATCAATAGTGCGACCACAATCATAAAAAGAAATGCGCCAAACTGCAGCACTCCGCCGCCGTCCAACAGCATAATCAGATTAAGCAAAGCGAGCGGAAGCATAAGCAGAGCAAGAAATATACACCAAATCCGCGACTTTCCGAAACGCTCTCTGATAGTTTCCTTTTCCTGTTTCAACCATGTCTCAAACATTGCTTTTCTCCTTTACAATAGAAGGGATTTTTTGTTAGTATATCATATAAGAAAAGCAGTAGCAAGATGAAGCATGGCTTCGTTACTTTACGAAAGGGAGGAACAAACATGAATCACTCCAAACAGCCCGCATGGCTTGACAATGCAGTATTTTATGAGATTTATCCGCAGTCCTTTTATGATACGAATGCAGACGGCATCGGCGATTTTCAGGGAATCATAGACAAACTGGACTATATTGCAGATCTGGGCTGCAATGCTATCTGGCTCAATCCCTGCTTTGCCTCTCCCTTTGGAGACGCGGGATATGATGTGTCAGATTATTATACCGCTGCTCCCAGATATGGCACAAATGCCGATTTGAAAAGACTGTTTGATGCCGTACACAAACGGGATATGCATCTTCTCCTCGACCTTGTGCCCGGGCATACTTCCGTGGAACATAAGTGGTTTCAGGAATCCATGAAGGCGGAGAAAAATGAATATACGGATCGCTACGTCTGGACAGACAGCGTGTGGGAGGAACCACAGGGAATGGGCTGCCTCAGAGGAATTTCCGCACGAGACGGCTCCTGCGCTATCAATTTCTTTTCCAATCAGCCCGCTTTAAACTATGGATTTTATAATCCCCGGCGCCCGTGGCAGCAGTCCATGGACGACGAAGGCCCCAAGGCAACGCTTGCCGAATTGAAAAATATTATGCGTTTCTGGCTGCAAATGGGCTGCGACGGCTTCCGTGTGGATATGGCAGGCTCCCTTGTCAAACACGACGAGGACGGCAAAGGAACCATCAAACTGTGGCAGAATATAAGGGATTTTCTCGACAAAGAGTTTCCGGATGCCGCCATGGTTTCCGAGTGGGGCGAGCCGGACAAATCCCTTGCCGGCGGCTTCCATATGGACTTTCTGCTCCATTTTGGTTCTTCCCACTACAATGCGCTGTTTCGCTGTAACAAGCCCTACTTCTCCAAGACGGGCGAAGGCTCTGCACGCGAATTTATTGCCAAATATAAAGAAAACCTGCAAAAAACAAACGGCAGAGGATTGATGTGCATCCCTTCCGGCAATCACGATATGGACAGACTTTCCCGCAAACTCGATACGGATGAAATGAAAATTGCTTTTGCCTTTCTGCTCTCCATGCCAGGTGCGCCTTTTATCTATTACGGCGATGAAATCGGTATGCGTTATGTGGAAAACCTGACCTCTGTGGAAGGCGGCTACAACCGGACCGGCTCCCGCTCCCCTATGCAATGGGACAAATCCGTCAATGCAGGCTTTTCCGACGCTCCCGCAGAAAAACTTTACATTCCCCTAGACAGCGCGGCGGACAGACCAGACGCGGCAAGTCAGCTTGCGGATGAATCCTCTCTTCGAAGCGAGGTCAGGCGCCTTATTTCGCTGCGCCTGCAGAACAAAGCGCTGCAAAGCCATGCGGAAATTGCGTTCGTACAAGAAGGCTATCCCCTCGTCTATACCAGAAAGTGCGACACCCAGCAGATAACCGTTATCCTCAACCCTGCGGCAAAAGAAGCTGTTGTGGAAAATGTAAGCGGAAAGCTTTTGTATACTGTTGGAGGCGAGGTTACGCTGAAAAACGGGAAGTGTGTAATTGGGGGATGCAGTGCGGGATTTGTTGAGAACTAAGCCGGCTATTATATTTTTCACCCAATTACATATGATATCAGCAGCAACACCCGTCATTGTACGCAGGGTTAAAAGGCGCACCGTGGCGGGTGCTTTATTTTTGTTGAATATCTAAATCTATCCACAAAGCAGGACGTACAGCAGCAACAGAAGCAACATCACTTCCTTCCTCATTCAAAACACCATCAACGGTGACATTAATGGCATAATTGGGATATCTGCCAGAAGACTGCAGCCACCAGTAAGAATCACCCTCTTTAGCCCGTGCATACGCTGTCAGTTTGCACTGTCTTTCTTTATCCGAAATAAAATACACATTCGCATCTACTCTATCAAGCAAAAATATCCGTTCCTGTATAAAATGATTGGCATTTGCGGTGTTGTCTGCAAAGGCATCAGTAGCCTCAGCAGTAACAAACATCATTTTCTCGCTTTCGGAGAAAGCTTCATCAATAAACGTGCTATTTAACCATTCCCACAATGAACACGTTTTCCATGTACAATCCGTATCTGTATATGTGCTGTATGGCTGGACATCAAGCGCATATTTACTAACAATAAGGGCTTTATCATCTACTATCCAGAGAACAAGCCACTCTATATCCTCTTTGCCATTTGATATGTCGTTGTCCTGCTCAATCAAACGGCTTTTCACAATGATTCAAGTCTTCCTGCTTTCTCACGCGCTGCTCCGCCATCAGCTTCCCCAGATACCCTAATGCATTCTCGGGTTCAATGTCCAGCACTCTTTCACAATACTCGTCAGCATTCTGCCAGTCCCCATCTTCAAGAAACAAAAAAACACGCCGCAAAAGTGGAGAAACATTCTTGTCACTGCCTGCTATGACAGTTTCTTTTACAACAGTCTCTTTCTCTTCGTCCGCCTTTGTGATTTTTTTAATCCCGCGAATAATATCCTGCATAAAACCCAATTTAGACATATCTTGTGCCTGAAGGTGCGAAAATTCCTCCGGCAAATCGTAGGGGTCCATATCCTTATAGGCCGGAATCAGCGTTTTCTTGGCACCGCCTTTTATAAGCGAAAGATACCTGCTCCATTCATTCTTCACCCATGCGGCATTAAAGAACTCAGACCTTGTTCCAAGAACAACCATAACTTTTGCCGAATTCAACGCAGCAAAAATATAAGGCTCATATGCAGAGCCAAGCTTATCTTCCAGTGTAATACGGGCAAAGAAAACTTTAAAGTCTTCTTTGAGCTCATAATACAAATCCTGAGCCAATACGCTATCCGGTGTTCTTCTGCCCTCATTATCGCTTTCTTTATAGCAGATGAACACATCAAAAGGTTCTTCTTTTTGTGAGATTTCAAGAATCCCTTTTTGAATTTCATTGATTACTTTTGCTTCTCCTTCATATATACAGCGCTGATAGCTGTCTGCATTCTGCAGGGCAGACTATAATTATCGTCGTCATAAACAGACGTATACTGCGTTCTGTTCACAGTCGGAACACGCTTGTGAGAAGAAGGGTCTTCTACGTATTCAATCCCATAACGGCAAAGTACCAAAGACCAGTAAACCTCAGCGTCTGTACTGTCTTCACTAAGAATTTGTTCGTAGATTCTCATCGCCTTGTCAAATTCGTTGCTGCGCCTAAAATGGTTCGCTCTATCGTAAAGATTGGTCTTTCTGTCATCATCAAGCTTTGGCAGCGTCTGCTGTGTTCCACAATATTCGCAGGTCGCCACGCTTTCCTTATTATGTATTTCCAACGCGCCGCCGCACATTTTACATTTGTATATTGCCATATGAATCACCTTTCCGAATCATCGTACTAATTATTTTCCTCCAACTCTCTTCGAAGCCTTTCCATTTCGATATTAATTTCGCTAAGCCTGCCCTCAAGTTTTTTCTTCTTTCTGCCGCCAAAAACTCCAAGTTTGGCAAAACTATTTATTATTTCTCGCTTTTCGTCCTGCAGCTCTTTCATTTTTAACTCTTTCTCATCAATCTTCTCAACTATCTTTTTGGCGTACGCTTCCGCATCTCTATAATGACCGAAACTCTCAAAGGTTCTCTTTATTTGCCCATCTGAAAATTTACCCAATAAATTCTCATTGTACTTTTTAACAAAATCCAAATATTTCTTTTCTTTAGCTGCAATAGCTTCTTCTGTCATACGAATCATTTCCGCATTGACTTCAACTAACTTTCTATCTACTTCTGCCTCTGCCTGCACATCCTCTTCTTGTGCTTGCACAAGCCTCTCTTGAAGTGCTGAAATTATCTCTTCCTTAATTTTGGTTATGCCATCAGACAAATTCCCCTCTGAAAACCGTAACGCCTTTTTCATAAGCTTATCGTTTTCAAAGTAATTGATAGTCTCATTTAATTGTTTTTGTCGTGATTCTGAAATTGTGACATATTCAAACCCGCCAATCACATCCTTAGAATATGGAACCTCTGACATTAATATGTCGTTTTCTGCCAACATCGTATTTACATAGGCTATTTGTTCGGAAGTAATTTTTTTAACACGCCTGACAGGTTCTGCATTCTGTGTTTTGAACAACAAAAGTCTAATGTAATCTTCCTCATTGGCAACATGGATTTTTGCCAGAGTCTGTCCCAAATATGCTTCACTGCATTCCGCATCGTTGTTTAAAACCTGGTCAAAAAACGCATAGGCTCTGTCCCACTCTGCATCCTCAAGTGCGAGCTTGCCTCTTTTAAGAAGCGCGGCAATGTTAGAATTAACTTCTGAGGAACCAAAAGCGCCGGCGTCTCCGGATGATTTTTCCGCTTTGCTTCCCTCAAGCACTTTGGAAACGCCTCGAATCAGGTCCTGCATAAAGCCAAGCTTAGCCATATCCTGAGACTGGTATACCGACAAGGCATCCGGTAAGTCATACGGGTCCATGTCACGATACGCAGGAATAATCAACTTGCTCCTGTCCTTCTGCATAAGCATAAGAAAACGGCTCCATTCGTTCTTAACCCAGACCGCATTTACGTGCTCTGGCTTGGTACCGACCACAATCATTACTTTTGCACTGTTCAAGGCTGCAAAAATATATGGTTCGTAGGCTGTGCCAAGCTTCCCTTCCAATGTAATTCTGGAGAAGAATACCTTGTATCTCTTTTCTGTTAAGCCAAAATAAATATCCTGTGCCAAAACACTGTCGTTTGTTCTTTTGCCTTCCTCGTCCGTCTCCTTATAACAGATAAACACATCAAAAGCTTCTTCTTTGTTTGAAATATCCAGAATCCCCTTTTGAATACCTGCTATTACTTCGGCTTCCTCTTTATATACAGCTTTCTGTACTTCATCCGCCTTATCCAATGCACTCAAATAGTCAGCATCGTCCAAAATAGAAGTATACTGCATACGATGGCAAGTCGGAATCTTCCTTCCGGTAAGCATATCGTCTACATATTCAATACCATATTTGCAGAGAGCAAGAGACCAATAAAGCTCTGCATCATCATCTGCATTCTGCAATACCTTTTCATATGCTTCAATCGCTCTGTCAAATTCGCCTTGACGCCTAAAATGATTCGCCCTGTTCATTGCATTCATTTTCTGCTCGTCATTCGCCTTTGGTAATGTCTGTCTGGTACCGCAATACTCACATTCACAAACAGACATATTCTCGTTTACATCCAGACTGCCGCCGCACATTTTGCATTTAAATAATGCCATCGCGCATTTCCTCCTTGGCCTTCATTCCTTATTGTCCTCAAACCGGCTATAATATCCCGTAAAAACAGCAAGCTTATTTGCCAAGCTTACAAAGGCGGTTTCTTTCGTCCAAGCTCATGGAAGCTTTTTGACAAAGGCTCTTTATACAGTCCACATCGCTTTCTGCCACTGCGCTTTGAAGCTCTGTCATAATAACCGCGATCTCTTTTTCCGCTTCCTCAACTGCGGATGAGCTTACAGGGTCACTGTATTTAAATCTGTCTGATAAATCTGTAAGTATCTTTTTTGTTTCAATATCGTCACACAACGCCGGAAGTGAAGCAGCCTTAGAGCGCAATTCCTGCATACAGCTAATACTTTTAGCAAGCTGCATATCCTGTTTCTCTATTTCGTCACGCACCGTATCGGCGGCAATAAAACCTATCGCTGCTGCCGCAAACAATATAAGATATAAAATTATGGGGATCTGCATGGGAACAAAAGCTGCGATACACATAAACAAAATGCTCATTATCATTTGCACCGCCAGATAAATAACTCCTATTTGGGCAATCGAAAAACCATAAAACCTGCTTTTCACTGACTTTTCTTTCCCAAAGGATACTTTCAGCATATAGAGTTGCAGTGCAATCGCCAATATTCCAAAAACATACGATATCCAAAAAATACCGTTTTTTTCAAAAGGCAGTAAAAAAACAATAACAGAAAATACCACAAGCAATATAGCAGCAATAGCAACCAATCTTCCCTTTGCCTTATTCATCAGTTATCACCTCTTTTCTTTCCGCAGTTGTTACAAAAATTGCCGATAATCCCTGTTTGTCCACAACTGCAATCCCACGAAAGAGATTCCGGTCTTCTTGCACCGCAATTATGACAGAAATTGCCTGCAATTCCCTTCTGTCCACATGTACAGTCCCATGTCCCGCTTACCTGATTCGCCGTTTTGGGTCTGGGCAGACCACAATAATTGCAGAAGTTACCTATGATGCCTTTTTGTCCGCAGCTGCAATCCCATGCTCCCGAAATCAAATCGCCAATGCTTTCACTCATCTGCATAGCGCTTGCATTCATAGGCGCCATAGCTTCCTTTGTCATACTCATAACACTTCCCATGGCTCCAAGGGAAACCCCAAGTCCTGCAATGTCTCCCACTACGCTTCCTGCTCCAACACCTGTCCCTACCAGACCGTTTTTCATGGCTTCCAATCCAACCTGCCGCGCAGTTTCCTGCTGGTATGTATATCCCTTCATCCGCATTTCTGCAGCTTCTGCTTCTGCCTGCATTTTATACGTTTCCGCTTCTGCCTGCTTCTGAATTTTAAGGGCTTCTGCTCCTCCCTGTGCTTCTATCATTTTTATCTGTGCCTCAGTCTGCGCTTCTACGGCTTTTCTTTGCTGTGCTGCTTCCGCTTCCTTTTTCTTTATCTGTTCCTGACGAACCGCAAGGTATTGTTCCGCATACTGCGCTTTCATTTTCCTGAAGTTGGGGTCATCGTCAGGCGTCATTACATTGCTGACAAAAAATTCCGTAGATGCCAAACCATAGTCATCAAGATAATGATTCAGTTTATCCCGCAGATTCGTCGATAAATCTATTAAGTGTTCATCAATTTCAAGTATACTGATATTGCTTTCTTTAATGGATTGCGCAAGATAACTCTTAACCTGAGTCATTATCATTGCCCTGAAATATCCTTTTCCGTTTCCCAATCCCAAAATCTGCTCTTGACGAAGCCCACCGGTTGTACCAATCAGTTTGGACAATAACTTTCTTGCGTTTGTTACCTTTATGTTGAATTCACCACAGGCTCCCAACTCAATATGCAGACCTGATACAGGGTCAAACATACGCACCTTTGAATCCGTCCCCCACTTAATTCCCATAATGGTCGAGAGGTTTATATAATATACTTCCGAGTGAAATGTTCCTTCTGTATCAGTGGGAAGCTTATAAACTTTTTCAAGCAATGGAAGCTGCTGTGTTTCCAACGTATATCTGCCGGGACCAAAAGTATCTAACGCCTGTCCATCACGAAAAAATACTGCCTCCTGACTTTCATGCACGATTAACTGTGAACCATAATTAAAATCTTCTATCGGATGCTTCCAAACAAGTGTATCTGCATCCCCTTCATATTTTATAATGCTGGCAAGACCATCTTGACGAACTTTCTCCTGCATAGTGCGCTCCGCTACATCATTTTCACAGTCACAGACCGGACAAATGAATTTTGCAGCCCCCTTATTGGTTCTCAATTTCACACCGCACTGCAGACAAGAAAACTCTTCCATTTTTGACTGGTCCGACATTTCATTAATTGGTTCATGGCAGACGGGGCATACCGCTCTGCCGCCTTTTGTCTGATCGAACACAACAGGATTTCCGCAATGCGCGCATACGCGGCTAGCCATTTTATCCACTTGAATGTAAATGGTTTTTCCACAAGAACAATCCACTCGTTTTTTTGCAAAAAATCCCGTTTTCCCTTCTACATAATTACCGCAATAAGGGCACGCAATCACAAACTTAGCCATACCAGCCTCCTCTAATCTTCTATTACTTTAGTATGTTTCAGACCGAAATCCAACAGCCTTGTTATAATTTCATTTCTTGTTCTGCCGGTTTCCTTTGAAATCATGTCAATATCCCCTAACATATCCTTTGGAATTCTTGCTGAGATAATGACTGATTCTTCTTTATATTTCTTTGCTTTAATCACTAAAGTTTCTTCAGTCATCAGATATCCTCCTTTGAATACAATTGTATTACACAGAAAAAAATTTGTCAACAAATTAGATATTCTGCATATTTTTCAAAGAAAAAGCAGCCAATCCCATCACAGATACGGCCGCTTCTCTCAAAAGATTATAAACCCCATTCATAATACTCAATACAATACATTCCCAAAAAATATCATCCTCTGTAAATCCATATTCTTCCGCATTGACTCTCCCTATGATTCCCTCGTATCCACCGCCGCAACAAATCTCCTAAACCCTTCCCTGCCCTCAGGCGTACACTTATAAACGCCGGCATCCGCAAGGACACGCAGGAAAACATGCCCGATTTCATCTTTGATAATCCCATCAATATTGGCGGCATCTACCTTTTCATACTGCGGCAAAAATGCTTCTACCCAATCCGCATGCTTGGCAAGCGCTTCGTCCGCCCGCAAATCGCTGCCGGACAAAATCGCCTGTTTAAGCGCTGCCATTTCCGCTTTCAGTCGGGCAGGCAGTACGGCAAGCCCCATTACTTCAATCAGACCTATATTCTCCTTTTTAATATGATGCAGCTCCGCATGCGGGTGGTAAACACCCAGCGGATGCTCCTTGGTCGTAATGTTGTTGCGCAGTACCAAATCCAGTTCATATTTATCGCCCCGCTTTCTCGCAATAGGCGTAATGGTATTGTGCGGCTCCCCATCCGTCTCGGCAAGGACAAAGGAAGCCTCGTCGGTGTAGCCGCGCCAGGTATCCAGTATTTTATCCGCCAGCGCAATGATTCTGCCCGTATCCGAGCCGCTGAGACGTATCACAGACATGGGCCATTTGACAATTCCCGCCTCTACATCTGCAAAGCCCTTTATCGAAAATGCTTCCTCCACCGGCGCTTTCGCCATGGCAAATTCATAATGTCCTCCCTGAAAATGGTCATGGCTCAAAATAGAGCCTCCCACAATAGGCAAATCCGCATTGGAGCCCACAAAATAATGAGGGAACTGCTTTACAAAATCAAACAGCTTGCAGAAAGTGTCGTGTTCGATTTTCATCGGAATGTGCTTGCTGTTAAATACAATACAGTGCTCGTTGTAATATACATAAGGCGAATATTGAAAGCCCCATCTGCTGCCGTTTATGGTTACAGGTATAATTCTGTGATTCTGCCTCGCCGGATGGTTCATTCTGCCCGCATAGCCCTCGTTTTCCAGACAGAGCAGACACTTGGGATAGCCTGCCTGCTTTGCGTTCTTTGCCGCCGCAATTGCCTTGGGGTCCTTCTCCGGTTTGGATAAATTGATGGTAATGTCCAGTTCTCCGTACTCCGTGGCAGTCGTCCACTTTTCATCACGTGCAATCCGGTAACGCCGGATATAGTCCGTGTCGCGGCTGAACGTATAGTAGTAATCCGTAGCCGCCTGCGGACTCTTCTGATACAAGCTCCAAAACTGTTCAATCACCTCACTGGGGCGGGGTACTAAAAGCCCCATGATTTTCGTGTCAAACAAATCCCTGTAAGTAATGCTGTTTTCGGAAATCAGCCCCTTTTCACAGGCATAATCCAACATACCTGCCAGAATCTGCTCCAGCTCCGCTCCCGCAGCCTGTTCCTCACTGTCCGAATCATCGCTTTCTGTTCCATGCCCTTGCATGTCCGAGCTGTCATCCTCCGGCGCCTCCAGTCCCAAAAGCTCCAAAAGCCGGTTTGCCGTATAAATCTTATCCGCCTTCTCAATAAGACCCGTTTTTAGCCCATACGCCACCAGCCTGTCAATATATGCCTGTATCATAATTCCTTTTCCTCCCTTTCCCCATACCTGCCGTCGCAGATAAATAGCAAACATCCGCCGCACGGACAGCCAAACATCAGGCTTTGCGCCCAAGGAAGCCGTCACTTAATCAGCCTCTTCCCCAAGCAGTGCCGGACCGCCGCCAATCTCCACTACATAGAAATCTGCCGCATAACCGATTTTTTCCTGATAAGCTTTTCCAACCTGCCCGATAAAGCTATCAATCGCCTCGTCCTTTACAAGGCTGACGGTGCAGCCGCCAAAACCGGCGCCGGTCATACGGGAGCCGATAACGCCGTCCACCTTCCACGCTTCCTCTGCCAGCGTATCCAGCTCGACGCCTGTCACTTCATAATCGTCCCTGAGAGATACGTGAGACTCATTCATCAGCTTTCCAAACAGTGCAATGTCATTCTGCTTTAGGGCTTCCACCGCCTTTATGGTGCGGCGGTTCTCATACACGGCATGTCTGGCGCGCCTTACGCGCACCTTATCTGCAATGACGCCGCAATTTGCTTCAAAAGCCGCCTCGTCCAAGTCACCCAAGGTTTTCACATCCACTACCGTTTGCAGTTCCCGCAGCGCTTCCTCGCACTCGCTTCTGCGCTCATTGTATTTGGAGTCTCCCAGCCCGCGCTTTTTGTTGGAGCAGGCAATCACGATTTTGGCGCCTGCAAGCTTTACCGGTGCATATTCATAAGTCAAATCCGCCGTATCCAGAAAAATAGCGTGTCCTTCTTTGCCCATCGCGATTGCAAACTGGTCCATAATGCCGCAGTTGACACCATTAAACTGATTTTCGGAAAATTGCCCGATAAGAGCAAGCTCCCTGTTGCTCACCGTAAAACCAAACATATCCTTTAGGACAAAGCCGGTCAAAATCTCCACCGACGCAGAAGAAGAAAGACCGGAGCCGTTGGGAATATTGCCGTTCAACAAAACATCCATGCCGCAGGGCAGCTTCATTCCTCTTTCTGCAAACGCCCAGATAACGCCCTTGGGATAGTTGGTCCAGCCCGCTTCCTTACAGGGGTTCAAATCTTCAAGAGAGGTTTCTATCACACCCAGCCCGCTAAAATTCATGGAATAAAAACGAAGCTTATTATCCTTCCTTTTCCGCACCGCCCCATAAGTTCCGATTGTCAGCGCGCATGGAAACACATGCCCGCCGTTGTAGTCGGTGTGCTCTCCAATCAGATTGACGCGCCCTGGCGCAAAGTACAGCCTTACCCCCTCTGTATCCCCGAATATTTCCGCAAATTTCTGTAGCAATTTTTCTTTCATATTATGACCCACGCCCTTCTATAAAATCATTTCTTTTTTATCCAAATCCGCCTGCGCCCTTGCAAGGTCTTCCCTGATGGAAAGCTTCTGCGGACAAAGCGCCTCACATTTGCCGCACTTGATGCAATTCTTTGCCTGTGCCGCTTCCCCGATTCCATTTTCCCATTTCCATTTCACCATATTGTAATTTTGGTACATATGATAAATATTCCATACGGAAAAGCATTCCGGAATATTGACGCCCGCAGGACAAGGCATACAATAGCGGCAGCCTGTACAGCCATTTTGTACCCTGCCCTTTATCATATCCACAATCTCTTCTATCACAGACGCTTCCCGCCCTGAAAGCGGTTTGAACTCCGAAAAAGTTTTCAGATTGTCCTCCACTTGCTCCATGGTTGACATACCGCTTAAGATAACCTTCACATTCGGCAGGCTTCCTACCCAGCGCAGGGCAAAGGAAGCTGTGCTCGCCTCATGATCAAGCGCCCGCAGCTTTTCTGTAATATCGTCGGCAAATACGGCAAGGGAACCTCCCTTTACCGGCTCCATGATAACAAGCGGAACTCCTTTTTCCTCTGCAAGCCGATAACCGCGCATTCCTGCCTGTTCCTCTGCATCCATATAATTAAGCTGAATCTGGCAAAAGTCCCAATCCCTGCTGCCAAGAATCTCCGCAAACGCCTCATAAGAATCGTGGAAAGAAAAACCAAAATACCGGATACGTCCTTCTTCCTTCAGCTTTTCGCAATACGCCACTACGCCCAGTTCCACCATTTTGCGGTAGCTCTCGCCGCTCATGGCATGCAGCAGATAAAAATCAATATAATCTGTCTGCAGCCGCCTTAGCTGCTCTTCAAAATACCGTTCCGCATCCTCTCTGCTCTTTACCAGCCAAGCAGGAAGCTTGGTAGCCAGATAAAAAGAACGTCTGTCATATTTTTGAAGCGCCCTTCCCACAAAAGGCTCGCTCTCCCCATTGTGGTACGGATATGCCGTGTCTATGTAGTTCACCCCCTCGGCAATCGCCCTGTCTAACATTGCCTGTGCCTCTGCCTCGTCAATCTTTCCGTCCGCCGTAGTCGGAAACCGCATACAGCCAAAGCCCAGCAGCGACGTCTCAAGCCCCAGCCCCTCCATCCTTCTCTTTTCCATCATTTCCATTCCTTTCTTAGTCTTTTCTATACCAGCCTTTTTCATCAAATATCACTCCAAACGGCTCGCTAAACTGATTAATCCGCTCCAAAATCCGCGTGTACTCCTCGTCCTGTGCCGGTGTCGGACAGAAATCGTTTCTCTCCCGAACCGAACTGAGAGAACAGGGAATAACCCTTACATTTTGGTCCTCCTGCTTTATCCCGTCCACAAAGGTAAATGTCTGCCTAAAAATCATAGTATCCTTGTCAGAAGGATTGCGGTTGGCGCCAAAGCAAAAATTGCCCAGACTGTATACAATAAATCTGCCCTCGTATACCTCTATGCCCTGCAGCACATGGGGATGCGCGCCCAACACAAGGTCCGCGCCCCAGTCGATACATTTATGCCCAAGCTCCTTCTGATAATCCTCCGGATAGTATTCCCGCTCAATCCCCCAATGACAGCAGGCTATCACCAAATCCGCCTCTTCCTCTTCGCGAAGCTTTGCAATCCCTTCTTTTAGATATTTTTCCACCGCCGCGCCCTGACTCGCCTCATTTACGGACACAAAACCGATGCGTATTCCTTTCGTTTCATATATGCCGGTAACAGTATCGTAGGCGTAGGCAATGCCTGCCTCCTCAAACATATCCACCGTATCCTTGCTGCCCTGCGCAAGGTAATCCAGCCTGTGATTGTTGCCAAAGCTGACTGCCTCCACGCTGCCTTCCGTCAGGATATAGACATATTCCGGCTCACCCTTCATATTATAATCCTTAACCTGCACTTCCTCCGATTCCGTCAATACGCCCTCAAAATTGACAATCGTCATATCGTCATCCAGAAAATATTCCAGCACATTTTGAAAGAAGTACGCCTTTCCCTGCTCCTCATAAGTCTGCACAAAGGAGCGCGCATAATCCTGCCCCAGATAATTGCCAAGAGTGACATCCCCGGCCGCGGAAATCGTTATAGTGACAGTATTGTCACTTTTCGTGTCCGCGGTTTTTTCCTCCCCTGAAGTCATGTCTTCCGTACCGGCATTCTTCATGCCTCCATTCTCCTCCACGGGAGCAGCTTCCTCGCTGTCTTTGCTATCGCTCTCACTGACGCGGGAACCTGCACTGCTTTCCTCTGCCAAAAGCGGATCCCTTGTCTCCACCATTGCCGAAGCATCCTTTCCACAGCCGCCGCAGAGACATGCCGCCAGTAACAGTGCCGTAAAACACGCCGGTTTTTTATTTTTTTTCATCTCTGCCTCCGCGCTTTTCAAGTCAAAATATATTTCTATTATAACAGATACCTAAACCCTTGCGCAAGAAAACCAAACACCAGCATGGCTATTTTTTTGAAAAAAGGAATTTCTTCTACCACAAGTCCATCCGGCGTCAGATACTCGTCGCTTGAAACCACCAGACGACTCTTTTCCTCCAGCTTTTCCATATGTTCTGTCAGCTCTGCCGTAAATTCTCTGCTCTCAATTACCAGCATAAGCTCCGTATCTACATAGGTGCTTCGCAAATCAAAATTATAAGAACCGATAATGGAAATAGTATCATCGATAACTATGGATTTCCCATGGCTTGACTCCCCGCCGTCATATTCATAAAGCGTAATCCCCGTTGCCACCACGTCGGGCTTGTTGCGGATATAATCGCTGGAGGCACAGAAATTATCGCCGTTTTCCACAGAATTTAGAAGCAGCACCGCATCCGGCACTTCCTGCTTTACCTCCCTTAACACCTCATACAGATAAGAATTGCCTACCACATAAGGCGTATGAATCAAAACCCTGTTCTCAGCACGACACATCAATTCTTTGAGTTGGCACAACACCGCAGGCTCCTTGCCATAAATGCCAATGTCACCTGACAATAGTGTCACACTATTTGCCGCATAGGTATCTGCTGCGTAGTCATGCTCGCCAAACAATTCCGGCTTCTCTGCAAGAAGCGCCTCATACCTCATGAAAAGCCGCTGTCGCTCCGCCTGTACGTCAGCCCTGTCATACAGCCCGTCCTTTTTGCCAAATACTTCGCAGTATCCCCCATCCCAGACTGTCTCAAAGTAATCCAGAACCTGCCACAGCGAGCTCTCCCTGTTCTCCGTTCCCTGTGCCGTATTGTAAACCAGAGCCTCTCTGTCCATACCCCTTTCACCGGTCTCATAATCCCCAAGAAAATAATCAAAGGTATTGCGCCCGCCCAGTATATAAGCCAAATCATCCACTATAATATACTTGTCATGCATACGCCCCTGACTGGTCCACGGGGTCAGAAGATTGATGGGATTGTAAAGC
Organism: Lachnospiraceae bacterium; assembly: GCA_013316825.1. Taxonomy (GTDB): domain Bacteria; phylum Bacillota; class Clostridia; order Lachnospirales; family Lachnospiraceae; genus Acetatifactor. Next base: position 12,255 of record WSLY01000009.1, on the reverse strand, counting down.
CGGATTTCAATGTTCGGGTGCGAGGACAGGGCATAAAAGAAATTCTTCCCCGGCAGCCGGAAAGACCCGTTAAAGCCGTCTATTAAAACAGAAATCTTCACACCTTCCTCCGCCTTGTGCAAAAGCAAGGCGGCAATATCGTCGGAGGCATTTCCCTCCCGCATGTCAAAGGTGCTTAGTATAATCCGCTCCTCTGCCATGGAAAAAAGGCGCAGCCTCTCATCCAGCGCGCTCCCGTTGCTCTCTAAAAGCATGACACGGTCAACACAGGCGTCATGCCCTCCCATAATATCCGCCGCCAATTTATCCGCATTCCGTATCGTCTCCTCTGACAATTTTCGATATCTGGCAAAAGGCGCTGCCGCCCCAATAACCAGATACAAAATAAACAAAAGCAGCAGATACAAAAGCCACCAGCGTTTCAAATGCCTAAGCATATCAAAATCACACCCTTCCTTCTTCTACATTTTCTGAAATACCGGTATGTACATGACGAGCGTAAAAAGCTGTATCGCGGCACATCCCATTATCAAGCCGTCCGCCGCCGCACGCGGTATCGACGGAAACAGCAGCAAAATACACATCATAAGGAAAAGTGCCGCGGTACACACCTTACCAAACCACTTTGCACCGTCCAGCTTCTTTCCCTTTTTCAGCTTAATCATCCCCATAACCGCCATAAAGCCTTCCTTTATCACCATAATACCCACAATCAGAAGCATAAGGGGGTACCGAAACGCCAGACAGATCGCCAGCGCAGCGTGCGTAAGCTTATCTGCAAGAGGGTCAACAAACTTGCCAAGCTCCGTAATCATGTGAAACCGCCTTGCCACCCAGCCGTCCAAAAAATCCGTTATGGTAGAAATCAGGACAATGCACGCCGCAATCAGATAATCCTCTCTTGTGTCCTCCGTAAAAAACAGATAGCAGAATACCGGAATCAAAAGTATCCGAAAGTATCCCATCAGATTGGGAATCGAAAAAATTTCCTTCGCATCAAAATGCTTTCTCTTTTGTAACATCACAATCCTCCATGATAAAATTACTAATATTGTAACTGTAACACCTTATAATATATAATACCATTATAAAAATATGTTTTTTTTCTAAAGAAACCGGTAACAGCGCAATATCGCTTAAAAGTGAAGAATAATGAAGAAACCTGACTGTCACTGACAATCTCCTGCGCACATGTTACAATTAGGATACAAATATTGCGCGCAATGCACACACAATGCACGCAATGCGCGCATAGGAGGTTTACATGGAACAAAATGCAAAAATCATGGTGGTGGACGACGACGCAGAAATCCGCGAGGTCATTCGTATTTTGCTGGAAAGCGAAGGCTGTGAAATTGTAGAAGCTGAAAATGGTGCAAAGGCGGTGGAAATGATGAATGATTCCATCGATTTGATTATTATGGATGTCATGATGCCGGGACTTTCCGGTGTGCACGCCTGCGAAGCCATCCGGCAGAACTATCTGACGCCTGTTTTGTTCCTGACAGCAAAATCTACGGACACGGACAAGGTTATCGGCTTTTCCGCAGGCGGGGACGATTATCTGGTAAAGCCTTTTTCCTACACGGAGCTCCTCTCACGGGTAAAAGCTCTTCTGCGCCGCTGCTATCAATACACCGGCACGGCAAAACCGGCCGCCAAAGTGCTCTACATCCATGACCTGCAGATTGATTTGGATAAGCAGCAGGTGTTGAAAGGCGACACGGAAATTGACCTGACGGAAATTGAATACCAGATTCTGGTTCTGCTTGCCTCCAACCGGCAGAAAGTTTTTTCCGTGCAAAATATCTATGAGAGTGTCTGGAATGAGCCATACTTTTCCTCCTCCAATAACACCGTAACCGTTCACATCCGGAATCTGCGCCGTAAACTGGAGCCCGATTTAAAAGAATCCAAATATATTCAGAATGTATGGGGGCGTGGCTATCGTGTGGTATAAATTCATTCACTTTTTTAAAGACAGGCTGATTATAAAACTGGCGCTTGCCATTATTGTTCTTTTATGCATTGTATATGGCATTTCAGGGCCTTTAGAGACCGGAATTTATAAGCTGCTCGACTACTATTACTTCGACCTTGGCAATATGATAAAAGAAGACAACGCATGCAGGGAAGCCTTTCAGGAATATGTAACGGAAAACCAAATTACCAGCGAAGACATTGATTCCATTTGCGAATGGAACTCCGAATATCCCGATGTGAACCTTGTCTTAACTGACGATACCTATATCCGCTACAGCTCCTCCGCCAACTACAGCCAGTCTTTTGAAAGGCTTGCAGATTATTACAATTACCATACCACGCAGGAGCTTATCAGCAACCATGCAGAACTGTATTACATGACCTTTTATGGTATCACCTTTGCCGATGGTGTTACTCTGTTTGCCTCGGTCGAATCCTACGGCTATACCAAAGTCTACCTATTTGCCTATTATCTGTATCTGCTTTTCCTGCTTTTGCTGTTTTTAATTCCGCTTCTTCTCATTGTGCGTGGTAAAATTAATTATATCAAAAAGCTCGCCCGCGAGCTGCGAATTTTGGAAAGCGGAGACCTCACCTATAACATGACGGAAAAAGGAAGCGACGAAATATACCAGCTGGCACATGGCATCAACCAAATGCGGCTCTCCATTCTGGAAAAGCAGCAGCAGGCGGATGCCAATCAAATAGCCAACCAAAAATTGATAACCTCTCTTTCCCATGACCTGAGAACTCCTCTCACCTCCGTAATCGGCTACCTTGAAATCTTAAAGCAGCACAAGTATAAGGACGAGACGCAGCTACAGGAATTTCTCGACAAATCCTCTGAGAAAGCATTTCTGATGAAAGATTTATCGGATAAAATATTTGAATATTTCCTCGTCTCCCAACGGATATATGAGGAATATCACATGGAAAAGATTCCTGTTTCCGATCTCATCGTCGGACTGTTGGACAACATGGTATTTGATTTGGAAAATCTGGGATTTTTGGTAGAAGCTCCTCTTGACGAGGGGCAGTATTCTGGTACATGCCTGATGGACGTGGAATTTATGCAGCGCGTACTGAATAATATTCTCAGCAATATCTGCAAGTACGCCGACACGTCGCTCCCCATAAGCGTCAAAGCCTCCGAGCACGACAACTTCTTTGAACTGCGCTTTACCAACGGGATTGTAGATGCAGATACAGAAAACGAAAGCACCGGCATTGGACTGAAAACCTGCGAAAAAATCATGCATGAGCATGGCGGCAGGATTGTCACACAAATGCAGGAACATCGCTTTACTACCAGTATTTTACTTCCTCTGATACCGGAAAAATAAAAAGCAGGAAGCTGCGCGAACATGCAATCAGCTTCCTGCTTTTCTGTTATTGGTTTCTTCTCAGCGATTCTCATTCACATATAGCTGTGCCCTGCTCTGTATAATACCTGCTGCCTCCTCTGCAGTCTTTTCCCCCTCGAAGAAGGCTTCCGCCTCTTCCATAATAATATTGATAATGCTGTCATCCACGCGTACCGTCTGCGTAACGGAGGTAAGCAGTGTTTTTACCTGTTCCACATCCTCCGTACGCATCGGATGCAAGGCAACTTCAACTTCCCCCAGCCAATAGCTTTCCGTATACTCTACCTTATTCCCCTGCTCATCCATATAATAAGGGGGCTGCATACTTTCTTCCGCAAGCTCCTCTATTCTCTCAAGACTCACCGGAAATGCATAAGTCGCCCGCTGATAATCCGTATCCAGAAAAGTCTTTATAAACTGCCACGCCGCATCCTTGTCAACCGCCTGTGATGCTATGGCGAAACGCTGCAATGGTACAATAGCGCTGCCAACGCCCTGCTTTGAAGGATATCCCACAAAAGTAATATCCGCTCCAAACACGCCTTCCCGCCATTCTCTAAACTCTCCAAAACCCGCCATATTTACCATACTTAAAAACGCCTCATCGTTTCGGTAAGCAGATGCAAGCCGGCTATAGCTTTCCGGATCATCATAAACCGAAAAATCAACATCTTTTGGCAGTGTGTTTAAAAAGTGAAGGAAATTTATAAAATGCTCCGAATCAAAACTGCATACGCCCGTCTGCCAGTTTATAAATTCTCCTCCTCCCAGTTCCATAAACTGCCGCAGCACCTCGTCACAC
>WSLY01000009.1:0-8008 GCA_013316825.1 Lachnospiraceae bacterium | reverse complement strand
AAAACTGCATACGCCCGTCTGCCAGTTTATAAATTCTCCTCCTCCCAGTTCCATAAACTGCCGCAGCACCTCGTCACACGTCGCATTTGAGAAAGCACGTGTGCCCTGCGGCATTTCGGCAATAAACTGTTCAAACTCGTCATAGTTCCAACCTGTTTTTCCGCCAGTCAATTCCTGTTTTCCAATCATGGTGGATATCGAAAATGCCGGCACTAACTGGTACAGTTTTCCGTCCACAGAATATGCCTCAAAAATATTATTTAAAAATTTACTTCTGTCAATGCCGTTTTCCCCGTCCATGTAGGGATTCAAATCCGCAAACAGCCCCTTTGCAATATAACTGTCCACCGGCATGCCATTGTCAAGCACCATGATATCCGGTATATTGCCGGCTATGATATCCTGATTTAATTTTGTACGCCCCGCCATATAATCTTCATTTGTATTATACATAGCATAATCTACCATGCGGATACGGTAGGTATCGCTTTCTTTGTTGAAGCGCACAATCCGGCTCTTAATATCCGAATCTATATAAAGCCCTCCCAAAGTCAGCGTAATCTTATCCTTGACATCCTCAGGCGCCACCTTGACAAATTTGGAAAAATGTCCGGTACTGTCGCTTGCCCCATAATAAGAAGCATAAAAATTTTCTTCCTCTGCGGAAACCAGATTATAAAGACTATAAGCATCCACATCCGAATCCACATAGTCCATCAGCTTTTTCGGCTCCGCATCCCCCAGATTATAACCGTAAATATCCTGATCCGTTGCAAGCAGCAAATCGTATGACGTACCGGCATAGCAGCTATAACCCATATTCTGTATCAATGTGTACTCGCCGGTAATCTGCCCTGTTGCAATGTCTATACTGCGCACTATCATTCCCTGTTCTCCGTAAGCCGTCAGAACCACTTTACCGTCCCTGCATATCAACACCTCGCTGACATCCTCCGATATTTTAATCAGCTTTACAAATCCCGCTTCCTCGTCAAACTGCAGCAGCACGCCGTTCCCTGCCACAAGCAGCGTCCCTTTTCCATCACTCAAAATTCTGTTTGCATAAAAGTATTCCTCTTCCGAAGCTCTCTCGCTCAAGCTGATACGTTCCTTCTCCGTACCGTCCTGACTTCTCCGCACCAGATACTGCTCCATCTTGTAAGCAGCATCTTCGCCGCTTCCCTCCATAATATCTTTGGTCATAACCGCATAAATATCACCGTTACTTCCTACTGCAAAGCTATTGTCCGTCTCTCCCGCATCTTCCGGTGATTCATAATAGGAAATCCGGCTGCCGTTTTCATCAAATACCGCATAAAAGCTATAGCTGCTTGTATCCCCATATTTTGTGCCGCTTGCAATAAATTTGCCTTCCGAAAATATAATTTGGGAAATATCCGAAGCATTTACTCCCTCAAGCGCAACTTCCTCTTCTTTGTATACATAATTCTTCGCCTCCGCCTGCTGCGAATTGTCCTGCCCGCCGCCTTTATTATCTCCATTCTCTTTATTCCCTCCTCTGCCGCCTGTTCCGCAGCCGCCAAGCACAATCACAACTACAAGCAGGAGACTCCAAAAAATGCCTCCTTTTCTTTTTATCATACGTATAACCTCCTTCTTTTCCTTATGTGCTCTCTATTTTATAGGTTCTTTCTAAATAAAGAGGGTAAGAATCAATGAAAAAGGGGTAAGAATGTATGAAGAAAAATGAAGTTTACGAAGAAAGGCGGACGCGCTATAATCAAGATACGGCAAGGGTCTGAGGAACCTATATATGCCTATGCAGACCGGACGCCGGCAGTTAAATATTGGGATGGTGATTGGATGAAGACGATTTTGGTAGTGGAGGATGACGGATATATCGGAGACATGGTTGAAGAGCTGCTTGTAAGGGAGGGATATCGGGTTGTCAGGGCTTATTCCGGAACGGAAGCGCTATTGGTGTTAGACAGAAAGCGGGCTGACCTTGTACTGCTGGATTTGATGCTGCCAGGGCTTTCAGGGGAGGAAATTCTTCCTGCGCTGCGGGGCATTCCGGTTATCGCGCTCAGCGCCAAGGCAGATACGGAAGATAAGGTGAATGTACTGTCAGGCGGCGCAAACGACTATCTGACCAAGCCTTTTGCCCCCAAAGAGTTACTTGCGCGCATTGCAGTACAGTTTAGAAATACGCCGGTTAAAAATTCCGATGCGCTCATTTGTTTTGACGATCTGACATTAAATCCGATTTTACACGAAGTATCGGCACAAGGAAAAACCGGAAAGCTGACACGAACAGAGTCTGCGATTTTCCGGCTTCTTCTGCAAAACCCGGGACAGGTCATTACAAAATCTGCTATTCTCGACAGAATCTGCGAAGATACGCCGGACTGCACGGAAAGCTCCTTAAAGGTGCATATCAGCAATTTGCGGAAAAAGCTTGCAGAGCTTTGCGGAAAAGATTATATAGAATCCGTATGGGGCATCGGTTTTCGCCTGCGGACTTTAAAATCTTAACCTTTTCTTTACCATTTCCTTTACCGCCTGCTTAACCCTTTTCGGTTATCCTGATTCTGGCACAAATCAGATAGGTGTCAGGATTCAGAAACGGAGGAAACCAAAATGGAATATGTTTTATCGACCAATGCCCTCTCCAAACAATATGGGCACATGAAAGCCTTAGATGCGTTTTCCATGCATATACCCAAAGGCGCCATTTATGGCTTTATCGGCAGAAACGGCGCCGGAAAGACCACATTGATACGGCTGATATGCGGGCTGGCAAAACCGACGGAGGGGGAATATACCCTGTACGGCTGTAAAAGCTTCGAAAAGGACATCACAAAATCCCGCAGGCGGATGGGCGCCGTGATAGAAACGCCATCCATCTATATGAACATGACTGCAGAGGATAACCTGAAGCAGCAGTACCGGATTCTCGGAAAGCCCTCTTACGACGGGCTGCATGAGCTTCTTGCGCTTGTGGGACTTGACAATACGGGAAAAAAGAAAGCGTCCGACTTTTCTCTTGGTATGCGGCAGCGTCTAGGCATCGCAGTAGCGCTTGCCGGAGACCCTGATTTTCTGGTGCTCGACGAACCAATGAACGGGCTTGACCCACAGGGCATCGTAGAAATCCGCGAACTGATTTTAAAGCTTAACAGAGACAGGCAGGTAACTTGTCTGATTTCCAGCCATATTCTGGACGAACTGGCACGGCTGGCAACCCACTACGGCTTTATAGACAGCGGGCACATGTTAAAAGAAATCAGCGCCAGGGAGCTGGAAGCGGCATGTCGCAAATGCACCCACATCACCGTGACTGATACAAAGGCGCTCACTCACATTTTAGATGAAAAGGGTCTGGAATACGAAATTCTTTCGGACACAGAGGCAGACATTTTCGGAACCGTCGGCGTGACGGAACTGTCCGCAAAGCTTGCCGCACAGGGCTGTGATATTGCCTCCATACAGAAAAAAAATGAGACGCTGGAAAGTTATTATATTCGTTTAACAGGAGGTATGTCATGAGCAGACTTTTACAAGCAGGATTTTTACGCATCCGAAAAAACCACATTTTCATCGGCGGGCTGATTTTAACCTTTTTGTTTCCCGCCGCCGTTATAATCAATCATCGAATAGAAACCGCCCAGTACGGCGCTTCCTCGCCGTTAGACAATTTTCTTTTTGTCGGACCTATTTCCATCAGCATTATCCTCGCTGTTCTGTGCAGCCTGTTCGTGGGCACGGAATACAGCGACGGTACAATCCGCAACAAGCTGGTAGTCGGTCACACACGTACCGGTATTTACTTCTCCCATTTTTTACTGTGCGCATTTGCGGCGGCGCTTATGTACCTGCTCACGCTCCTCTCTGCATTTGCTTTCGGTATGCCGCTTTTAGGGCTCCCCATGATGCAGTTTCCCTCTCTCCTTCTGTATTTTGCAAGCGGGCTCCTGCTCTGCATCGCGTATGCGGCACTGTTCAATATGATTTCCATGCTCTGCGCCTCCAAGTCGCGCGCAAATATTATCTGCATTTTGACGGCTTTCTTTTTGCTGATAATCGGTTTTATTCTGCTGCAGTCACTGAACGCGCCTAAGACCATTCAGATAGCGGAGCTTTCCGTAAACGGAGAAATCGTCGTTGATGAAGTTGCAAATCCGCAATATCTGACAGGCATGAAGCGGGAGGTTTACCAGTTTTTCTATGAACTGCTCCCCGGCGGACAGGCATTACAGCTTGCAAATCTTGAGATAATTCATCCTTTCCGTGTGATTATGCTTTCCCTGTCCGTTACCGTTCTGACAAACGCTGTGGGAAGCTTCTTTTTCAACCGGAAAGACCTAAAATAAAGGAGAACCTATGACTAGTCTGTTCTGCATTTTGATCTCGCTGCTCATTCTTATTATTATCACGCTTATCCTAAAGCTGATTTCCATACGCCGCTCAGCGGACGAACTGCGTGAGTCCTTTGCAGGCAGTCTAAACTCTGACACAAATGTCGGAATTTCCGTTTCCACATCCGACAAAAAAATGAAAAGCCTTGCTGCAGACATGGACCGGCAGCTAAAGCTTCTCAGAAAAGCGCAGCTTGACTATATGCAGGGCAATCGCGACCTGAAAACAGCCGTCACCAATATATCTCACGACCTGCGCACGCCTTTGACCTCCATATACGGTTATATGGAGCTTCTTAGGCGGGAAGGTCTCTCCGATGCAGCCCTGCATTATCTGGATATTATGGAAAACCGCATAGACGCATTAAAATCCTTAACGGAAGCGCTTTTTGACTACTCTGTCGTTTTAACCTCACATTCCCACAGAAATAAGGAGCCGCTTTCTCTGCGCACGCTCTTAGAAGAAACGGCTGCCGCCTACTATGGCGCCTTCAAAAATGCCGGAATCGAGCCCTTGATATCCATGCCAGCATCAGAAGTCCGGCGTTTTGCCGACAGGCAGGCACTGACCCGCATCCTCGCCAATCTAATGGACAATGCCATAAAATACGGCGGCAGAACCTTGTCCGTCACCCTTACGGCGGACGGACGCATTACTTTTCGCAATCAGGCTGACAAGCTGGACGAGCTTACCGCGGGCCGCCTGTTTGAGCGCTTTTTTACCGTGGAGAGCGGAGAACGCTCCACCGGACTCGGGCTCTCCATTGCCAAGACTCTCACAGAAGAGCTGGGCGGCAGCATCAAAGCCGATTTTGCGGACGGATTCCTCTCTATAACGCTTTATTTTCCACCGGACTGATAAGGCAAAAGCTGCCGCGGATTTCTCCGCGGCAGCTTCTTATGATTTCTTCCTTTTCTGATGGATATCTGATTACATTGACAGAGCATCTCTGATTTCTTCAATCTGGTCTGCAATTTCTTCGATATTATCCCGCAGCCCGTCAGCCATATCCGACAGAGAATCCGATGCCTCCGATACAATATCGTCGATATGCTCGTCGCTCTCTTCCTCCCCTGTCTTTATACTGTCTGCAAGTACTTCCACATCAAAGTTTTCCAGCATATCACAGGTGGATGAGAGCGTATCCAGACTTGCGGTAATCTGCCCCAGCTTCATATTAGTGCTTGTCCGCATTTCACCGGAAAGCTGCTGCAGCGCGTTTCGCAAATTCTGCATGGCGTTTTCCATCATGCTGCGCACCTGTTCGCCGCTGCTCTCCACAACACCTTCGAGCGTTTCTACGGAAACGTATCTGCCCTGCTTCAGCTTATCAAACACCTGCTCCACTGCAGAAGCAAACTCATTGACATCAAAGTCCGCCATATATGTCCCCGCATTTGCCGAATCATTGTTTTGCCTGTCCGCATATATGTACTGATACTTTGCGCTGTCTTTGGCACCCTGATTTTTATGCGCCTGTTGCAGATTCTTAGTGCCATACCATTTATTGGTCGGGAAACCGTCGTCAAACACAATATTATGACGCTGCGGTCTCTCTCCCTCAAACGGGTCCGCGCCGCCCGTCATCCCCTCATATGCGGCTGCTTCTTTTGCTGACATAACTGTCATATATGCCTTTTGTGCCACAAACCGCAACTGTGTGTACTCGTTGTCCTGCGTCCTAAACGGTATCTCGTAAAGCTCCCAGCCGTTCAGTTTTTTTACAGGCGGAATATAATTGCGGTTCAGATTGTAAGTGAGCCGCTGCTCATAATCATTATTAAAAACAACCTCAAAGCGGCACACCTCATCATTTCTGTCATTCTCCCCGCCATTCAGCCAAAACGTAAAGCTGCAGTCTGTATTTTTCGGCAGGAGAAGTGTTTTGGAAACAATCTCCGTCCAGTTATAGCCCCAATCGCCAAGCATATAACTCTCTGCAAGCACGCCGTCCGGTCCCATCATAAAGGAACGGCCGCCGACATTATGCTCACAGTCCTTGTTAAACGACCATGTACGCGGTTCAAAATACAGCTTCAATACCTGTGCTTCTGTCTCATTTCTTGTATTATCTATTATAGTACGATTATCCATCTTCATTACCTCCGATTTTTGTATGCTGTCTGGCAGCATAGCATCGGACATACTCAGACGAATGATAAAGTCGTTCACATAATATGCCCGACCCTTTTTTACCAGACCTGCCGCACGCCGCGGATAGGTTACACCAATCCGGCTGCCCTCCCCGTCAAGAACGCGGACAGTTTTCTTTCCCTCGGAATCTGTGTTTTTTGCTATGGGTATCCTCCCCTCTTTCCGATTCAATGCAGTTTATAGGTTACATATACCGTTTTTTGTTATGGGTGCCATCCCCTAAAATTAGTATAAGCATGGATTTTTAGTTTGTCAAAGAATTTTTGGATTTTGGTACTATACAAGGTTCATAATATATTACATATTTCATATAATACTTTGACAACCTCCTGCATTCTGCTTGCCTGATTCGGTTGCAGCATTTCCAGCACACATACTATCTTTTCGGCATTATATTTTTCCTTTTTCTCACCAAACATTATATAATCACAACTTACTGACAAAGCCTTTGACAGCCGACATAATATATCGGCTGAAAAACCTTTTCTACCAACTTCAATCTCATAAAGAAATTTTGCTGATATATCTACTTTTTCAGCCAATGCCTCACGTGAATAATGTTGAATTTCTCTTAATTCTCTAATCCTTGTTCCAACTTCTGAATACAACACTTCTCGCCTCCACATGTCAAAATATTACATCTTTCGACAAATGGGATAAACCGCTTATAGTTCCTTTATTCTGTACCTAAAGTTCTTCCTTTCTCAGTATATGACTAAAGCTTATACTTTCATATAATATTAACTTAATTAGCGAAATTTATTGCTGAATTGTTGTTTTTATATCTTTATCAGACGAAAAACAAAATCATATTGTTGTTAGAATCAAAAAACACATTACCGGGTAAAAAAAGCAGCTATGTGCCGCTGTTTCCAGTATTCTTTTTTTCAAGAACAGGAGAGAAAACTAATGTTAATCATGATTATTCTGTTTCACAGACGGTTACCTGCCTATTTATTTAGTTTATTTATTATGCTTTTTCTGCGCTGCTCAACCGGAGGTTTACACTTTTATACCTATGCAGGCTGCTTGCTGGCTTCGATAACGTATATCTATTTTGCCATCTTTATTCTTCCAAATCTATTACTGCCGGCATTTATGCAGCTATTGCTGCTCCTCCTATGCGTTGTCGTATGCTATCATATCGGACCCGTAGTTTCAAAATATAGAGCGAAACCTTCCCAAACACTATTTACACGTGGCCGAAACACTACCTGCACATTTATATTTATCTACGCATTAATTTTATATATAATGCCGGCAAATCATCTTATGAATGTTGGTTTCTGGGTTATTATATTACATTCGCTTCAATTAATCATAGCGAAAATAATAGGCAATTGCGAAACAAGTAGGCAATCTTGATTCCAACAAGACAAAAATTAGACATAACCGGATTTTCAGGAGGTGCATGTAAAAAACCGGATTTTAGGGCACGAAAATAAAACAGATACGAGTATCTGACAGTAAAGGG
>WSLY01000040.1 GCA_013316825.1 Lachnospiraceae bacterium | reverse complement strand
TGCCGTCCCACTGCAAAGCCAAATCCAGATATTCCACACCACCGCTGTTACCCTTCCACGACCACGCAATATAGCCTATCTGGTTTTCCACACAATACTGCATCAAAAACGCTTCGTCCACATCGCCGTCCGTGTGCGTATAGCCAAACTCCCCCACACAGACACAAAGACCGTTATCCGTGGCATACTTTAAGTTTGTCTCGATTTTTTCAGCGCTTCCTCCCGCAGTACCATACATATGTACCGCAAACATCACGTTCGCCAAAGGGTCCGCCTCAAATACTTCCCTGCCGCCTTCTGCAATGCACTTGCCATACTGTCCCCATCCGGCGCTGTCCACCAGTATGGTGTGGGCAAGTCCCGCCTCCCGCAGCATGGGAATCGCCTCCATATAGGCTTCCTTCCATGCCTGCGTAGCACTGTTCCCCAGCCACTCGTTTGCAATATTAATAATCACATATGCCTCCTCACCAATCAGCACATCCTTCATATCCACAAAATACTGTGCCGCTGCAAGCAGAGATTCTTTATCATTGTATCCGGTTGCATCGTGCACTTCCAATATGGCAATCAGCTCTCTCTCTTTGCAGGCGTCAATGATACCGGCTACCGTATCCGCTGTGTTTTCATTCCACTGCTCTCCATTCGACAGTACAATACGCACACAGTTGCTTCCCGTATCCTCTATGGCGTCGAGCGCCACAAACAGCTTGTCCGTAAACCATGTGTGCGCATGGTTGATGCCGCGCATCACAAAAGAATTGCCATTGGCATCATACAGCACGCCGCCGTCCACATAAAAACCCATCTGCTCTTTTAAGGCTTCCACATCGAGACCACCGTCAGCTCCCGTCTGACCGGCACCGTCCTGCACAGGCGCTTCTTCCTCTACACCGCCCGCAGCTTCTCCCTGCGTGGAAGAAGGCTTCTGCTCCTCCCCTGCGGGCTTACTGCCGCACGCGGAAAGCAGCAGTATGATTGTGAAAAGCAGTACCAAAATTTTGTTTCGTTTTTTCATTCTATTCCTCTCCATTCCTGCGCTGCCTGCAGCGCTGTTTCCATCGTTTTTTTATGTAATCTTACTTTTAAGCAAGGACATTTCATATTTACAAAACCATTATACTATGCTAATGTAACCACAGTCACTTCCCCGCAGCAAGGGAAGCCGGCAATCTGTATACAGGGAGAATTCTCATGAAAAATCTAACCCACGGAAAACCTTTAAAGTTAATCCTCCTCTTCGCAATCCCGCTGTTCATCGGACAGCTTTTCCAATTATTTTACAGTCTTGTGGATACTCGCATTGTGGGCTCTACACTGGGCGACGAGGCGCTTGCAGCCGTCGGCTCCACCACCATTTTAAGCGACATGCTGACCGGTCTGCTGAACGGCTTCACCAACGGCTTTGCCCTGATTATCGCTACCTTTTTCGGTGCAAACGACACCAAAAACATGAAAAAAGCGGTGGGCGGCACCGTACTTTTAGGCATTGCATCGGCAATATGCGTCAGCACGCTCTGCCTTTTATTCCTTTCTCCGATTCTGCGCTTTATGAACATATCCGACGACCTGCTGCCACAGGCAAAAGCTTATATTGCCATCATTTTAGCAGGGCTCCTTGCCGCCACGCTCTACAACGTGTGCGCCGCCATTCTGCGCGCCATCGGCGACTCCTTTACACCCCTTATTTTCCTGATTATTTCCACCGTTTTAAATATCTTCCTCGACTATGCCCTTATTTTACGCTTTGGGATGGGCGTTGCGGGTGCAGCGCTGGCAACTGTTATTTCGCAGGCGCTTTCCGCTTTTATGTGTTTTCTGTACATACGAAGAAAATATCCGTCGCTCACCCTCGTCAGGGAGGATTTTTCTATATCAAAGAAGCTTTACAAACAGCTTCTTTCCACCGGCATCTCCATGGGCTTTATGATTTCCTTTATCAATCTTGGCTCCCTTGCGCTGCAAACCGCCATCAACACCTTCGGCACCAACATTATTGTAGCGCATACCGCTGCGCGGAAAATCACTTCTATCTTTATGCTTCCCTTTTCCGTGCTCGGCACCACGCTCGCCACGTTCTGCGGGCAGAATCTGGGCGCCCGCAAATACTCCCGCATCAAAACCGGCATACGGGACACCCTGCTTCTCACCTTGGCATGGTGCGCTGTCGTTCTTTTGGCAGCCTATACCATTTCTCCGCCCTTGATACGGCTGATTACCGCCTCCGGCGAAAAAGAAGTGATTGACACTGCCACCCTGTATCTGAAAGTCAATACGGTCTTTTACTTTATACCTGCTACCATCTGCCTGTTCCGCACCAGTATGCAGGGCTTTGGCGACAGCAAAACCCCCGTCTTCTCCAGTACGCTGGAGCTTGTGGGCAAAGTCGCCATCGCCTTTTTGCTGGCGCCCGCCATCGGCTACATGGGCATCATCATATCGGAACCGGTTGTGTGGTTTATTATGGTAATTCCCCTCATCATAAACATGGTAAGAAACCCCATCTTCCGTATGTCGGATGCAGATGACGGGCAGGCAGCTTCCTAACCGGCCGCCGGCTGCGCTTCGCAATACATCCCAGCCTGTCCCTATGCGATATCGTATACGCTGCGCACCGCAAATTTTGTCGCCGTGCCGGATATCACTTTCACTTCCGCCTCTCCCGCATCCATATCAAAATAATTGTCCGAGAAGCGTACATCTCCATCAAGAGCGCGGATTTCCACATTTTTGGCGTAAGCCTTTGCAGTTACCTTGACGGTATCCCCTTCCACCCGAAGCTCCAGCTCTGGATTTTCAAATTGAAAATGCTTGGGCGGTGTAAACAGGGTCGTACCCGCAGACAGCACCCCGCCGTCCTTTACAAAACGGTAGCTGATATAGCACCCTCTCTCATCCTGTCCCGAGAAATCCAGCTTTTCCAGCCATACGCCGTCAAGGGGCGGCACGCTTATATTTTCTTTTCCTTCCATTATAACGGAGGCATCCGGCCTGCGCAGAGACCAGTATACAGTTCCCGCCACAGCTTCCCTTGTCTCGTTCGCCACATGAAGCCGCGCGGATATCTCAATAGGCGCCTTTCTCTCCTGCACACAGTATGGGCGCTCGCTCAGCTCACCCTTTTCCTCACAGGAAATCAGCACCGGCGCAAACATCTTTTTCTCCGCATAGTGCAGTGCCTTCCAGCGCCCAAAATAATCGATGCTCGACCAGGACGCCACCGGCCAGATATCGTTGAGCTGCCACACAATAGCTCCCATACACCTTCCCCTGAAACGTCTGAAATGCTCCGTGCCATAGCGGATACTTTCAGCCTGCAAAAGCTGGGAAGCGTAAATCAGGCTGTCAAAATCCTTCGGATACAGATAGCTCTGTGCCAGATACTTCATAATCTTGCCGTTTGCCGCCGTATTTCTCTGATGCATCTCCATAACACGTGAGAAAATATTCCTGTCCTGCGGCTCCGTAAAGCTCTCCACCGTTTTCAGACAGGGGAAGGACTGAAAACCAAATTCCGACACATAGCGGAATTTGTAATCCCGGTAAGACGTAAACGGCTTCTCCCCATGCCATACGCCCCAGTAATGAGTATCTCCCCTGTTTTCATCCCAGGGGTCGTCATAGCTGCCCCCTGACGATGGAGAAGACGGCCAGTAAAAGGTCTGCGGATCCTCGCGCTTTACGATTTCCGGAATGATATACTCAAATATTTTATTGTAATCACAGGTCTGTTTTTTCGAAGGCTTCCATGCCCCGTCAAGGGTCTGGGTTTCCATCTCGTTATTGCCGCACCAGAGAGCAAGGCAGGCATGATGGCGGATTCTCCTTACATTTTCTGCAATTTCCCGTCTGATATTGGCATCAAAAGCAGCATCCAGCTCGTAGGAAGAGCAAGCAAACATAAAGTCCTGCCAGACAAGCAGTCCCAGCTCGTCGCAGATATCAAAGAAATAGTCATCCGGATAGTAACCGCCGCCCCAGACGCGAATACAGTTATAATTCGCTGCCACCGCTTCCTCCAAAAGCTTTCTGGTACGCTTTTCATTGATGCGCCCAAACAGATTATCCTCCGGTATATAGTCCGCACCCATGGCAAAGATACGGATGCCGTTCACCTGATGGGCAAACTGCCTGCCCCATTCATCCGCTTCCGTATTGACCTCCATCCGGCGAAGCCCGATACGCTTTTCCCACTCGTCCAGAACCTCCATTCCCTCTGCACACGCTCTATGCAGAAACACGTGTGCCATATACAAGGGCTGGCTGCCGTAACCGTTAGGCCACCAGAGCGCAGGATTGTCCACGATTATCTCCCTTCCCTCTTCAACCGTAAAACGCCTGCCGTCCGGCGTATCCAGCCAAATCACAATTTTCAGTTTTTCATCCAGCGGCTCTTTCGCTGTCCGCCATTCGATTCCGGCACTGACCTCGTTCGGCACACATGGCGCCGCTGCCGCTTCCTCCAGCAGCACGTCAAAAGAAAGCCGCACCCTGCCCTCCGTATGCTCCTGCCGTACATAGACCTCTCTCAGCCTTGCCTTTTTTACGGCAAGCAGATACACCGGACGAAAAATACCCAAATCCGGAAGCCTTGGTCCCCAATCCCATCCAAACATGCAATGCGCTTTCCTTAGATGCGGATACCCCTCCATCGCATCCGTGCTGCCGCCCGTATACACCTTTTCATTTTCTGCTTTGATATATTTTGTGGGAGAGTGCAATACCACCTTCAGCTCGTTTTCCCCCTGTCTAACCACGTCAAGCACATCTATTTCATGGCGTACATGCATGTTAAAAACCGTCTCCACAATCTGCCCGTTCACATAGATGTCCGCCAGCGTATCGATACCTTCAAACACCAGCAGCAGACGGTCAGCCTGAAGCTGCTCCTCTTCCAGCACAAAACACTTCCTGTACACAAAATCATTGTCCGCCAGCTTTACCGCCGTAAGCTCATTTTCCCTGTAATAAGGATCCGGCATCATACCGTTTTCCACATAGGTGCCAAAAACCGTGCCGGGCACCTTTGCTTCCACATACTCCTCCGGTATGTGATAGACATTCTCTCCCAACACCTTAAGCTGCCAGACTCCGTTTAAATCATATCGTTTCAATCCTGTTCCTCCCGTTTTATATTTCAAATTCTTCCTTCCATCCCTCTGTCACCGCCTGTTTTCAGCCTGCTCTCATTCCGCAAGCACTTCCGCCAGAACTGCATCCTCCATCACCAGCTTTTTCGCCGCTTCCCTGTACTTTTCCTCGTGCAGATAGGTATGCCGGTGCGGTTTGATGGAAGGCGCCATATCAATCGCTTTTATAAAATCCGCCTTCTTCATCTGCAGAGATGCCGCGTATTTCCAAAAGCCCGTTTCCTGCAAAACCGTACCCACACGCACATAGCGGTGGTCCTGTACCTTACTCATAATGTAAGTGGCAATCCCCACCTGTACGCCGTGAAGCTGGGGATTTTCCAGAAACTTGTCCAACGCATGAGAAATCAGATGCTCGCTTCCGCTGGTGGGTGCGCTGCTTCCTGCAATCTCGTTGGCAATGCCGCTCATGGCAAGAGAATCTAAAAGCTCTTTTAAAAACAAATCGTCCTTTATGCCGGAAAAAGGCGTCCGTACAAAACTGTTTACCGCTTTTTTGGCTATCATCATGGCATAATCATTTAAAATACTGTATCCTAAAGAAGCTTCATACAGCCAGTCATACAGCGAAGTAATCTTGGAAATCATATCCCCAATGCCGGAATAAATAAATTTCTCCGGTGCCGTTTTAATCACTTCCGTATCCACAATAATGCCATATGCCACCCTTGCAGGCACAGAGGTCCTCCTGCCATCCACAAGCAAGGAAGCGCTTGCACTGGAAAAGCCGTCGCTGGAGCTTGAGGTCGGCACGCTGATAAAGGGAAGATTCTTTAAAAATGCCGCATATTTTCCCGCATCAATCACCTTACCACCGCCAATGGAAACCACAGCCTGCGTATGGACGGGAAGGGAAAAAGCAAGTGTTATGATATCGTCGATATCCACCGTATCAAGCTCCCTGTACTCCAAAACCGTGACGCCTGCATCCTTTAAAGACTGCATAACGCCCATGCCAAACATATCAATCAGGCCGTTGCCGAAATAAATTACCACCTGCGTAAGGCGCGCCTCCTTCAGATAAGCGCCAATGCCATTTAAAGCGCCCTTCCCTACCTTTAAAATTGCAGGAATGGCAATGCTGTTTCCTGTCTGCATACTTGTGCCTCCCCTACATTCTCTCCGGCGCCGAAAATCCCAACACGTCAATACACGTCTCTAAAACATCCCTTGTCAATACAAGCAGTGCAATCAGCCCTGCCTTTCTCCCCTCGTTCTCCTCCGCAAGTATCTTGGTCTCATGGTAAAAACGGTTAAAGGCATTTGCCAAATCATAGATGTAAGCACAGACCTTATGGGGTGCAAGCTCCGCACAGGCATTTTCCATCATGGTGTTGAACATGGTAAGCTGCATCATAAGCGCCTTCTCCGATTCACTCATTGCATCGGAAAGCGCATCCGCAGACACCTTCCCTCCCTGCTCTCCATACTTTGCAAGAATGGACTTGATGCGGACAATGGTATAAAGGATATATGGTCCGGTATCTCCCTCAAAGGAGGTAAAACGCTCCATGTCAAAAATATAGTCCTTGGAAGCCTGATTGGACAAATCGCCGTATTTTAAAGCGGAAAGAGCAATCGTCTGTGCCGTATGCTGCGCCTCTTTTTCAG
>WSLY01000008.1 GCA_013316825.1 Lachnospiraceae bacterium | reverse complement strand
ATATGGTTCTTCATCTCGTGCCGCACCTTTCGGATGCTTCCATAGAAATTCTCCGCTTCCTCCAGACGCTTCTTCATTGCCTTGACCTGCTGTTCCTCTATAAAATGTTTCTGCCTCTCTGCAAGCAGGATGCGGTATCTCTGCCAGAAATAGATCAGGGCAGCCTCTCCCGCAAATATGAGAACTGCGACCAGCGGCATTTTCCATAACAGATTCGGTTTCTCATCAAATAAAATGAAAAGCTCATCATCTATCTTTACAGTAAGCAGCCCTACAATGATTTTTGTAATCATGCTCCCGACAAAATTCAGGATGGAAAGCAGGATAACATCCTGCCACGCCATTATAGTTACATCCTTCATAAGTCTGTACAAAATAAGCGTCATTGTCGCCAATAATACGGAATAAGAAAATGTCAGGCAGAACACCCCAACTGCCATGCATTGATTCACTTCCTGCAGGTAACTATCCTGCAGAAAATCAATACTTTTCATCATAACGCTCATCACTTTTTCATAAATACTGCTCGCCATCAAATAGCCAAGGCAATGGAGGTTATAAAAAGCGAGCATCACAAATACTGCTTTTCCAATCTGCTTTTTATAACGTATTCCGCCATATCCCATAATGGCAAGAGCGGAAACACCATATCTTACCCAAGCGGTACACGGAAGGAATCCTATCCCTATATTGGCAAGGATAAACAGCACTGCCGCAACGCCATCCCTTTTTGATTTTTTCTCCCTGAAAGCCGCCGTCCACAAAACAAGGAACATGATGGCTTGTACGGCAATCTTCCATATATCCAAGATGCTATTCACTATTTCAAACGCTGGCTGGCTCATAGGCTTTCCTCCGAAATGTAATCCATGTACGCCTGCACAAAGCCGTCATATTTATACCTTGAAAGCAGCAGCTTATCCCCGTTCGCCATCCTTACCTCCGTCTTATCGTAACCCTCCACATGGAAAAGGTTGATAAGGTATCCCCGGTGGATGCGGTAGAACTGCCCCGCCAGCTCCTCCTCCAAATCCCCGATCTTCGCATAGTATTCGATATTCCCGTCTTTCAGGTACAGGATGATATTGTGGTTCCGGCTTTCCATGTAATAAATGTCATTCAGCGGTATCGCCTTTCCCTCGCCGCCATACTGGATCACAAGTTTTTTCTTCCGCTGCTCCGCCTCCGATACGATCTGCCCCGCCGCCCGTCCGAACACCTCTGCGAATTTCTGTTCGTCCACGGGCTTTACCAGATACTGGAACGCCCCTACGTCAAATGCGTCATACACATATTTTTCATACCCTGTTACAAAAATGATGATGGGCTGTTTCTGCGCCTCCATGCCCCGGATATGCCTTGCCAGTCCCATGCCGTCCAGACCTGCGCCGGAGCCGCCCATCTCTATGTCCAGAAATAAAAGGTCATGCTCCTTACCGTCCGAAAGGTACGCATCGGCAGAGGCATATTCTGTGATGCTGCATTCCCCGCCCTGCTTTTTGATGAGCGAAACGAGGTAAGACCTTATATTTTTTTCATCATCACACACCGCAATTTTTATCGTTTCTGCCACCTCCAGTCCTCAACTAACTTATCGGAAAAATAAGGGCGATTTCTAACGCCTACTTCGTGAATGGTTAATCTGGCTACGTGAATCGCAGATTTTACTATTTTTGATAATATATTCTGCCTATTCCGCCACTCGCATATTAACTCTAACCTCCCCACTTTCCAAGTAATTTCCGTTATCATGCCGCCCGGCCTGCCTGGGAAAAAAGCAGACCGCCGCATATGGCGGATGAAGTCCATAGTGCGGCGGTTTGTCTTTTGTGTATTTCTTCATAAATATCTGTTCTCACATACGCTGCTGATTATGTGAAGAATTTCCCGCATATGGGAACAACGGGTCTGCCAGCCGGAAACTGAAACTCTCCCTGTCTACTATTCCCACAACTTTTGCGCTGTCATACAGTTCAAGCAGGAAATCGGCCATCTGTTTGCTTGTGTGGTAAGTTCCGAAAGATTTGTCATAATCATATTCACTGACATTGTTTGCCACCATTCCGAATTCTGTCTTTGTCGCCGCAGGTGCCAGCACTTTTGCCCTCATCTTTGCACCTGTTTCTTCCAGTTCCCTTGCCAGCCCTTCCGTAAATGTACTTACATAAAACTTCGCCGCACAATATGTCACTGCCGTGGGAACAATGGTGTAGCCCCCGCATGAGGATATATTGATAAGCTGTGTTCCCGCTGCATCCTTGTAATCACGGACATACAGTGAGGACAGAATGGTCAGAGCCGCTATGTTCAGATTCAGCATCATACTGATCTTATTCAAGTCCTGATCCGCCACGCTGTCATAGTTGCCAAAGCCCGCATTATTAATCCATGTCTCAATCTCATAGCCCCTCAAACCTTCATATAATTGATGCGCATTTTCTGGCACGGATAAATCAGTGCTTCTGATGACAATATCCAAGTCCGGGTGCTTCTCTAAAATCTCCCGTTTCAGCATTTCAAGATTATTTTTACGTCTTGCCGTTATGATCAGATTTTTGCCCCGCTCTGCAAATGCCTTTGCTGTTTCATACCCAATGCCGGAGCTTGCCCCGGTGATGACCGTATATTTTCCTTTTTCCTGAACCATTTGATAATCCTCCTTCGATTTGGTATAATCCAACCATACAATGTAGAGTAAACTCTATGTCAAGAGGATTGAGGTGATTTTTTATGGAATATCCCATCGGGGAATTTTCAAAACTGACGGGGCTGGGTATCCATACCCTCCGCTATTATGAACAGGAAGGCTTAATTGCACCAGAAAGAAATTCCAGCAACCGCCGCTGTTATTCTGATAAAGACCTTACATGGATCGAATTTATCAAACGTCTGAAAGACACGGGAATGCCTATCAAGGAAATCAAACACTATGCCGAACTCCGGGCAACAGGTGATCCCACCCTTTCTGAAAGGATGGAAATGCTGGTGCAACACCGGCAGGCACTTGATGAGCAGATAGCACAGCTACAGGAGCATAAGATAAAATTGGATGAGAAAATTGAATTTTACCGAAATGAAATTGAACGTGTAAATAATACGAACTTATGAATACGCTGGCACAGAAAAGGGATAAGGCAGGAAAAGAGTATTCCCGCTTTTATGCCTCATCCCTTATTCCATTTCCCTGAACGTACCAGCCATTCCTGCAACAAGGCTCCACTGGCGCTGCATATAGGATTTCAGATTTTCCGTGCTTTGCCGATAAGCCTCACAAGCGATTGATGGATTCTCAAAAAGCTCCATGATTGCGGAAACAGCACAGTACCCAATCTCCTTTAGTTCATATGTGGCGGCCTGTTGTTCTGCGGATTGGAAACTGGTTTATAATCAAAGCAATCACCATGTGCGCCCGCCGACTTTCAGACAGCTAATTTTCATATATCCCTTTCAGGGTAAACTGCCCTAAGATGTGACCGTCCATTTCCCGATAAAGCTCATTCAGCAAGAAGCCTTTCTCCAAGTCCAGCATCTTATCCAAGGCATACACATGAAGTTCGTATATATGCGGTTTATCCGGCGGCGTCATCCCACCATAATAACAGGAAAGTTTCGTGGATTGCTCTCCGCCCTGTATGCTCGTCCAGCTATTCCTTCCCTGCACAAAATCATCCGCCGTCTGGCTCTCGTTCTCCCTGACCTCAAACCGGGTAATATTTGCCGCCAGCCAGTGTATCCATGCGAATCCCCCTGTCACCGGGTATGCGTCCTTGTCTTCTAAGACAATGGCAATCGACACTGTTCCCTGCGGCACATCTTCCACCGCAAAAGGCAAAGAGTAGGTAGGGATGCCGTTTTCGTTGAACTGCGTCCCATGCCCTCCATATTGTGGCTGAATCACTCCATTTATAATACCGCTGCTTGTAACATTCATCTTTGAATCCTCCAATCTGATTTTCTGATGATATTATAAGCGGCGGTTCCCAGATAGTAAATTACCCACTTTTTCGTGGGTACTAATCCGGAACTACTCCCTTTTCCTCCAGGATATGTTCCATGCCGTTTGCTTTCAGGTAGTCAATCCCTATGTGCTGCATAATCCTTAACGCCTCCAGTATTTCCATCCCCATACCATCCGTCAAGGAATATTCCACCCGGAGCGGATATCCCTCATAGGATTTCTTTTCCACAAATCCATAATCCATCAGTTCCTTTAACTGCTCCAGCAGCATCTTCTGCGTAATGCCGTCTATGTCCCGTTCCAGCTTCGCTAGAGATGTAGCTCCTAAACGCAGCCGCCATAAGATGATTGGTTTCCACTTTCCCTTGATCATATCATGCACAAGTTCCAAAGGGCAGGTATATTCTGTCCGCATTTTCATAGACTGATGCTCCTCCCATTTATTCCATCTCCCTGAACGTGCCAAACTTTCCTCCCACAAGGCTCCACATATAGGATTTCAAATCTTCCATGCTTTTCTGATATGCCAAACTATATCCTCTGCCAAAGCAGCATATTGTCCTGAGATTCAGCGGACAATTTCCCGTTATCTTTCAGCCACGAAAGATAGGAGCGTACCGTGCTGCCTACCAACACATACTGCTCAAAATTCATGGCAAGCCCGTAACCTTTGAACACTTCCTGCAAAATACGCTCAAAGCATATCGGCTCCTTGCAGATGGATAAAATCTTCTCCGCCACCTCATGTACCTTATCCCTATTGTAGCAGACAAGTTCCTTTATATCGGCAGATGCTTCCGCATGGGCGGGAACAAACATGGCCGCTTCCATCTCTTCCACCATATCCAGTGTTTCCAGATAAGCGCCTACATCATAAATGAATGAAACGGCATACTTATCCAGCGTCTCCCTGCTGCTGATGCAGTCCGCAAGGAACACCACCCCGTCTGGCATACGGAATCCCACCATGTCAAAGAAATGCCCCGGCAAAGGTATCACCTCAATCTCCTTCGGAAAACTTTCATCCGAGAAATCCGTCACATCGCTCTCCTGCGCCATCAGGAATTTGTGCCGCAAGTCCTTGCATGGATAACCGCCGTAAAGAAAGGACGACTCCAAGACCGGGTATTTCGTGAATGCCGCTTCAATACCGCTGGAATAAACCTTACATCCCGTCTGCCCCTGCAGGTATTTGTTTCCGCCGATATGGTCTGCGTTGGAATGGGTATTCAGTATGGCGGTCAGATGCCAGCCATTCTTTTCCAGTATCTGCCTGACCTTCCTTCCAGCATCCTTATCATTCCCACTGTCAACCAGATAGACATTCTCCTTGTCCGCCACATAGACACCGATCTTTGCCGGACAGTTTATGTAATAGCATTTCTCACTGACTTGTACCAATTCATACATTTTTCGTTTCCTCCTTCAATTGTTCGGGTAAAATATCACATTATAAGCGGCGCAAGATTTATCTGAAATATTATGGTATACGTGGGAAATGTCTGCACCAAACCGTATGGACTGCTTTTCCTGCAATAATACTTCCTTCCCGCCTATCACCATTTTCAGCGTCCCATGCACCAAAAATATATATTCCTCCACACCAGTCACATGAGGGAGTGAATCATGACGCACCCCTGCGTCAAACTCAATATAAAACACTTCTACGTTCCTTACCGGATCAAAAGGAAACAGCGGGTATGCTCTCATTCCTCCGTCTTCTTCCGTGATCACATCCTTTTCGTCAAGCCCGGCCACCGTGTACTCCGCTTCCTCCTGTTTGCAGAAAAAGGACAACGGTATTTTCAGCCCCGTTGAAATCTTCCATAATATGTTGATGGTGGGCGATGACTGGCCACGCTCGATCTGTCCTAACATGGGTTTGCTCACGCCAGTCAGCTCCGCAACATCATCCAGCGTGAGCTGCCTTGTATTTCGGATTTCTTTCAGCCGCTCTCCTATCTTCAATGAAACCTGCTCCATGATTCCTCCTTGTGTTTGTTTTCACATACAAAATGTATTATAGCATACATACTTACAAAATAAAAGAGCCATCAAACAGCCCTTTTCTCATTTATCACTTATCCATTTATTTTTTACCGCTTTACCCATACACTATCACGAAAACTGCTTATAAAATCACGGAAACCCTTATATTATCACGAAAACTCGCTGGCAGTTTCCGTGTTCGTATAAAGGGTTTTGCCTGATAGTATCGACTTTTGCCTGATAGTACAGCAGTTTCCGTGCGAGTATCCGAGTTTCCGTGATAATATCCGACTTTTGCCTACGAGTATAAACTATCAGGCAAAAGAACCCCAGAACAACCGTTCGTACTCTAACTAATGTAAAAATGCCCCTAAAAGCACACAAAAATAATGTAACTTTGAAACCTATGTAGTGCCAAAAGTGGCGGATTTACGGGCTTTCTCGGCTTTCCGTGTCCGTATCTGCCGGAAACTAAGACACCCTGACAAAATTCGATAATATCCCCCATATTTCAACAGCATTTTTCTACAAACAGGCGAAACTTCATACTATCACGGAAACTCTTATACTTTCACGCAAAACTCGGATACTATCACGGAAACTGCCGACTTTTGCGTGATAGTATAATTTCTCCCCAATCGCCCCGCTATCAGCGGCATCAAAAACGCAAAAAAGAGAGGCTCACCAACCACTCCGGTGAACCCCTCTACACTCAAAAACCTTTGATTTTAAGCCATTCTTCAATACTTTTGCCTGCGAGTACCCAAATTCCTATGGCATTATTTTTGAATAGCCGCCTGTGCCGCTGCCAGTCTTGCAATCGGTACACGGAACGGGGAACAGGATACGTAGTTTAATCCTACCTTATGGCAGAACTCTACGGAAGACGGGTCGCCGCCATGCTCGCCGCAAATGCCCAGCTTGATGTCAGGACGGGTCTTGCGTCCTTTTTCTGCCGCCATCTGTACAAGCTGTCCAACACCGGTCTGGTCCAGTCTCGCAAACGGGTCAGACTCGTAAATCTTAGCCTGATAGTAAGAATCTAAGAACTTACCTGCATCGTCACGGGAGAAACCAAAAGTCATCTGGGTCAGGTCGTTGGTACCAAAGGAGAAGAACTCAGCTTCTTCTGCGATAGCGTCCGCGGTCAGTGCTGCACGAGGAATCTCAATCATAGTACCGATATGGTACTGGATATCGGAATTCTTCTCTTCCTTCACCTTGTTCGCGGTCTCCACAACAACGTCCTTCACATACTTTAACTCTTTCTTCTCGCCTACCAGCGGAATCATGATTTCAGGAACAATGTCATAGCCCTTTTCAGCCTTTACTTCAATAGCAGCTTCCATAACAGCTCTGGTCTGCATTCTTGCAATTTCAGGATAGGTAACTGCAAGACGGCATCCTCTGTGACCCATCATCGGGTTGAACTCATGGAGCGCATCGCATTTTGCCTTAACCTCTGCAACGGTCAGACCCATATCGTCAGCCAGTGCCTTGATATCAGCTTCCTCGGTAGGAACAAACTCATGAAGAGGCGGATCCAGATAACGAACGGTCATCGGTCTGCCTTCCAGCGCCTCATACATAGCCTTGAAGTCTGCCTTCTGGAACTCGCCGATTGCCTTCAGCGCTTCTTCTCTTGCTTCTACGGTATCGGAAAGAATCATTCTTCTGAATTTAGGAATTCTGTCCTCACCGAAGAACATATGCTCTGTACGGCAGAGGCCAATGCCTTCTGCGCCGAGCTTCACTGCATTTAACGTATCTGCAGGGGTATCTGCGTTGGTACGTACTTTCAGGGTTCTGAACTGGTCTGCCCACTCCATGATACGTCCAAAGTTGCCGCCTACGGAAGCTTCTTCCGTCTTAATATCGCCCTTGTAAATCTTACCGGTAGAACCATCCAGTGAAATATAATCTCCTTCATGGAAGGTATATCCGCCAAGCTCAAATACCTTTGCTTCTTCATCAATCTTAATATCGCCGCATCCGGATACACAGCAGGTACCCATACCACGTGCAACAACTGCCGCATGGGAAGTCATACCGCCGCGAACGGTCAGAATACCTTCTGCCGCATGCATGCCCTCGATATCCTCAGGAGAGGTCTCCAGACGAACCAGAATAACTCTTTCGCCGCGTCCGCCTTTGCCTGCTGCCTTCGCTTCATCAGCAGTAAAGTAAACCTTACCTGCTGCTGCGCCCGGAGATGCAGGAAGTGCGGAACCGATTACTTCGCCTGCCTTTAACGCTGCCGCATTGAAAGTCGGATGTAACAACTGGTCGAGAGACTTCGCCTCAATACGGCATACTGCCTCCTCAGGCGTAATCTTGCCTTCATCAACCAAATCACATGCAATATTGATAGCCGCGGGAGCTGTTCTCTTTCCGTTTCTTGTCTGCAGGAAGTACAGCTTGCCTTCTTCAATGGTAAACTCCATATCCTGCATATCACGGTAATGATTCTCCAGCTTCATGGCAAGCTCCATAAACTGCTTGTAGCAGTCCGGCAAATCCTTCTCAAGCTGGGTAATCGGCTGCGGTGTACGAACACCTGCAACAACATCCTCGCCCTGCGCATTAATCAGATACTCGCCGTAAATGCCTTTCTCACCGGTAGACGGATTACGGGTAAATGCAACGCCGGTGCCGGAGGTATTGCCCTTGTTACCGAATACCATGCACTGTACGTTGACAGCCGTACCCCAGTCGCCCGGGATATCATTCATACGCCTGTACACGATGGCACGAGGGTTGTCCCAAGAACGGAAAACTGCCTTTACAGCACCCATAAGCTGCTCTCTGGGGTCCTGCGGGAATTCCTGTCCCTTCATCTGCTCTTTATAAACAGCCTTAAACTTTTCTGCCAGATTCTTTAAATCATCTGCGTCGAGCTCAGTGTCATAAGTAACGCCCTTTGCTTCCTTTACCTCATCAATAATCTTCTCAAAAAAGGACTTCGGAACCTCCATTACAACGTCGGAATACATCTGAATGAAGCGACGGTAAGAATCATATGCAAATCTGGGATTGCCGGTCTTCTTTGCAAAACCCTCTACCGCAACGTCATTTAAACCGAGATTTAAGATGGTATCCATCATACCGGGCATGGAAGCTCTTGCGCCGGAACGAACCGATACCAGCAGGGGATCTTCCGTGTCGCCGAATTTCTTGCCCATCAATTCTTCCAAATCTGCAAGGTTCTTAAAAATCTGCTCCTGAATTTCTTCAGAAATCGTCTCGCCCTGCTTGTAATAATCCGTACAAGCTTCTGTCGTTACGGTGAAGCCCTGCGGGATGGGAAGACCTAAATTGGTCATCTCTGCCAGGTTAGCGCCCTTGCCGCCAAGCAGATTTCTCATGTCGGCACTGCCCTCTTTGAATTTGTACACCCATTTGTTCATGTGTTTTGTCTCCCTTTTCATAGATTGGTTTATGAAATAATTCCATACAAAGCCGGAAATCTCCCCAGATTCCCAAACTCAGTCCGCATCCATTGTAACAATCTGCCAAAAAAATATCAACTAATTTATATCTTTTCTTGATTTGCAATTTCACTTTCGTATATTATATCCAAAACTTTCCTTTTTATTTCATGCATTATATCCAAAAATGTAAGCAATTACATATTTATTATTCATTCAGCACCCTGATATATTTTCAGCCGCTCATTCATAAGCGCCGCCATGCGCAAGCCCCGCTTCCAGAAAATAAAGGAGGCTGTCGCAAAAATAACGGCTATCAGAATCAGCATGCCAAATACCATCGGCAGATTATCCGCATAAAACCACTCAAACCATATGCCGCAGCCTAAAACCACCGCATTCACCATTACATAATGCAAAGCTCTGCACAGCCATATTACCTTTTTACTTGCCTTCTTTTCCGGATACAGCAAGGTGCCAAGGCTGCACAGAAAAGATACCAGCAGAATCTCCCACAAGAGCTTTACGCCGAGTGTCGAATCCCCCCAGAATATGGTAATATAGACAGCAGAACCAAATACAACCGCAGTAACAACATATACAAAAGTATTGAATACATCCGCTATTTTTTTCAACCTACACCTCCTGCTTAGAAGTACTTTTCGCACTTTACAGACCCAGTTTTTGTTTCAGGACCGGCACATACTGTCTGGAAACCACAAGACTTTCCCCGTTCTTCATGTGCGCATCAAATCTTCCGTGAAAGGAAGGACTCAAAGACTTCACTTTCGCCAGATTGATAATAGTAGATTTTGATGCCCTGAAAAAGTCGGTGCCTGCAAACTGCCGTTCCACTTCATACAGCTTTCGTTTTGTCTCTAAAACCTCTTTTTCCAGATAACAGAATACCCTGTTGTCCACCGCCTCAAAATAATAAATATCTTTTGGAAGCACCTGTAAAATACTGCCCTCCCGCATAACCGTCAGTTTTTCCGTACCCGCCTTTAGCGCATATATCATCTTTAAAAGCTGTTCGTCCATCTGTCGGCATCGGACAATGATTTCATCCTCTTCCCCATCGTCCCTGTCCATAATCGTAATCTTCATCGCTCTGCTATTCTCCGTTTTCTGCCAATCACCGCTGCAGCAATAATTGCTATTATACCACAGGATGCCAGAAATAGCACCTGAAACTGCCATGAAACCACGTCCCCGTTCATAATCACGCTGACTCCCATCTGTTCCTTAAAAGTATCGGCGGCAATTTCCGGAAGACCTGCAAAAGTTGTCTCTACGGCATCTCTGACACATACCATGCGCATCATGGCGGCGCCATGCAGGACGGGAAGATGCTTTAACACATCGCTTACTCCCCTTGGCAGCATGGACATAGGCAGATAGATTGCCCCCACGAAACCCACCAGCGTTCCCACAATGGTGAGCGCGCCGCTCCACGCGCTTTCACTATGGATAAACAGCGCTAACAGATAGGCAAATGCCGCCCACACAAAAGTATTCAAGCAAATCATCCCAAAAAGTATCATACATTCTTTTGCAGAAAGAAGTGAAAAACCGCTTAATCCCATATAAGCTTCCCCTGCTGCCAGAGTCAAAATACACATACCGGTCCCGACAATCCATGAGGACAGAATATAGCCCAGTGCCAGCCTGATTCGTCGCACCGGCGCCGCATAAAAACTCATCAGCCGGTTTCTGGTCTCGTCCTGCACCATGGACCCCATAACAGTCAGCGTCACCGTCACCGCGTTCGTCAAAAGAATCCCCGCCAGTGTCCACATTTTTATCAGATATTCCGCATTTTTCTTATCCGCCGCCGTATCCCGCACGCCGCCTGTCTCTGCCAGCGCCTCCACCACGGCGTCACAATTCATACTTCCCAAAAAAATAACCATCAATGCCAGCACAATCAGCATGGACAAAACGGAAAAAAATACCGCCGACTTATCCCGCAGAAATAAAAGCATGTTACGCTTTGTCAAATAATAAACCTCTCTCATTACCATACCTCCATCATTCATCTACTGCCTTAAGGGAGTTTCTTCCTTGCCGCCTTCTCCCGTCTCCGTTGTTTTGCCGGTTACATTCAAAAAAACATCATCCATAGATCCCTGTATCACCTCAAATCCCTCCAGCAGCGGTTCTGCCGCAGCAAGCACCGGAAGCGCCGCAAGGCTGTCAGGCAGGGAAACAACCAGATATTCTTCTTTTTTGCGGATGGACAGCCCCATTTTTTCCAAAACTGCCTTCAGTGCCGGCTCCTTTCCGCTTTTGGGAATCATCCGCAGCTTATCTTTTGCATACGCTTCCTTTAAAGAAAACGGCGTGCCATATTCTTTTATTCTGCCTCCGTCTATCACTGCAATATGGGATGCCCTCGCCGCCTCTTCCATATAATGTGTAGTCAGAAAAACCGTCATATTTTCTTCTCTGCGCAGCTTTTCCAGACATTCCCATACCTTTTTTCTGGTCGCCGGGTCAAGTCCTGTAGTCGGTTCGTCCAAAAACAAAATATCCGGCGTATGAATCAATGCCCTTGCAATTTCGCATCGCCTTTTCTGCCCGCCGGAAAGCTTTCCGAAACTTCTTTTGTAGACATCGGAAAGCTCCAGTATTTCTACCATTCGGGCAATATGCTCTGTCAGTCGTTTTCTGTTTTTCTCATAAAGCGCTCCTCTGGTAAACAAGTTTTCCTTTACCGTCAGCCTGTCGTCAAGGCAGTTATTTTGATAAACCACTCCGATTTTTTCCCTGATTTCCATATCCTTTTTGCCAAGCGCCAGTCCACAGATTTCCACGCTGCCTGCCGTTGGCTTTAAAATAGTGCACAACATATTGATGGTAGTACTTTTCCCTGCGCCGTTTACCCCCAGAAAGCCAAACAGTTCACCCCGCTCCACCATAAAGCTGATATTATCAACTGCTTTTACACTTCCAAAATGCCTGCACAATCCTTCTGCTTTTATAACAGCTTCCATCCTTTTACCTCCTCTTTCCTTCATGCTGTTATCAGCATAAACAAAAACTACAGCCTGCCGCAAGCAATTTGCGGTAAGCTGTAGTTTTTTCCCCTTAAGCGGTCAATATTTCCCTCTGTCTGCTCATTCACTTTACTTTTTGTCACTGATTCCCAGAAGATAATCCGAGGATACCCCGTAAAGCTCACATAATCCATAGACCATTGCAACGGGCAGAACATTTCTTCCTGTTTCGTATCTCGAATACACCCTCTGGTCAATCTGCAGGACTGACGCCACCTGTTTCTGCCCATAATCATGGTCCTCCCGCAGTTCTTTCATTCTGCGCAGATATTTTCTATCGTCCATTGCCAACTCTCCTTTTCTGTCGTAATCCTATTACAACCAAATTTTACCATTTATACTACAAAAAAGGAGGATTTACTACAAATTTGGTATAAAATCGAAAACTTTTTCTCCTATCAGACCACATCCTACTCTCCGTAAAAGAAAAGCGGCGCCTCCTTCCTTTCGAAGACGCCGCTTCCTGCTCTGTCAGCATTCCAGATTCTTTTTGCCGCTTCGTCCAACCATGTAATCCATCGACACGCCGTACAACTCACACAGCATGTACAATTTGTGTACCGGCATTTCCCGTTTTCCTGTCTCGTAAGTAGAATATGCCCTTTGGTCAATCCCTAGTTTGTATGCGACATATTTCTGTGTGTAGTCGTGATCTTCCCTCAAGCCGCGCATTCTTTCAGACATTACCTCCTTGTTCATCGCTTTGTCTCCTTTACCCTTATTGCTGTTGTTTACGGTTACTATTATATTGTAACGCGAAGCTATTTCAGGAAAAATCAACACAATGGCTCTTTTTAGTACTTATGCAAAAATCCAGCAAACAAACGGTTTCCACCGCTATTTACTGGACTTTTTTCATAAGCAGGACGATAAGCCGGGTTATGTCTTGAATAATCATCTATCTTGGACTTTCGTCGCCGAAAGCCTCCAGCGACCTACCTGAAAACAGACCGGGCAAGTCTGTGGTTTTCATATGGTCTTGCTTCGGATGGGGTTTACATGGCTGCGGCTGTTACCAGCCGCACGGTAGTCTCTTGCACTGCCTTTCCACCCTTACCGCATCAGGGAAACCCTGACGAAAGCTTCTGTCAGCCAATGCTGCCGCAGCTCTGCGCAAAAGCGCCGGCGGTTTATTTCTGTTGCACTTGCCTTGGAGTCGCCTCCACCGGACGTTATCCGGCATCCTGCCCTGTGAAGCCCGGACTTTCCTCAGCCGCCAAAGCAGCCGCGATTATTTATCCTACTTATGTTTACATTGTATCATAAAACTATTTTTCTGCCAAGAATCACTGTTGGATTTAATGTTTCTGCCTATCCCAATAATCCGGAAATCCTCTTCTCAATCGATTGCAAACCCTTCCTGCACCGAAAGCACAGCCTCCAGCACACCCTTTCCGGTAAGCTTACGGCTTCTTGCATCCGGACCATGCCCGCCCGCAAAGACAACATAGTTGCCCCTGTAAACAAGCTGCCTTGCCTCTTCATCATACAGTGCAAACGCTTCTGCCGGCAGATGAATGCAAATTTCTTTTTCCTCCTGTGGCTTTAAGCTGCATTTGCGGATTCCCTTGAGCTGTGCATTCGGCACGTTTGCAGCCGCCGCTTCCGGCACTGCTTTTACATATACCTGCACAGTTTCCACGCCTTCCATAACACCTGTATTTTTTATAGACAGACGAATATCGACGCCGTCTCTTGTCACCTTGTCTGTCGAAAGAGATAAATTGCCATAGGAAAATTCCGTATAAGACAAACCATAGCCAAAGGGATACAGCGCTTCGTTCTGCATATAACGGTAGGTTCTTCCCGCCATGGAATAGTCCGTAAACGCCGGCAGTTCCTCCGTTGTCCTGTAAAAGGTAACCGGCAGTCTGCCCTCCGGATTTTTATCCCCAAAAAGCACACGGGCAATCGCCCTGCCTCCCTGTGCTCCCGGATACCAGCCCTGCAAAATGGCAGGAATATACTCGTCCGCCCAGCTTACCGCCAGCGCGCTTCCGGAAAGCAGCACCAGCACCACGGGCTTGCCGCTCGCATACACAGCCTCCAAAATCTCCTGCTGCAGCCCCGGCAGAGACAGGTTTGGCTTATCGCCGCTGGCAAATTCGTTGCCCTCGTCACCTTCCTCCCCCTCCAGTCCGGAGTCAAGTCCCATACAGGCAATCACCAAATCGCTCAACGCACAGATTTCTTTTACCTCAGAAAGTCTCTCGTTTCCCTTACTTAATCCCGTCACTTTCTTTTTGCAGAGATGGCAGCCCTCCGAGGCAAGCACCCTTACCTCATCTCCCACATAATCCTGAATCCCTTCCAGTACCGTGACATAACGGGAAGCCGTTCCCTCATAGTTGCCAATCAACGCTTTTCTGTTGTTGGCGTTCGGTCCGATAACGCCAATGGTCTTATATTTCTTCTTGTCAAGGGGCAGCAAGTTATTCTCATTCTTTAACAGCACCACGCATTTTTCCGCCGCTTCTTCGTTTAGACAGCGCATTTTAGGGGAATCCACCACCGTATAAGGAATTTCATCAAATGGGGTGGGCTCCTGTTCTTCCATCACACCAAGCTTCATGCGCGTGGTAAAGAGGTTGATTAACGCCTCGTCCAGA
This sequence comes from Lachnospiraceae bacterium, assembly GCA_013316825.1. GTDB lineage: Bacteria > Bacillota > Clostridia > Lachnospirales > Lachnospiraceae > Acetatifactor. Next base: position 76,759 of record WSLY01000008.1, on the reverse strand, counting down.
CGCCTTTCATCCACCCTGCCGTCCTGTACGCCCATCAGCAGATAAGAAAACAAATCGCCGCAATTTAAATCACATCCGTTATTCATCGCCATGGCTGCTGATTCTACCGGTGTCTGCGTAATCCCATGACCGCTGTGAAAATCGCGAATCGCCCAGCAGTCCGAAACAACATGCCCCGTAAATCCCCACTCTTTCCTCAGAATATCGAGCAAAAGCTCCCTGCTGCCGCAGCAGGGCACGCCATTCGTCCTGTTGTAGGCACCCATAACCGCCTCCACATGCCCTTCCGTCACACAAGCCTTGAACGCCGGCAGATAAGTTTCATACAAGTCCTGCCGGCTCACCTTTGCATCAAACTGATGCCGCAAATCCTCCGGTCCGCTGTGCACCGCAAAATGCTTGGCACAGGCGGCTGCCTTTAAATAGGCGGCATCATGTCCCTGCAGCCCCTTGACAAAGCGGACGCCCATCCGCGAGGTAAGATAAGGGTCTTCCCCGAAAGTTTCGTGTCCCCTGCCCCAGCGCGGGTCTCTGAAAATATTGACGTTGGGCGCCCAAAAGGTCAGTCCTTTATAAATATCCCTGTCGTCATACTTTTGCTGCATATTGAACTTTGCCCTGCCCTCCGTGGAGATGGCATCTGCCACCTGCTCCACAAAATCCTCGTCAAAGGTCGCCGCCAACGCGATTGCCTGCGGAAACACCGTGGCAACACCTGCCCTCGCCACACCGTGAAGCGCCTCGTTCCACCAGTTATACGCTTTAATTCCCAGCCTTTCTATTGCCGGCGCCCTGTGCAGCGTCTGGGACACCTTTTCTTCCAATGTCATCTGCGCCACAAGCGCTTTCGCCCGTTCTCTGTACGCCACAAGCTTCTCTTTATTTTCCACGATATCCATAAAAATCCTATCCTTTCCGTCCTTTTTGCGCCATACGACCGCCTTCTGCACGCCGCTCTGCCCTGCTACACCCTGAAGCAGCTTCCTCCTACAAACTCCCTGCAGATGGAATTGTTAGGCAGGCTTTCGCTGCTCACACCTAAAAAGTAATCCAAAAATTTCAGCAGCCTCCTCGCCTCATAGTATTCCGGCTCTCCTTTCCCAATGTGGAACAGCAGCGGCTCCGCAAACTGCTTCAACACGGCAAGCTCGTAAATAAGTGCCGAATTAAACATGGCATCCGCGCTCTCCTGAAAAGGAAAAATATTCTGTTCCTCTCCCCTTCTGACAGACGCCCACATCTGAATGGTTCTCTTGGCGTCCGATCCTCTGGTCCTTGCATCGCGCACCATTCTCCTAAGCAGGCGCACGTCGGTAGTCGGTATCCGGTTGTGCGCATCGATATTCAAACTAGTCAGCGCACTGATATATATCTTGTATTTGCTCTCCTCCGGCAGCGCGTAAGAGGTCTTGCCGTTCAAACCGTGAATTCCCTCTATCACCAGAATATCCTCCGCGCCCAGCTTCAAGGTATTGCCTTTATATTCCCGCTTGCCGGTCTTGAAATTAAAGGTCGGCATCTCCACCGTCTCTCCCGCCAGCAGCCTGCACATATCCTGATTAAAAAGCTCTACGTCGATTGCCTCCAGACACTCAAAATTATAGTCGCCGTTCTCATCCCTCGGTGTCAGCTCCCTATCCACAAAATAATCGTCCAATGCAATCGGGTGCGGCGTCATGCCCTGCGTGCGGAGCTGAATGGAGAGCCTGTGGGAAAAGCTGGTCTTGCCGGAGGAGGAAGGTCCTGCAATCATAATAAACTTTACGTCTCCCCGCTCCACAATTTTCTTGGCAATTTCTCCAATTTTCCGTTCCTGCTCCGCCTCCTGCACCAGAATCATATCGCTGATGTTTCCCGCACATATGGCATCGTTCAGTTCGCCCACCGTTGTAATATTTACCCTGTCGCCCCAATGCTTTGCTTCCAACAGTGTTTCAAACAAAAGCTTGCTTTCGGGCGCCTGCGGTACATGGCAGGGGTCCTTCATATCGGGGAGCAGCAGCATCATACCCTCCTCGTAGGGAACAAGGTCAAAATATTTTACATATCCTGCATTTGGCAGCATATAGCCGTAGTAATAGTCAAAATATCCTTCCATCTCGTAAACATTTACAAAGGAGCTTCTCCTGTACTGAAATACCTTCTCCTTATCCGCCATTCCTTTTTCCCGAAATAAATCCATGGCGTCGTCAAGTGCATAGGACTTTTTCAGCATCGGCATTTTCGCCTCCGAAAGCTCCTGCATCCTTTTTTTCAGCTTATCCGTCAGCTCCTTTGTCACAACGAGTGCGCCTGTGGAAACATAATAGCCGCTTCCCACGGTAAACTCCAGCTTGCAGCCTTGCGCCGCCTCCGCTCCCGCCACGTCATATACTGCCTTTAAAAGCATCATTTTGGCGGTACGCATATAAGTCTTATTTCCCACGGCATCCTTCAAGGTAAAAAATTCCAACCTCCCGCTTCTTACCGCCCGCTTGAACAACTCCCGTATTTTGCCGTTGAAAGCCACCACCGCAATCTGGTTGTCATAAGCCGGCTGGTATTCTTTTACGATTTCTTCGTAGGTCGTCCCCTTCGGATACTGTCTTTCTTTTCCCTCGATTGTCAATGTAATCATCTTCCCAATACCTCCCGTATTTTTGTTTATACCACTGTATATGGACTTTTTTCCTCTGCCGCCAATACTGTAAGCTCCGGCATTTTTTTCCTGCAGTACTCCTGCATGTACGGCACAAAAAGCTTCTCCAGACCATAATGCCCCGCATCAATCACCGATACCCCCTGCGCCACCAGGTCAATCCCCATATGATGATCGATATCCCCTGAAATCAGCACATCAACGCCTGTCTGCACGGCTGACGATACCACGGATTTTGCCGAGCCGGGGGAAACCGCGGCAATCTCTATCCTCTCGTTCATTTCCCCGTACACCCTGACGGCGGGCAGCCGAAACACCTCTTTCACATACGCCGCACATTGAGAAAGATTCATGACATTTGGCAGTCTGCCATAACGCCCGATTCCCTCTTTGGCAATCTCATCCTCACAGGTAATCTCCAAAACCTGCCTGTCCAAAAGCCGCAGCTCATCCGCCGCCGCATCTGCCATTCCCATCACGTCAAAATTGGTATGCATGGCATAATAGCAGATATCCGCCTGCAGAAGCTTTAGTACACGCCTGCCGATAAAATGCTCCGCCGTGATGCTTTTTAAAGGGGAAAAAATCAGTGGATGATGAGTAATCAGCATATCCGCTCCGGCATCGACAGCGTCCGCTATCACCTCGTCGGTGGCATCCACCGCCAGATACACGCTTTTTACTTCCTTTGCACTCCGCCCTGCCAAAAGCCCCGCATTGTCCCACTGTTCGGCAAACCCCAAAGGCGCAAGCACTTCCAGCCTGCGCATAATGTCCGTACACCTCATACCCCTTCTCCTTCTCTTTTATAAAACAATAGAATCCTCGCTTCGCGGGTCTTCTATTGTCATAAATAGAAGACAGCGCTCTATATCGGAAAGCTCTTCCAACAGCTCCCTTTTCCGCTTGTCTCTCCTGCAGGCATCTGCGCTGCCGCCATTTGCCCCGTACACGGCATCGCCCTTCTGTCTGCTGCACTCTCCCGCACTGTCAAGACCCGCCAGAATCTTTTCATTTCTATCCCGCAGCATTTCCAGATATTCCTTTAAAACCGGATGCCGTTTTGCTAACAGGCAGGATCCAAAGCTGTCCGCTATCCGCTGCCGAACCTCGTCGGACTCGCCGTCCGATGCAGATGCTTTTCCACTATTCCCGCCGCCTGTTACCGCTTCCGTTTTGCAAAAGCCGCCTGCCATTTCTCCGCCACGGTATACCGCCTTCATCACCACATAAAATTTGCCGTCTTCCTTCACCATGTTTTCCGCCGCAACGACATATCCGTTCTCCCGCAGAAATGCCCGAAAATACCGAAGCTCCGACTGGGGCTGCAAAATCAGCTCTTTCATCAGCTTTGCTTTTTCCTGCCCCCTTGACAGGATTTCCGCCATCAGGCGTCCCCCCATGCCGGCACAGATTAACGTATCCGCTTCCCCCGCATGAAGCGCTTCCAGACCATCGGAAAGCCTTGTCTCTATGTAATCGGAAAATCCTCTCGCCGCTATATGCTCTCTGGCACGCTCTAAAGGTCCCTTTCGCAAATCCATGGCGTAAACCTTCGGCGCAATTTGATTTTCATACAGATAAATGGATACAAAGCCATGGTCGCAGCCTACGTCCGCCGTCCTGCTGCCCATTGTCACCATATCTGCAATTGCCTGTAATCTTTTTGACAATTCCATGGCTTGTCCTAATCCAAATAGTCCTTCAGTTTGCGGCTGCGGCTGGGATGCCTGAGCTTGCGCAGCGCCTTCGCCTCAATCTGGCGGATACGCTCACGGGTTACGCTGAACTCCTTCCCTACCTCTTCCAGTGTCCGCGCCCTGCCGTCATCCAGTCCAAAACGCAGCCTTAATACCTTCTGTTCCCTTTCGGTCAGCGTGCCAAGCACCTCCACAAGCTGTTCCTTTAAAAGCGTAAACGCAGCCGCATCTGCCGGCACCGGCACATTGTCGTCCTGAATAAAATCTCCCAGGTGGCTGTCTTCCTCCTCGCCGATGGGCGTCTCTAACGAAACCGGCTCCTGACTGATTTTTAAAATCTCGCGCACGCGCTCCACCGGCATATTCATCTCTTCCGCAATTTCCTCCGGTGAAGGCTCCCTGCCAAGCTCCTGTAACAACTGGCGGCTGACACGAATCAGTTTATTGATGGTTTCCACCATATGCACGGGAATTCTGATGGTTCTCGCCTGATCTGCAATGGCCCTCGTAATTGCCTGCCGAATCCACCATGTCGCATAAGTAGAAAACTTATAGCCCTTTCGGTAATCAAACTTTTCCACCGCTTTAATCAGTCCCAGATTGCCCTCCTGTATCAAATCCAAAAACAACATTCCCCTGCCCACATAACGCTTGGCAATGCTGACTACCAGACGCAGGTTAGCTTCCGCAAGGCGCTTTTTCGCATCCTGATCGCCCAGTTCCATTTTCTTTGCCAGTTCAATTTCTTCCTCCGCAGACAAAAGCGGTACCTTGCCGATTTCCTTTAAATACATCCTAACAGGGTCTTCTATGCTGATACCGTCCGGCACGGAGAGATCGAGGTTTTCCACATCTACGTCTTCCTCGTCAATCATCATGATTTCTTCGTCGTCTACGTCATCTTCCTCCGTAATCCGCAGGATATCGACATTATTCTGCTCCAAAATCTCCAGAATTTTATCAAACTGTTCCTCTTCGAGCGGCATGTCTAAAAAGAAATCGTTGATTTCCTGATATTCCAGCACATTCTTTTTCTTCTTTGCAACGGCGAGAAGCTCCTTCATCTTCTCCTCAAACCTTGCCTGTGTGTTTTCATCCATTTTGGTTCCATCCTTTCAAAACGTAGTAGTAGTATAACCTCAATCCAGTGAAATATGCGTTTTTCCAAGCTCTTCCAGTGCCTTCTTGCCCGCAATCACCTGATTTAATGCCTCCATGTCACTTCCCAGCCTGCCGGAATAGTATTCATAACTATTCTTTTTTACAGCATATAAAATATCGTGAAAAGCTTTCTCCCTCTCCTGTTTCGTCTGAAGCGCTTCCACTTTGGTGTTAAACAGCGCGGCGGCCTCCCGCTGCTGTTCCTCCTCCTCAAACATACTGACAATGCCCGCCGGATTGTAGTTCCCCGCCTCTATATCCAAAAACAGGCGCTCCGCTACCTTCCGGTATAGCTCCTCCGTAAAATCAGAAGCTTTTATATACTGGGCTATGCGGGGATACACCTGCGGATAATCCGTAATCCACGTAAGCAGCATACGTTGGATGCGCCTGCTGTTTTCCTCCGGCGTCGCCTTTTTCCCCGCCGCCTGCTTTGGTCTTTCCACAGGCTTTACCATTCCCGTCTGCGCCGCATAGGTATTCACCAGCCGCCGCAGATTGTCAAAACCGATATGGTACTTGTCCGCCACCGCCTCAAGATAATTTTCCCGCTCCACCTCTATTTCAAAGCCGCAGAGCTTTTTCGCAATTTCTTTATGAAACTTTGTCTTACCCTCAGGGTCTTTCAAATCATAATCCCGCTCCAGAATACGGATTTCAAACATAAAGCTGTTTTCCGCACCCGCAATTCTCTCCTGAAACACCTCTGTTCCCTCATTTTTGATAAACTCGTCAGGGTCTTTATGGGGCTTTAAGTCAATCACCTTACCTGTCAGTCCCGCTTCACGTAAAATGCCAATGGCACGCAGCGCCGCTTTGACTCCCGCGCCGTCGCTGTCGTAAGCTAACAGCACATTCTCCGTATAGCGCTTTAGCAGATTCGCCTGTCCCGAAGTAAACGCCGTCCCAAGAGACGCAACCGCCTGCGTAAACCCTGCCTGATGCATGGAAATCACATCCATGTAGCCCTCGCACAGAATCACATTGCCGGCACGGGCGGTTCTGGCAAAATTAAGCCCGTACAAATTCCGGCTCTTGTCAAACACCGGCGTTTCCGGCGAGTTTAAATACTTGGGCTCACCCTCTCCCATCACCCTGCCGCCAAATCCTATGACGCGGTGGTTAATGTCCTGTATGGGAAACATAACCCTGTTCCAGAATTTGTCGTGAGAACCCCTCTGCTCGTCGTAGCTGCTAAGACCGGCTTCCGCAAGCAGTCTTTCGTCAAATCCTTTTTTCTTTAAATACTGAGTCAAATCATCTCTTGTCTTATTGGCAAAACCCAGCCCGAATTTCTGCATGGTCTCCCCCACAAGCCGCCGGTTTGTCAGATACTGCAGCCCCGTCTCCCCCTGCTTGGCGCGGAGCTGATAATAAAAGTACTTTGCCGCCTCCTTGTTTGCCTCTAAAAGCCGCGCCCTGTGGTTTTCCTTTTTTTTCATCTCCGCAGAATACTCTACCTCCGGCAGATTGACGCCCGCGCGCTCCGCCAGCATCTTGATTGCCTCGCCGAAGGTATAATTTTCATAATTCATAATAAAGGTAAATACATTGCCGCCCGCGCCGCAGCCAAAGCAATAATACATCTGCTTTGCGCCCGACACGGAAAAAGAAGGAGACTTTTCATTGTGAAAGGGGCAGAGTCCGAAGTGGCTGGCGCCTTTCTTCTGCAGCTTCACATATCCCGATATCACATCCACAATATCATTTTTCATTCTGACTTCTTCTACCAGCTCTTCGGGATAGTACATTGCGTGTTCTCCTTTCCTGTATATGTCGTACTTTTAGGTGATTGCGAAACTCAGTAATTATGCAAGTGTCATTGTGCACCTTGTATATTCCACCACAGACCCGCTTTCGCTTCATAAAAAACGTAACAGTGCTAAGCTCGAAAATACCTCGCAAGTCATGCCCGCATGACTTTGGTGCTGACGTTTTTTAAGAGTCTGCTTATGGAATATACAAGGTGTACAATTCGGGACTGATAAACAGGAGTTTCGCAATGATCTGACATTGCATCTTTACAATTACCCGCCAGATTTGCATATGAAAAGCCTGCAATAACTGTCGTCGTCAAATGATTTCCTCCTATTTGACCCCAGCCTAATGCATACTTTTCGCACGCAAATCCAACTCCTTACCCATGCCACGACTTCGGTATGTAAAGCTCTTCATAGACCGCTGTGGCAAAGCGGTCTGTCATGGCGGCGATATAATCACATACAAGCTTCTCTGCGGGCTCGCCGCTCTCCTCCATACGGCGCATGTCGGCTGGCAGCTCGTCAAAATGCTTAAAATAATAGGTATAGAGCGTCTCTATCAGCATTTCCGCCTTGCTTTCCTCGCTCTTTGCCTCTTTATTCTGGTAAACGCGCTCAAACATAAAACGCCGCAGCTTCTGCATTGCCTCCGCAACCGGCTCTGACATCCTGATATCGTCGGTCTCAAAGCTCGTCGTTACAATGTCATGGATAAAATGGTCGAGACGCTCGCCTGTGGTATATCCAATAACATCACCGATTTCCTTCGGCACGTCCTCTTCCTTTAAAATGCCGCCCCTGATGGCATCATCCATATCGTGATGAATGTAGGCTATTTTGTCGGAAAGCCTGACAATTTTACCCTCCAGCGTAGAAGGTATGCTCGCCGTCTGGTGATTGAGGATACCATCTCTCACTTCCCATGTCAGATTCAGCCCCTGCCCGCCTTTTTCCAGCTTTTCCACTGTCCGCACACTCTGTACATTGTGTTCAAATCCATACGGGCATATCCGGTTAAGCGCTCTCTCGCCGGCATGTCCAAAGGGCGTATGTCCCAAGTCATGTCCTAACGCAATCGCCTCTACCAAATCCTCATTCATCCGCAGCGCTTTGGCAATGGTTCTCGCGTTCTGGGATACCTCCAGTGTATGCGTCAGACGCGTCCTGTAATGGTCGCCCTCAGGCGTCAAAAAAACCTGCGTCTTATCCTTCAGCCTCCGAAAAGATTTGCTGTGCAGGATTCGGTCCCTGTCTCTCTGAAAGACCGGACGGATATCACACTGTTCCTCTTCCTTTGCCCTGCCCTTCGAGTACATGCTGAGCGTCGCATAAGGACTTAAGTAGTCCTTTTCCCACAATTCCAGTTGTTCTCTGATTGTCATATAAAAGCCTTTCTGCGCCCCCGCGCCTAAACAGACCTTCTTTCAAATCAAAATTTCTCCTTATTCTTAATATTCTGCGCAGACTGGCAAACTCCTTTTTTTCTTTTTTCATTCCTTTTCTTTGCAGCCCTAAACTTTTTGCGCCGGATATTCGAAATATATAATAGAAGAAACAAGACACTATTGAAATACACATCCAAGGAGGGATAGCCGCAGCAAAAGGAATTACAAGTATTTTCATGGTGCATTCAGTATTAGCCGTTCCCCTGACCGGCAAAATAAAGCGTGACGAGCCGAGACAGCACTCTAAGGGACAGGAACAGGAAGCTTCCAAGGGTACGTTTGCTCAGGTTTTGGAAGAAGCAGTCCATGATGCCGCTTTTGCTCCCAGAGAGTACCGCACCGTTTTATACGGCAGGGATCTGAAGCTTGCCGCCTCTCATTACCGCACAAGGGAATATCAATACTGAAACGAATCGCTGCCCCAAAAGCCTGACTTTTCGGGGCAGCAGTTTTTCGTTTATCTGCAGATGTCATAGATAAATTCTGCATTCTTATCCATCGCTTCATAGGCGGTCTTAAAAGGCGACATCTGAAATACATGCCACATACCAGCAAAGCAGTCCAGCCTTGCAGACACATTTGCTTCCAGCAGCCTTTTGTGCAGCTCCACGGAGTCGCTAAGCAGTATCTCGTTGTCCCCTGCCTGTATGTAGACAGGCGGGAAGCCTGTAAAATCTCCGAAAAGCGGAGAAATATAAGGACTGGAAAGCATTTCTGACGGTTTTTCGCTTCCTAAATACGCCGTTATCATTCTGTCAATATATTCTTTGCTTAATACAGGATCAACCTCCGCCCTCGTTTGATGGGACTCTCCGGATGAAGTCAAATCGGTCCACGGCGACATCAATACCAGTCCCCTCGGCAAAAGCCGCCCTGCCTCCTTCAGCTTCAAAGTAAGCGCCAGCGCCAGATTGCCGCCGGCAGAATCCCCAACCAGTATAATATCCCTCGCCCCATAGCCTATCAGCATAAGGTAATCCCAAACCTTTATGGCATCCGTAAGCGCCGCCGGATAAGGATGCTCCGGCGCCAGTCTGTAATCAAAGCTCAAAACATCCATGGAAGTAGTCGCCGCCAGCTTGGAAGTCAGCGTTCTGCCGTACAGACAGCTTCCCGTGGAATAGCCGCCTCCGTGACAATACAAAATCACATATTTTTTCATATGCGCACGGTTGACGGAAGCCCACTCCCCGTGAATGCCCTCCATGGCAACCTCCGTATACGTAATTTCTTTGCTGTTGCCCAATAGCGCCCCGATGTGGTTCTGGGACTGCCTGTGCTTTTCAATATCCGTATTTTCCACAAGCCCGTGCACTCTCCTGATAAGCTGCATCAGGCTCTGGTTTTTCTTATCCGCCATTTTCTCCCTCATTTCTGCGCTTCCTTCCTGCACAAAACATATGCCCGCAATGTGTACCGAAAGACAAGCCATTTACCTGTTTGTGGTGCTTTTACTAAATTTACTAAAAATGCAGACGCCTGCGCACTGCATCCCGCAGCCTTGCACGGGACAGCATGGTAATCAGTGTAATATCAATAATCACACACACTGTCAGCACCACCGCAGACCAAACCAACTGTATCCTGCTTCGTAAGTATCTGTCAATCAGAATTTCCAGTCCGACACACAAGATTCCTGCCGCCGTAAACAGATAGAGCGCCGTTGTCAGAAAAGTGACCGGCAGTTTTTTGATACACAGAACAAAAAGCTCACAAACACAGGACACCAGCAGCACAATCGGCAGCGCCAGCCCTAAAAGCCACGTGTTGTTTCCCGTTACAAGCGTAATCAGGTACAAATAGATGCAGACGGCAATTCCATCAAAAAATATAGCAGAATATGCCGAGAGCCGCGTATATATCACCACCGGAATAAAGAGTACCCACACAATCAGGCAGGCGCCGATAATCAGCAGGGACCAGGCGCTTTCTCTAAACACAAACAGATTCAGGATTCCGCAGGTAACTCCCGCCGCAATCAGCACCACGGAGAGCAGGATTCCCAAATCCTTTCTCTTTACGGTTTCCACCTGCCCCTTTTCCTTTGGAAAAGCAGAGCCCGCACTTTTTTGCTCCAGCTCCCTCGGGTTGATAACCGGCGTATTGCAGAGCGGACAAGCCCGCAGGCTTCTGTCAAGCTCCACGCCGCAGTTTACGCAATATGACATACTGCTACCTCACAATCCATAAAAATCCCTGTTACTCTCTATTTTGACGGAAATCCCTTCCTGCACCAGCTTTCTGAAGAAATACCGCTCCACATCCGCCTCCACGATGCTGCTCGCAAAATTGACTGTGAGCGTGTCTTCAAAGCTGATAATGGCACAATTTGTCCGGCGGGAAAAAGGCTGTCCCATATAGATATCAAACCTTTCAATATAAGGCTTCATGCTCTCAGGCACGATAAGCCTCCCCATATTTGTCAGGCCCGCAGAAGAATTTTTGTCCTGTACCTTTGTATAAAAGGTACGCACCACAAAATCCTTAATAAAAAGCGGCACCACACGGATAAAAGGATTTTTTTGCGTGGAAGCGTTCGTCGTGATATCTCCGCGCAAAAATTTCTCATTGATATAATAGCGCATATACCCCCGCACATGTGCCACAATTTCCGCAAAGGTATATTCTCCCAGTCTTGGGTCGATGCCGGGGTAAATCATGGTAATAAAATTCCGCAGGGTTTTGCTGGGGAAAAAACGCCTCAGATTTACCGGCATGGCTATTTTGACAGGACGCAGCTTTAAATGAAAATCATTTTCCTGCTTCTGCATAAGCGCATACAAAAGCACCGCATTCAAATATTCCGTGACTGTCGCATCATACTTCTTTGCCGCCTGTGCCACCTGTGAAGAAGACATAATGCCGTCTATAATATTTAGTGTGTAAAACGGTTCCGCGGTCCCCCTCACACGATACGTCTTCTCCTGCGGCCTGGGCGGGCATACCTTGGAATTGGCATATTTCATATAAGCGTCTTCCAGCTCCTCCGGCTCCGGCTTTTCTGCAATATCCAGAACAAACCCCCCATTTTCCATTTTCTTTCCCAGAAGACGCAGATATTCCGCAGTCAGCGTCTGCAGCACGCACATGCCGCCGGTCCCGTCACCCAGACTGTGATGCGCCTCGAGAGCAATCCGGCAGCCATAATAATAAACCCGCACCAGATAACGGTTGTTGGCTTTAAAAGGCATGGGCATACAGGGATTCTTGATATCCGGCTGCACAAAAGGACCGGGCCTGTTATTGGGCTCCAAATACCGCCAGAACAGCCCCTTCCTGATAGCCGCCTTATAGGTTGGAAAACGGGGAAGCGTCCTGTCAAGCGCTTCCTGCAGCACTTCAGGCTTTATCGGCTCCTTTAACACCACCGAAAGACGGTACACCGAAGAGAAATCCTTCCGCTGCAGCGTCGGGTATACAATTGCCGACAAATCCAGCTTATACCATACTGCCTGATTTTTTCTTTTTTCCTCTTTCATGCAGTTTTCCCTTCCTGCCTTCCCTTTTCTACAGCCTGACACAGAGGCAATAACACCATATACAAACGGAACGGTCTTTCAAAAAATCCCGCTCCGTTTCATTTTACTCTTATTTTCTTGATTTTACAATGTCTGATCCACTGCCGCTCCCTTAATATCTTCCTCAATCAGCTTCATTTTATCCACAATATTCTGAATTTCCCTATTGATATCCTCCTGTATCTTATCCAGACTCAGAAGCTGCTCTGTCGGAAGGCTCTCCGCCAACGCCTCTGCGCGCTTTTTTGCTTCCTCGCGCTCGTCCTTGCGTTTTGCCAGAAGCTCCTCCTGCTCTTCCTTCTTTTCTTTTGCCTCTTCTGCCTGCTCTTCCTTCTCCTCCTGCTCCTTGTCTACGTGCTCCTTGCCTTCCTCTGCCAGCATACCAAGGATTTCTTTACCGGCTGCCTCCTCAATCGCTTCTGCCTGCTTCTGTGCCCCCTGCATAGGGTCTTTTTTCAGTCGTTCCAGCTTGGTATCCCTGATGATTTTATTTTCGATTTCAATCTGTTTTTCGTCCTCGGCTATGATGGCACGATGGTAATCTCCATAAGAATCCAGCTCCAGTACGCGGCTCTGGTATTCCGTCAGTTCCTGCCCTGCAAGTCCGGCAAGCCGCTCACGCTCTTCCTTTGTCAGGGAAACCTCCGGATTGCGTCCTGCCTCACGGCTCTTTAACAAAAGCTCCAAGTCCTTCTGCTCCGCACTGTCTGCATCGATGCCGTAGCGCTCCTGCAAATCCTCCTGCTGCCGCGCAATATCGGCAAGCTCCTTTTTGGCATTGCCGACCTCTTCCTGTAAGCTTTTTATCCTTTCTCTTCTTTCCTTCAGTCCGTTATCTATCTTTTTGTCACCGCTCCAAGTGTCTGTTACTACCTTCAGCGCTTCTTTTCTCGCTTTCTGCTGCTTTACTAAAATATTATCCTGTATACCGTTTAACTCTCCGGCAAACACGCTTTTTTGATTCTTCTTTCCCTTGCCTGCCTGCTGCTCTTCCATTTCCTGCCTGCGCATGGCACGCGTGCTTTCCCCCATATAAATCGACAGCTCCTTCTGTACCTTCATGACGGTTCCCTCCTCTTTTTTACAGTCTTATACGGATAATTGCAAAACGTAATAATTATGCCGTTGTTTCCTTAAGCCTCCGGCAAATGCTTTATATTTATACATCGGCAGCAAACCGCGTTTTCTAAACACAATTCACATTTTTCCTTTAATTCTCATTCATTTTCGCCAGCTTTGCCGCCTGGTCCGCCGCTATACATGCGTCAAGAATCTCCTGTATATCGCCGTCCATAATTTTATCCAGCTTATAGAGGGTCAGCCCAATCCGATGGTCCGTTACGCGCCCCTGCGGAAAATTGTAGGTTCTGATTTTTTCGGAACGGTCTCCGGTACCCACCTGACTGCGGCGCAGCTCCGCCTCCGCGTCGTGCGCCTTTTGCTGCTCGATGTCGTAAAGCTTTGCGCGCAGCAGGGCAAATGCCTTCGCCTTGTTCTGAAGCTGAGATTTTTCTGTCTGGCTGTACACCACGATACCTGTAGGGTAATGGGTAAGCCTGACCGCAGAATCCGTGGTATTGACGCACTGTCCGCCATTGCCGGAAGCACGCATCACATCGATACGAATATCCTTTTCGTCAATCACCACATCCACCTCTTCCGCCTCCGGCATCACCGCTACGGTAATGGTAGAGGTGTGAATACGCCCCTGAGACTCGGTTTCCGGTACACGCTGTACGCGGTGTACGCCGCTCTCGTATTTCAGTTTGGAATACGCACCCTGCCCGCTCACCATGAAGGTAACCTCCTTCATACCGCCGATGCCGATTTCATCCACGCTCATGGTCTCCACCTTCCAGCGCTGGCGCTCCGCATAGTGCACATACATTCTGTAAATCTCCGCGGCAAACAGCGCAGATTCATCGCCGCCCGCTCCGGCACGAATTTCCACAATCACATTTTTGTCGTCATTGGGGTCCTTTGGCAGCAGCAATACCTTCAGGCGCTGCTCGAGCTCCCCGATGCGCTCCCTCGCCGCCGAAAGTTCTTCCTTCAGCATATCGCGCATCTCCTCGTCGCTTTCTTCCTCCAGCATGGCAAGAGAGTCTTCCACATCCTGCCTGCTCTTTTTGTACGCCGTATAAGCCTCCACCAAAGGCATCAAATCACTCTGCTCCTTCATCAGCTTCCGGAAATGGTTCTGGTCGTTTACCACATCCGGCTCATGGAGCTCATTTAAAATTTCCTCATACCGCCTCAGCAAATCTTCTAATTTGTCAAACATATTTTCCTTCCATTCCGCCGTCCCGCCGCCACGCGGAAAAGCCCTCCATAATCCTTTATGATTTCCACACAGTCAAAGCCGGCAGCCCTTAAAAGCCCGCTGACCGCCTCTCCCTGACTGCAGCCAATCTCCAATATCAGCCAGCCGCCCTCTTTTAAACGGGCGTTGCTCTCATATATGATTCTCTCATAAAACGCCAGCCCGTCCTTTCCGCCGTCAAGCGCTGCCGTCGGTTCAAAATCCCGCACCTCCGGCATAAGGGATGCAATCTCGCCGCTGGGTATATAAGGCGGATTCGATACAATCATATCATAAGACCCCGCCACCGCGGAAAACAAATCGCTCAAAATCCATTCCGGCTGCTTATCCTTTGGCAGAAGGCGGCTTCCATTCTCTCTTGCAAGTAAAAGCGCATCCTTTGAAATATCCACGCCAACGCCCTGCACGCCCTCAGTCACGGCAAGCAGGCTTATCAGGATACATCCTGAGCCGGTGCACATATCCAAGAGTTTCCCGCCAAATTCCAGTCTTTTTTGCGCATACTCCACTAAAATTTCCGTATCCTGTCTCGGTATCAGCACATGCCTGTTTACCAAAAAGGTAAACCCATAGAAATCCTGCTCTCCCGTAAGAAGCTGCAGCGGCTCCCTTTTTTCCCGCCGCTTTAACAGCGCTTCGTACGCCTCTCCCTGCTCCTCTGAAATCCGCATATCGCCATGCGCCAGCAATGTGTTGTAATTTGTACCGCACACAAATTCAAGAAGCAGCCTCGCATCCGTTTCCGCCTCCGGCACGCCTGCAAGACGCAGTCTCTCCCTGCCTCTTTGATAATATTCCCGATAACTTATCAAATCCTGCATCGGCGCTACTCCTTCCCGCTTCCCTCCGCAGGCGCTTCCTCCTCATAGCCAAACTCCTCGGCAAGATAACTTTTCCAGTCAAAAACCGCTTCCACGGAAGCAATGGCAACCTCCACCATATCCTTTGACGGTTCCTTGGTGGTAAGCCTCTGTATCATCATGCCCGGCACTGACAAAAGCCTTACAAGCACATGATTGCTCCTGCCCGCCAGACGTATCAGTTCATAGGAAATACCCGCAATCACCGGAATCAGCAGAATACGCAGCGCTACCTTGGCAAACGGATTACTCACCTGAATAAAGAAAAACAGAATAATACTGACAAACATTACAAAAAACATAAAGCTGGTACCGCAGCGCCTGTGCAGTCTGGAGCTTTTCATCGCATTCCGCACGGTCAGCGGTCTTCCCTTCTCAAGGCAGTTGATGCATTTGTGCTCCGCGCCGTGGTACATATACAGGCGTTTGATGTCCTTCATAAGGGATATCCCGATGACATAGAGCAAAAAGATAAGGATTCGGATCACGCCCTCGATAAGCGTCATCAATGCATTGCTTCTCACATACTCCTTGAAATAGGAAGTAATAAAATACGGCAGCACAATAAAAATCCCAACTGCAAGCGCAATGGAAAAAACCGTAATAAGCGCCGTAAATACCTTTTCTGCTTTTCCCCGCGTCACCTTATTCAGCGCTCTGTCAACCACGGTTTCCTTCGCGTCCTCATCCTCGTAAAAGCTTGCGGAATAGTTCAGGCACTTCATCCCCAATATCATGGAATCCACAAAGTTAAAAATTCCCCTGATAAATGGCAGCTCTTTCAAAGGGCTTCCATGAAGCACCCCCTGATAATTCTCCACTTCCACTTCAATTTCGCCGTCGGGCTTTCTGACCGCAACAGCGTATTTTTCCTTATTTTTCATCATGACACCTTCCAGCACTGCCTGCCCGCCGATACCGGAATAATGCCCTCTCTTCTTTTTTGCCATAAAATCATACCCTTCCTGATAGGAAACACTTCTAATATAAAAGGTTGAAGTTTGCACCTCAACCTTTTAGAAATCTTATTTGGGAAAAATTATTTATTTTCCACACCGTATTTCTTATTGAACTTGTCGATACGTCCGTCAACTCTTACAGACTTTTGCTGTCCCGTATAGAACGAATGACATTTGGAGCATACTTCTACGTGGATTTCAGGCTTGGTTGAACCGGTTACAAACGTATTGCCGCAGTTGCAGGTAACGGTCGCCTGATAATACTGGGGATGGATTCCTTCTTTCATTTCTTTCACCTCTTCTATATTTACATTTACCTAAAGTTATTTGCTGTTTTTATCCGCACTGCTTATGCCACCACAAACAGCGTTGTTATTGTAACATGCCAGACCCTAATATGCAAGTATTTTTTAAATAAACTTCATTTTTTTGACAGTATTCACAAATTCCTGATTGTTCCGCGTGCGGGCAAACATATCCAGAATCCTGTCCGCCGCTTCATCCGCTTTCATGCCGTTCAATGCCTTGCGCATAATATTGATGGCTTCCAGCTCGTCCGTATTGAGAAGCAAATCCTCCCTTCTCGTACCCGACTTCTGCAAATCAATGGCGGGAAAAATACGTTTTTCCGAGAGCTTTCTGTCCAGCACCATCTCCATGTTGCCGGTTCCCTTAAACTCCTCATAGACCACGTCGTCCATCTTAGAACCGGTCTCCACCAGAGCTGTGGCAAGAATCGTCAGGCTGCCGCCGCCGCGCAGATTTCTTGCGGCGCCAAAAAACCGTTTCGGCATATGCAGCGCCGCCGGGTCAAGACCGCCGGACAGCGTGCGCCCGCTGGGAGGCACCACCTGATTGTACGCGCGTGTCAGACGCGTGATGCTGTCTAAGAGAATCACCACATCCATGCCGTGCTCCACCAGACGCTTGGCACGCTCGATCACCATCTCTGCCACTCTCTTGTGATGCTCCGGCAGTTCATCAAAGGTAGAATAAATCACTTCTACGTTTTCGCCTTCAATCGCTTCTTTGATGTCAGTCACTTCCTCAGGACGCTCGTCAATCAGCAAAATCAGCATATGCATATTGGGCTCTCCCCGCAGGATTGACTTTGCCACCTGCTTTAACAGCGTGGTCTTTCCTGCCTTGGGCGGAGACACAATCATACCTCTCTGTCCCTTTCCAATCGGGCTCACCATATCCATAACGCGCATTGCAATGGTTGCGCCGGGCACTTCCAGACGGATTCTCTCGTCCGGAAAAATCGGCGTCATATCCTCAAAGCTTTTGCGGCGCATTGCTTCCTCTATAGTAAAACCGTTAATCGTCTTAATGTATAAAAGCGCGCTGAACTTCTCCTGCTGGGTCTTGGTACGCTTGTTCCCCACCAGAATATCACCCGTCTTTAATCCAAAACGGCGTATCTGGCTGGGCGCAACATAGACGTCATTTTCCCCCGGCATGTAGTTGGCGCAGCGGATAAATCCATAGCCGTCCGGCATAACCTCCAGAATGCCGTTTGCCTCCTGCCCGCTGTCAAGCTCCGGCGGAAAGGTATTCATATCGTACACTGCATTTCTGTCAATATTCTGTACCGGACGTACATAACCGTCCGCCGCATTCTGCGCCGTTCTCCTCTCATCCGCCGTTCTTTCTTCCTCGCCGCGGCGCTCCTCAGACTTCTTCTCGCCATATCCAAAGCGCCTCTCCTCCGGCTTTCTCTCCCCGTAGCGGCGTTCTTCCGGCTTTCTCCCTAACGGGCTGCGCTCCTCTGTCTTTCTGTCCGTATAACGGCGCTCCTCCGGTTTTCTCTCCGCAGGACTGCGCTCCTCTGTCTTTTTCTCCGTAACGGCACGTTCTTCCGATTTTCTCTCCGCAGGAGCGTGCTCCCCTGCTTTTTTATCCCCGTGGCTATGTTCCCCTGACTGCTTCTCTTCCGCTCTGTTCAGTTTCTTTGCCTGTGCGGGCGCCTGCTTCGCCGCTTTATCCTTTTCATCCTGCGCAAGCATCGCCTCCACCAACTGCGCTTTCTTCATCGCAGAAACGCCTTTCATTCCTCTCGCCTTTGCAATTCCTTTTAGATCCGCAAGCGCCAGTGACTCGTACTTCTCTCTCATTAACCTATAGGCCTCCTTACTCTCTTCCTCAAACAACACTCCGAAAATGCGCTATCATTTCTTTTCATTTACAACCATACAGGGGGTAAAAAAAGACTTTCCTTGAAAAAATCAGAGCATCAACAGATGACTACTAGCATTGTAATACAAAAATCCGAAAATGGGAAGCCCTATTTTGGGATTTTAACCGTACCGCTTCTTATTTTGACGACGAGCCGCTTCTATCCGTTTTCAGCCGGATAAATGCAGCTCGCCGCAAAACCGTAAAACTATCCTATTTTTCAAATACAAAATATTCCGCTTTCACAAATCCGCCTTTTTTTCCGGCTTCATTGATGGCAAAGAGCCCTGCCTTGACGCCAACCCAGCGCCCCGGCGTCGTCTCTACCACTGCACCGGTTTTGACGTACTCTGCGCCGTCCTCGCTGTACGCAAAGGATATCTTTAACGCATCCTCCACATACATTCTAAGATATACGGTATCCCCATGTAACGCCGCACAGACCGTTTCCGCCTCATTGTGCTTTGTCCACTCGCCGGTCCTCTGCACCAGATTTTTTCTTCCGTCTTCCTGTTTTACGGCAAAATCCGTGTAAACACCGCCTAACGATACCATACCGCAGATGTCGCCCTCCTGCATACCCCCGAGATGGAGCTTTGTGGTAATCTGAAATGCCGGCGCCGGCCATTTCTGCAAAAGCAGATTCGGCACATCACAAGTCTGCGTTTCCGCTTCGCTCTGCTGCGCATACAGTGTCAGCATACCCTCTGTGATGGCATACCATTCTTTTTTGTAGTTTGCATTCCACTGCCACTGCAGCCCCAGCTTCTCCCCTTCAAAAAGGTCGGAATCCTCCGGCGCACAGATGGGATATTCGCCTCCTACGTCCGGCTTTTTATACTGCATAACCGGCTCTCCGCAGCCGTTTTCATCCGCATTGACGCCGATAACGGGCCAGTCGTCCACCCAGCGCATGGGCTGCAGATGCACAATCCTTCCGGCATTGCCCACATCCTGAAAATGAATAAACCAGTCTTCTCCTGACGGTGTGTCCACCCACGCGCCCTGATGCGGTCCGTTCACGGGACTGCCGCCCTGATGCAGCACGATTTTTTCCTCGTAAGGCCCCCAGATATTGCGGGAGCGCAGCACCGTCTGCCAGCCTGGTTTTACACCGCCCGCCGGTGCAAAAATATAATAATAGCCGTTGCGTTTGTAAAGCTTGGGTCCCTCGATGGTGGGCTGCGTCTTGCTCCCGTCAAAGATATGCTTTCCATCGCCCAGCACCCCGCTGCAGTCCGGTTCTATCGGAGAAAGGTGCAGCATACTCTTAAAGCCTATCCGGCTTCGTGCAAACGCCGTCACCATATACGCTTTCCCGTCGTCGTCCCAGAAAGGGCAGGGGTCTATCCAGCCGGTCACTTTACGCACGCATACCGGCTCCTCAAAACCCTCAAAAGGATTGCGGCTTTTTGCCATAAAGATGCCTTCATCCGGCATGGGGATAAACACATAGAAAACGCCGTCATGATACCGGATTGCCGGCGCCCATGCGCCGCAGCCGTGAAGCGGCTTATCATAAGCATCAAAAGGCAGCTTTTCCATGGCATACCCTATCACCCGCCAGTTAACCAAGTCCTTCGAGTGAAGCACCGGCACTGAGGGCGCATTGCAGAAGGAAGAAGCCACCATAAAATAATCTTCTCCTACCCTGATTGCATCAGGGTCCGAATAATCCGTATACAAAATGGGATTGGAATAGGTGCCGTCGCCATTATCTGCAATCCACATTTTCTTCATCTCATCTTTCATAAACAGCCACGCCTTTCTATAGTCTCCGGATTTCCGTGTAAGCCAAGAGGAAAGGTCCTACGCCCTTTGCATCGTCCTCTACCACCGGCTCCGACATATAATATGCAAAACTGCCGTCTCTTCTTTCATTATTTGCCGGTCCCAAGCCTGCCACCAGACAGATGCCGCCCAAATGCAGCCTGCCGTCCTCTGTCTTCATGTACTTGTTTCGGATGCCGTCAAACGCCTTCACGCCATACGCCCTGTAGCTCTCAGGCAGAAATCCCAGACGCACGCCGCGCAGGATGGAAAATGCCAGAATTGCGCTGCCGCTGGTCTCCAAGTAGTTGGGCTCTTTTCCTAAAAGCGCCGGAAGCTGATACCACATACCGCTTTCGTCCTGATATTTTAACAAAGAATCAATCAGCTCCTTAAACACCTTTTTCAAATTTTCGTATTCCGCCTCAAAGCCCTCCGGCTCTGTTTTGCTCAGGGTATCCAGAAGCGCCATGGAATACCAGCCGATGGCACGCAGCCAGAAGTTCTTTGACAGTCCCGTCTCCTTATCGCACCAGAAAATAGACTTGGAAGCGTCGTAGCCGTGATAATACAGTCCCGTCTCCTCGTCCCGCATATATTTTACCACATTGGCAAACTGTGAGAAAATGTCAGCGTAATGCTTCCTGTCGTTGAATCTTGTCTCGTATTCCATATAGAAAGGCTGTCCCATGTACAGACCGTCCAGCCATACCTGATTGGGATAAATTTTTTTGTGCCAGAAATTGCCCTCCTCCGTTCTGGGCTGACCCTTTATCTGGCTGTAGATCAAATCAATCGCCTTTCTGTATTTTTCTTTTCCCGTAATATCATAGAGCTGAAACAGCGTCTTGCCCGCATTGACATTGTCGATATTGTATTCTTCCACAGAATATCCGGCAATCGTACCGTCCTCCTGTACCCTGTGGTCGATAAACGCATCTGCAAAATCCAGATACTTCTTTTCACCCGTGGTATTGTAGGTCTCAAGAAGCGCCAGAATCATACATCCGTCTATGTAATTCCATCCCGCCTTCAACCCGTTTTTTGCCTTCTCGATATTCCAGACCGGAACATCCAGCGTACTTCTCTCAATTAATTCGTCAATATACTGCTCGATTACTGGTATCTGCATGGTAACCTCCCTTTTTCATGCCTTGTAAGCACTTTCATAATTTGATTTTACAGGGAAAATCAACGGTCGTCAATGGATTTTGCATTTTTTTCCTAAAAGTGATATAATTGCAAAAAATCATATTTACACTATAAACATAAGGATGACAATTATTTTATGAAGGTACTGATTTTATCCTCTGCCACAGGCGGAGGACACAACGCTGCCGGCGCAGCCGTACAGGAGGCGCTCTTAGATGCAGGACACGAAGCCGTTATGATGGATATGTTTCTCCTTGCCAGCGCGCGTACTGCCAGGTTCGTGGGACAGTGCTATGTGCGGGTGGCACGCGGCATTCCCCGCGTTTTCGGTATGCTCTACCGCTTCGCAGGCTTTATCAGCTCCAGCCGCCGCAAGTCCCCCATATATTATGTAAACGGACTAATGGCAAAAAAGTTAAATGCTTACCTTGCGGAAAATCACTATGATGCAATTGTGATGCCCCATCTTTTTCCGGCAGAGACAATTACCTACATGAAGCGGCACGGCATGACGCTTCCGCTCACTGTTGCAGTTGCCACGGATTATACCTGCATTCCCTTTTTTGAAGAGACGGAATGTGATTATTATATTATCCCCCATGAAGAACTCTCAGAAGAATATATCCGCAAAAAAATACCCGCGGGCAAGCTGCTTCCCTACGGAATTCCGGTAAAAAAGGCATTCTGCGAAAAAGCGGAGCAGACGCTTGCCAAAGAAAGCCTGCGGCTTCCACCCGACAAACCTATGTACTTGATAATGAGCGGCAGCATGGGCTTCGGCAAAATCCACATTTTTGCCTATGAGCTGGTACGCAGCCTGAAAAACGGGGAACACGTCGTCATTATCTGCGGCAATAACAAAAAGCTTAAACGCCATTTAAAGCGTTTGTTTTTCCACACGCCAAACGTGCATATCATGGGATATACCGCAAACGTCGCCGACTATATGGCGGCATGTGACGTTATATATACCAAACCCGGCGGTCTGACTACCACCGAGGCGCTCAACCGCAATATCCCCATCGTGCACACGGCGCCGATTCCGGGCTGTGAAACCAAAAACAGAGAGTTTTTTGTTTCCCGCGGCATGTCCATCGCGGCGGAGCATATCCACACCCAGATAAAGCAGGGAAAGCTTCTTGTAGAAGACGCAGGAATCCGAAACGGCATGTTGTCGGTGCAGAAGAAAAACGCCCTGCCGGACTCCGCCGGAAAAATCTGCAGACTGTTAGAAACACAGACCGCAAAAGAAAACGAATCAGCCTAAAAATACTTGTGATACGCATGGAGAGTGTTATGAAATACCTTTTTTATATTATACTCGGCTATTTATCAGGCAGCGTTATGTACGCCTATCTGATTCCCAGACTGTTAAAGCATATTGATATACGCGAGCTTTCCGAAGACGGCAATCCCGGAACTGCCAACGCTTTTCTTCATGCCGGAGTTCCGATTGGTATTCTGGTTATTTTGTGTGAGCTGTTAAAAGGTGCGCTTCCCGTATGGGCGGCGGCGCGCCGCCTGCCCGTATCGCACTTGTTCTTTGCACCGGTTTTGGCGGCACCCGTTCTGGGCCATGCCTTTCCTCTCTTTTTCGGCGGAAAAAGCGGCGGGAAATCCATTGCCGTATCCTTTGGCGTGCTTATCGGATTGTATCCCAACTTAAGCCCTGCACTCACCCTTGCCGCACTCTATATCCTGTTTTCACTTGTTATCATCATCAAGCCGCACTTTTTCCGCTCGGTTATCACGTTCCTTTTGTTTGCCGTACTATGTCTTTTAGACCGCGAGCTTCCCCTGTCCGTGACAGTCGGCGGCTTCCTGCTCTCCGGCATTGTCATCCGGCAGCATTTCATCCGCTACCACGGCGAACACATCGGTATTGTTTTTCCCATTCACCGGCTGTTTAAAAGCAGGACTGAGTAGCCTCATCCTGCTTTGTATCCGGTTCCCCAGACTGCCTTTATGTACCTTGGCTCCTTTGGGTTTTCTTCCAGCTTCTCTCTGATATGATGGATATGGACCGCTATGGTATTGTCCGCACCAATGGGTCTCATATGCCAGATGGCTTCATAAATCTGGCTGATGGAAAGTACTTTCCCTTTTTCCTGCACCAGAAGCTTTACAATCTCATATTCAATCGGCGTCAGCTTTATCTCCTGTTTCCCCACGAACACCCGCTTGCTGATATCATTTATCACCAAATCATGCACCCTGTATATCTTTTCTTTGCTTTCCGCTTCGCAGGACATTCGGGTATAGCGCCTGAGCCTTGATTTTGCCCTAGCCAGCAGCTCTAACGGACTGCAGTCTGTATACGAAATACAGTCGTCCGCTCCCGCCTCCAGCATTTCTATTTTTTCACCCTCCGCATTCTGTTCCATAAGCACAAGAATCGGTATACTACTCTCTTTTCTGATTTCCCGCACAATATCCACACCGTCCTCTCCCCTTCCGGAAAGCCCCATAAGCAGAAGGTGCGGCGCTTTTTTTCGAATCAGCTCATACAGCCCGCCTAAGGCATCCGTCTCTAGTACTTCATAGCTTTCCCCCGCAAACAGATGCCGCATTTCCTCCATTCTGCCAATGCTGCCGTAAATCAATATACTGTCCACCCAGCCTTCTCCTTTCCTCAAAATTTATTTTTTAGGATTCGGATGTCAAAAGCCCTGAGTGAAGTTACCTGCTGTCAAATTGACAACCTACATTTTCCGACAGGGCTTTTGACACCCGAATCCTTTTAGGCGATTGTGAAACTCCGAATCGTGTATCTTGGCATTGCAGGCGCACAATGACACTTGCCGCATCATGCGCATTTGATTTCACCTGATATGGTAATGAAAGAATCCTTGCGCGCAAAGCGCGGCAGACGCGCAGCGGCTGGATTCTTGAGTGTATTATACCGCGGATTTTGTCAAAACTGGTATCGCTAATTTTGCGAAAAAAAACTGTAAAATACCAAACGGATTTTACAGTTTCTCTTTCTTTTTTTCTATTCTTTTGTGTATGCCTTTCATCAGTACAAAACACAAATAGCCGGCAAAAGCGCCCAATCCGTTCAGGAGGATATCATCTACATCAAAAATGCCGAACGCGCTAAAAAGCTGAAACAGCTCGATACCCAAAACAAAGAGCAGCGCCGTTGCCATACAGATAAACAGATTCTCAAATATCTTGTGAAGCCTCGGCATCATATAGCCCAATGGTATAAATGCAACGATATTACCAATCAGATTGCCAAAGCTGTTAATCGCTTTGTTGTCCCAATGCCGGATGTAGAGCTTGATTGTCCGAAACAATTCAAAATTTGCCCCGCTCAGCCCCTCCCAGAATACCTCCTTACTCCAAGAATCTGCAATCTGCTGCATCACTGTAAACGGATACTTAAATATAATGACCTTTAACAATATCAGCAGATACAGAATAAAAAGAATCCGCATATATTTCTTGTTTATCATGATACTGCTCCATATCCGCCGCGGCTGCCCCAAAGCGAGCCTAATAACGCACTTCCAACAGCGTCAGCCCCAAAGCCGGCACAAGCGTCCCCGCCTGTTCCCTGTTCCCGCAGGTCAAAAGTACTTCCATATCCTCAGGCGCCCGCCTGCCTTCTCCAACTTCCAAAAGCGTGCCGGTGAGGATACGAACCATGTGGAACAAAAAGCCGTTCCCCCGAAAATAAAACCGCAGCATATCCTGCTCTTTTTCTATCCTTATCTCGGTAATGCTTCTCACGGTAGATTTTTTTCCTTTTTTTGCCGAGGTAAACGCAGCAAAATCGTGAGTTCCCACAAGCCGCCCTGCCGCCGCACGCATGGCCTCCACATTGAGCGGCGCCGGATGCGCATAAGAATACCTTCTGTCAAATATATGCGGCATGCTGCTGTTAATCACCTGATAACAATAGGTTTTTTCTTTCACGAGAAGGCGGCTGTGAAACCGTTCGGGTACTTCCTCCACTGAGACTACCCCGATATCCTTCGGCAGATACCGGTTCATATAGGCTAAAATTTCCTCCGCCGTCATGTCCGTGTCCATGTGGGCATTCGCCACCTGTCCCCTCGCATGTACGCCGGCATCCGTCCTGCCGCTGCCCTGCACCTCTACCTTGGAGCCGCACATTTTGCAAAGCAGTGTTTCCAGCTTTCCCTGTATGGTATTTTCGGTGTTTTCCTGTTTCTGCCAGCCCTGATACCTTGTCCCCTCATATTCCAAAAGCAGCTTAAAATTGCGCATCCTGATGCTCCTCTTTTTCTTTCGCCTGTTTCTTCCGACCGTCCTGCCCCTGCGCGTCTTTCTGCTTCTGGCTTGCAAGCGCTTCCTCGCATTCCTGCCGGTAAGTGTTTATGATATACAAATCCTGCGGTGTCAGCCTGCGGAAATGATTCAGCCCCGCCGAAAGGATTTTGAGGCTGTTTTTGGTGGTGTCAAAGGCGCCTTCCTCATACATGGTGAAAAGAATAATGCCTATCGGTACTGCTACTATCATGCCCATTACGCCGCCAACCATGTATCCAATATATAAAAGAAATAAAGTCGGCAGCGGCGGCACACCCACGGAATCTCCCACAATCTTTGGCTGTATAATCTGCCTGACGAGCTGGCTTACACCCCAGATAACCAAAAGCGCAATCGTCATGATATAATCCGCACTTAAAAATTTGACAATCGCCCACGGCACCATCGCCGTACCGGTTCCAAAAAAAGGAAGAAAATCCAGAATGGCGATGCCAAATGCAATCAAAGGCGCATAATCCACGCCCAAAACCAGAAATCCAATCAGCAAAAGCAGGTAAATCCAGACCTCTATCTTAATCTGCGCCTTAAAATAACCGCCTACCGCTTTTACCAGACTTCTTTTTATCAGCCTGAACCGGTAAAGCAGCGCTTCCGGCATATGCTTTTGTACGCCCTGTCCAATCTGCTCCTTTTCCGCCACAAACAGATAGGAAGATAACAGGCACATAATCAACCCTATCAGAAAAGTGGGCAGCCATTTGGCAAAATTACCCACCGCTTCAATGGTGGGGCTGGAAAGCTTTCCTACAAGCTCTCCGGCAAAGTTGCTCGCAGAAGCGGCAATTTTATCTATGGTATTCCTGACGTCCTTTGGCAGCTTGTCATAGACAACACTCAGGTTTTTGGCTATTGTATCAAAGTCCTCCTGCAAATCCTCCCACATCTGAGGCAGGTCCCTGACAAAACCTCCCAGCTCTTTAGACAGGTTGACTACAAGCAGATACCCCACAAGCACCACCAGTCCGATAACGGCAATGATGACAAAAGCGCTGCCCGCCTTTCTTCGGATTTTCAATTTTTTCTCGAGAAAGCGCACCATGGGACCGGCAATCAGCGCAATAATCCAGCCAATGATAAAGGGCAGAAAAAATACTATCCCTCTTGGCACAAGCCAAACGACCGCAATCAGAATAACCAGCGCAATCGCCAGATTTAATACTGCCTTCACGTACTTTTTCATCGATTCACTCATAAAAAACCTCTTTTAAGACTGTTCTAAAAACTTGTCCAATACCGTGTAAATTTCGTCCCTTCCCTGTTTGCTCTCCGCTGAAAAAGGAATTACAGTTGTGTCGTCTCCTGCCTTCAGGGTACTTTTTATCAGACTTACCTGCTTTGTCAACTGGCTGCGTTTTATCTTGTCCAGTTTGGTAGCGATAATGATAGGCTGATACCCCTGTTTTTTTATCCAGTCATACATAATGCAGTCGTTGCTGCCGGGCGCATGACGGATATCGATAAGCAGAAACACCGCTTTGAGCCGTCTTGACCTGTGGAGATAGTTTTCCACCATTTTACCCCACTTTGCTTTGACCTCTTCATTGGCACGCGTATAGCCGTACCCCGGCAAATCCACAAAATAGATTTCATTGTTGATATTGTAAAAATTGATTGTCTGTGTCTTGCCAGGCTGCGAACTGGTGCGGGCAAGGGATTTCCGGTTCATCAAAGCGTTAATCAGGGAAGATTTCCCCACATTGCTCTTTCCTGCAAACGCTACTTCAGGAAGCAGGTTATCCGGTATCTTACTGGTGATGCCGCAGACAGTCTCCAGACTCACATTCCTAATTACCATTTTCAGCCTTCTCCTTTCACTACTCTGTTCTTAAGGCATACTTCAGCACCTCTTCCATGTGCTCAACGAAAATAATGTCCACTCCCGACTTGATTTCCGCATCTATTTCTTCCACATCCTTTTCGTTCTTTTTCGGCACGAGCACCTGCTTGATTCCTGCAATTTTAGCGGCAAGTATCTTTTCCTTCAGCCCGCCTATGGGTAGCACCCTGCCGCGCAGCGTAATCTCCCCCGTCATGGCAAGGTCGGCTTTGACCGGAATGCCTGTAAGCGCCGACACCAGTGCCGTCGCCATGGTAATTCCCGCAGAAGGACCATCCTTGGGTACGGCTCCCTCCGGAATATGTATATGGAAATCATTTTTTTTGTAGGTATCTGCCGGTATGTTGTACGCTTTGCTGATGGAGCGGACGTAACTCAGCCCCGTCATGGCGGATTCCTTCATCACATCGCCCATCTGTCCTGTCAGCCGCAGTTCTCCCTTGCCCGGCATCTTGTTTACCTCTATCTGCAGCGTATCGCCTCCGACGCTGGTCCACGCAAGCCCTCTTACAATACCAACCTCATCCGTCACATTGGCGGGATTTCTGGTATACTTCACCTTCCCCAGATATTTTTCAAGGTTTCTTACCGTAACCTTAATTATCGTCTTTCCCGTCTTTTTCTGTTCCGGCTTTTTCTGCTCCGCCTTTAAAAGCTCCCGCGCCGCTTTTCTGCAGATTTCGCCGATTTTACGCTCCAGCCCTCTGACGCCGGCTTCTCTTGTATAACCTTCTATCACGGCTTTGACGGCACTGTCACCGATAATGAGACTGCCGTCATCCAGTCCGTGATTTTCATATGCCCTTTGCAGCAAATGTTCCTTTGCAATGTGGAATTTTTCATTGTCCGTATAACTGCTGACCTCAATCAGCTCCATCCTGTCAAGCAGCGGCTTGGGAATCCCCGCTGTGGAATTTGCCGTGGCAATAAACAGCACCTTGGACAAATTGATGGGAAGTTCGATGTAATGGTCCCTAAAGCGGCTGTTCTGCCCGCCGTCAAGCACTTCCAAAAGCGCCGACGATACGTCTCCCTTGTAGTCGCTGCTCACCTTGTCTATCTCATCCAAAAGCATCAGCGGATTGCCTACGCCCGCCTGTTTTAACCCCGCCGCAATCCTTCCGGGCATGGCTCCTACATAAGTCCGCCTGTGTCCTCTGATTTCCGCTTCGTCCCTGACGCCGCCTAAGCTGATGCGCACATACTCTCTGGAGAGCGCCCGCGCCACGCTCTTTGCAATGGAGCTCTTTCCCGTCCCCGGCGGTCCCACCAGACAGATAATCGGACTTTCAGGCAGGGCAGCTTTATCTGTTTGGGCAGCCTTCCCTGTTTGGACGGTCTTCCCTGTTTGGACAGCCTTCCCTGTTTGAGCTGCTTTCCCTGTTTGGGCAGTCTTCCCCGCACGGGCGGCTTTTAAGCTTCTCACAGCCAAAAATTCCAGAATGCGCTCCTTTACCTGCTGCAGTCCGTAGTGGTCCTCCTCCAGAATCCGCTCGGCGCGGCTCATATCCGTATTTTCTTTGGAAACCTTATTCCACGGCATCTCTAAGAGCGTCTCAATGTAAGTGCGCTCCACCGCGCTTTCCGTGCTGCTTACGGACAGGCTCTTAAATCTGGAAATCTCCTTCTCCAGTTTATCCTTCACTTCCTTATCCGCCTTCAGCTTTTTTGCTTCTTCCAAAAACAGCTCGGCATCGGAAATGCTGTTGTTTTCCCCCAGCTCTTCCCTGATGGCGTTCATCTGCTCTCTGAGCAGATAATCCCTTTGGTTTTTGTTGACCTTCTTCTGCAGCTTCTCGCTTAATTCTTTCCGAATCAGCCCCACGCTGATTTCATTGTAGAGCGCATCCGAAAGAAAATCGTACCGTTCCGTCAATGTCTCTGCCGCCAGTATCGTCTGCTTCGTGGCAGCCGGAAGCGGCAGGCTGCTTGTGATGCTGTCTATGATAAGCGCAAGATTCTCCATGGAATCCAGCTTTTTATCCAGTATTTTTCCGCTTCTGGGATGCAGCGCACTATAACTGTGATACAGCTCCCTTAGCTGTCTTGTCATGGCTTCTTTATGCCTTTCATCCGTATCTGCCGCATCCTGAGGCAATCGCACAACAAAAGCGGAAAGATACTCCTTGGTATCCTCGCTTAAGGAAAGCAGACGCGCCCTGTCCGTTCCCTCCACCAGTACGCGGACAATGCCGTTCGGCATCCGGCTCATCTGCTTTACGCGGGTAACGGTTCCCACCTCATATAGGTCCTCCTGCTTTGGCTCCTCCGTCGCTTCCTCCTTCTGCGTCACCACAAAAAGAAGCTGCTCACCTAACATAGCCTGCTCTACCGCGCATATGGATTTTGGCCTGTTTAAATCAAAATGGATTACCATGCCGGGCAGTATACTGAGCCCCCGCAGCGCTACCGCGGGCATCTGTTCCATATTCTGTCTTATTTCCTTTACTGTCTCTTCCATATCAACCCTCATTCTACAATGGTAAAAAAACGCCGCACTTCAAAAAGTAGCGGCGTTTCACTCACTTACTTTGCTTTTTTCATAGCCGTCTCCCGATGTATCGTCAGCGGCTTGGCAGTACCGTCCACTGCGCCCTTCGTCACGATAACCGCCTCTATGGTGTCATCCGAAGGTATGGTATACATGGTGTCCAGCGTCACGCTTTCCATAATGGAGCGAAGCCCTCTCGCGCCTGTCTTGCGCTCCAACGCTTTCTCCGCTATGGCATCAATGGCGTCCTCTTCAAAGGTAAGCTCCACGCCATCCATTTCAAAAAGCCTCTGATACTGCTTAATCAGCGCGTTTTTCGGCTCCTTCAGAATACGCTTCAGCGCCTTCTTATCAAGCCCCTGCAAGGATACGTTGATGGGAACACGTCCCACAAACTCAGGAATCAGCCCGAACTTCACCAAATCCTGCGGCGTCACCTCGCCAAGAATTTCGCCGATTTCCTTATCCGCCTTTTCCGTCACCGGCGCATTAAAACCGATGGACTTGCGGTCAAGCCTCGTCTCCACAATTTTGTCAAGACCGTCAAAAGCACCGCCGCAGATAAACAGAATATTAGAAGTGTCTATCTGTATCAGTTCCTGATGCGGATGCTTTCTGCCGCCCTGAGGCGGTACGCTTGCTTCCGTGCCCTCTATGATTTTTAAAAGCGCCTGCTGCACGCCTTCGCCCGATACATCACGGGTAATGGACACATTCTCACTTTTCTTGGTAATCTTGTCAATTTCATCGATATAGACCATGCCGTACTGGGCACGCTCCACATCATAATCCGCCGCCTGTATCAGCTTTAACAGAATGTTTTCCACATCCTCGCCTACATATCCTGCCTCTGTCAGCGTCGTCGCGTCCGCAATGGCAAAGGGCACATTGATAATTCTCGCCAAAGTCTGCGCCAGATAGGTTTTGCCGGAACCGGTAGGACCTATCATAATCACATTGCTTTTCTGCAGCTCCACGTCATCCGGCTCCCTGCGCGCCATCACCCTCTTATAATGGTTGTAGACGGCAACGGAAAGCACCTTCTTTGCCTCTTCCTGCCCGATTACATATTCATCCAGAAAATGCTTGATTTCCACCGGCTTTAAAAGCTTAAAATCCGGCGTCTCCTCTGCAGGCAAGTTTTCTTCTTCAAATTCTTCCTCTAAAATATCTCCACAAATTTCTATACATTCATCGCAGATATAGATGCCCGCCGGTCCCGCTATCAGCTTTCTGACCTGGTCCTGCGTTTTATTGCAAAAAGAGCATCTAATATCGCCGCCGGAAATTTTTCCTGCCATAACTTCCTTTCCATATCTGCCGCATATGCCTTAACGCGCATTGCAGATACATTTTACGCCTGCGGTACTCCGCGGCATATTCTTTTATTTCTCCTCCGCTAAAGCGTGGGAGGTAATCACCTTGTCAATCAGACCGTATTCCAGCGCTTCCTCTGCTGATTTCCAATTATCCCTTTCCGTATCGGCAGCAATCACTTCATAATCCTTACCGGTATTTTCTGCCAGCATACGGTTCAGTTTTTCCTTCGTCTGCAAAATATGCTTTGCTGCGATTTCAATCTCCGTCGCCTGCCCCTGTGCGCCGCCAAGAGGCTGGTGAATCATAATCTCCGCATTGGGAAGCGCCATACGCTTGCCCTTGGTGCCGCCTGCAAGCAAAAACGCGCCCATGCTCGCCGCCATCCCGATGCAGATGGTCGACACGTCGCATTTGATAAAGCGCATGGTATCGTAAATCGCAAGACCTGCCGTCACTGAGCCGCCCGGACTGTTAATATAAAGGTTGATATCCTTTTCCGGATCCTCCGCCTCCAAAAACAAAAGCTGCGCCACCACAAGGCTTGCCGTGGTTTCATTTACTTCTTCTCCCAGAAAAATAATTCTTTCTTTTAAAAGTCTGGAGTAGATGTCGTAGGAACGCTCGCCCCTGCTGGTCTGCTCTATGACATAAGGTACTAAGCTCATAAAAAACCCTCCATTTTCCAATATACTTTTTTTCATCATAGCTTACCGTGAAAAGCTTTGCAACCTTAAACAGAGGATTTAAGAAAAACTTAATCCTCCGTTTATCAGCCGCTTATATACGATGCCGCTTACGCGTCAGCTTCATCTGCCTTTTTTTCCTTAGCCTTTGCTGCTTTTTCTTCCTTCGCATGCTCTACAAGGAAATCTACTGCCTTACGGATTGCCAAATCTTCCCGTACCTGCCTGCTGCCTCTCTCGCCCAGCATTTCCTGAATCTTATCCGGCTCCATCTGGTACTTTTCAGCCATATCCTTTATTTCTGCCTCGTACTCTGCGTCGTCAGCCGCCAGATTTTCTTCCTTGGCAACCGCCTCCAGTACCAGTCTCGACTGAATCCTCTTAAGCGCCTGCGGCTTTGCCTGCTCTAAAAGCATCTGGGGATTGGTTCCGGTAAACTGCATATACTGCTCCATGGTCAGCCCCTGCATCTGCATCCGCTGTGCAAACTCGTCAACCATCTGTCTCTGCTCGGTTTCCACCATGGCATCGGGAATCTCCATCTTGGCATCCTCGATAACCGCTCCGATAACCGCCTCTTCCTTTGCGCTCTTTGCCGCATCCGCCTTCTGCTGCTCCAAAGTCTTCTTTACATCTTCCTTGTATTCTGCAAGGGTATCAAAGGTAGAAACCTCGCTGGCAAATTCGTCGTCCAGCTCAGGAAGCTCCTTTTCCTTGATTTCTTTTACAGTACATTTGAATACGGCCGCCTTGCCTGCCAAATCTGCGGAATGATAATCCGCAGGGAACGTTACATTCACTTCTGTTTCTTTGCCAATCTCTGCGCCAATCAACTGCTCCTCAAAGCCCGGGATAAAAGAGCCGGAGCCGATGGTAAGCGGATAGTCGCCGCCTTTTCCGCCCTCGAACGGCACGCCGTCCACAAAGCCTTCAAAATCCAGCGTGGTGATATCGCCGTCCTTTACCGCTCTGTCCGTCACAGTAATGGTTCTTGCGCTGTTTTCTCTTTCTTTCTCTATCTGTGCCGCAATTTCTTCCTCTGTTACCGTAACCTCTGTCTTCTCTACTTTTACGCCCTTGTATTTGCCCAATGTTACTTCCGGCTTTAATGCAACCTCAGCCGTAAAGATAAAAGGCTTGCCTTTTTCAATCTGTACCACGTCAATCGTGGGGGAAGATACTACCTCTTCGCTGCACTCTGCCAATGCCTTCTCATACGCATCCGGAATGATTTCATTTGCAGCATCTTCATAAAAAACAGCCGCTCCATACATCTGCTCAATCATCTTACGGGGAACCTTTCCCTTGCGGAAGCCCGGGATGCTCATCTTATTTTTATTCTTCTGATAAGCACTTTCCAATGCCTTTTCCAGTTCTTCAGCGGACACCTCTATGGTAAGCTTCGCCATATTTTTTTCTAATTTTTCTACCTGTAAACTCATTGTTACATTTCCTCCTTAAAAATCGTGACTGCTGCCCCGTCGGGACAATAGGCAGACGCCAGTCGCGGTCATTTTACGATTATAGCATAATCAAAGCGCCTTGTCTACGTCTTTTCGCGCTGTTTTCCTCACTCTTTTGGCACCGGCAGACGCCAGATTTCCCCGCCAAGCCGCTTCGCATCCGCTTCATCATGCACTGCGGCAAGCATCAGCCGCCCCGCCTTATCTCCAAGGATAACCGCAGCCGCCCTTCTTTTGTTTTTTTCATCAAGCCCCGTAAACGGCTCGTCCAGAAGAAGAATGTCGGAATCTGCCGCAAGTGCCCGCGCAATACAGACGCGCCGCCGCTGCCCGCCGCTCAGCCGGCTGACAGGTTTTTGCAGCGCCTCTTTTTCCAAAAGCTTTTCTAAACATTCCACAGCCTTTCTTTCGTCCCCGCACGCAAGCATGACATTCACCACCGCCGTCTCCTCCTCGCAGAGCCTGTCCTCCTGAAACACCATGGAAACCTTAGGCGGCACAGGGTTCTGTTCCTGCCCTGCTTTACTTTCCCGTAAAACCCTTCCTGCATCCGGCTTTAAAAGTCCCGCCGCCATATGCAGAAGCGTCGTTTTTCCTGCGCCGGACGGCGCCATCAGACAATATCCCGCCGCGTCCAGCCTGCGGTTTATGCCGGAAAGCACCACGCGTTTGTCATAACGCTTTTCAACCTCCTCAAATAGCAGGACAGTCCGCGCCGCTCCTTCTGTCTGTACGGCGCCATCCCTATGCGCCGCCGTATCCGCATGTACCGGCTTCCGCAAAAGAAACCATTTCCATAAAAGAAGCACGCCCTTTTCCAGAACAAAGCTCAGCGCAAGCACCACTGCCGTCCATGCAAATATCCCCGCTGTATCAAGATAGATTTTGGACAAATATATCTTTCCGCCAATGGACCACCTTGGGATGCCGATAACCTCCGCCGCAATGCCCGCCTTCAGCCCCATGCCCAGAGCTGTTTTCAGGCAGCCCTCCAAAAAAGGCGCCATCGCCGGTCTGTACAAATAGCAAAAAATGTGCCTGCGTGAAAACCGAAACACGGACGCCATCTCCAAAAGCTTTCGGTCCGTATGGGCAAGCCCCTCCAAAACATTCACATACACCATGGGAAGCACCACCAGAAAGCAGACTGCGGCGCTGAGCCGCCCCGCTCCCTGCCAGATAAGCAGAATAACGGCAAAGGCCGCCACCGGCACTGCCTTGCAGAAATGCATAAGCGGCGACAGAAGGGTTCCTGCAAAGCGCAGGCGGAAGCTCAGGGCGCCTAACAGAGCGCCGCAAAAAAGAGCCGCAAAAAATCCGGTAAAAATGCGCAAAAGCGACCCCCCCACCGTCTTGACAAAGTCCGGCGAGGCAATCTCCCTGCACAACGCCCGTGCTGTGGCTGACGGTCCCGCAAAAAGCAGCTCATTGTCAATCAAAAAGGCGGCTAACTGCCAGACGCAAAGCCAGAACAAAAAAACGCCTGCTTTCTTCATTCCATTTTGAGCTTTTACCATCAAATTCCGCATATCACTCGCCTATAAAATAAAAATCGCTGTCCGGAAGGCTGCCCCCCACCGCCTCCGGATTCTGCTCATACAACACGGACAGATAGCCGGACAGCGCCTGCCGCATCTCTTCCCCCTTGATGCAGGTCATATTGCAGAACGGAATTGCTTTTTCCGCAACCGCTTCTTTTGCAATGATTTCCGCCTTCACACAAAGCGCAGCCGCATCTGCGGGATTATCCGCCGCATAAAAGGTGCTTGCCTCATGCGCCTCCAAAAAGCGGGCAGCCGCCTCGGGATTTTCTGCCAGAAATTCCTTCCGCACCACCGTAACTCCCGTTACCAGCCTGCTTCCGTTGTCCCCCTGCACCTTGTCCCACTCCTCGGTCAAAGAAAGGCGCACCGAGAGCGCTTCGTTCTGGGCGCACGCCACTGTCACAAAAGGCTGCGGAAGCAGTCCGACCGCCTCGGGATTTTCTGCCAGAACAGCCGCCACTTCCGTCGCTTCCGAGCGGTAATCCAAGGTCACTTCCTCCAAAGCGATGCCGTTTTTTTCCAGAAGATACTGTAGTACATAATCCGGCGTGGTCCCTCTCCCTGTCAGGCAGATTGTCTGCCCCCGCAAATCCTGTATACTTGCAATCGCTTCACTGCCGGATACCATGTATAACACCCCCAGCGTATTGATGTCAATGACGCAGATGCCTCCTTCTGTTTTCTGGTAGAGCACTGCCGCCACATTAGCAGGCAGAAGCGCAATATCCAGCTCTCCTTTTGCCAGAAGGGGCGTAAGCTCATCCGCTCCCACCGCCATGGTAAATGTATATTCGTCCTTGGTGTTTCCTGCTTCTGCCTCCTCCATCAACCGAAGAAGCCCTATGGTAGTCGGTCCCTTCAAAGCCCCTATGCGGATTTGCGCATCCGCGCTCTTTCTGCAGCCTCCCAGCGCGATACAGCCCGCCAGCAGAAGAAGCAGTACGCCCCTAAACATAAAATGATGTTTCTCTGCCTGTTTTTTCATAGCTTTCTCCCATCTGCGTGCTTTGTCACGCGTACCAGTCAAGATTCTTTCAGTATATGTCAAAAACGGCTTTTTGTATAGATGCATTCTCAAAACCCTGTTTTTTCCTTTACAGATTTGGGTGTCAAAAGCCTATCTAAAATTTTTTTACTTTTTATGTATAAAACCTTTTTATGCGGTCATACTATCACTAGTCATCAACGGAACCCCCTCCTTTGATGAAAACCTTACCAATGATAAATTTAATACTTATCCTCCCCTAAAAAGCCCCCGGGACTGCAAAGCAGCCTCGGGGGTTTTGTTCGTTATGGTTGGCATTATCTTTTTTGCGGCGCCTGTAAAACGCTGCGCCCTACAGCCTGACATCTACATGTGTGGGGGCTGCCTGTCCGGTTTCTTCTTTTTCTTCTTTCTCCTTTTGCGGACGGTCTGTTTTTTCTTCTTTTGTTTTCCTGTCTTCTGCTTTTGGGGTCGTCCCGTCTTTTTCGCTGCCGGCTTCCTGCAATGCTTCATTTGCCTTTCCAAGCGTATCCGCCTGTGCCGCGGACGCCGTGGCTTTTGTCTGTTCCACTCTGGCAAGCTGCTCTTCTTTCATCTCTGCGCTCTTGCCGGGACCATCCTGTTTGATTTCCGCTTTCAGGACATTCGCCCTCCCCTCTGCCTGCTTTGCCACGCTTCCCTGCACCTTCGCCTGCGCTAACGACGCATCTGCCGAGATAATGGACTGCATACCGGCCTGCGAAATACCGCCTGCCTCTCCTGAAGCTTTCTTTGTGCCGGTCAGCTCTTCCACCTCAGCGCTTTCCTTTTGCTTTTTCTGCGCGCGCGCTCTCTCTGCCTGCTGCTGTTCCATCTGATGCTGACGCAGCTCTATGTTCAGGTCGCTAATCTGCTTCTGCAGCTCCTGCCTCTTTTTCATTTTTTCTTCTGCGCCCATATCCTGATTGGAAGAAAGCTGCTGCATCTGCTTCTGCAGATTTGCAATCTGTTGTTTTATACTGCGGCTCACCGCATCTTGAGCCGGAGACGCCGTCCCAGCCGCCCTAAATCCGTTTCCACCGTTTACGCCATTTACCTGCATCTGATTTTCCTCCTTAAATACAATAGCCTTCACTTCAGCGAGTCTTCTATTGTCATGAATTAAAGTATATGTTATCTTTCGGTTTTTTTCATTTTGGAAATAAGCAGTTTGTTGTGAACCGGCCTTTTTTTGACGTCAGACACAAAAATCCCGCTACGCCAGCATAAGCATCACTGTAAGCTGAAACTCCGTTTTGCTCTGGACGATATCGATTCCGCCAAAATACCGCGCAGCCACACGCTTTACATTGGCAAGCCCATAACCATGCTCGCCGCCTGTTCCTTTCGTCGTCTCCGGCAGACCGCTCTCCTCCTCTAACACGATTTTCTGCAAAAGAGTATTGCTTACTTCTATCATATAGGCATTTTTTCTGCAGTAAGCACACAGCCTGATATAAGGATTTTGGCACTGTGCCGCGCCATAAATGGCATTGTCCAATACATTGTGCAGTATAATACTGATGTCAAACGCATTGATGTTTGTCCCCTGCGGATAGTGAAAATCACAAGTAAAAAGGATTCCTTTTTCCTCCATCTCTTTCTTCTTCTCCGTCAGAATCACATCCGTGACGGGATTACCGCTTTTCATTTCAGACGCGCCTCCATCCCCTTGTTTCTTCCACTCGGACAAATACGCCGCCGCTTCTTCCCGTTCTCCTTTTTCCAGAAGATTTTCCAAAATCATAACATGGTTTCCCATGTCATGCCTAAGTCCCCTGATATCGCGGTATAAAGCCTCCACCTCGCTGATATGCCGCTCCATGGTTGTCATCTGCTGTGCCAAGACAGCATTTTCCTGTTCCTGCCGCCGGATGCCTTTGATGTTCTGATAAATCACAATAATAGTCAGCATCGCCACAAAGGAAAGCATCTGATAGCAGAACTGAACCCACATATACTCCGGATGGGCATCCTCGATATATATGCCCACATCCCGCCAGTACATCCTTTCCCAGTAAGCAAATATAAAATATCCTAAAAGAATCAGCGTAAACGGAGAAATCATAAGCAGAAACTCACGCCTTGTCATATTCTCTTTCTTGCAGACATATGCCCTTCCAATCATGTCGCATGCCAGAATCTGTATTCCAAATGCAGCAGCAGCATACACCGTTTCCATAATGCAGAATACGGCAAGAGAAAAAAACGGCTTATCTGTCATACCGTTGCTTAACAGGATACGTTCACCGAAAAGTCCCCACATCATATGAGAAAATCCGCCCGTAATCCACTTTAGCAGATAACCGACCACCGCCAGAAACACCTTTTGCCTGATATTCCTTTTATCTACAGCATACATTGCCGCAAAGAAGGAAGCCATGCCAAAAACATTGACAATCAGCAGTCCGTTGTACCATGGGAAAATATAAAGCACCAGCATAACCGCGGCATAAACCATACCCGGAACACGCGCATATTTTCTATTTTGCAGAAAAGGTGCCCCAAAGCGGTTTAACACACAGCCTGTCAAAATCAGTCCTGCTGCGCCTGCAATACGGCTTGCTGCTTCCCAATATATCTCCAAATCATTCATCACGGCATCCTCTATCTCGCTTTTTGGTTGTATTTCATATATCTTTTTACAAATTCGGGAAATTTGGGCTTTGCCATCAGCGCCGTCCCCTGCTCTAAACTGACAGTGGCGGCATCATATCTCACCACATGCTTCAGATTGACAAGATATGCCCTGTGTGTGCGAAAGAAATCCTCTCCCGCCATCTTCTCCAGTTCTGCCATCTTTCCATAATACTCCACATCGCCGTCTATCCGATGCAGGATAATTTTTCTGTTATAAACCTCCGCATACTGGATATCCTCTAACAGCACCTTCGTCCTGACGCCTTTTCTCTTTACCCAGATGCACTTTTCTAAAAAACCCGCAGGCAATCCCGCTTCCTTTACCTGTGATACCGCCGCCAGCAGCACCTTTGCAAATTTCTCATCCGTAAAAGGTTTGACCAGATAATGAAATGCGCCGACGTCAAACGCCTGAAAAACATATTCCTCCAGCGCAGTGATAAAAATCAAGACTGTATCTTTATTTTTCTCCCGAAACGCCCTTGCCGCCTCCATGCCGTCCATATCCGGCAGTCCGATATCCAGAAGCAGAATCTGGGGCGCCGGATATAAAGCAGTCACTTCCCTGCCCGACTGCAGCAGCAAAATCTCTGCCTCCAGACAATGCCGTCTCACCTTTTCTGCCAGCAGCTTTCGCATTTCTGCCTCATCATCACATATTGCAACCCGCATTTTGATTTTCCTCCGCGCACTTCATACGTATGCGCTTCCTTATGTTGTCCGCAACAGCACGGCTTTTCTTTTTTTATATCGGCACTGTTAGTCTGTCCCTCAGATAAATGTTGTAAACAGCCCTTTTTCTGCTGTCAAACGCCTTGCGCCGCAAAAAGAGCGGCGGATTACGCCTCCGCCGCTTCTCCAATCTTATTTCTTTCTTCATCAATTTCCATCAGCTTTCTCTGACACTGGGTATCCTTGGAAATGGCACGCAGTATCAAATTGACGTCCTCCGGTGAAAACATGCCGATTGCCTTTGCCAAATCGTCAAGATTGTCTCTGTTTACCTGCAGGGTGCCGCCTCCGGAAAGCGCCACATAAATCACATCCTTCGGATTGCTCACATCCCCGAGGCACAATGCATTGTGCTCATAATCGCAGACAAAGGTCACACCGTTGTACTCGATAATGCCGTCCTTTGCCAGATGGCTGTAAGGCGCCTTTTGCTTTG
The DNA here is from genome assembly GCA_013316825.1 of Lachnospiraceae bacterium. GTDB lineage: Bacteria > Bacillota > Clostridia > Lachnospirales > Lachnospiraceae > Acetatifactor. Next base: position 36,847 of record WSLY01000008.1, on the reverse strand, counting down.
GATTCTTTCCCATGGTGGTAAGAAGCATGTCTTTGAATGCCGCTGCACCCGCCTCCTGCTGCCGGTTATTTTTTACATATTCTCCTGCCATTTTGCGCTCTGCTTCTATTGCGGAAACTGTCATAACCATGTCCTTCCTTTCCTCTCAAATCAAACTAGGACATATTCAAAAATAAAAGCGTATTTGAGGGAACTCCGCTCCCTGAAAATACGCTCTCCTTAGCCTGTCAATTTTATATATCGGATAGAAAGGTGAAATACTTTAGGCGCTCCGTCAAAACTGCCGGAATGGAAATCAGCAGGAATGGTTATCAGTAAAAATTAGTTCAGCCCCCGAAACCCTTTCCCGATAATCTCACTGCTGTTCGTAATCATCATAAAAGCGCTCGGCTGCGTCCGCTTGATGTAATTGCGCAGCTGCACCGCCTGTCCTCGCTTCATCACAGTCAAAATAATTACCTTGGGGCGGTGTGTATACGCGCCCTGCGCCCGATACACGGTGGCGGAGCGGTTCAATTCCGCATTGATAAAATGACAGATTGGCTCTGCATCATCGCAGACAATCGTAAAGTATTTGCACATATTAATATTTTCAATGACGCCGTCTATCACAAGCGTCTTCGCCATCAGACCACAGAAGGAAAACAGTCCTGTCTGTATATCGAACACAAGGCAGGAAGCAAGTACAATCAACAAATCCACAATAAAAAGCGCAACGCCTATGGATACGCTGGTGTGCTTCTGCAAAATCATGGCGACAATATCCGTTCCGCCGCCTGACGCGCCAATATTGAAGAGAATGGCGCTGCTGACCGCCGGCAGTACGATTGCAAACAAAAGCTCCAGCACAGGCTCCGTCGTAAGGGGCTTCTCCATAGGCGCCAGCCACTCCATCAGGCTCAGTCCCACCGAAGTAAGAAGACTGACATAAACTGTCTTCAGTCCCGTATCCCTTCCCAGAAACAGAAAGCCCAGCACCAATAACGCCATATTGATAATAAAGTTGATGGTAGCCGGCGAAATCGGTGCCAGTTCTCCTAAAACCACCGCTATGCCCGTTACACCGCCGAACGAAAAGTGGTTAGGAAATTTAAATACATAGACGCCCACCACCAGAAACGCCGTCGCCACTGTTAAAATCAAGTACTCCATGATTGTTTCGTATATTTTTCTTGTCCTGCTCTTTTTCATTTTGTGTAATTCCTCGCAGCTTTCGCCTTTTTCTTTCTTTATTTTACTTCAATTTGTCTCCAATGTAAACATTGCCCTTTATCGGTTTTTGTAGTAAGATAGGCACATGACGAATGTCAATCTCTCCCGCTTTTAGGAAAATTTCCTTACGGAAGGAAGCTTATGATAGCAAATTTAGAATATTATAAAGTCTTTTATTATGTTGCCCGAACCGGCTCCCTGACCCATGCCGCCGGACTTTTGTCCATTTCCCAGCCTGCCGTCAGCCAGTCCATCCGGCTTTTGGAGGAGCAGACCGGCGCACGGCTTTTCTGCCGTATTTCCAGAGGCGTCAGGCTCACGGCGGAGGGCGAGCTGTTATATTCCTATGTCTCTAAAGGATACGAACAGATAGAAGCCGGCGAACAAAAGCTGAAGCAGATGCTCAATTTGGATCTGGGGGAAATCCATATCGGCGCCAGTGATATGACCCTACAGTTTTATCTGCTGCCCTTTCTGGAGCTTTTTCATGAAAAATACCCGGGCATCAAGGTAGTGGTAAGCAACGCGCCCACTCCCGAAACCCTGCAGAATCTGCACACGGGGCAGATAGATTTCGGCATCGTCAGCACCCCTTTTGAGGCGCCAAAGGGCACAGGGACCATGGCAGTCCGCAGCATCGAGGATATTTTCGTCTGCGGCAGACGTTTTATCTCCTATAAAAATAAAACCCTTGATTTATCCGAGCTGGAAAAGCTGCCTATCATCTATCTGGAAAAAAATACAAGCACCAGAAGCTACATGGACCGCTTCTTATCCGAAAACGGCGTACACATACAGCCTGAATTTGAGCTTGCCACCAGCGACATGATTGTACAGTTTGCCCTGCGGAATCTGGGCGTCGGCTGCGTGGTGCGGGATTTTGCCCTGCCCTACCTGCAATCCGGCATGTTATTTGAGCTTCGCTTTAATAAGATTATACCCAAAAGAGAGTTTTGTATTGTAACGGTTGAAAAAAATCCCATGTCCGCCGCTGCCCAAAACCTTCTGGATATGATAAACAAAGAAAAAAAGGGAGTTTACTATGATTAAAACAGTTATTTTTGACATTGGAAACGTGCTGACCGGTTTTTCCTGGCAGCAGCATTTTGCCTCTTTCGGCTATCCGGAAGAAATTGTAAAAAGACTGGGCGCTGCCACCGTGTTGAGCCCCCAGTGGAATGAGTACGATTTGGGTATTTTATCTGAAGAAGAAATTTTAAACCTCTTCATTCAAAATGACCCCGCCATCGAAAAAGAGCTGCGGGAATCCCTTGCCGATGCCGGCGGTATCTTAATGCGCTGCGATTACGCAATTCCATGGATTGAAGAGCTGAAGGCAAAAGGCTATCAGACGCTCTTTCTGTCCAATTTTTCCGAAAAAGCGCTCAGGGACTGCGCTCATGCGATGGACTTTGTCCCCCACTTAGACGGCGGTATCTTCTCCTGCAAGGTACAGCTCACCAAGCCGGATCCCGCCATCTACAGCCTGCTCCTTAACCGGTATCACCTAAATCCTGATGAATGTGTCTTCATCGACGACACTCTGCCCAACATCACCGCCGCCGAAGCGCTCGGTATACACGGCATACATTTCCAAAGCCTTGCGCAGGCAAAAGCAGCGCTCGCCGGTCTCGGCGTCGCATAACATAATCTTTTAAACGCACAAGAAGCAAGAAGCAGTATGACGCCCTTTTTAAGACCGTCATGCTGCTTCTTTTTATCTTTTCCGCCAGGAAAACCGCGTTCTATACAGCGCCGTTTTCTACTCCTTCTCGTCCGTCTCTGCCACGGCTTCCTCTTTGCCGTTCGCTTTTACATCCTCTTTTTTCTCCTGATGCACATCCTGCATCAGATTCAAGTCCGCGATGGTTTTCTTCCCCGTCACCTGTCCGTATATCCAGATAAAAATCCACGCGAACAGCGGTATCACCACTGTACAAATGGCGCTTAAGCGAAACAACGCCCCTGATGCAGAGGAGTCAAACACCGCCAGCAGAAGCGTCACCAGATACAATGCCGCCAACAGCACCACCGCGGCAAGCGCCGCAATTTGCTTTCCACTTCTTTTCTTCACATCTATTCTCCATTTCCAAGGCATACCGCCCCACTACTGTCAACCGGACCCAAATTATAAAACGGATTTCTGCAGCGGACTCTTTCTGTAAATAATATCGTCCCGCCCGGGTCCGTTGCTCACCATAGTAATCGGATAGCCAATCTGTTCTTCGATAAACTCAATATATCTCCGGCAGTTTTCCGGCAGCGCATCATATTCCCTGATACCCCTGATATCACTCTTCCAGCCTTTTAATACCGTCAGCACAGGCTTTGCTTTCTCCAGCCTTGTAGTAACCGGAAACTCCGTCGTCACCTCTCCGTCTATCTCATAGCCCGTACACACGGGAATCTCATCCAGATAGCCAAGTACATCCAGCACGGTAAATGCCACGTCCGTGGTGCCCTGCAGACGACAGCCGTATTTGGATGCCACGCAGTCAAACCAGCCCATGCGCCTGGGACGCCCTGTCGTCGCACCGTACTCTCCGCCGTCACCGCCGCGCCTTCTCAGTTCATCCGCCTCCTCGCCAAAAATTTCCGAAACAAATGCGCCTGCTCCTACTGCGGAAGAATATGCCTTGCAGACCGTCACAATTTCCTTGATTGCATAAGGCGGCACACCCGCTCCAATGGCGCCGTAAGCAGCCAGCGTGGAAGAAGAAGTCACCATAGGATAAATACCATGGTCCGGATCCTTTAGGGTGCCGAGCTGTCCCTCTAAAAGCACTGTCTTTCCTTCCTTAAGCGCCTTATCCAGAAATGCAGACACATCGCACACATAGGGCGCAATCATATCCCGATATTCATGCAAGGTCTCAAGCAGCGCTTCCGGCTGCATTTCCTCCTTGTGGTACAAATGCGTAAAGAGAATATTTTTGGTCTCCAGCACACGGCAAACCTTATCTTGTAAGACGTCCTCATCAAAAAGCTCGCTGACCTGAAAGCCGATTTTTGCAAATTTATCGGAATAAAACGGCGCGATTCCCGATTTGGTGGACCCAAAGGAATTTTTGCCCAATCTCTCCTCCTCATACTGGTCAAGAAGAATGTGGTAGGGCATCACAATCTGCGCGCGGTCAGACACCAAAATTTTAGGTATAGGCACTCCCCTGTCCGTTATGGATTTAATTTCATTTATCAAAATCGGAATATTGAGCGCCACGCCGTTTCCTATGATACTGGTGGTATGACTGTAAAAAACACCGGAAGGCAGGGTATGAAGCGCAAATTTGCCGTAATTGTTGACAATTGTATGTCCGGCATTGGCGCCGCCCTGAAACCGCACGATAATGTCGGCTTTTTCTGCCATCATATCGGTGATTTTACCTTTTCCCTCATCCCCCCAGTTTGCTCCCACTACTGCTTTTACCATTGATTTTACCTCCGTTTATACTGCTGTTTCACTTGACTGGCATTGATAAAAGGCAGGTGTAAAAACCTGCCTTTCCTGTTCTTACTTTATGATTATACCCGAAAACTCATCATAAGTAAAATCAATATTATTTATGCATATTATAATTTAAACTTATTTTACACATGAATAACGGCTTTGACGCCAAGCAGCTCCCGATTCTCCTCTAAAATGGGACGGATGACCTTTTGCAGGAAAGCATCCACCTGCTCTTTTGAGCGTCCTACATACTTTGCCGGGTCCATCGTTTTCTGCAAATCCTCCAAGGAAAGGTTGAACGCTGCATCTGCCGCAATCAGCTCCAGCAGATTGTTCTCCTTTCCCTCTACTTTCACATTTCTGCCTGCTTCCATGGAAAGCTCCCTGATGCGCTCATGCAGCTCCTGCCTGTCCCCGCCTGCCTTTACTGCATCCATCATAATATTTTCAGTCGCCATAAAGGGAAGCTCACTCATCAGACGCTTTTCAATGACTTTGGGATACACCACCAGACCGTCCACCACATTCAGGCACAAATCCAGAATCCCGTCCGTCGCCAAAAAGCCCTCAGGAACGGAAAGCCGCTTGTTGGCAGAGTCGTCCAACGTCCTCTCGAACCACTGGGTCGCCGAAGTAATCGCCGGATTCAGGGCATCAATCATCACATAGCGGCTGAGGGAGGCAATTCGCTCGCTCCGCATGGGATTTCTCTTGTACGCCATAGCAGATGAACCAATCTGGCTCTTTTCAAAAGGCTCCTCCACCTCTTTCAAATGCTGCAGAAGCCGAATATCATTGCTCATCTTGTGCGCCGAAGCCGCAATGCCTGCCAGCACGTTTAACACGCGCGTATCCACCTTGCGGGAATAGGTCTGTCCCGATACCGGATAACACTCTGAAAATCCCATCTTTTCTGCAATCATAGGGTCAATCTTATCTATTTTTTCCTGATTTCCATCAAAAAGCTCCAAGAAAGACGCCTGCGTCCCCGTCGTGCCCTTGCTTCCCAAAAGCTTCATGTTGGAAAGCACATGCTCCAAATCCTCCAAATCCAGAGAAAACTCCTGCAGCCACAGCGTCGCGCGCTTTCCTACGGTAGTAGGCTGCGCAGGCTGAAAGTGGGTAAAGGCAAGGGTGGGCTGCGCTTTATACTTGTCCGCAAAATCCGCCAGCTCGCTCATCACATTCACCAGCTTCTTTTTAATCAGCCTAAGAGCCTCCGTCATCACGATAATATCTGTGTTATCCCCCACATAACAAGAGGTTGCCCCCAGATGGATAATGCCCTTTGCCTTGGGACACTGTACGCCGTAGGCGTATACATGGCTCATTACGTCGTGGCGCACCTCCTTCTCCCGCGCCTTTGCCACGTCATAGTTGATATCCTCTGCGTGGGCTTTCAATTCTGCTATCTGCTCCTCCGTGATGGGAAGCCCCAGCTCCTTTTCCGTTTCCGCAAGGGCAATCCACAGCTTTCTCCATGTACGGAATTTCATGTCCTGTGAAAAAATATACTGCATTTCCTTACTGGCGTAGCGCTCTGAAAGAGGGCTCTGGTATACGTCTGTACTCATGTAATTCTCCTTTTCCTGTTTTCTATGGTTTTGGGATTCGGGTGATTGCGAAATTCCCTCGTTTTTCTCCTATGCTTCAAATTCCCCGCGGATATCCTCTTTGGGCGGCTCCATGGGATAATTGCCTGTAAAGCAGCCTTTGCAGATACCAAGATTTCCCACTAACGCCTGCAGCCTTTCTTCTCTGAGATACCCCAGCGAATCCGCACCTATCATACGGCAGACTTCCTCCTCGCTGCGGTTGTAGGCAATAAGCTGTTCTCTCGCAGGAACATCCGTGCCAAAATAGCAGGGCCACAAGAAAGGAGGGGAGCTGACGCGCATATGTACCTCCTTTGCCCCCGCTTCCCTTAGCATCCGTACAATCCGGTCCGATGTCGTTCCCCTGACGATGGAATCGTCTATCATAATAATCCGCTTGCCTGCAACAGACTCCTTTATAGCGTTCAGTTTTACCTGCACGCTGCTCTCCCTGCTTTTTTGCTGGGGCTTGATGAACGTTCTGCCAATGTATGCATTCTTGACAAAGGCTGTGCCGTAGGGAATCCCTGACTGGAGGGCATAGCCCATTGCGGCACAGTTGCCGGACTCCGGCACGCCCACCACCATATCTGCCTCCACAGGAGAATCCATGGCAAGATATTTTCCCGCCAGTATCCGTGAATGATATACGCTCACTCCGTCGATATAGCTGTCGGGACGTGAAAAATAGATATACTCAAAGACACAGCGCGCCGTCTCTTCCGGCTTTAATGCATGGGACATATCCGACGCAATCCCCTGCGGAGAAATCGTAACAATCTCCCCCGGCAGCACGTCGCGCACAAATTCGGCGCCCACCGTGTCCAGCGCACAAGTCTCACTGGTGATAAAATAGGTATCCTCGCGCCTGCCAATGCAAAGCGGTTTAAATCCAAAAGGGTCCCGCGCCCCAATCAGCTTGCGGGGCGACATAATCACAAGGGAATACGCGCCTTTGATTTTGTGCATGGCGCGCCCCACCGCCTCTTCCGCCGACTTAGCATTCAGACGCTCTCTGGCGATAAGATAAGCGATAATCTCCGAGTCAATGGTAGTCTGAAAAATAGCGCCCGTATAGGCAAGCTCCTTTTTCAACTCCGGCGTATTAATCAGATTGCCGTTATGTGCCAGCCCCAGTGTGCCTTTTACATAATTGATAACCAACGGCTGCGCATTTTCACGAGTCGAGCTGCCCGCCGTGGAATAGCGCACATGCCCTACCCCGATATTGCCGGAAAGCCGGCTGATGCTCTCTGCGCGGAATGCCTCGTTGACAAGTCCCATGTCCTTTAAGCTCAGCACCTTGCCTTTTGGCCCCTTTGTATCGCTGACAGCGATGCCGCAGCTTTCCTGCCCTCTGTGCTGCAGGGCAAGCAGTCCATAGTAAATCGTGGAAGCCACATCCCCGCCGCCAAAATCATATGCGCCGAATACGCCGCACGCTTCACGCGGTTTGTCCGTATTTTCCTGTATGTGAATAGAGGTATTCATGTTCATTTTGTCTCTTTTCTTTGGATAGGGCAGAATCTGAAAATGCAGTAACGGCAAATGCGGCAGAGCCATAAAGAATGCTGTGAGGCAGCATTCTTTATGGCTCGCTTCGCTCGCCCTAAGATGATATCCATAGCCGCATCGGCTCAAGCAGGCCTGGCCGATGCGGCTATGGATATCATCTTAGGCTCTGCCCTTCACGGACATTATATATCACGCTTTTTGCAAAAGCAACTGTTTCCCTATTAAAAATCATACCTGCAACACAAAACAGTACCCCCCTGTTTTATACCGCAGGTATTTTCTGTTGTCCGGCATCTGACTTTTTTGTTTCTCCGCTCTTGCCGCCAGATTGCAGCCTGACATTTAAAAGTTCTTTTGCATGATAAAATGTTTATATACACTCTTTATTCTAACCTATTCGCCCTATTCCGGACACCCCTGCCCTGAAACCCAAAAAGCAAAAATAATAACCTTTTTAAACATCATATCACGCAAAAGCTTCTTTTCTATTATATTTTTACATATTTTGACATTTTCTTCCATAACAAATCAGGCAACAGCAATCACGAAAAATTAGTTTTACTGTTGCCTGATTTGCTATGGTTTTCTTCCTCTTTTCTTTATAGAATCGACTTGTTACAAGACACCCCTGCAAATAGCAAAGGAGAATCATGTATGAAAAATACGATAAAAAAAATCATTGCCATCACCGCTGTCTGCCTGATAGCTGCACAGACCGTTACCGCTGCACCTGCTGAAAACAGGAATGGGGCAGAGATTATTTTTTGCGATGACCACTTCCCCCCCAAACCTATAAAGGTCTAATTTGAATATAACCGCTCTAAATGTTTCTTATAAAACTCCCATTGCTCTTCTGCCTCAAAAATTTCAGACAACGCATAGGAAGCCTTCACATAAGGAAGGCTTTCTTCCTTTGTGTAAGCGCCCGTCTTCCAAAGCTGTTCCATATCCCAACCCACACCATACAGGCTTGAAATTACCATGACGCCCCTGCCTGCTCCCATTCCCAGACGGATTCCTTTTTCCGAAATGGCTATCGCCTCCTCATACCTGCCCGCATTGCCAAGCAGATTTCCGAGATTACCCGCTATTGACTCATAACACGCCACATAATACTCCAAAGAAAACGGCTTTTCCTCATACTGCTTTTTCAATATTTCCAATAGGGCAATTCCGTTCTCCCGCCTGCCGTCTCTGTCGTAAGAATGCGCCAGCAGATTTATCGTGCGCACCTCCTGAAAGCTGAAGCTCCAGTCCGCCAGTTTTTCCAAACTGACCTTGGGCACGGTAAGGTACAGCGCTTCCTCCTGCAGCCTTGAATGCTCCTCCGGCGTTATTTTTTTCTGACTGTACAATGCCGTCGCCTTGAGGCTCTTAAAATACTGCATGGAAAACTTATCCCCGCCCTCCATCTTTTTCTCCAGCTCCTCCAGTATCTCCTCCGCCTCTTTGTTATACCCAAGCGTCATCAGACCGCAGGCGATATCCGCCTCCGCAAACAGTTCCGGACGCTCCACCTGTATAGTAAGCTCAAAGCGGTCCCCCGTCATGCCTACACGCTCCAAAAGCTTCTGGTACACCTGCTTCTTGGGCGCCACCTTTCCCTTCTCGATGCGGGATATGGTGACCGGGTCGCAGATGCCTTCGGACAGTTCTTCCTGCGACAGCCCCAATACCTTTCTCCTCGCACGGATGATATCGCCAAACTGCTCCACATTCGCCACGCCATAGGGAATGTTCCATATCCACTCCTTTTCTTCTATGGCATACTTTTCATATACCCATGAGATATCTTCCAGAATTTCCGCAAGCTTCGCCTTTCTTTCCGGCGTATCCGTATCATACGCCAGAAGAAAACGTAAAAGCTTCCTTAAGTAAAACAGCTTCCCCTCCGCCTGCAGTTGTTCGACTGCCTTTTTGGATAGCCGTACTGCCTCCTCTGTTTTTCCCTCTCTCATCAAAAGCTGCATCCGGCGGTAGGCAAGCTGCGGATAAAGCCTGCTTCTGTCCTCCGCTCCGGCAAAACGCTCCAAGTGCAGAAGCAGCCATGCATAACCCTCGGATGCCTGCGCCAAATTTCCCTGCTCTTCCAGAAATCTATAGTACATCATCAACAGCACAAACTCCGTCAGCGTCATGCCCATGTCTTTTTTCTTTCCGGCAACCATATCCTCCATGGGACTTTTCTCCATGGTGATGCTCCAAGCCTCTACCAGTTTTTCCTGCAGTCCTTCCGTGCTGCCGCCGCATTTCCAGTCAAACATAAGCTGCGCCAGCAGCAAAAGCTGTCTGTGCAGCTTTCCTTTTCGCTCCGCTTTTCTGCGGTAGCGGGCAATCAGCTCCGGCGCCGCCGTTCTGTTTCCTTCCTCCACAGCGGACATCATCTGTTCTCTGAGCTTTAACAACTGCTGTTCCTTTGGGCTTAACAAATAAGCAAATTTGTCTGCGGAAACCCCTGCTCTCTGCAAAAGCGCATCGGCTATCATTTTGTCACAGGTGCGCTCTCCCGTCTCCACTCTCATCAGAAAAGCGCGGGAGCATAAGCCCTTGCTCAGCTCATTCAGGCTCAGTCCTGCCCTGTTTCTTTCGTAGTTTATCATTTTTCCAATTTGATTCTGTTCCCGCATTGCCCTACCTCTTTTGTATAAACCAAACAATAGAATCCTCGCTTCACAAATCTTCTATTGTCATGAATAACGTCAGTCCGACCGCCGTTATTCGGGAAGAAAGCTGTCAAAAATAAACAAATCAAAATCCTTTTGCCGGTTCGTCAGGTCTTCGCCGCTTTGTATCGTCCATGCCACCGCAGGACAGCGGTACAGATACCGGCACAGCCTGCGGGACAAATCCTTATAACGCCTGTGGTTGTACGCAATAAAATCCGGCTTCGTCAAACAGTTGAACAACAAGTGGTGCAGGGCAAAATACAAGAGCGGGGAAAATTCCTTTTCACCCGATTTTAAAAAGTTATCCGCAAGCTGTCCCCGCATAATCTCCCTGCGGTTTTGCTTGTACCAGAGCAGTCCTAACGGATTAAAGGACTCAATGCAGTATGCCCCGCCGTAAGCCTGCAGCAGCTTGTCCGCAATCGGGCATACCTCCGTAAGCCCGCCCGGAATCTTATATTCAATAATCAGAGGCACCCTGCCTGCCACCAGCTCTAAGAAATCGGCAAATTTGGGAATCCGCTCATTGGAATCAAACAAGGTAAACTGCTGCAGCTCCTCATAGGTATAATCTGCCACCTTCTTATCGACGCCGCACACACGCTTCAGGGAAAAATCATGAAACACCACCGGCACCTTGTCGAGCGTAAGCTGTACATCCATCTCTATGCCAAAGCCTGCGTCCACCGCCCTTCGAAACGCCGCCATGGAGTTTTCCGGCGCATCGGAAGTATTGTCATGCAGCCCTCTGTGGGCGTACAGCACGCCCTCAAAAGGCGTTTTATCGGGTCTGTGCAGCATCCGCGGCATTATCATCAGCAAATACAGCGCTGCCGCCACAGCAATCATACAGACTGCCGCCAGCAATATCGTTTTTATCATGAAAACCACACCTTAGTCCTCCACGTCAAAATTTTCCAACAAGCTTGCTTTTTTCACCGGCTTTACGTCCCCGTGCCTTACCTGCGTCATCGTCAGAAACGCCAGCAGGGAGAAAATCATGGCATAAGGAAACAGCGTCTGATAGGAAATATGCTCCAAAAAATAGCCTGACAAAATCGGCGTCATTATCTGTGCCGCCATGGAGAACGTATAGTAAGTCCCCGTAAATTTTCCAATGTCCGCTCCTTCACTCATCGCCACTATCATCGGATAGGAATTGACGTTAATTGCCGCCCATGCCACACCAATCAGGGCAAACGCCACATTGATAACCGGCGTATATTCCCTGACAAAAATCGCGGCAAGATAGCAGGCTGCCATCAAAAGCACACCACCCATAATCGTCTTTTTCCTGCCAAATCGTCCTGATATCTGTCCGATGGGGATATAGCTGATAATTGCCGCTACCGTGGCTACCATCAAGCAGTCTGCAAAACCGCTCCCCTCCAGCTTCCAGACCACTATCGTATAACGGGAAAATGCCGTCGTCACTGCATTGTATGCCGTAAACCACAGAAAAATGGAAGCCAGCATAAAAATCATGCTGCGCTTTACCTCAGGCGCAAGCACCGTTTTCTTTTTCTCTTCTCTTTCTTTGCCGCCGCTGCTTTCCTCAGGCACATCCGCCGCTTCCTCAGCCGCCACCTGCGCTGCAATTTTTTTCTCCCTGATGGTCAGCACCAAAACAACTACTGCCACTATCATAACCGCCGCCACACTGATAAAGAGCGGCTCATAATCAGGCCTGTCGCCTTTTCCCACCAAAAGCTTTATCATAATCAAAGAGTAGACGCCGCCGACAGCCCCCAAGAGATTAATCACCGCATTTGCACGGCTCCGCAGTCTGTTCGGCGTCAAATCCGGCATAAGCGCTACCGCAGGGGACCGATAAATTCCCATGGATATCAGCACGCCAAACAAAGCGCCCACAAACAACGGCAGATTCAGTGCCTGATCCGCCACAGGCAGAAGCAGTAAAAAGACGACTGCCAAGGCTGTCCCCGTAATAATGAAAGGCGTCCTTTTTCCCAGCTTTGTATCCACCTTATCGGAAATACTTCCAAAAACCGGCAATAGGAAAATTGCCAGCACATTATCCAACGCCATCACCATGCCGGTGACCGTCTCCCCCAGCCCAAACGTATTTTTCAGCATCAGGGGAATGATATTGTCATACACCTGCCAGAAGCTGCTGATGGACAAAAAAGCCAGCCCGATTAAAAAAGTACGCCCGTACTTCAATTTTTTACCCATTTTTACCTCCATGCCCAAGCTATCGAACTTATTGCAATCTACATTTTATATTTCCGTTTTTTTCCATTTTAGCATTATATCAGTACAAGTTCAACGAGTTTTCACAGCGGCTTTTTTCCACAATTGTAAAAATTCTCTTGAAAAAGCCCCATTTTCATGTAAAAATAAGAAGCGGCGGCGCAAAACCGCCTGATGATACTGATTTGACTGTATTGCATAGAAGAAAGGACTGACAATATGATTTCTGCAAACAACGTAACCTACAGAGTGGGCAAAAAGGCACTATTTGAAGACGTGAATATAAAATTTACCGAAGGAGGCTGCTACGGTCTGATTGGCGCCAACGGCGCCGGCAAATCTACTTTTTTAAAAATCCTTTCCGGACAGCTTGAAACGACGAACGGCGACATTTTCATCACTCCCGGGCAGCGCCTTTCCGTGCTGGAACAGGACCACTTTAAATACGATGAAAATGTCGTACTGGATTTGGTTATTATGGGCAATGAGAAGCTCTATCAAATCATGAAGGAAAAAGAGGCAATTTATGCCAAAGAAGACTTTACCGATGAGGATGGCATCCGTGCCAGCGAGTTGGAGGCAGAGTTTGCGGAGATGGACGGCTGGGAAGCCGAGTCTGACGCCGCTTCTCTCTTAAACGGACTTGGCATCGACACCTCCCTGCATTATGCGCAGATGAAAAGTCTTAACGGCAGCGAGAAAGTAAAGGTTTTGCTTGCCAAAGCGCTTTTCGGCAATCCCGATATCCTGCTTTTGGACGAGCCGACCAACCATCTGGACTTGGATGCGATTGCATGGCTGGAAAACTTCCTGATAGATTTTGAAAATACCGTTATCGTGGTGTCCCACGACCGTTATTTCTTAAACAAGGTGTGCACCCATACCGCCGATATTGATTATGGAAAAATCCAGCTCTATGCCGGCAATTACGATTTCTGGTATGAGTCCAGCCAGCTTCTGATACGCCAGATGAAGGAAGCGAACAAAAAGAAAGAGGAAAAAATCAAGGAGCTGCAGGAATTTATTTCCCGTTTTTCCGCCAACGCCTCCAAGTCCAAGCAGGCTACCGCCAGAAAGCGGGCGCTGGAAAAAATTGAGCTTGATGAAATCCGCCCCTCCAGCCGCAAATACCCCTACATCGATTTCCGCCCCGACAGGGAAATCGGCAATGAGGTGCTCACTGTGGAGCATCTGAGCAAAACGATAAACGGAGAAAAAGTGTTGGACGATATCTCCTTTATCGTAGGGCACAATGACAAAATTGCCTTTGTGGGCGGCAATGAGCTTGCCAAAACTACCTTATTCCAGATTCTTGCCGGTGAACTGGAGCCGGATGCAGGCAGCTATAAGTGGGGCGTTACCACTTCGCAGGCATATTTCCCCAAAGACAACACGGCAGAATTTGACAATGACCTCACCATTGCGGACTGGCTGACAGGCTATTCTCCGGTTAAGGATGTGACCTATGTGCGCGGCTTCCTCGGACGTATGCTTTTTGCAGGTGAAGACGGAGTCAAAAAGGTACGTGTGCTCTCCGGCGGCGAAAAGGTACGCTGCCTTTTGTCAAAGATGATGATAAGCGGCGCCAACTGCCTGATACTTGACGAACCGACCAACCACCTTGATATGGAGTCCATCACTGCGCTTAACAATGGACTGATTAAATTTGGCGGCGTGGAGCTTTTCTCCTGCCACGACCACCAGTTTGTACAGACTACCGCCAACCGCATTATGGAAATCCTGCCGGACGGCTCTCTAATTGACAAGATTACTACCTACGACGAATATCTGGAAAGCGACGAAATGGCAAGAAAGCGCACCGTATATACCAAGATGACGGAAGACGAGGACTGATTCATGATTGATTTACATGTACATTCCACCTGCTCCGACGGTACTTTTTCCCCAAAGGAGCTGGTGGAATACGCCCTGTCGCACAATATCAGCGCCTTTGCCCTCACCGACCATGACACGGTCGCAGGGCTTGACGAAGCAGTCTCTTATGCCGCTTCACTCTCCGGAAAAGTCTGTGACAAAAATCCTGCCGGAAATACCCTCACGGTCATTTCCGGCATTGAACTGTCCACAGAATACGAGTGCGGCGACATTCATGTGGTAGGACTATTCATCAACTATCAGAAAAAAAGCTTTCAGGATTATATCACTTCCTTTGTGGCCTCCAGAGAGCTGCGCAACGAAAAAATGTGCCTCCTGCTGCAGGCGCACGGCATCGACATCACATATGAAGCCCTGAAAAACACATTTCCCGATGCCGTTATCACCAGAGCGCATTACGCACGCTTTTTGACAGAGCATGGTTATACGGGCAGCATGAAAGAAGCATTTGCACGCTACGTTGGCGACCATGCCCCCTGTTTTGTTCCCCGTGAAAAAGTAACGCCCGTACAGGCGGTCTCCCTCATAAAAAGCGCGGACGGCATACCGGTTCTCGCCCATCCTGCCCTCTACCGCTTAAGCAGCGCACGTTTGGAACAGCTTGTAAAAGAGCTGAAGGAAGCAGGGCTGCTCGCCATAGAAGCCATTTATTCCACCTATTCCCCCGCAGAAACCAGACAGATACATGCGCTTGCGAAAAAATACCACCTTGCCATAAGCGGCGGCTCCGACTTTCATGGCACCAATAAGCCCGGGCTTCAGTTCGGCACGGGCTACGGTAAGCTATATATACATGAGGAAATCCTTG
This sequence comes from Lachnospiraceae bacterium, assembly GCA_013316825.1. Taxonomy (GTDB): domain Bacteria; phylum Bacillota; class Clostridia; order Lachnospirales; family Lachnospiraceae; genus Acetatifactor. Next base: position 21,493 of record WSLY01000008.1, on the reverse strand, counting down.
ATAAACTGAAAGCGCTGCTGATGCCCGCAGCCAAAACGGCAGAATAAGAGACCGCTCCTGTACATCCTCCGCCGCTTTCAGATTTTCCGGCACAGCAATCGTAATCCTGATTTTCCCTGTGGTTTCCGGTATTCTGTTCTGACTCTCTCCGACAATCTTAAGCAGGCTGATATCCAGATACTGCCCTACCCTATAGCTGCCAAGTGCGCCGTCTACTGCCGCCCTGTCCTCCTCGCTTACATGTTCTCCCGCGTCTTCGACAGTCAGCATTATCCGGATATTGACGCCGTTGCTCCCGCCCGTATTCTCTCCTGTGTTTTCACCAGAGTTTTCGCTTCCCAATTTCAATGTGCCCTATACGGCAAACATGGTGCCGCTATATCCTGACGCCCGCTTTAACGTATGATTTCCGGCAGAGAGAAGCGTAACCGTACTTCCACTTTTTATTGCAATGCTTTCTGTTATCTCTATATCGGCGCCAACTGTCAGCACCACCTCGCCTGACGCGCGCACATGAATAGGCGCCGCATTAGATAAAATTCCCACCAGCAATGCCATTGAAAGAAATACTGACAAAGCCTTCTGCAATCCTTTTCTCTTTTGTCTTTCTATCCTCTTCTCCTTCACCGTACTATGGTTTGCACTGTAAAAACTACTTTTTTTAATTATACACATGATTTTTTTACTCTCCGTTTCTTACAAAAGAACTGCCGCATAAAAAAGCACCTGCCCTGCGGCAGATGCCCTTTGCACCCTGTTTATCAGCTATTATGCCGGCAGCGTACCATCACGTCCAGCACAAAATTTTCGTTTTCCGTATAACACATCATATCGCCGCCGAGCTGTCTTGCCGTCTCTAACACCGTAGGAAGCCCAAATCCATGTCCGCTTTCTTCCTTGCTCGACCCGACGATTGCCCCTTTTTCCACCCGCAGCTCCTCTCTGCAACAGTTTTTTATTCGAATAATCAGATAATCCCTGTTGTATTTCATCTGCACGGAAACCTTCCGTTTTTCCACGGCAAGCGCTTTTAACGCATCCCATGCGTTTTCCAGCCCATTTGAAAGAATCTGGCACAGTCCCATATAGGGCAGTTCCTCATCCCCCGTTCGGATATCCATTTCAAATTCAGCATAAATCTCCTGAAATTTCTGATAGTAGTGAACCAATACCGCATCGATGTACGGATTGGCGCAAAACTTTCCATATAAGGTATCCGTCTCCGTCTTCACATGCTCCAGATATTCCAGTGCTTCCTCCGTTTTTCCGGAAGAGAGCAGTCCCGATAACGTAATCACGTGCCCTTTCATATCATGCTTCATTTTCCGTATGCGCTGCTGGTTTTCAAGCTGTCCTTCCAACGCTGCCTTTTGCTCCTGCAGGACACGCTCGTTCTGCTGCTTTCTGTAGAGCAGAAGCTGCCTGTAAAGTGCTGAAAATATCGTGGCATAATTAAAAAACATCAGGAGCAGCACCAGCACGCAGGGTAAAACATCAGCCGGCCGGTTTTCAATATTGGAAGGATAATAAAGCATCACTGCAAGCAGCACATAGTACAAAAGCGTCATGCCTGCAAAAATACCCCATCCCTTCTTCACCGAATCCTGCAGCTCCAGATAAGGCTTTCGCAAAAAACGGTAAGCCAGATATTCCATCAGCGGAAACGCAATCAGTCTGCTCACAAACATTACTATATATGTTCCGCCTCCCAAATAAGCATCCAAAAGGAGCGTAACACCGATAATCCAAAGACTCGACGTATCTGCCAGACAAAAGGTAAGCAGAAAACGGAATCTCTTATCTGCAGAAAGCAGGTAAAAAAAGAGAAAACTGGGAATGGAGCAGGTAAAGAGAAATATCTTTCCCATCACCTCAAACCCCAGTACGACCACCCCCACTCCGTTTAAAAACATCAGCAGTCCCATACAGGTTCCGGCTAACAATAAGGTTTTTCTTTTTGTATAGCGCGAACGAAACAGCATAATAAACAGAAAAATCACATGAAACATGCTCCAAAAAGCAGACAAATCCCGAAGTATCATTTGTGTCAATCCACCTCCTCAAAAAGCATCTCCTGATACCGCTTCTTTACCTCCGCATAATACCGTCTGGATACAGGAATCCGATGCCCCGAAGCTGTCAGTTCATTTCCGCTCAGGTTATTTACCTGATAGATATTGACAAGAAAACTCTGGTGGCATCTTAAGAATACGCCGCCACACACTGATAAAGCCAATTCATTCAGCTTGCCTTTATATTTCTGCACGGTGCCGTCCTTACAGTAAATGGAAATCGTATGCTCCCTGCTGCTGATATAAAGAATCCTGTCATAAGGAATCGCGCCAATCCGCCCCCGCCATTTGAACCGAAGCACCTGCTCTTTCCCCTTATCTCTTGATAACTGCTCTGACACACGCTCTATAAGCTCTTTCAGGGCTTCCTCCTGTACAGGCTTAATCAGATACTGCATCGCATAAAGGTCATATGCTTCCCTGTAAAATGCATCGCTGGTTGAAACAAAACAAATCGCTGCCTCCCTCTCCACCTTACGAAGCCTTTTCGCCAGTTCAATTCCGTTCATGGAGGTATCCATATAAATATCCAGCAGATACAAATCATAACGTACCTTTTTATCTGCTATATCTGCCAGAAGACTGTCCGTCTCCGAATATATGCTGGTCTCATGTCCATCCAGAAGTGTTTTGAGATATTGCGCATCTTCAAAACAATCATCACAAACCGCTATTCTCATAGGCAGACCCCCTCCATTTTCTTTTTCCTTCTATTATAACATACGTTTTTTTTACTCTCTATGCCAATTTTGTCCAAAATCCTGTTAATTTTGCATTACAGTCATCATTTTAAAAGCCGGAGATTTCTCTCCGGCTTTTCGCTTCTTGTCGCATATCCTATTTATTTCTCTTGGCAAAGAAATCATCAATACTCTTCTTGATAGCCTCATCCGGCATCGTTTTTAACAAATATCCCTCCGGCTTCAGCGCCATCACCTTTTTCACGCTTTCCTTATCCCCCCTGCCGGTCAGAAACATGACCGGTATATCCGCAATATCCTCATCCGAGCGAATCATTTCCAATGCCTGTCTTCCATCACAGACCGGCATCTCATAATCCAACAGAACCAGATTGGGACGGTTTTTTGCTATCATCTTGATAGCGGACACACTGGAAGCCGCCTCTGTCAAATCATAATGTCCTTCCAAAAGCTTCACCATTCTGGTTCGCATAAATTCTGAATCGTCTACCACAAGAATTTTGAGCTTTTCTTTTTCCTGCTCCGCATTTTCCTTGGACAAATACTCCTTGACTGCTGCCATCGCATTCTGCGGGTCAACTACAGAAGCAAGCTTACCGCGAAGAGAATCCTTTGCCGCCGCGCTAAAGGCAAAATACCCATCCTTCGCGTGAAACAAAAGGCTGCAAACCGGCTGCTCGCGCGCAAAAGAATTGGAAAGCTGCTCATGGGTCAGCAGACATTCCTTCTCCAGCTCCAACAAGTCTATCGCCGGAAAACTTTCTCTGAGCTTCTCCAAAAACTGGCGGGAAAGATAGCGGATTACATTAATCACCATATCGTCAACCCGCTTGTATTCTGTATTTAGAATTCCGCTTATAATCTGAAGCAGAAGCCTTTCTTCAAAAACAATCGTCACCTCCCACTTTTCCTTCTGTCTGCCTCGATAGAAAAAGCGGTTGCAGATTATTTTTCCAAAGTCTTCTCCTGCATATTGCTCGCTGATTAACTGTGCATCTAAATGAAACATTTCCTGCATAAGCTGGATAATCGCCGCCTCCAGCGCTTCCTTCTCCTCTTCATGGGGAATATTAACCCACTTGCTCATCGTCCTGCCCACGATAGCCTGGTCCTCCGTCTGGGTATGTCCGATTACCCAGCCGATGCAGACGCCAAGAAAATGACGGATGGACTCCTCTGAATATCCGGCCTCCTCCATCTCCGCTTCCAGAGCCGGCAGCGTCTTATACCGGAAATTGTCGTGTAAACGCTTATGTACCTCATATTCACCATATTGAATCGACTGCATATACGCTTCTTCGTGTTCGAAATGCTCCGTGGCATGGCTTTTCAAATACTTTACACCTTCACGGCACGCCCATTCGCTTTTCTCTTCCTCCTCAATAATCTTGAGCAGCTTATTCATCCTTGCAAAAAGCGTCTGGTGCTCTTTGTCAATAAAATCCACGCCAATTTTATAACTGTCCTTCCATGCAATTTGATTCATGACACTTCTCCTTTTATATCATGATACTATTCTCACAAATTGTAATGCAACCATTATATCACTAACGGGAAACTTACACAAGATTTTTTACCCTGTGAGCCATATCATAGTACAGGCAGGCTTTCTGCGAGGCAGAGAGCGCCGAAGCCCACCCTCTCATTCGGCAGCTCACTCTCCCCCCGCAGCGCTCTTGCCCCCCTGCGCAGATACGCCTTTACCTTCTCCCCATATAAAAACAAATCGTTTTCCCGCCCAATCCCCCACTGCATCAAAAGTGCGGCGGCTCCCGTTACAAACGGCGTGGCAAAAGAAGTGCCTGTAAAATAGCCGTACCCGCCAAAGGTATCCGGCGCCAGAATGTTTACGCCCGGCGCCGCCAAATCAGGCTTTACTGCGCCTGACGCCGCAGGTCCCATCGTCCGCTCCGGATACATATAACCTCTGCCGGAAAAATCTGCATATGCCTCATAAACGCTGTCATAAGCTGCAACCGTAACCACCTTCTGCGCCGTGGAAGGAATGGTCAGCGTCACCTGCGGGCTTGGCGAAAAGAAACGCGTACCCGCATTTCGCACCCCCGCGCTGGGAAGATAAAAATAGTACTGCCCTGTCACGCCGGACACAAACTCTATCCGAAATGTCCAGACACCCGACGCAATGTACTCTCTTTGGGGAATAAAATCAAAATAGATTTCCTGCGCCACGGAGTAAGGCGTCGGTTCTCCCATATACACCAGAATAACAGTCTGCTCCATCACAAAAGACAATTTTCCAAACCCGCCCTCCGGCAGCAGAACTTCTTCCCCGCCCGGGGAACGCAGCGTAATTCTGTAGCTGTCCGCATAATTTTTCCAAAGCTGCACATTGAGCGCCGTCTCATAAGCCGCAACCGCCAGCTCCGCATAACTGTCTGCCCCCGTCAGAAGCCTGCTGCCTGCCGGTCCCGCATTTCCCTGCAGATGCCCCGCAGCTGCGCCCTCATTGCCGCTTCCCACACAGATTACCGTTCTGCCCACCTCCGATGCATTGTCCAGAAAGCGTTCTACAAGGGAGGAACCATTATGCGCGCCATACGTATTGCCAAAGCTTAAATTGAGGGCAAGGGGCAGTCCAAGCAGCTGTGCCTTTTTTACCACATAGGTAACCGCGCGCATAAGCTCCGTAGTCCTTGGAAAAGAATTGGGGTCTACCGCGCCCAGCTTTACCACTATCAGATAGCTTTCCGATGCAACCCCTTCATACCCTCCCACGCCGCTCCCTGCCGCAATGCCCGCTACCGCCGTGCCATGTCCGCTTACATCGCGGCTTGGCACCAAAAGAAAGCCCTCTGCAGGCGAATCTGCCGCCAATGCCGCGTCAATCTGCGCTTTGTCAAACTCTGTTCCCAGCAAAAAACCATCCGGCGGTCTTCTTTCCGCTCCCCGTGCCGGCACTTCCTCCCAGGACAGCGTCTGGTCCCACAGGTACAATATCCTGCTGCTCCCGTCCGCATTGCGAAAATGCCGGTTGGTATAATCGATACCCGAATCGATAATACCTACTATCACGCCTTCCCCATTCAGATAAGGCTCCCGCACAGTCACGGGTAAAATGCAGGAAGCCTCTTTTGCCTGCTCCATGGAATTATAATCCGCAGATATGCCGCCCGCCAATGCTCTGTCCGCAGACAATTCATCCATGGGTAAGTTATCCACTGCAAAAAACAAGCGTTTTGGTTTTTCTACATATTCAATTTCAGGAAGCCCCGCCACCTCGTCAACAAATTCCTCCGGCACGGTGAGCACAGCGTAACCGGCAAGCAGCTCTTCCACGCCTATCCCCATTGCGGCAAGGGCGGACAAATTGCCATTATATTTTACAATCAGTTCCCATGTACGGCTTGCTGCTTCGTACCCCACATTCAGGTTCAGGGATTTCTCCCGCAGCGCCTCCGGCGTCTCCAACGCCAGATTTAAAAGATTTTCCAGTTTTTGATTTTCCATTTTATTACCCTTTCCTGCTGCATCCGGCGCAGGAATTGTCCTGTGCCGGTTTTGGCAGCCGCCCTCTGCTTATCATATGCTTTCCATAGAGCTGTGTTGCCACACGCCCTTTTCCTATTGCCGGATTTTAGCCCTCTTACCACAACACGGCATCTGTTTCTTTGGGCTCGCTTTGCTCGTCAAGAGCCCCAAGAAAAGTCTGCTCGTGCAAGCACGGCATCTGTTTCTTTGGGCTCTTGACTCTGCCTTTTGCGGACATTATACTACAAGAGAGTAGTGTTGCACGCATACGCCCGACATCTTTGCACGAAAGGAATTTACCATGGCAAATGAAAATACAAAAAAGCCGGACGAAGCATTGTTCTGCCCCGCTCCGGCATCAAATATCGACTTTCCCGTCAGCACCTATTCTACCGACCTCTCCCAGCTTTATATGCGGATGATACGCTGGCAGTGGCACGACGAAATAGAACTCACCATCGTGACATCCGGTCATGCATTGCTGCGCCTCTCAGACCAAAATATAGCGCTCGCACCCGGCGAGGGTTTTTTCCTAAACCAAAACCAGCTCCACTCCATCCGCAGCGCTGACAAAGAGGCGTGCACACTGCATACGCTGAAGTTCCATCCTTCCTTTTTATTTGGCTACGGCAAGACCAGCATGTCGGCAAAATACTTGACACCCGTCCTCTCCTCTCCCTTTCTGCACTTTTTGATACTGAAGAAGCAGGACGATGCCACAAAGGAAATGCTGCGACTTGCACAAGATACTTACTTTTATTGCACGGAGAAAAAATTTGGATACGAGCTTGCAGTAAAAAGCCTGTTGTGCTACTTCTGGAAGCTTCTCCTTCCCTTTGCTGCGCCTCGAAAGGGCGCCGTGACAGAGCTTCCGCATGTTTCCATGGACAGTGCGCGCATCAAGGAAGCCATTTTATTTATTGAAAAAAAGCACATGGAACCTCTGACTCTGGAAGAAATTTCCGCCTCCATTCACGTCAGCAAAAGCGAATGCTGCCGGTGTTTCAGGCGTTCTCTGGGGCTCACACCCTTTGAATATTTGATGAAATACAGAATTTTTGAATCTACAAGAAAAATAATGCGCGGAGACGAAGCTGCCAAGTCCATCTCCACGCTCGCCGCCTCCGTTGGCTTCAACAGCACCAGCTACTATAACAAGCTGTTTAAAAAATACTTAAACTGTACGCCGACGGAATATATCAAATCCATCCAAAAACCAATTTGACAAAATACCAGTTCCAAGCAGTTCCATTCCTATTTGGCAAAAAAGGTTTGAAACATGCGGACTGCATACGCCGTGTCCCTGCTTCCCGCTGTTTCCAGCGCAGAGTGCATGGCAAGCTGCGGCAGTCCGATATCCACGGTGGGGACGGACACATGCGCCACAGAAATATTGCCAAGCGTAACGCCTCCCGCAATATCCGAACGGTTGCTGTAAACCTGCACCGGCACATCCGCTTCCCTGCACAGCTCCTTTACCTGCGCTGCCGTTATAGCGTCAGTCGCATATCTCTGCGCACCATGGTACTTTATCACGATGCCGCCGTTTAAGACCGGCTTGTTGACAGGGTCCGCTTTTTCCGGATGATTGGGATGAATTGCATGGGCGTTGTCCGCTGAAATTAAAAAACTGTCCGCAATCTTCTGCCTGAGCCAGCTATCCGGCTTTCCAAAAGCTTCCTGTATCCGCGCCAGAACATCCGTCAGAAAAGTGGAATCTGCCCCCTGCCTTGTCCCGCTGCCAACTTCCTCATTGTCAAATATCACGCAGACGTTAATATAATCCTTGGGACTGCTCTTTGCCATGGCTGTTGACGACGCGAAAGCGCACTGCAAATCGTCAAGCCTCGGTGAAAGAACAAACTCTTTGTTTCCGCCAATCTGCTTTCCTTTTTCCCTGACATACAAAAACAGATCATGCGCCAGTATTTCTTCCGGTTTCACGCCTGCTTCTTCGGCAATCAGTTCCATAAAGCCGGCTTTGCCGCACGCCTCGCCATAAAGCGGCAGCATGTCGGTCTGGGCATTGTACTCCACACCCTTATTCATATCCCAGCCCATATGAATTGCCAGATTGGGAATCACCAGCATGTCCCTGTCCACATTGACAAGGCGGCTTGTCAGTTTTTTGTCCTGCAAAAATATCACCCTGCCCGCCACGGAGAGTGCCCTGTCCAGCCATGTGCTCATAATCATGCCGCCGTATTTTTCCGTATTCAGCCGGACATACTGCTCTCCCGCCATCTCCGGATTCTCCTTGATTTTAAAGGCAGGAGAATCACTGTGCGCCGCCGTAATGTGAAAGCCTTTCACTCCTGCAAGACTGTTCTGCCCTTCTCCCTGCAAAGTTCCCTCCGGTATCGCAAACGCTGCTATGGAAGAGTCATTCCTCGTCACAAAATACCTGCCGCCCTCCGAAAGAGTCCACTCCTCTGCCTCTTTCAGCTCTGTGTAGCCCTCCGAAAGCAGCTGCTGTTTGATGCGCTCCACCGCATGAAAAGCACTTGGGCTTTCCTGTATAAAGGTAAGCAGCTCTTCGGTACATGTTTCGTTGTCTCTGTAATCTTTCATTGCCATTCCCTCTCTTTCACCGCTATGCGGTATTATCACCAAAATTTTATCACACAGGATATGGCTTTACAAGTTTGAGTTTATCATTAACCGGATATATCGCGCCTGCAGTATATAAAAAGCGATGCCAAAAAGAAAACCACACAAGCGCAGGCGCCGCCGAAAAGCAGCGGCATGTTGACCGCGCTCTCCGCAAAAATATCCGATGCATTTGCAAAATAAAACGGTGTTATATACTTCGCAGGCTTTAATGCCGGCACCACTCTTAAAAGCAAATCCAGCACATATAAGAATACCGTAAGCCCCAATGCCGCTCCCGTCGGCTTTTTACGGCATATGGCAGAGAAAAAGAAGCATATGCTGCCAATCTCAAGCTGCATCAAAAACGCCGCTCCCTGATACCGCAGCAGATTCGCCATATGCACGCTTTCTCCCATGCAGGCAAAGCCCGCCAGAACAAACAAAAGCGTCACTACGCCAAATAAGAATACCAGACACAAAAACGCCGCATATTTTGCCGCCAGAATCTGCAGACGGGAAAGCGGCAGGGTATTCAAAAATTCCGAAGTATGCCCTTCCTCTTCCTTTGCTACAAGGGCACTGCCGGACATTGCAGCAAACAACCCGCCCCCAAGCGAAAGCATAATGGAAATTTCCACGGCATAATATCCCTCCAGCGTTCCAATGCTCACCTTGTCCATACCCAGCGCCTGACTGAAGGCGCCCATTTCAGAAAACATCGCCGACATACTGTCCATGGAATCCGCAAGACTGTCATACAAAAGCAGACAGGCAAAGCAAAGCGCTCCCACGCATAAAGACCACACCAGCAGACTTTTTCTATGTGATTTGCATTCATGCATCAATAATACCATTTGAACATTTCCTCCATTGAAGGCTCCTCTATCAGCACGTCCTTGGGCGCAAGCACAAGGAGTGCACGGAGCAGTTTTTGCATCTCTCCCGTATAGGAAAAAGAAACGCTGTCCTTTTCCCTTTTGATTCCCGTAATTTCAGGAAGCGCCGGCGCCTCCTCCACGCCGGCAAGCTTTATATTCCGCAGGGAAGACCGTAACAGATTTTCTACCGTGTCCACCCGCACCAGACTACCCTCTCTGATAATGGCGGCACGTCTGCAGTACTGCCTGACCTCCGTCAGCACGTGAGAAGAAAGAAAACAGGCTGTGCCCTCTTCACCGGCTTTTGTAAGCAGCTCCCAAAATACCTCCTGCATCAGCGGGTCAAGACCCGAGGTGGGTTCATCCAGAATCAGAAGCGCAGGCTTATGCTGCATGGCACAGACAATGCTTACCTTTTTCCGGTTGCCCAGAGATAATTCCGATATCCGCTTTTTCCTGTCCACCCCAAGCAGCCCGCAAAGCCTCTCCGCCTCCTCCCCGCATGAAAGCCCTCTGATATCTGCCGCCAGCTTTATCACCTGCCCCGCCGTCATGGACGGATAAAACATCACCTCCGAAGGCATATACCCTGTTTTTTGCAGAATCGCTTTCTGCTCCTTTCCGGCACAATGCCCCAAAACCTTGATTTCTCCCGCTTCATAACGCAGCATTCCCAAAAGACAGCGGATTGTAGTGGATTTCCCTGCCCCATTGGGACCTAAAAACCCAAATATTTCTCCCTTTTCCACTACAAAGGAAATATTTTGCACTCCCCTGTTTCTCCCATACCGCTTCGTCAATCCGCAAATCTCAATCGCTTTTTCCATCTTTTCCTCCATTCCGAAACGTTGTTGCGCCGAGGAGGCGAGCGAAATGTCAGATTTCGCTCTGCCATCACAGAATTTGTGACGCTTCGGCACAAATTCTTGGTTGAATAAGTTGCTATCAAGCAATTTATTCAACCTTCTCCTCCATGCCCGCTTTGGCGGACTGCGTCTTTCCTTTATTCTGATACAATGTAAGCAGTTCGTTGAGCCGTTTCGTATCCGCCCCTCTTTTTATCCGATTGACGAAAAACAAGCAGGCGTAGCCAAACAGCAGAAAGACGGCAAACCACGCCGTAACATCCGGCTTTTTATCAAACCAGCCGCACAGATAGCTCACAAGGGTATAAACCGCCGTGCAGCCTGCCGCAGACAAAAATTCCTTTCCGCCAAAGCGCTCCGCCTCATCAAAATTTCCCAACAGGCAGATTTGTACGTACCCGACAATGTACGTAGTAAAAATCATCTCTGCCATATAAAGAATTTTCGCGGCATACACGCCTTGAAAAAACAGATAACAACAGTAAAAAAAGAGAATGGCAAAAAAATAAAGACATGCTTTATACTCTACCTGTACCTCTGTTTCCAGATACTTTCGAAAGCCTTTTGCCCATTTTTCCTTATGCATGGTTTTCCCTCCTTCCCCGCTTCAATACCGCCCGCAGTCCCTTCGCATACTTTCTGGATATCATAACCACCTCTCCATTGCTTAAAAAAGCGCTTATCCTGCTTCCCGACTCGCTTTTCAGCCGTTCTATCTTATCCAGATTGATTGTCATGGTACGGGAACACCGCAAAAAACCACTTTCTTCACAGCGCGCCGTTATTTCCATAAGGCTTTCCTGTATACGGTACACCTCATGCTCCAGATAAGCGTAAACGGCGTTATCTACGCTCTCAAAATAAAATACCTCCCCGGGAAAAAACAGGCAGACCTGCCCGCCGCTATCCTCCCTGCTCCCCGCAAGCCTGCCCTCCTGCCCTTTTATAAAACGGCAGAGCGCCTCTATCCTCTCATCCATCCTTCTATAACGGATTATAATTTCTTCCTCACCCGCCGTAAGCTGCTCCATCGTAATCTTCATATGCGCTCCCATACTCACCATACTCCTTCGGCAACCATGAAACATAACATAAACAGGATTCGGGTGTCAAAAGCCCTAATCTAAACAGACGATTGCAAAACGCCTGATGTAATACAAAAAGGCTGTGCCGCCTGCCGTATATTGCCGATAAAACCATTCTGCAATATTTCTGCCCGAAGCACAACCCTTCTTTCATTAAAATGCAGTTTTTTATCCTTACGATGCATCTGCCCCGTAAAGTATGCATGATTTTTTCACGCTTTTTTCCCCCTATACCCTTCATACAGCGTGCGGTACGCTTCTTTGCGCCCCTCTCTAAAAGCCTCCCTGAGCCTCTCCGCCACATGCTTATCCCGAAGCCTTGCAGTCAAGAGCGGTGAAAAACGCCTGCCCTCCAAGGATATGGCGGTCTCTACCGCCTCGTCATAGGTCTTCTTCACGCCCTTGTGCAGGCAGTTCGTTTCTGTCACGCCTTCTATCCAGTCAACCAGTGCAATGACATCCACCATCTGCCTATACTGGCACTCCAGACGTTTATAACTCTCCGGATACCCCCGGGTGCCGTCATACCAGCGGTGATGACCCTTGGCAATCTCCGCATAGCATCTGGTGGAATTTCTTCCCGCCAGACAAGTTTCTCCCACCAGCGTATGCAGACTCGCTTCCTCGTATTCTTCCTCAAACCACTGCCTTGCGGTGCGGCAGTATAAATTCATAAAATTGATTTTGCCGATATCATGATACATCCCGCACTCCATGGCATAGTCCAAAATAAGCCGCCGTTTCTCTTCCCCATCCCGCATCCCCTGAAACATCTCCATGTCGTCAAAAAATGCGGGCTCTTCTTTTAGAATGATATCGCTGAACAAAGCAGCCGCTTTTCCCACGATGAAAGAATGGACAAAAATATCCGGTATAAACCGAAGCTGCAGCTTTTGCAGAAATTCCCCATAAGAAATGCTGTCCTCCGTCTCCACAAAGGTATGGGAGAGCTGCCTCAAATAGAAAAAAAGCGTCTCATTTTGTTCTCCATCCGGAAAATCTTCCACATACTGTAATATTTTGCGGTAAAGCGCCTCCACGTACTCCTTTCGCTGCGGCAGTTGTTCGGGATACTGCTGCAAATACTGACAGTAAAACGCCGGCAGGGATATCACTCCATACATGCCGTCCACTGAAAAATCGGATGTATCCGCTGCATCCAGCAATTCCTCCATCCGCTTAAAAAGCGCTTCCAAGTCAATCAGCCCGCAGTAATAAGAGATGGCGGCATAAGAAAACAGCGGTCTTAAAGGCGGACGCTCCTTTTTCTGCTCCGCTTCCCGAATCCGCCTTTGATAAACCAGATAGACAGACTCCATAATGACCTCCACATCTTTTGCGGTCATGGTTTCTTCCCTGCTGTAAGAAATGCTCGCCGCCATAAGCTGATGCGTCGCATATACATAAGCCTCCCACGGAAGCTCGGGCGCTTTTTCCTGATAATCCTTATCCTGCATAATCTGCAGCGTATGCTGAAGCAGGCGGATACGCTGACTGACGTCCTTGAATTTTCCCAAAGCCATATTAGCGCGGGAGCGAAAAATATAGCCTCTTGTTTCCGCGTCCGTAATTTCATCAAAGTATTTTAGATAAGCCGCCGCTTCCGCAAAATACATCCTCATCTGGGAATAATAAGGCTCGCTCACGGCTTCTGCAAGACCTACCAGCCTGTTGCACAGATTGTTGGAGCCAATTCCCATCCAGTACAGCTCCCGTATCATGCCACCCCTGTCCTTTTTCTGCCTTGCCAGACTTAAAAAGGCATGGTGAATCCGGCAGAACAGTCCGGCATCCAAATCTTCCCTGATGTTCAAAAGCTGTCCCGCAAATTCCCCGAGCTCTGCAAGCTCTTCGCCGTCTGCCTCCAGCATATGATCCAGCGCAGGAAACAGTCTGCTCCGCAAAATCTCCATATTCCGCTTTGCCTTCTGCTCCACCTGCTTCCTATCCTCCAGACACGCGGCATAATATGTCTCAAAGGACTGTTCCCTAGGTATTTTTCTTGCTGTAAGCGCAGTGATATCTTTTATATTTGCAATATATTCTTCCTGATATGGCTGCATAAATCCAACTCTTTTCTATTCTTTCCCTCTGTCCGCGGCATCGTGCTGTCCAAACCGGCATCGCAAAATCTCCATCAGACGCTCCGGATCCACCGGCTTAGCGCAATGTTCATTCATGCCCGCCTCTCTGGAAAGCCGGATGTCTTCCACAAAAGCATTGGCTGTCATTGCCACAATCCAAACCTTCTGCGCATCCCGTCTTTGCAGCGCGCGAATTCTCCTTGTCGCCTCATAGCCGTCCATAACAGGCATCTGAATGTCCATAAAAATAATGTCAAAATATTCTTCGGGAGACTCTGTAAACCGCTTCAGCGCGCACGCGCCGTCATCCGCCGTCTCCACCTGTATACCGGTAAAGGACAAAAGCTCCATGGCGATTTCCTGATTCAGCTCATTATCTTCCACAAGCAGCGCGCGGTATCTGCTATAATCCATCTGCGCCGTATTTTCCGTCTCTTCTTTTCCGTTCGCCTGAATCAGACCGGACAAGGTTTCCAAAAGTCTGCTTTTAAAGAGCGGGCAGGGTACAAAGGCATTGACGCCTGCACGCTTGGCACGGTACTCTATCTGCGCCCAATCTTCCTCCGAAACCAACACTATCGGAAAGGCTGCGCCGGCAAGCTGTCTCACATGTGCGGCAAGCTCCAGCGGAGGCATATCCGCAAGCTCCTGCCCCAATAACATGGCGCAGGGCATACGCCCCTCATACTGCGCCTCGGTCAGATACGTGACTGCCTCCAGACCGGCGGTTATGCAAACCGGCTCAAGACCGCTCTCCGCAAGATATTCGGAAAGCTGCCGGTTCCTGCTCTCTCCGCTTCCTGCTGCCAAAACGGGGCTTCCCGCCACAAATGCTGTTCTTTGCTCTTCACCGGATACGACAAACGGAAGTGTCACCTGAAAACGGCTTCCTACCCCTTCCTTGCTCTCCACCTCTATCCGTCCGCCCATCTGCTCCACCAGATTCTTCACAATCGCCATGCCCAGACCGGTACCTTCAATTTTGCTGATTGTCGTATTTCGTACCCGCTCAAACGGAATAAAAATCTTCTCTAAAAACTCGCTGCTCATGCCGATGCCATTGTCCTTACAGGAAAAATCAATCCACACGGACTCCTCGCCTGCTGCCGTTTTTTCACCTGCACGCTGCAAAAGCTCCACACAGATTTCTCCGCCCTCCTGTGTGTACTTCACCGCGTTCCCAATGATATTGACCGCAATCTGCCGCAGCCGTAAGGGGTCGCCCAACAGACGCTCCCTGTCAATCTGTCCGATTGCAATCTGCAGACTCTGGTTTTTCTGCTGTGCCTGCGGACGCACAATCACGGCAATTTCGTGTACCAAATCCGCAAGCGAAAAGGCTTCCTCATTGATAGCCATACGCCCGCTGTCAATCCGCGACATATCCAGCACATCATTTACCAGACTCATCAAATGCGTGGACGCCGTCTGTATCTTCAAAAGGCAGTCCTGCACCCTCGCTTTTTCATCAATATGGGACAATCCTATGGAAGCCATTCCCAGAATCGCATTCATAGGCGTGCGGATATCATGGGACATATTGGACAAAAAAGCGCTTTTTGACCTGTTTGCCGCCTCCGCCGCCTCAAGCGCCTGTGTCAGCTTTGCATTGACCTGTTCCAGCTTTTTTGCATCCCCCAGCTTCTCGAACTCCTGATTTTCCTTGTCGCCCATTTTTATCACCACTTTTCGCCCAAAATCCTTTTATGCTTTCCGATAACCGGTCGTCGTCACTACGGCAACATGACTCCCCATATCGTCCCAAATATCTATCTGATAGAAATTTGTCGTTCTGCCCTCTTTGACACACGCCGCCTCTGCAATCAGCTCCCCGCCATGCACGGCGCCCAAATACGTGATGTTGGAGCTTAAAGATACCACGCCCGCCTTCTGCCAATTCGCGGCAACCGCAAAGGTAAAGTCCGCAAGGGTAAAACAGACGCCTCCCATCACGGCGCCGACTGCATTCCTATGCCCCTCTCCCAGCTTCATACGGCATTTGGCATAGTGCTCCCCTATCTCCTCAATCACCGCGCCATTGTCCGTGGCAAACCTGTCCTTCGCAAAAAATTCCTGTACCCGTTTTAAAGAGTCTGCTTCCATGCTGCTTCCTTTCTGTTTGAGATAAATTCGGATTAAGGTGTCAAAAGCCCTGTCGAAAATGTAAGTGTCAAGTTGACCTAATGCAAATTGACTTTGGGCAAAATGCAGTGACTATGCCATTGTCATAGTGCCGCCTGCCTATAAAATCACTTCCATACCGACCTTCTGGGGCTTGAGCCCGCACGCTTCATAAAACCGCATGGCGCTTTCATTGCAGCTCCATACGTTCAGGGTAACGTTATAACAGTTCTGCTCCCTCGCAAAGGCAAGTACGGCTTCGTATAATGCGCGCCCCACGTGTCTGCCCCGCAGGTTCTCATCCACGCATAAGTCATCAATATACAAGGTATTCATATCCTCAAAAATATTGTCGTCTTTTTGTCTGATAAATACACAAAATGCGTATCCCATCAATATACCGCACTCATCAACCGCTGCAAAAACCGGCGTCTCGTCATTCTCCAGAATGGCAAGAAGCTCACTGTCCGTATATTTTTTGGCTCCAGCCTTAAACAAGTCCGGCCTGCCCTCATGATGTACGGCACACACCTGAAAAAGCAGCCTGTTGATACCCTCTATGTCCTGTTTTCCTGCTCTTCTTATTTTCATTTACCCTCTTTTTTAAAAATGACCTTATGCAAAATCAAAGCCTTGCATAAGGTCACTTGCTCCTTATTCAAAATATGCCACACCGCTCTCAAAAATCTTTAAGTCCTGTTCTCCATAGATATTCATGGCAACTGCACTGTCCCGTCTTTCCACATGAGCCATCTTGCCAAAACAGCGTCCGTCCGGAGAAGTAATTCCCTCGATTGCCATGTAAGAACCGTTTACATTCCATTCCTCATCCATGGAAACCATGCCGTTTACATCCGCATACTGTGTCGCAACCTGTCCATTTGCAAAAAGCTTGTCAAGCCACTCCTTCTTTGCCACGAAACGCCCTTCTCCGTGGGAAGCCGGCGTTACATAAGTCTCACCCAGCCTTGCACCGCGCAGCCATGGCGATTTATTCGACACGACCTTTGTATACACCATCTTGGAAATGTGACGGTTTATGGTATTAAAAGTCAGCGTCGGGGAATCCTCCGTCTGTCCTGTGATCTCACCAAAGGGCAGCAGTCCCAACTTGATGAGTGCCTGAAATCCGTTACAAATGCCAAGCGCCAGTCCGTCCCTTTCCTGCAAAAGCTTCATCACAGCTTCTTTTATCCGTTCATTCTGGAACGCTGTGGCAAAAAACTTAGCAGAGCCGTCCGGCTCGTCGCCTGCTGAAAATCCGCCGGGGAACATAATAATCTGCGCATCATTTATCGCCTTTTCAAACTCCTCCACGGAAGAGCGGATGTCCTCCGCCGTCAGGTTCCTGAATACTCTGGTAACCACCTTCGCGCCCGCACGTTCAAAAGCCTTTCCGCTGTCATATTCACAGTTGGTTCCCGGGAACACAGGGATAAACACCGTAGGCTTTGCCACTTTATTTTTGCATACATATATGTTGTCTGCGGAAAAAAGTTCCGCTTTCACAGGCTCAGTACCCTTATACGCTTTGGTCGGAAATACTTTTTCCAATGTTCCCGTCCATGCCTGCAGGGCCTCTTCGATGGAAAGCTTCATGTCTTTGCAGGCAATCGCCTCCTCCTTTGTCACAGAGCCCAGAACCGTATAATCAGCGCCGGAGGCAGCCAGCCAGCCTTCTTTGTCGGATGCTACTTCCGCCACAATCTCACCCAGCCCATTTTCAAAAAGCATGTGCACTGAAACCGACGCATCTATGCAGATGCCCAGCTTATTGCCGAAAGCCATTTTGGAAAGCGCGGCGGCAGCACCCTTACTGTCAAGCGCATAAGCCGACACGATAACACCTTTCTGTATCAGTTCTGTAATTTTTTCGTACAACGCCATGACTTTTTCATACACGGGAATGTCATAGTCATCTTTTTCTATTTTGAAGCGAACCAGTTTATTACCCGCCTTTTTCAACTCCGGTGTAATGATATTGCCGGAGCGGGCAACATCCACCGCAAAAGAAACCAACGTAGGCGGAACATCAATATCGTTGAAAGTGCCTGACATGGAATCCTTGCCGCCAATGGAAGGAAGTCCGTAGCCAATCTGCGCATCATATGCGCCCAAAAGCGCCGCAAAAGGCTGGCTCCACCGTGCAGGCTCCTCCGTCATCCTCCTGAAATATTCCTGAAAGGTAAATCTGATTTTTTTGTAATCACCACCGCTCGCCACAATCTTTGCCATGGACTCCGTAACCGCATAAATAGCGCCATGATAGGGACTCCACGCCGATAAATACGGGTCGAAACCATAGCTCATCATGGTGACGGTATCCGTACTGCCCTTCAGTACCGGCAGCTTCGCCACCATGGTCTGTGTCTCCGTAAGCTGATATCTGCCGCCGTAAGGCATAAGCACGCTGCCCGCGCCAATGGAAGAGTCAAACATCTCCACCAGCCCCTTCTGGGAGCATACATTCAAATCTTTCAGCAAAGCAAGCCACGCGCCCTTTGTATCGCCGGCATCCAGCTTTTCTTCCACTGCGGGAATTGCCATTTCATGAAAATAGTTTTCCTCTGCCGAAGGAATCTCTACCTTAACGGCGGTCTCCTGATGAGCGCCGTTGGTATCCAGAAAAGCGCGCGAAATATTAACGATATCCTTCCCGCGCCAGTTTAACACAAGCCGCGGCTCTTTCGTCACCACAGCAACCGGCACCGCTTCCAGATTCTCCTCTGCCGCATACCCTAAAAAGGCATCCACATCCTGTTTGTCCACCACAACCGCCATACGCTCCTGTGACTCAGAGATGGCAAGCTCCGTGCCGTCCAGTCCGGCATATTTCTTTGGCACCTTGTCCAAATCCACAATCAGGCCGTCCGCCAACTCTCCAATAGCAACCGAAACGCCGCCTGCGCCAAAATCGTTGCACTTCTTTATCAGCCTGCTGACCTCTTCCCGCCTGAAAAGCCTCTGTATCTTGCGCTCTGTGGGCGCATTTCCCTTCTGTACCTCTGCGCCGCAGGTTTCAATAGAAGTATCTGTGTGCACTTTGGAAGAACCGGTCGCACCGCCGCAGCCGTCACGTCCTGTCCGTCCTCCCAAAAGGATAATGATATCGCCCGGGTCAGAAGTCTCTCGGATTACATTTTCTCTGGGAGCCGCACCCATCACGGCGCCAATTTCCATACGCTTCGCCACATAAGAAGGGTGATAAATTTCTTTTACAAAACCGGTAGCAAGCCCTATCTGATTGCCATAAGAGGAATAGCCTGCCGCCGCGCCCCGCACCAGCTTCTTCTGGGAAAGCTTGCCGTGCAGCGTCTCGGATACCGGCAGGGTAGGGTCTGCCGCACCGGTTACACGCATCGCCTGATAGACATAGCCGCGTCCGGAAAGCGGGTCTCTGATGGCGCCGCCAAGACAAGTCGCCGCTCCGCCAAAAGGCTCTATCTCCGTCGGATGGTTATGCGTCTCATTTTTAAAGAACACCAGCCACTCTTCCGTAACCTTTTCTCCGTCATAATCCATCTCGACCGGCACGATGACCGAGCAGGCATTAATCTCATCGGACTGCTCCATATCTGCAAGCTTTCCGTCCTTTTTCAGCTTGCGCATCGCCATCAGCGCCAAATCCATCAGACATACAAATTTGTCGCTTCTGCCCGCAAAAATCTCCTCCCGCGTGTCCAGATAGCTCTGATAAGTTGTCTCAATCGGCTCCTTGTAATATCCCTCGCCAAATTCTACTTCCTTTAGTTCCGTGGAAAAAGTGGTGTGGCGGCAGTGATCCGACCAATAAGTATCCAGTACCCTGATTTCCGTCATCGTCGGGTCCCTGTGCTCCTCGCCCGCAAAATAATGCTGTATATGTAAAAAGTCTTTAAACGTCATGGCAAGATTTAGGGAATCGTAAAGCGCACGCAGCGCATCCGCCTGCATAACGGTGAAACCGTCAAAAACCTTTACGTCAGCCGGTTCTTCAAACGTCGTCATCAATGTATCCGGTTTTACCATGTCCGTCTCTCTGGAGTCCACCGGATTGATGCAGTACGCCTTTATCTTTGCAAATTCTTCATCGGAAACCGTTCCCGATATCACATAAGTAACGGCGGTTTTGATAATCGGCTCCTCGTCCTCCTTCAAAAACCGCACGCATTGCACGGCAGAATCCGCGCGTTGGTCAAATTGTCCCGGCAAAAACTCTGCGCCAAACACTTTATCCCCCTCTGACAGCGAAAAGGATTCCAAATACAAATCGTCTACCGGCGGTTCGGAAAACACCGTACGGCACGCCTTTTCAAAAACTACATCCGAAATATTTTCTACATCATAGCGGATAAGCACCCTGACGCGGGTAAGCCCTTCAATGCCCAGATAATTTTTCAGATCCTCATGCAGTTCCTTTTCCTTTACCGCAAAAGGTTCCTTCTTTTCAACATAGATGCGTCTGACATTTCCCATTCGTTTTACTCCTCAATTCCAAGCTCGCCCAGTATGTAGCGGATTTCTTCGTCCACTGCGGCGGCGGTGATACCTATGGTATGCGCCGAAATTTTTAACCCCTCTAGCACAAACATAATATTGCGGGCAGTTCCCCTGCAGTTTTCACAATAGAATTCACCGTTTTCCACACCTGCTTCAATCAGCTTTTCCATGATTTTGACCGCAGAATCAAACTGCCTCTTCAGAATATTGTCCTTTTTGGGCACAGCTCCCCCAAAGTAATACTCATAAGCGGCTACCGCAAGGTTGTCTTTTTTCCTGAGCAGCTCCTTTTTCTGTTCCAGTAGAAATAAGGTAAGAATATCCGCTGCGGTGGCATCTTCCGTGATGCTGTCGGAGAATACGTCGTCCGCTTCTTCCGTTTCCAGCTTCAGCACCTCTAAAAAAATTTCCGCTGTGCTTCCAAAATAAAGATATAAACCGCCGCGGCTTATCTCACATGCCTCCACAATATCTTTCATGGTAACGTTCTTGTAACCCTTTTCCATGAATACACGTCTGGCAGTCTCCAATATAAACCGCCTTTTTTGCAATGATTTCTCACCCATAAGCACTTCTCCCATTTCCCCGGTTTCCTGTCTGCTAAATCCACATTTCAAATAATTCTTTGAACTTCAGCAGGATGGCAAGAAAAATACCATTTTCTACCGCCTGCGGCCAGACCCAGCTCTTTGTCATGCCGCCGCAGACATATTTTGACAATATGCCTGTCAGGATTTCCACGTTTTTAAAGGATACGCCCTGAATTGTCTTCAGTTCGTCTTCTGCGTCTCCTATCCGGTAACGGGAATAAATGTACATGTAATTTCTGTTTATCAGCTTAGTCTTCTGTACCTGCTTCACAAAGCTAACCAGCGTGCTGTCGTACACCGGAAACGCCATAGAATGCTGGTTGACGCCGTTGTCCGCATAGGAGGTGCTGACGCTCTCGCCTTTTTTGTCCTCCAGCCATGATAAATACCGAAACAGCGGCTCCACATCCTTCTTATAATTTTCCATTACACTACGTTTATACTCTGTACTCTGTTCCAAGATGAACACGGAAGAATCCTCCGCAGCCCGACAGGTGGCAACATGAGAACCGGTGTAAAGTTCGCAGATGCCGGGC
>WSLY01000026.1 GCA_013316825.1 Lachnospiraceae bacterium | reverse complement strand
CGATATATAATCCTTATCAAGCTGTTCAAAAATTTCCTGTCTGGCGTTTTCATCAAACAGAAGCCCGCCATTTGGGTCCCATGTGACCGGATTCTGACAGCTTTCACAGCAATGGGTACAGCCTGCCACCCAAAGCACTACCCGCAGCCCGTCCCCGTTCAGCATGTCGTCCTTTGTTATATTGTGATATCTCATTGATTCTGTCCTTTACATGCTCCTTCTGTCTGCTATCTCCGCCATCTTTGCCTCATTTAAACGAGTATCGCCATGTACCCTTGAATAAGACAAATAGCCGTTCATACGGTCAATCTTGGTCAGGTTGCGGCTGCCGCACTTAGGACACACATCCATCTCCAGCTCCTGATGTCCGCAATCGTCACAGTAAGCAAGAGATAGGTTCACACCTTCGTAAAAGCCCATGTCCATGGCTCTTCGAATCAGCGTTTTAATTGCCTCCATATTATAGTCAATCGGATACTTCACATACTGTATCTTGCCGCCGTTGCTCAGATTCCAGAAGCGCTCCTCCAAATCCTGCTTTTGAATAGGTGTAATATCCTCCGTCACATGGCAGTGGAATGAATTGCTCACATACTCCCTGTCAGAAACGCCCTCCACGATACCGTACTTATTGCGGAACTGCTTTATCTGCAATCCGCAGAGGTTTTCTGCCGGCGTACCGTAAATGGCATACAGATTACCGTCTTTTTCTTTATATTCATTGACCTTGGCATTGATATGCTCCATCACTTCAAGCGCAAACTGCCCGTCCTCCACCAAAGACTTTCCGTTGTAGAGCATCTGCAATTCATTTAGCGCCGTAATACCAAAGCTTGCCGTCGCCGCTTTTAATAAAGGCTTGATTTTATCGGACAGCTTCAAATGCCCGCCCAAAAAACCGCCCTCACAGTAGGCAAGGGGATTGGTCGAAGCACGCATTTCTCCCAAATACGCATAAGTACGGATATGAAGCTGACGAATCAGGTTCAAGTAGTAGTCCAATACCTCATAAAAGTCTCTGCTCTCCTGTCTCGATTTAGCCAGAATCATGGGCAGATGCAGGGAAACGGCACCAATATTAAACCGTCCTACGAATACGGGCATGTCCTTATCATCCGCCGGATGCATACCGCCTCTCTCATACCACGGTGAAAGAAATGCACGGCAGCCCATGGGCGAAATTATTCTGCCATACTGTTTATAGATGCTGGCAACATAGCCCTTTCCCGTCAGGCTCAGCCAGTCCGGATACATGGTCTTGGCAGAACATTTTACACCTGCCTCAAAAACATCTTCCAGCGGTTTGCCAGGTCCGTGCAGATTTTCATCATACAAAAAAACAATTTTCGGGAACAAAACCGGCTTCTTGCACTCCTTTTTTCCCTGCCCGCGTCTTCTCACATTGAGCATGGAAATAGTCGCCAGCTTTGCAAACCTTCCGGTACCGGTTCCTGCCGTAACCGTGATAAAGGGATAATCTCCACGGCTGCTCGCTACCGTATTAAACTTATATTCCCAGCCCTGAAATCCCTGCTCAAACTCTCTTACTACATCCGCATAGGCTTCCTTTTCTGCCGCCTCCTCGCCGATTCCCAGACGCGCATACTTTTCAAGATATTTCTGATAAGATTTCTCCGCATAGGGCTCTAATATATTGTCCACACTCGGCACCGTAAAACCGCCGTACTGCTGGCTTGCAGCGCTCAGCACAATGTCGCCGATAACATCAAATGCCACATCCAAAGACTTCGGCTCATTGTACCAGATATTTCCCATCTCAAAACCGCCGGAAAGTACATTCTCCACATCAAAAAGACAGCAGTTCATGGTATCCCTTCTGGCAGACATATCATGTACATAAATATAACCGTCCCTGCACGCCTGTATCTCCTCCGTCGTCATAAAGAACTTCTGATACAGCTCCTTATTCAACTGATTAAAAATAAGGCTCCTCTTGGTGGAAACCAGCGCAGAATCCGTGTTGGCATTCTCCTTGTCTCCAATGTACATAATGGACTGGCTTTTCTTATATACGTCGTCCAGCATACGCACAAAATCCTGTTTATAATTCCGATAATCGCGATAACTCTTTGCCACAATGGGCTTTACCTGCTCTAACGCACTTTCCACAATATTATGCATGACGGGAATCGGTATCTCCGTCTGGTCCAGCTCGTCCACCTTATCCACCACATACTGACAGATATGCCGCTTTTCCTCCTCCGTAAACTTCGTAAGGGCGCGGTATGCACTCTTGCCGACAGCATTTATAACCTTCTGCACATTGAAGGATTCCTTACTTCCGTCCTTTTTTACCACTTTCACGTCTTTTTGTGTCTTGTATGCGGCGCCGTAATCCAAAGTATCCTCGCCCGCCTGTTCTACTGCAATGCTCATTTTGTTCCCTTCCGGATCATTTCAAGTAGCGCAGCTGCAAAGCAGCCGGCGACATACATGTCATTAATCCACTATATATAGTATCAACTTTTCCTGGCACCCCATATTTAGCGGTGCACTTCAAGTATAAGAGAATACTTGTGAAAAGTCAATCAATGCCTTTTAGAATATTTACCAAATTTGCCGCTCCAAATTTGTATATTTCTTTGTATCTTTCTATAGCGGCTCCTCCGTCATGATTTTTCCTGCGCTTCCAAAATAGCGGACAGCCATTTTTTATATCTGCCCTTTACTTCCTCAGGCGCCGCAATTTTTACGCCGTTCCCCAGTCCTGCAAGCCAGCCGAAAAACTGCCCGCTGACATGGCACTTTATCCGCACCTTAAATCCGCCGTCCGCCTGTTTTCTGATATCCGTATCCCTGCCGAACCTGTCCATCACCACGCCAATCAGACGGTTTTCAAACTCCAGCGTAACCGTCTCTTCTTCGCCGCCAAACATACCAAAAGTCTGCTTGGTATACTCTGCAGGGTTCAGCCTGTCAAACTGCTTTCTGCCCTCCCTTGCCTGCTCTGTCAGCTCGACATCTCCCATTTTGTCCACACGGTAATGCTTGATAAGACCTGCCTCGCTGTCAAAAGCTGCCAGATAGTAATTCTCATCCTCCCAAATCAGCGCCCAAGGGCTTACCAGATATTTTCCGCCTCCCTTTTTGGGCTTTAGCTCTTTAGAAATCTCCCACTCCAGATAGGTAAAGGAAATACATACATTGTCGGCAATCGCCTTATATATGGCATCTACGTTATAGTAGATTTTTTCATTTTCCGTTTTCACGCGTCCCGCCACATATACCTGACGGTGGAGCTGCCCTGCCTGATGCCGGCTTGTCAGCTTTTCCAGCTTCTGAATCAGTTCCCTGCTCTTTTTGGCAGTCATAAACCGCGAAGCCTGTACCGCATCCACCAAAAGCTTTAGCTCCGCCAGTTCGAATTCCCTGCTTGCCAGATAGTAGCCGCTCCCCGTCCTGCCTTTTTTCTGTATGATATCATAACCAAAGGAAGCCAGACATTCCATATCATCATAAATGCTTTTCCGCTCCGCCCTGATATCTTCCTGTGCCAGCCGCTCGATAATTTCCTGCGTGCTTAACACATGCTCCTCATCTGTATTTTCTTCCAAAATCCGTAAAATATGAAAAAGCTTCAGTTTCTGATTCGCAGACTTCGCCATTTTATCCCTCCGCAATTGCAATGACTTCTTTCAAATGCCGTATGATAAAATTCGTTTCTATCTCTGTCGTATTGATTTGGTCCGTGGGATTGTACCAGCAGGTTACAATACCCGCATTGTTTCCGCCCCGCATGTCGCTGCTCAAAGAGTCTCCCACAATCAGAATACGGTTTTTAGGCACCGCAGGCATTGTCTCCAAAACCCTGTCAAAAAAAAGACGCTGGGGCTTTGGCGCGCCAATCTGCTCGGAAATAAAAATATTTTCCATAATATCAAAAAAGCCTGACAGCTTCAGTTTGGAGAGCTGCGAAGCGGTCACGCCGTTGGTTACTGCAAACTGCCTGCACTTGCCCTGAAGCGCCTTACAGACTGCAAGCGAATCGTCCCGATACCGAAAAACCTGTCCCAGCCCCCTTTCATAATCCTCCCTGAAGGCGTCCACGTCTTCACATACAATGCCGCATTGTGCAAACCACTCTTCAAAGCGCCCGCTCAAAAGCTGTGCTTTGGTAACTTCCCCCTTTTCCAGCCGCTTCCACCAACTGTCGTTGATGGCAGTATAGCGGCTATGCATTTCCTCCGTCACGGATACCCCTATCCCCTGTGCCGCCTTTTCTAACGATATCCTTTGGGAATAGGGAAAATCCAGAAGCGTGTCGTCCACATCCCACAGTATTACATCATAACGCATAATCTTCCTTTCTCGCAAAGCGAAAAAGTGCCGTTTACACGACACTTAAAGCACCTTTGCCCTTTCGCTTTTACTGTACCTCTTCCTCTGTCCCTGCCTGTGCCTGCAGATTTTTCTTTTTACGCATGGTGATTCCTACAAAAATACCTGTTCCGGCAATCACCGCCATCACAATAAATAAAAGCAGATAACTAAAAAATGAATTCATAAACGCTATCATATCTTCCTCCATTCTAAAGCTTTCACTTTGTCATATTTATCAACCTTATTAACAGTATACCAACGCACCGCCGTCGTCGTCAAGCAATATATCGCCGTCGGCTGCAGTTGTCGCCAGCCTGTCACATCGCTCATTCTCCGGATGCCCGTCATGTCCCTTTACCCATTCAAAGCGCAGCCTGTGTGGTGCGGCAGCTTCTAAAAGACGCTGCCAGAGCTCCTTGTTCTTGACCGGACTTTTGGTGCTGGTTTTCCAGTTATTTTTCAGCCAGCCTTCTATCCAGTGCTGATTAAAAGCATCCGTCACATATTTGGAATCGGAAACCACCACAACCTCGCATGGTCTGGTAAGCGCCTCAAGTCCTATAATAACCGCCATCAATTCCATACGGTTATTTGTTGTCTTTTTATAGCCTGCGCAAAACTCCCGCTCATGCAGAACGCCTTTTGAATCCACATACTGCAGCACCGCCCCATATCCGCCCGGTCCGTCCGGATTGCCTCTTGCCGCCCCGTCCGTATACAGCGTCACCTTCATTTCCATATCCTGCCCTCTCCGTTTTCCTGTTTTTTACGCTTAAAGCTCCTGCTTTCTACTCTATCCACTTTCCTTCCTGCATAAAGCTCTCTGCACGACGCTCCGCGTTTTCAATAATTTCCTTCTGGTAGCCCATCACGGACAGCAGGCGGATGGCGTTGCGGGTCGCCGCCTTTCCTTTCATCAGCCGGTAGTTAAAGTAAATATCATTCTCCACAATTTCTTCTTCGAAGTGGTAGTTATCATAATATTTTTCCAACAGTCCGGTGAGCTCCACATCATGAGTGGCAGCAAAACACATTGCATGTGCGGACGTCAGACTTAACAGAATTTCCGCCCCCGCAGCAATTCTTTCCACCGTATTGGTTCCCCTGAGCACCTCATCCACAAAACACAATACCCTTCTCTCTTTACCAATCAAGTCCAGAATACGCTTGATGGCGCGGATTTCCACCATGTAATAGCTCTCACCGCTTGCAATATCATCCCTGAGCGCCATAGAGGAACAGATTTGGTAAACACCGCCCTCATAAGAGTCCGCCAACACCGTATGAATGGTCTGTGCAAATACTGCATTGATGGCTGCCGTCTTCAAAAAAGTTGATTTGCCTGACGCGTTAGAGCCCGTCAGTAAAACGCCTCTGTCCGCCTTAATGGAATTTTTGACAGGATTGGCAAGCAGCGGGTGATACAGATTGTCTGCACAAATCCCTCTGTCATCATCAAAGACAAGCGACGGAACGCAGCAGCCGCCTTTTAAAGAGTTCCGATAGGCGCCGATTGTTATCGCCGTCTCCAAACTGCCCAGCGTGAAAAAAAGCATGTCCACATCAGCAATCCTTTCCCGCACCTGCGTGAGCATGGAATTGAATTTCATCAAATCAATGTGACACGCCATACGGAAATAATCCAACAGGATATCCAGCGGATTTCCGGAACCGGACATTCTGCCTGCCGACATGAGCCAGAAAGAACCTCTGCGAAATCTGCCAAGCTGCTTTCTGTGTTCGCGCAAAACCGCCGTCTCCTCCGCAATTGCTTTTATATTCAGCCGCTCCACTTTCCCTGCCGCCGCCTGCAGGCGCATAATATAAGCAAAGCTTGTAATGTACGGGTCTATTTCATTTTTCTCTTTAAAATAACTTAAAATATTATAAAGCATCAGCGCCACCAAGCTTAAGACGCCGTAAGCCGGGTTTAACACGCAGAATACAACACAGGGAATGTAACACAAATTCAATATCCAATGCTTCACATTGCTTCTATCTCCCAGCAAATCCAGATGTTCCAGATAATTATACATGGAAAACCTGCCTGTCCTGCCCAGCTCACAAAGTATAAGCTGCAGCCTCACCCGTTCCTCCGTATGATTAGAAACATACTGTATCAATTCTTCGCGATGGGCAAGCACTTCTTCCTCAAAGCACGGCGTCCGCAGCGTATCATACAAAATTTCTTCACCCGCAGAGGAATACGTATCATTGAGGCTTTTAAACACATCATCCATATTCAGATCGTTCCATGTGATATCATCAAGCTGCCCTTCCTCTGGATGTTTCGAGAAGTAGCCTGAGATGGTTGCATACTGCTCAGGCCTGTACTCTCTTTTCTGCAATTCTCCATACTTATGACGCAGATGGCTGATAAGCTTCTTTTTGTCCTGCTGTGCATCATATACTCCCTTTGCCAAAAGCACACCGACAAATACCACCATTGCCGCTCCAAAAACAAGATACTCCATTTCCTTTTCGTCTTTCCTGCAGACCGCCTAACCCATCAGGCGGTTTACAATCCTTTCTGTCTCCTTATAGATAGCCGAAGGCTCCTCACCCACATGAAACTTTCCATCCATATAGAGGATGCGTCCGCCAATCATAGTCATTTTTACATTCTGTTTGCTGCCGCTGTATACAATATTTTTTTCGATATTGTGGACAGGCTGCATATTGGGCTGCTTTAAATCTATCATAATGATATCGGCAAGCTTCCCCTCTGCCAGCACGTCCGCATCCTGTAAATGCATCGCCGCCGCCCCGTTTACCGTCGCCATCCGAAGCACATCTGCCGCGTCAAGGCACGCCGCATCTTCATTTTTTAACTTGGCAAGCCCTGTTACCAGAAACATTTCCCTAAACATGTCAAGGCAGTTGTTGCTTGCCGCACCGTCCGTCCCGATTGCCACCGGAATGGATTTTTGCCGGTATTCTGCAATGGGTGCGATTCCACTGGCAAGCTTTAAGTTAGAAGCCGGATTCGTTATCACATACATGCCTCTCTTCACAAAAATACGCATATCGGATTCCGTCATATGTACACAGTGGTATCCGCCGCCGCCATAGCGGAACATTCCCAGAGAATCCAGAAATACCGACGGTGTCATCCCATACTTTTTCTTACACTCCGCTACTTCTGCCTTTGTCTCGCTCATATGCGCATAGACCGGCGCCCGCAGCTTATTTGCAAGGGAAGCCGCCTGTTTTAACAGCTCCTTCGAGCAGGTATACTCTGCATGAAAACCAAGCTGATAGCTGATAAGAGGAGAAGTATGATTCCATTTCTCGTATTCCTCTGCCACTGCTCTCACCGAAGAAGTAAAATCATTCAGTCCGCTTGTCAGAACACAGCGCATTCCCATATCCATGCAGGCATGAGCCGTAATCTCCGGCATCAGGTACATATCAAATATTGCCGTAATACCGCTTGTCAGATACTCTAAAACGGCAAGCTTTACCAGATAACAAATATCCTCCCCCGTTAGCTTTTCCTCCATAGGAAAAATCTTTTCGGTAAGCCACTTTTTCAGGGGCAAATCATCCGCATAGGAGCGAAACGCCGTCATGCCTGAATGCGTGTGGGCATTTTTAAAGCCGGGCATCAGAAGATTCCCTTCACAGTCTACCTCTTTGTCCCAATGAATATACATGCCCTGATTCTCCGCTCCAAAGCATTCTATCACTTTGTTTTCTCCAACATAAACAATCCTGTCATTTTTTATCCAGATTTCCCCGTTAAAAATATGCCTGTCCTGTTCCATTGTCAGTATCCGCGCATTGTACAGTCTGGTATTCATACTAGATTTTCACCCCCAAACCCATAGGGAAGCAGTCCGCCCAGCGTATACTCCCTGTAGTCATCTTCTGATTTTGCCACAAACACCGGCAAATCCTGTCCGCCAAACTCCCACATAACCTGCCTGCATATGCCGCAGGGATAAGCATAATCCGCCGGAGCGCTGCCCGCTTTGCCGCCCGCTATGGCAATCGCCGTACATTTTCGCTCTCCTTCGCTGACTGCTTTGAAAAGAGCCGTCCGTTCCGCACAGTTGGTCGCGCCATAGGATGCATTTTCGATATTGCAGCCTGTATAGGTCTTGCCGCTTTCCATCAGAACAGCCGCCCCAACCGCATAGCCGGAATAAGGCATATAGGCCCGTTGCCTCGCTTCCAGTGCTGCCCTTATCAGTTTCCTTTTCTCTTCTTTCTGCATACGCCTCCTCCGTTTGTGGATGTCTTCCCTTCTAAAAGTGTCGGATGCTTTCCTGCAGCAGCTTGGTGAAACGAAGCGCCGCACCTGCCGCCGCCTCCTGCACCTCTTCATGTGTCAGCGGGTTTGCCGTCATTCCCGCCGCCGGATTGCACACACAGGAGATACCGCACACCCGCATACCCATATGCCTTGCGGCAATCGCCTCCACCGCCGTACTCATACCGACGGCATCCGCTCCCAGCGTGCGCACCATACGCACCTCTGCCGCCGATTCAAAGGAAGGTCCCGTAAGCTGGATGTACACGCCTTCCCGCAAAACCGTTCCTGTATCCTTTGCCGCTTTTTTAATGATTCCGCGCAGCTCTTCATCATAAATAACCGTCATGTCGGGAAAACGGGTCCCCAAAGCTTCTATATTGGGTCCTATTAAAGGATTCTTTACAAAACAAGAAATCTGATCCGTAATCAGCATAAGCTCTCCCGCTTGAAAATCAGGATTCACACCGCCTGAAGCATTCGTCAGGAACAAAATTTCCGCACCCAGAAGCCGCATCAGCCGCACCGGCAGCACCACATCCGTTATATCATATCCCTCATAAAAATGGATTCTTCCCTTCATGCATACGATGGGTACCTCATCCAAATAGCCAAAGATAAACCTGCCGGCATGTCCGGGCACCGTCGATACGGGAAATTCTTCTATTTCACCGTAAGGAAGCTCCGCAGTCACTTTGATATTATCTGCAAAGTCCCCCAGACCCGAACCGAGCACCAACGCAACTCTTGGCACAAAATCTACCTTCTCCTTTACACACTGCACACAACGTCGTAATTTCTCATATACCTTGTCCATTTGGTTCCCCCTTACATGTGGAAAGGCGAAGAAGCTATCCGGTCAAGCCCGAAATCTGCTCCTCCGCCTACCTGATTTGTTTGATACGTAGTTTTAGTTTTATAATACCATGATTACCGCAATTAACGCTGCTCTTTGTGGATATAATACCATAATTTTGTGCGCTTCAGCGCACATGGAATCAGAAGTTGACACATGCCCTTCTGTGTCAACATTATACCACATTATTACCGGTGCGGCTAGGGTTCATAAAACTTTAATCTTTAATCTTTTGGGCTAGATGATAATACATACCATTCCGCCGTTCATATCATTGACAATTTTCTGCATGGTTTCCTGCAGTTTTACCTGACTCTCGTCACCAATCATAGCAATTTTTCCGGTGATGCCGTCTCCTACAAGCTGCTCAACCGTCTTTCCAAAAATATTGGTCTCCCAGATACCATTTTCATTGTCCTCCGCCTCTGCAATATAGCGGATTAAATCCTGCGCCTGCTCTTCCGTTCCGACAATGGGCGCAATTTCCGTCTCGATATTGGCGCGAATCATATGTATGGAAGGACTTTCTGCCTTAATCTTGACCCCAAATTTATTCCCATGCCGGATAAGCTCCGGTTTCGCCAGACTGATTTCACTGCGTTCCGGCGTCACCACGCCATACCCTTTGTACCTGACTGCCTGCACTGCATTCAGTACCTTGGCATATTCCTTCTTCATGGAAGAAAGCTCTTTCAGCTTGGATATCAACTGGTATTCCCCGCTGATTTCATCTCCAATCAGCTCGCTCAGCATCTCATAGTAGTAAGCGTTGTCTACCTCCATCTGTAGTTTCACGCTGCCATCCGCCAGATTCACCCCGTCTAACTTACAGCGCCTTATGTATTCACTTTCCATGGGAAGCTGCCCCTCAGACTGCCGCTCCCGCAAATCTTTGACTACATTGATATCCTTCATCACCCCCCGCACGCAGGAGACCATATCCATCTTCATGCGGTTATCCGAAGGCAGCATCTCCACCCACTTCGGCATATAAAATTCCATGCGCGATATAGGAAACTCATAAAGTACCTGCTCCATAATGGCATGAATATCCTCTTTTTTCAACTGCTCACAGTTGACCGGCATCACAGCTACCTGATATTTTTCCCCGATTTCAGCCGCAAGCTGCTTTGTCTCTTCCGCCAACGGTCTCTCCGAGTTGATCAGTACCAAAAAAGGCTTGCGCAGCTTTTTTAACGCCGTTATGGTTTTGTTCTCCGCCTCCAGATAACTGCTGCGCGGAAGCTCTCCGAAACTGCCGTCCGTCGTTACCACAAAGCCTATGGTCGAATGGTCATTGATAACCTTATCCGTGCCGATTCCTGCTGCCTGTGTAAAAGGAATTTCATGCTCCGACCACGGCGTTTTTACCATGCGCTCCACATCCTCTTCCATGTGTCCGGCAGCTCCTTCCACCATATAGCCCACACAGTCTATCAGCCGTACCTTTGCTTCCACGTCCCCGCCAAGCAGCACCTTTGCCGCCTCCTTGGGTATAAACTTCGGCTCCGTCGTCGTTATCGTCTTGCCGCCCGCGCTCTGGGGCATCTCATCCCGCGCCCGTTCCTTCTCATGCTCATCTTCCATAAACGGCAGTACCATGACGTCCATAAAACGCTTGATAAAGGTGGACTTGCCGGTTCTCACGGGACCGACTACTCCTATGTATATCTCTCCTCCTGTCCGATGTTTGATATCGCTGTACAGGTCATAGGTATTCACTGCAAAATTTTCCATAAAAAAACCTCCTGCATATACTGTTATATGTATATGTAGAAGGTTTTCAATGTATCCCTTTTATGTACAAAAATTCTATGGCACTACTGCATATTCGCACCGGCATTGCCCTGCGCCGCATTGTAAGCCGTCTTAAGCGTCTCTATCATCATGTCCGCCTTAGAGAGCGCTTCCAGCACATAGTTGCTCTTCATGCTCCATACCTTATTGGAAGTAAAGGTATTCACCCGAATCTTCATTTCATCCACCATAAACAAAAAGCTTACCCTGCTGGTGCCGCCCAAGGGAGTTTTGCCGTCGTCCACCCACATTTTGCCGACCTTGTTGGCAGGAATTACAAAACACTGGGAAGGATTCCATTTGAAAATCATGGCAATGCTGCCGTGAACCGCGTCCACTGCCACGGTGCAGCCATCCGCATTAAAGGTATGGTTGCGGGTAAAGCCCTTCGCATCCAGCTCCTTTAGCTTTGCCTCGCGCTTTTTCTCGTACACCTTGCCAATTCCGATTGCCCACCAAAAAATGGAACCAAAGAATACTATCATAATAATGACAGCTGACACACCTGAATCGGGAATCAGGCGTACCCCCAGCACGCTGACAAGCACAATCGCCAGAATCGGAATAAAAATGTTTGCAAGCAGGTACAGCGGATTCACCTTTTGAATTTTCTGTGTTTCCATACATCCTCCTTTTATAAGCCGCCTCGACTTATTTTTCGTCTTTTTTCGTTATGTATTGTACCATATTCATATTTATTTTGCAATCAAATACTTATGATAAAAAGGGCGCAAATAACGCGGCAGATTTTTATTCCTGCGCAGGATATTCTGCATTTCTCAAACTTTCAAATACTTTCGGTTTTTCATTCCTGTAAAAGGTGAAGGTATCGCCGACTTTGACATAACTCCATTCCCTGACGGCTGTGATTGTCACTGCCGCCTTGCCGTTCTGAAAAGAAATCTCCATTTCATAAGGCGTTTCATCAGGGTAATTGTCTGTCTGTGTACAAGTCAGGATCCCATTGTCATAGTACCCTGCAAAATCCGCGTATAGCACATTATCAATCAAGAGCGTCCCTCCGTAAGAACCGTCCTCCTTCATTCGGACTGTCAGAAAGCTTTCGTCGCTGCCGCTGTAGTACTCTCCTGTAATAAAATAGTTTCCTTCAAGCGCCACCTCCGGCATGATGACGGAAGTGTCTGTCGGCAAGGCGCTTTGGATCGCCTTTAGCAGCAGCTTGGGAGAATGAACGTCTTCCGTGTCAATGCCGTACTGCGTAACCATTTCCGGAATCCACGGAAAGATGTCATACAGATAGGGAAAAACTGCATTGTTCCCGTCTGCGGAATCACCGAACGCAAATTCACCGTGCAGTGTGGATGCCACAAGCTGCCCGTTCTCCATATAGCCCTTTACCGTTTCGGCAAAAGCGGTCATCTCTTCTATCGGAAAGGACACAGCAGGGTCCACGCTGCCGTTAGATACCAGATAACAGGATATGCTGCCTGCATCAAGAGGTATTTCTTCGCTACATGAATCATAGGGTGAATCTATGTCGGCGCCGATACCAAACACCGTATATGACATGGTAACGACATTTGATTCTGCTTCCACACAGTATCGCATCAGATAAGTTGTTCCGTTAGATTCAATCACATAATAACACAGCCTTTTCTCCAAAAAAACGTGTGTCGAGTAGTCTGCCAGCCAAAACGGGGAATCACCCGCATAGTCGCCGCTTGTACTGTCACAATTTCCCGTATGCCAGATTTCCTTTTGTCCGGACCATAGGCTTAGCTCAATATGTTCTCCTGTATCCGCCTGCAGCTTTCTCATATACAAATCGGCATACATATCCTTATACTTAAAATAACTGCCCGTGGTACCGGACCTAAAAACGTGCATCCCCTCACATATAAGCTCGTATTCCTCTGTCAGAACCGATTCTGATTCTTTTGTAGGTTCCAATTCCTCTGTGCGCTCCTCCTGCGGTTTCACAGGGGCTTTTGTTGTGCCGGCATCCAAATCTATTGCAGCGGTTGTTTTGACTTCGTTTGTGTCACCGGCAGTATCGGCTGCAGAGTCTGCACACGCCGTTAAAACAGACATACTCGTCATAAGCATAATAAATAGAGTTGCCATTCTCTTCCTCTTTTGCATATGTCCGTTCTCCGTTTCCTACGCCTCTCTTAAGCCTTTACCCTTTTGAAACTCTTCTTCCCGCGTTTTACCACAATCCCGTCGCCTGCAAAAGCTTCCGTCGTATACGTGGTCTTAATGTCTGTCACCTTCACACCATCCACAGTTACGCCTCCCTGCTCCACGGCACGCCTTGCCTCAGAACGGGAAGCCGTCAGCCCTGCTTTCACCAATACGCCCAAAATGTCGATAGCGCCCTCCGTAAAGTCGGCATCTGAAAGGGAAACCGTAGGCATCTCGCTGGTATCCTGTCCGGAGAACAGCGCCCTTGCGCTCTCCTGCGCTTTGACCGCTTCCTCCTCCCCGTGTACCAGCTTTGTCAGCTCGTATGCCAGTATTTCTTTTGCCTTGTTTAACTCGCTTCCCTCCCACTTATCCATCTCGTCAATCTGTGCAAGCGGCAGGAAGGTCAGCATCCGCAGGCATTTTAACACGTCCGCATCCGCCACATTTCTCCAGTACTGGTAAAACTCATACGGAGAGGTTTTTGCAGGATCGAGCCATACGGCGCCCTTCTGGGTCTTGCCCATCTTTTTACCCTCAGAATTTAGAAGCAGGGTAATCGTCATGGCATAGGCATCCTTGCCAAGCTTTCTGCGAATCAGCTCCGTGCCGCCTAACATATTGCTCCACTGGTCGTCCCCGCCAAACTGCATATTACAGCCATATTTTTCATACAGGCTCAAAAAATCGTAGCTCTGCATAATCATGTAGTTGAACTCTAAAAAGCTTAATCCTTTCTCCATACGCTGCTTGTAACATTCCGCCGTAAGCATCCGGTTTACGCTGAAATGTGCGCCCACATCACGCAAAAATTCCACATAATTTAAATCTAACAGCCAGTCGGCATTGTTGACCATCATAGCCTTTCCCTCGGAGAAATCGATGAAACGGCTCATCTGCTTTTTAAAGCACTCGCAGTTATGCTCGATGGTTTCTCTCGTCATCATGCTGCGCATATCGGTTCTGCCGGAGGGGTCTCCTATCATGGCAGTTCCGCCGCCAATCAGGGCAATCGGCTTATTGCCCGCCATCTGCAGCCTCTTCATCAGGCACAGTGCCATAAAATGTCCCACATGCAGACTGTCCGCAGTAGGGTCAAAACCAATATAAAAAACAGCCTTGCCGTTGTTAATCAGCTCCTTTATCTCCTCTTCATCCGTAAGCTGCGCCAACAGCCCCCTCGCCTTTAGTTCGTCAAATATTGTCATGCTCTTTCTCCTCTTTTTTTTCTTGTTTTTTAGGATTCCGGTGTCAAAGCCCTATCAAAATGTTATTTGTCAATCTGCCCAACGGATTGACAGGAAGCAACTTCAGTCAGGGCTTTTGACACCCGAATCTTATTTATTTACCATCAGCTTCACCATCGCCTGATTGAGCCCGTCCGCCGTCAGCTTATACATGGGAAACAAGCCCTTTACCGCCGTCTCCGCCTCCCGCCACGGGGCATGTCCGGGCGCCATCTTGGGGTTCAGCCATACAATTTTTTTATAATGCTTTTTTACAAGATGAAGCCATTCCCAGCCGGAGAGCCCGCCGTTCGGTCCTCTGTAGTTGCCTGTATCAGAATAAAGTTCCTCCGGCGCCATCGCCGCATCCCCCACAATCAGCACCTTATAGTCGCTGTCCAGATTGCGGAACATCCAGTCCGTATCAATCCAATCGCCGTTTTCACACTCCGGCGTCTTGTAGAGCTTACTGTAAATGCAGTTGTGAAAATAATAGCTCTTTACGTCTTTGTAGTGGTTTGATTTGTGCACCGCCTGAAACAAATCGTTTAACAAGGAACTGTACGGTATCATGGTGCCGCCCGAATCCATAAGCAATAATAATTTCACTGCGTTTTTGCGGGGCTTCTGCATCACAATCTGCAGGCAGCCGCCGTTGTTGCAGGTTTTGTCCACCGTACCGTTAATATCCAGCTCCGTCTCCGGAATATCCAGTCTTGAAGAAAACTGCCTGAGTTTGCGGAACGCCATCTGGAACTGCCGGTTATCAAGCACCCTGTCGTCACGAAAATCCCTGTATTTGCGCTCGCCGATAACCGCAAATGCCGACTGATGCCCCGTCTTGCCGCCAACCCGCAGACCGCCCACATTGCCGCCGCTGTTGCCAAAGGAAGTCTTGCCCATACTGCCAATCCAGAAGCTTCCGCCGTTGTGCTCGCTGTCCTGATCCCTGAGGCGCTCCTTAAACTTCTGCTCCACTTCCTCCTTGTCCATATGCACCTGCAAGTCCTCCAGCTCGTTTAACTGCGCCCTTGCCTCCTCGTCCGCAAGCTCCTGTAAATCGGATTTGTCCAGCCACCGCATCATCTGGGACGTAATCTCGCCTTCATGCTCCGCCGCTTTAAAGCACTCCTCAAACGCCATATCGAATTTATCGTAATCCGTTTCGCTTTTTACCAGAATCATGCGCGCCACATAATAAAACTGCGTCAGACTGCTGCCGCACAGGTTCTGTGAAAGCGCATCCTGCAAGGTCAGAAATTCTCCCAGCGTCACATGCAGTCCCTTGCTCCTAAGACTGTGAAAAAATTTTGTAAACATCCGCGTATTCCTTCCTGTCCTCTGTTACCGATTGTCCAAACGCCCTTCTTTACAATCCGCCCGCATGTCTTACAGTCTCCAAATCCTCGTCCTTTTTCACCACCACCCCGATAAAGGGAAGCGCACTCTTTATCTTTTCTGCGCTGATCCCGCCAAGCTGCAGCGCGTTTATCCAGTCAATCAGTTCTGACGTGCTGGGTTTTTTGCGGATATCCCGAAGAGACCTGATATTGTAAAATACTTCCATAGCACTCTTTAGCAGGTTATCCTCCACATCAGGATAGTGCACCCGCACGATTTCCTCCATCAGCGCTTCGTCCGGAAAATCAATATAATGAAAAATACAGCGGCGCAGGAATGCATCCGGCAGCTCCTTCTCCGCGTTAGAGGTAATGATGACAATCGGCCGCTGCTTCGCCTTTACTGTGCGCTTTGTCTCATGAACGTAAAATTCCATCTGGTCCAGTTCCCACAAAAGGTCGTTGGGAAACTCCAAATCCGCCTTGTCGATTTCATCTATCAGAAGCACCACCTGCTCGTCACTGTCAAAAGCTTCCCCCAGCTTGCCCAGTTTGATATAGCGGGCAATATCGTCCACACCCGCTTCTCCAAACTGCCCGTCGTAGAGCCTCTGGATGGTATCGTATACATAGAGCCCCTCCTGCGCTTTGGTAGTGGATTTGATATTCCATATAATCAGCTTTTTGCCAAGAGACGCTGCAACCGCCTCCGCTAACATGGTTTTGCCCGTACCGGGCTCTCCCTTTATCAAAAGGGGCTTTTTCAGGGCAATCGCTACATTTACGCTTGCCATCAGCTCCTCGCTTGCCACATAGTCCCTGCTTCCTGCAAAACCCGATTTTCCAATCTGTTCGTTCATCTCTTCTCCTTATTCTCTCGCCGCTTTTACTCTGGCTTACATTGCATTGATACACAATGCGTTCGCGGCCTGCGGCGCATGGACGCAAATCTCACGGTTGAAAATTCTCCATTAACATGTTACGATATTCCTGTTGTAAAATCAAGGAAAGATTTGCGCATTTCATACAGAAATAAACAACTTTTCAATAAACAGAATCAGAAAGGACCAGCTTATGATAAAAGATATCTTAAAAGAAAAAGGGAAATCCATTTCCTTTGAGGTGTTCCCCCCCAAAAAAGAAGCGGATTTTGATTCCGCTTTTGAGACTTTGAACGCTCTTGGCAGCCTGCAGCCGGATTTTATCAGTATTACCT
Source organism: Lachnospiraceae bacterium (assembly GCA_013316825.1). GTDB lineage: Bacteria > Bacillota > Clostridia > Lachnospirales > Lachnospiraceae > Acetatifactor. Next base: position 14,891 of record WSLY01000026.1, on the reverse strand, counting down.
ACGGAGCCGGCGGCAGCAAATCAAAAAAGACGCTGGATATCGCTTCCTATGTACAGAACACCCTGCATATTGAAGCGCTGGCACATTTGACCTGCGTCGGCAATAAAAAAGAAGATATTCTGTCCGTTGTAAACGCGCTAAAGGAGCAGAATATTCATCAGGTTTTGGCGCTGCGCGGCGACCGCCCGCGGGATATGTCCGACGAGCAGTATGCGTCACGTGAATTTTTACACGCATCGGATTTAATCTCTTTTCTGCGAGATGAGACAGATATATACTGTGCCGGCGCCTGCTATCCGGAAAAGCATTTTGAATGCTTCAGCAAAGAAACCGATTTGCACAACCTGAAAATAAAGCAGGAGGCGGGAGCAGACTTTTTCATTACACAGCTTTTCTTTGACAACGATTATTTCTATGATTTTATGGACCGCGCCGAAAAAAAAGGCATTACCATTCCTGTCTGCGCCGGCATTATGCCCGTTACTTCTGCTTCCCAGCTCGGCACCACGGTTTCGCTTTCCGGTTCTTCTATTCCGAAAGCGTTTTCCGATTTAATTGCCGCTTACGGGGACAATCCACAGGATATGCGTAAGGCTGGCATCGATTATGCCATCCGGCAAATTCTCGACTTGAAAGGAAATGGTGCGGAGCACATCCATATCTACACCATGAACAAACCCAAAATGGCGTCGGAAATTATAAGCGGCATCGCCTAACGCCCTAAAAAGAAAAGCCGGAAACCCAAAAACAGGCTTCCGGCTTTTCTCTATCTCCTATACCGTTTTACGCCGCTTCTCATTCGCTCACTTTGTTATTCTTTTTATCTGCCTGACCCATTTCCAGTGCTGCTCCGGATTGTGATACAAATACGTGATGCTACCCGAAGAGGTGTCCAGGCTGCAGCCATTGGCAGCATAGTCAAAATCTGCCATTGCCTTTTCAATCTTTTCTTCCACACTGCAATTTTCCTGCTCATAGTCAAACGTTCCATGCTCAAACACAATATACTCCGCTTCCGGAATATCCTGTAAAAGCATCTGCTCAGGCACTTCGCCGCTATAATCGGCAGGAAGCCGCACGCCATAGCACTCGGCTCTTGGAAATCCCCATGCGCAGAGCCTGCCCGCAGGGTCACCGATATACGCCATAAGCTGTCCGCTCCCACTATTCGCCTCGCTTCCGCCATCGTCGTCCAGCTTCCCCTTTATACTGTCTAACAGACCGCATATCGTCTCGCAGTCCTGCCCGGGAATCTGCGCCTGCTTTTGCCAGAAATCCCAATACCCGTTGCTCTCATAATTTTTGATGTGCAGAAATTTGTGTGCAGGTATCGTCACAAAATAAATTTTTACATCCTCTGTTGATTGAATCATGCCAATTTCTCCTAATCCTACAAAGTAACGGTCAAAGGTATTTAATTTGGTGCGCAGAACAACAGGCACAGGATTTTTCCGGTATTCGCACGGGGTTACGCCATAGGCGCTCTTAAACGCTCTGGTAAAGGCCTCGTGGGAAGAAAAACCATAGTCGAAGGCAATATCCAGAAAACTTTTTTTTCCATCCCTGACCTCTTTCAATGCAAACGCCAGCCTGCGGCTGCGCAGATATTCCCGAAACTGCATACCCGTTATTTCCTTAAACTTTCTTGTCGTGTAAAACTCCGAATATCCCAGCCTGCGGGATAAAAAACGCAGTGTCAGCGCCTCATCCTGATACCTTTTGATACAGCCGTCAATCTCATCAATGATAATTTGAATCAGTTCCTGCCATTCATGCATGTATGCCACCTCACTTCAACCGTCCTGTACTCATCATAGCAGGTCGGCGCGGCTTACGCTTGATTTGACTTGTCATTCTTATTTTTCCACGGTCTTGCTTTTGACAGCCAGCCCTGCCTCGCCCAATACTTGGCATCATAACCGGAAGGATTCTTCTGGTACAAGGATTTTTGCATCATGCGGCAGAAAAAAAATTTCATTTTTACCGGAAAATGCGTGCGGGCAGGCTTCGTGCAGTCCTTGCTGGCAGCTTTTTGTGACAGCCGCTTTATACCCTTCGTCAGTTCGCGCCGCTTTTTCTCCGCTAATCTCTCCCAGCATATATCTCCCATCAGCTTTCCCGAAAATACTTTCACCGCGGAAATCCCCCACCAGGAAAGGCTGTGTTTGATATCTCCTGCCGCGGATTTTGCGCCTGCTCCCAGACATTGCGTGATAATCACCGCACGTTTGCCAAACATTTCCGGCGCGGGACGGTGCGGCATCCACAAATAGGCAAAATGGTCCAGCAGCGCTTTCATCGCGCCCGTCACATGGAAAACATATGACGGAGACGTCATCACCAGCAAATCCGCTTCTAACATGGAAGCAGCAATTTTTTGTATGTAACCGGCATCCTTGCAAGTATCCTCTCCCCTCAAAATGCAGTTTATGCATCCTGTGCAAAAAGAAGGACAATCCTTCGGCAGATAATATTCCGTGATTACCGCCTTTTCCTTAAAATTTTCTAAAAATATTTCTTTCAGCCTGTAAGTTACACCATGCTTTTCTGTTCCGTTTATCACTGTAATTTTCATAGCAGCTTCCTTCCGCACATATTTTCGTATGTACATACCTCCTGCTTCAATCCCGCTGCTTTTCCAGAATATCCAGCGGCAGATAGGCGGCATACGTTTTGTGGGTATTGTCGTCTTCCTTTGGCGCCTTCATGTCCGTCAGTTTGTCAATAAAAAACAAAAGACCCGCCAGCCTTTCATTTACCTTGTACGTAACGAAAAGAATGGTGACCCTACCGGTGCGCCCCTCAAAATCACGCTTCCCACTGCGCCGCGGAAATCTCCAGCTTTCTGTCCCGCAGCATCAAATCCTTAACCGCCTCCGCCGCGCTCTTTCCTGCAAAAAGCACCTCGTTGACCTGTTCAATAATGGGGAGCTGCACATGGTATTTGGCGGCAAGCCCCATGGCGGCTTTGGCGGAGTACACTCCCTCCACCACCATCTTTACCTCATCCATCGCCTCCTCCATGTTTTTACCCTGTCCGATTAAAATACCCGCCCTGCGGTTGCGGGAGTGCATGGAGGCACAGGTAACTATCAAATCACCGATACCGGTCAGCCCGCAAAATGTTTCAAACTTAGCTCCCATAGCGGTTCCTAATCTTGCTATCTCCGTGATACCTCTGGTAATCAGCGCCGCCTTGGTGTTGTCCCCATAGCCCAAGCCGTCGGCAATGCCGGCGGCAAGCGCCACCACATTTTTCAGGGAACCGCCCAGCTCGATGCCCAGTATGTCAGGACTGGTATAGACACGAAACGCATCGTTCATAAAAAGATTCTGCAAATATTCCGCCGTCTCTTTTTTCTTTGCTCCGACCACAATCGTGGTGGGAATTCCTCTTCCCACCTCTTCAGCATGGGAGGGACCCGAAAGGACGGTGACAACTGCCTGCGGCACTTCCTCCTCAATAATCTCGGACAAAGTCATCAACGTTTTCTCCTCGATGCCCTTTGCCACATTGACAATAATCTGTCCCTCGTCTGCCACATCTCGCAGCAGCTTCGCCGTACTTCTGGTGAAAGGGGACGGCACTGCAAGCACAAGCACATCTTTGCCCGCTGCCGCCTCTTTTAAATCTGTCGTAAAAAACATATCCTCCGGCAGCTTCACGCCTGGCAGCTTATCCTTATGCTCATGCTGCTCCTGCAGCATGGCAATCTCTTCTTTCAATATGGACCAGACCGTTACCTCATGTCCGTTCTTATATAATAACAAAGCCAAGGCCGTTCCCCAGCTCCCTGCTCCTATCACGCCTATTTTTGCCATACGCACCTCTCTTCCGCTATCCGCAGATCTTCCTGAAACCTCCTGCCTTTATTTTGCCGTTGCATTGGTTTCCTGTCCGCTTCCATCTTCCAGCTTATTCTTTTTAAACAGATATGTCCTTCTCTCCTCGCCCTTTACAAGCCGCACAATGTTTGCCCTGTGTTTCCAGAACGCCATCACGGTTAAAAGGAAGGTTACCGTATACAGCTCGAGAAGCTGCCCCTGCGTCATCCCTGCAAAAACGCCAAGCTGTCCGCAGACAATCATTTCAATCAAAAGCCCCGCATAAACCAAAAGCGATCCAAGGGATACATAATGGGTCGTTAAAAATGCACCAAAAAATAAGATAACCCCCATCGGAATAAAGTACGGATGAAACGCAAGCACCAGCCCCGCTGTTGCGGCAATTCCCTTCCCACCCTTAAAACTCATGTAAAAAGGAAAATTATGCCCCAGAATCACACCTGCCGCCGTGTATATAGCCAACAGGTATACAACCTCCGTATGGCTTGTTCCGAATACCAGCTTCGTCAGCACTATGGCAATGATACATTTGAGACAATCTCCCGCAAAGACAATCAGTCCTGCTTTCGTTCCCAGCACCCTGAGCGCGTTCGTCGTGCCGGAATTACCGCTTCCATGCTGCCTGATATCGATTCCGTGCGCCCTGCCGTAAAAGTAAGCCGTCTGAAACAGCCCAAACACATAACCTACTACCAAACAAATCAATCTTTCCAGTATCATCTTTCCTTGTCCTTCCTCTCCCTGATAATAAACCGAAGGGGGGTTCCCCTAAAACCAAAAGTATGCCTGATTTGATTTTCAATGTACCGCGTATAGGAAAAATGCATCAGCTCCTTGTCATTCACAAAAATCACAAAGGTGGGCGGCTTTACGGAAGCCTGCGTGATATAGTAAAGGCGCAGGCGTTTGCCCTTGTCTGAGGGTGGCTGCTGCATGGCAACGGCTTCTGCCATAATCTCGTTGAGCACGCCGGTCTGCACACGCATGGCATGATTTTCGCTTACCATATCGATGGTTTCATACAGCTTTGGCAGACGCTGCCCTGTTTTGGCAGAAATAAATATAATTTCTGCGTACTGCATAAAGGAAAGAATATTTCTCACCTTCTCCGTAAACCGATAAATGGTTTTGTCGTCCTTTTCGATGGCATCCCATTTATTGACTGCAATAATAACCGCTTTTCCCCTGTCATGGGCAATACCGGCAATCTTTGCGTCCTGCTCGGTCACACCCTCTACTGCGTCAATCACCAGCACCACCACGTCCGCCCGCTCCACCGCTCCTACGGTACGGATAATCATGTAATGCTCCAAGTCTTCTTTTACTTTATTCTTCCGCCGTATTCCGGCAGTATCAATAAAGACATACTCCCTGCCCTGATACGTTACCTCCGTATCGACGGCATCCCTTGTAGTGCCTGCTATGTCCGAAACAATCAGCCTGTTTTCCCCTAATAGCTTATTGATAATGGAGGATTTTCCTACATTGGGCTTTCCTACAATGGCAACCCGTATCCGCTCATCCTCTTCCTCCAAGACATTGTCCTTTGGAAAATGAGATATCACCACATCCAGCATTTCTCCCAGTCCCAGCTTGTTTGCGGAGGATATGGGATAAGGCTCGCCAATACCTAGATTATAAAATTCATAAACGTCATTCCCATACTTTTCAAAGCTGTCCACCTTATTTACCACAAGCACCACCGGCTTGTGGGAACGGCGCAGCATGTCTGCAACCTTTGCGTCCGAGTCCACCAGACCCTGCCGCACGTCTACCATAAAAATAATCACGTCCGCCGTATGAATCGCCATCTGCGCCTGCTCGCGCATCTGCGACAAAATAATATCCCGACTGTCCGGCTCGATACCGCCGGTATCAATAAGGGTAAAAGCTTTATCAAGCCATGAAACGTCCGCATATATCCTGTCTCTGGTGATGCCGGGCGTATCCTTCACAATGGAAATTTTTTCTCCCGCAAGCGCATTAAACAAAGTAGATTTGCCTACGTTCGGTCTTCCTACTACCGCTACAATCGGTTTCGTTCGTCTGCTGCCCATCAGCGTACCTCCTCAAAAACCCCTAAAATACTGTCCACAAAGTCACAGCCCCTTGATTTTACAATATCTGCCTTTACTTGTAAAGTCCTTTCCAGCTCGGAAAGATGCATATCATCCAAAAAAACATCCTCACCGCTGCGCAGTACATTCTGAGGAAGCAAAAGCCGCTCTCCCAACTCCCTGCCAGCAAGCTGTGCCGCAATATCCTGCCCTGTAAGCAGCCCTGACACCGTAATCCGCTCTCCAAAAAAGTCATTTCGTATTTCATAGAGCAGAATACGGATATTCGGAAACGCTTCCTCCATTTTGTCCGCCATCCTGCGGATATAGGGATAAGCGAGCTTTCCCGTTGCCATAGATACCGTTCCCTGCGGCTTCTCATCAGGAAGGCTTCTCTTTGCCGAAAGCTCCTGCATGCGGGCTTCAAATTCACTGCATAACAGCCTGAGCATTCCGACCCCATTCTCAAGCTGCAGATAGCCGTCATAGCGCTCCTCCTCCGGAAGCTCTCGCTCAGCAAGAATATACCACTCGTCGCTTGCGTGTATAAAGTGCGTGCCGTGTTTTTCGTACAGCTTTTTCTGCCAGTCTTCAATCAAATCAATGACCGCCTCTGCATCTTCTTTTTCAAACGGCACAAGCGGAAACAACCCGTCCCGATACTTAGATAGTCCCACCGGCACCACGGAAACACTCTCCAAAACAGGCAGGTAGGAGACAAGCTTTTCTATACTGTAGGCAAGCTCCGCGCCGTCGTTTATCCCCCTGCACAGTACAATCTGCCCGTTCATGGAAATGCCTGCCTCATACAGCCTGTCCACTTTTTTCAGCGCCTCCCCTGCAAAGCGGTTGTGGAGCATTTTGCAGCGAAGCTCTGGATTCATCGTCTGAAAAGAAATGTTAATCGGCGACAGACGGTATTTTATAATCCTGTCAATATCATGGTCCGACATATTGGTAAGCGTCACATAATTGCCCTGTAAAAAAGAGAGCCTCGAATCATCATCCTTAAAGTAGAGCGTTTCCCGCATCCCCTTCGGCATCTGGTCAATAAAGCAGAAGATGCATTGATTATGACAATGGCGGTACTCATCCATCAATCCGTTTTCAAAGGTAATCCCCAAATCTTCATCCCATTCTTTTTCAATTTCCAGAAGGCATTCCTCGCCATCCTTTGTCCCGACAAGCACCTCTACATACGTATCCTGCATCAGAAACTGATAGTCAAAAACATCCTCTATCTTAGTGCCGCATACCGCAAGAATACGGTCCCCCGGCTCCAGCCCCATCTCCTCTGCAATGCTCCCCTTCTCCACGCTTTTTATCGCATGTCCCTGCTCTGTATGTCCCTGCTTTTTTTCCATGGTTTCATGCCGCCTTTTTCTCATTCCTGTCCCGCCGGCAAACCTGCTTATGCCAACAGTCCTATTCTGTTTATATCCCTATTCTACTAGAAATTTCTTGACGTGTCACTAGCATAATGTTATAAATTAATTGTTAGTACAACCTACATATGGAGGAAGCTATGCCCGATTTACATGAACTGGAACATACCATGCCGGTGGCACCGTTAAAGCTTGTAGCGCTGCCCTCTGCCGCGAATCTGTCGCGCAGAATAAACGATTATCTTGTCAGCTTTCGTAAAAGCGTCAATAACAGAGTAAAAAACGACCCCGCTTTCCACGGTTATATCGAAAACAGCTATTTGACAGACTTTGCATGTCCCCGCTTCGGCAGCGGTGAAGGCAAAGCCATCTTCCACGAATCCATCCGCGGCAAAGACCTTTTTATTATCACAGACGTCTGCAATCACAGCATTACATACAGTGTAAACGGCTACACCAACCACATGTCGCCGGACGACCACTATCAGGACTTAAAGCGCGTCATTGCCGCATGTAACGGCAAAGCACACCGCATCAACGTGATTATGCCTTTTCTCTATGAGAGCAGACAGCACAAGCGAAACGGCAGGGAGTCCTTGGACTGCGCTTACGCGCTCAAAGAACTGGGCGCCATGGGCGTCTCCAACCTGATTACTTTCGATGCCCACGACCCCAGAGTCCAGAATGCAACGCCGTTAAACGGCTTTGATAATTTCACGCCGCCCTACCAGTTTATTCGGGCGCTTTTGTCTGCCGAGGAGGACTTAATCGTGGACAAAGAGCACTTGGTTGTCATCAGCCCCGACGAGGGCGCTTTGGACCGCGCTATCTACTTTGCTACGGTTTTGGGCGTGGATACCGGCATGTTTTACAAGCGGCGCGACTATTCCATTATGGTAGACGGCAAAAATCCCATTGTGGCACATGAATTTCTTGGCGATAAAATCGAGGACAAGGATGTCATCATCATCGACGATATGATATCCTCCGGCGAAAGTATGCTGGATACCGCAAAGCAGTTAAAAGAAATGCACGCCAGACGCGTCTTTATCTGCTGTACTTTCGGTCTCTTTACAAATGGTCTGAAAGCATTTGACGAAGCCTATGAAAAATGCCATTTTGACAAGGTTATCACCACCAACCTGACCTATCTGCCTCCCGAGATTGTAAGAAAGCCTTATTTTGTAGAAGCGGATATGAGCAAATTTACAGCTTCCATCATCGACTTTATGAATCATGACGTATCTTTGGCAAACACGCTTGCCACCACAGAAAAGATACATGGCATACTGGAATCCTACAATATGCGCGTCCCTTATCAATGAGCCCTGTTCCGATTGATATGACGATAAAAAAACTCCGGTGTTTTCCGGAGTTTTTTGCTTTCATTTTTTTCTGCGCACTTCGCTTTTTCCTGACAATTCAATCCCCAAAAAAGACTTCAGCATCTTGCTGAGCTGCTGAAAACCATAAGTCCTACAATCAAATTCCGGATACTTTTTCTTTAGTGTGCTTCCCAGCTCTCCCAGCCCCATCCATTCATGACCTGCCGGCTGTCCGTCAAGAATATCCAATACCGCCCGCCGTATCGTCTCTAAGCTCGCAGACGCATCCTGCGCACCCACCATCCAGTCATTCCCTTTCCGTAAAAGCTGAATCTCCGGAAAGGATTCTACCATCTTGCTAAATTTCGAAAATTTGTAGACACGACAGTCAAAATCAGGATATCGCTTCTGCAGCGAGGTAGAAAGCCTGCTAAGCTGCATCCAGCCCCCCTCCTCCGACTGCTCTTCAATAATCTCACGCACCGCTCTTTGAATAACTTTCAGGCTTGTAATCGGCTTTGCCTCAGGCAGCTCCTCCCGCGCTTTCGCATTATCCTGCGATTTTATTTCCGCTGCGGCAGCGCTCTCCTCCAAATCACGCTCTCCCTTGTAGCTTTCATACAAAACATCCAGTGTTTTAAACTGCTCGCACGCCTTGATAAACGCCATGGGCGTCTTGCTTTCTCCCATGCCAATCACCATTTTACCATCTTCCCTGAGCCTTCTTGCCAGTGTGGTAAAATCACTGTCGGAGGTTGCAATGATAAAGCCGTCCACATGGTTGCCATACAAAATATCCATGGCATCGATAATCATCGCCGAGTCAGAGGAATTCTTTCCTGTTGTATAGCTGTACTGCTGTACCGGCGTCAGGGAATTCCGCAAAAGGCAGTCTTTCCACGACTGCTTGGAATTGTTGGTCCAGTCCCCGTAAATCCTTCTGACACTGGCAATTCCATAATTCACCGTCTCCGTCAGGATAATGTCGATGTATTTCGGCGAAATATTGTCCGCATCTATCAATAACGCAAATCTTCTGTCGTTTTCCATCCTATTCCTTTCTCTAATCAATCACTTCTATCTTTTCAATCACAGGGCGGTTTTCCACCGGCACAATATCGTTTTCATCCTGCCCCATCGTATTCTCGCAAATATCGTCCACAATGTCCATGCCTTCCGTCACATACCCAAACGCTGCATAGTCTCCGTCAAGAAATGTGCTGTCCTCGTGCACAATAAAAAACTGAGAGCGCGCGCTGTTTGGCATGGAAGAACGCGCCATGGAGATAGCACCCCTTGTATGAGAAAGGGGATTTTCCACCCCATTGCTTGCAAATTCCCCTTTTATGCTGTTTGCAGAGCCGCCCGTACCGTCGCCCTTAGGGTCGCCGCCCTGCATCATAAACCCATCTATAATCCGGTGGAAGGTCAATCCGTCATAGAAGCCTTCTTCTGCCAGCTCTATAAAATTTGTCACGGTTATGGGGGCGCTGTCCGCATCAAGCTCCACGGAAATCACGCCCATGTCCTTGATATAAATATCCACATGATGCTTTCCCGAAAGCAGCTCCTGCTCCGCATTTTCCTGTCCCTGAGATTCCTCTCCTGTATCTCCCCTTCCCGCATCCTTCGTCTCCTTGCCGCAGCCTCCAAACAAGGCGATACACAAAAGCCCTGCCGCTGCCGCACTTATCCATTTCGTTACCTTCTTTTTCTTCATTGTCCCATCTCTTTTCTTTATTTTTTTATCTTGCCTTTTATTTTGTCCATAGAATCCACAAATACCAGTATTTCCGCCACCACCTCATAAAGCTCCGGCGGAATCATATCGCCGATTTCCAGTCGGGAGAGTGTGTCTGCCAGCTTATCATCCCGATGTACGGGAACATCCGACTCTTTCGCTTTCTCAATAATCCGCTCTGCCAGCGCACCACGTCCTGTCGCTATGACCTTCGGCGCCTCCTCATCGGGATTGTATTCCAGTGCAATCGCCTGTTTTACCTTTTTTTTCTCTTCCATTCCGCTCCTTTATGCCCTGACATCGAATGCATACTGTGACAATACGGCTGCTTTTTTGTCCGCGTGTATCATACGCTCTATGGGAGTCTCTTTTTCATTATCTTCGCGCACCGACATCTCCACATGCATGGCGTATCCCTTCTTTTCCAGCCGTTCATTTAAAATATGCATGTGTGCCTCCAGAAAATCCAGCATTTCATCATCTTTTACCGTAAAACGCGTATTGACTCTCCCTTGCTGCATGGCAACGTAAACGTCCAGCGGACCTAAGTTTTCCATATCTAAATGCAGCAGCGCGCTCACAGTACCGTCGTTCTTTGCAAGCGAACGTTTGTTGGTGTACACATACAGCTCGCCGTTGGCATGTCCCCCGTGCATTTTGAGCGGAAGCTGCACATAAGTATACATTTGATTGAGCTGGTTCATAAAATCAACATTCTGGCTTAGGCTGACCGCACTTCTCATAGCGCCGCTCTGCGCCGCACCATGTTCCGAAAGCGCCTCCCTGATACCGGACAGACCCTTTTCCAGCCTTTTATATACCTCTTCCACCTCCCTGCTTCCGGTCACCTGCTCCGGCTTCATGGTCCATTGCTTTAATGCCTCTCCTAAAAGCAGCTTGTGGTACGCATCGCTTTTAAATATCTCCGCTAACGCCGTATGCGCTTCGCTGCCGGCAGCCGGATGCAGGTCGGACAGCGTATGCAGGACTTTTACGACCTCCGCCTTCCCCTGCTCTGCTTCCTGTAAAAGCGCCGAAAACGAAGGATTCCCCTCCTGTGGGAGCGCTGCAAGCAGCCGCACAAAGCTCTTTAACTCCTGCGGACTCAATCGTTCCTGCAAAGTTGTTTCCTCACCTGCCTGCAAAGGAAGCGTCTCTTCCCCATTTGGCAGCATTTCCTCTGCCGGATTTGCCATCCCCAGAATACTCTCCGCGTTTTGTTCGTTTAAAAGCGTTACGCCTCCCTCTGTAAAAACGTCTGCAAAACCTTCCTCCGGCACGATTTCTCCCTGTATCTGGGGCGTTACGCCGTCCTCTAAAGCATCCGGCAGCAGGCTTCTTAATATTGCCTGATACATCTGCACCGCTTTATCCGGCGATGCGGCATACAATTCCCGAAATGCCGCCGGAATCTCCTGCAGCACATCCGTCATGCCCTTTACCAGCTCATGGGTCAGCTCCCTATAGCTTTGCAGTTGGTTCAGATTTTCTTCCGTTATGGGGATTCCCATACTGCGAAGCTGCACAATGTCCGCTGCCGCCGCATTCGGATGTGCCGATACCTCTCTGAACATCCCCTGCAGGGCGGCGCTGTCCACACTCATCCCCTGCTGCATCATAGTCTCCGTCATCGATACCGTCTCACTGTTGATGGGAAGTCCCGCCATCTGCAGCGCCTTAAAGACATTGTCCGTATTCGCCGTGTTGGCAAACAGCGGGCTCAAAGAAAGACTGCTGCCATTGTTTTTCACCTCAAAGGTCAGGATTTTCCCATCCTCCACATTGACATCCCTGTCAAGCCTTGCCGTAATCACCACATCATCCGACAGCTTAATCTGCACCTCTTTGCCGTTTCTGCCGATTACTTCGCCCTGTAAGAGTCTGCCTGGCGTCAGTGACTTTATCTGCCTGCTGACGCGCTCGCCGCCTGCGCTTTTTTCCGTCTGTGCCTTTTCTTTTTTGTTATCTGCCGGTTTCAATGCTGCCGAAAATATATCGGAAAGCTTCATTCACTTCCCTCCTCTTATTCCAACGCTACAAAATTGCCGATAAAACTCTTTCGGTGAATGGGTGTCGCTCCGTATTTCTGCAATGCTGCAATATGGGAAGCCGCCCCATACCCCTTATTCTGTGCAAAACCGTATTCTGGAAACAGGCTGTCATACTGCCGCATCAGCCTGTCTCTGGTTACCTTTGCTATGATGCTCGCCGCCGCAATGGACACACTCTTTGCATCTCCCTTGATAATAGGTACCTGCCTGATGGAAAGACCAGGAATTGTCACCGCATCGTTTAAAAGAATGTCCGGTTTTAGCGAAAGCGCGCCTACTGCCTCCCGCATGGCCTCGTAGGTCGCCTGCAGAATATTGATTTCATCAATCCGCTCCGGCGATGCATAACCCACGCCCACTGCCTGCGCCTTCTCCATAATAACCGCATACAGCTCCTCTCTCTTTTTTTCGGATAGCTGTTTGGAATCATTTAGGTATAATATTTCACAATCTTTAGGCAGTATCACAGCTCCTGCCACCACCGGTCCGGCAAGAGGCCCCCTGCCTGCTTCATCAATGCCGCAGATAACCCCCGCCTGTGCATACTGGTGCTCATAACGCTTCATGCCCTCCAGACGCTTTTTTTCGTCCAGTACCGCCTTCTGCCGTTTTTCTGCCCCGGCAATAACAGCCTGTACACCGCTTCTTGTATCCGCACGAAATGCTTCTATAAGTTCAGGCAGCTCATCCACAGCGGCTGCCTGAAAAAGTGCCTTTATTTCAGAAATCTTTCTCTCCATGCGCTTCCCCGTCTCCCTGATACATTCATCCCTGACGTCCGTTACTGATGCTGCAATATGCCAAACCGGCTGAAAGGCCATATGCGAATCCATGCCCTGCCCACGATTTCGCTTCTGTGAATATTTCCCACACTCGGGTCGCGGCTGTCCTTACTGTTGTTGCGGTTGTCTCCCATCACAAAATATTCATCCTCACCAAGCTGCACCGGTTCCAAAGCCCGCCCCGGGTCGGCAATCACTTCCTTACCGTAGCCCTCTTTTAATATCTCGCCGTTTATGTAGATATAGCCGTTTTCATCTATCTGTACGGTCTCTCCGGGCAGACCGATAATCCTCTTGATAAAAAACTCTCCGGTATATTTGTAGGGAAACACAATAATATCAAATCTTTTCGGGTCACTAAAGCGGTATGTCAGTTTATCGACTATCAGATTATCCCCTTTCTTTTCCGGGTCATTGACATCCGTTCCATAAAGCGTAGGCTCCATGGACGAACCCTTTACCACCGTCCTCTGTCCGACAAAAACAATCACCAGATATACCGCCACCAGTACAAACAAAAGATAAAGACTTGTACTTAAAATCTCCTTCATAAACTTTTTCTTTTTCATGTATGCTCCTGCCTTTCCTGCCTGACCTTCCCCGCCGCATACGTATGCCGCAGTCTTTTCCCTTTTTAAACCTTAGGCGGAAATTCCAGTGTAATCCTCCCCAGTCTTCCGCTTCTGAAATCTTCTATCAACAGAGAAGCCGCCTTCCCATAATCCGGTTCGCCGCCCTTTATATAACATTTCCTGCTTTCTGCAATTTCCTCCAATATACGGACCGCCGCTTTTTCCTCCGAAAGCGTCTGGGGATACTGAATGCCGTATCTCTCTGCAAATACATGATGGTATCTTCCAGCAATATGACGGATAAAATCAAGTGCAAGCTCTTCTATCGCAAGAATGTCATCATTCATGGAACCGATATACGCCAGCCGCAGTCCTACTTCCCGCTCTGAAAACTTCGGCCACAAAATCCCCGGCGTATCTAAAAGCTCCAAGGATTTATTCAGCCTAATCCACTGCTTTCCCTTTGTTACGCCCGGTTTATTGCCGGTTTTGGTACACGCCTTGCCCGCAAAGGAATTGATAAAGGTAGACTTTCCCACGTTAGGAATCCCCACCACCATGGCCCGTACCGGTCTGTTCTGAATCCCTCTTTTTTTGTCGCGCGCAATCTTTTCCCTGCATGCACTCTGCACCAGACCATGAATTGCTTTTGTGCCAGAACCGGTTCTGGCATTCATCTCCAGCACATAAACACCCTGCTTTTTAAAATATGCCGTCCAACTCCGATTGCCTTCTTCGTCCGCCAAATCCGCTTTATTTAAAAGAATAATTCTCGATTTATTTTTTCCCAGTTCATCTATGTCAGGATTCCTGCTGGAAAGCGGGATTCTCGCATCCACCAGCTCTATCACCAAATCTACGAGCTTTATCTCTTCCTGCATCATACGCTTTGCTTTCGTCATATGACCGGGATACCAGTTGAGATTTGTATTTTCCATTATTCTACAAAACCGATTCCTTCCTCATCACAGCCCATGTGAAACCACACACGCCCTAAGATGTCACTACTCCGCACAGGTCCGATATTAGCCGAACGGCTGTCTTCGGAGCTGTTGCGGTTGTCCCCCAGCACAAAATACTCATCCGTGCCGAGCAGAAGCGGATTCTCCGCAATTCCGGCTTCTGCCATTTT